>JBKEEF010000005.1:0-13092 GCA_047975765.1 Alphaproteobacteria bacterium
AAATAGATTCCCAGTCAAGCTGGGAATGACATAACTAGATATGAAAATGATAAACAAAGAAGATGGATTCCCGATTTCTCGGGAATGACAAAAACTAGAGTTGGAATGACACAGGATATAGGAACGGCAAAACGAGATATCGGAACGATAAATAGATTACTTTCTTAGGTAAGTAAGATAAATAAATAGTGAATAATGAATATTCTAAATAAAAAAAGCCTCTCATTCGAGAGGTTTTTCTTTTGTAGGCTTGCCAAATATTGTTTATTTGATTACGATACTATGATAATTTTGAAGGAAGTGAAAATGGCTGAAGAGTTGCTTGATTATGTTGATGATAATGACAATGTTTTAGGACAGATATTACGTTCTGAAATTGATAAAAAAGGGCTTACAGGACGAATTGCGGGTGTACTTGTTTTTAATAGCAAAGGAGATATTTTGCTTTGCAAAGAAGCAGCACACAAAGCAAGTGGTGGAAAATGGAAGTTTTCTGCAATTGGACACATCACATCCGGAGATAGTCCTGAACTTTCTGCTGTTCGAGAAGCAAAGGAAGAAATTGGTATTGAAATAAATGTCGAAAAATTGGAAAAAATTTCATTTTTTAAACATATCAGAAAAGATGGTAAAGGTAGTAGAATTGTTCATATTTTTAAAACAATATATGATGGTGAGTTTTCAATAGATAAAGCAGAGTTTTCAGAATGTCAATTTATGGCTCCTCAACAAATTGATTCATATATGAGATATCAGCAAGAAATGTTTAGTGGTGGCTTTATTTCTTTTTGGAAAAATTATAGAAAAGATACGGTTAACAAATAAATTTAAACCTAACTTAATCACAAAAAAACACCCTAAAAGGCGGATTTTATTGCTATTGGCTGGAGACAGTTGATGTAATTAGGAAAAAATATGAGAAAGAGTTAACTGATTTATCATATTTTGTATGTGGTGAGTATAAATAGTAATGCGGTTGATATTAGCTGTTAATTATGGTAATTAAAAAATATTACAATTTTAACTACACTAATATGATAAGTATAAAATGAAAAAAGAGAAAATAAAAATCCTGAGTAATAACAACATTGCCTCTAATAACAATGTTCAAGCGTAGCATATTGGTTTTGGAAGTCTAGTCGCAACAACGAAGGGAAGTTCAACTTCATCAACTTTACTGCATCATTTGGAATATGCACATCTAAGTCCCATCTTCTTCACTCTGATCCTCTTGGATAACAGTTCATTTTATTATTCCTTCTCTAAAAACGTCAAAACACGTTTGTCTAATATAATATCGGTTTCATCTATGTTATATTTTATGTGCATATCTGAGAATTTACGGGTGCGACTTAAGGCTACATACATTTGACCATGAGCAAAGGCACCCGTTTTATCTAATTCTATAATAACCTTATCAAGAGTTTTCCCTTGAGCTTTATGAATTGTTAGTGCATATCCTAATTGGAGTGGAAACTGTCTAAAAGACCCTATTTCTTTTTCTTTTATTTTATTCTCTTCTAAATTATGTTCATATTCAAACTTTTTCCATTCTTCTCTTTTTACAGATACAATATTTCCATTGCTGAGCTTTACATCTATTTCATTATCTCCGAGCTTTTCAATAATGCCACTTGAACCATTTATCCAAGAAGGAGAATTGTTTTTATTAAACATAATTAAAGCACCTTTTTTTAGTGTTAATGCTCCAGGAGCTGGATAATCACTTTCAGCAAATTTTCCACTTGTGAAGCAAGAATATGTTTTAGCATCACCATTTAAAGAACTTAACCTACTGTTATTTATATATTCAGCTACGGCTCTTTTAGGAGTAATCGTAATTGCGGTTTTTAAGATGTTTTCATCTCTGATTTTAGCACTATTAAAATATTCCACAGTATCATATATCTCAAAATTTTTTCTTATATTTTCAAGATGTTTTAGTAAGTCAAGGTCTTCTTGTCTATAAACTTTTTTAAACTCTACATTTTCAAAATTACCATCTTTATATGATTTAGCATCAAAAAAATATGTCTCCATATATCCATATTCTTTCTGGAATATCCCATATACATTTCTTGTAATTACAGGAGGTAGTTGACATAAATCACCAATAAGAATGATTTGCATTCCACCAAAGGGCTTTTTGCTATTTCTAGCCTTCTTAGATAAAAAATCTATAGCATCTAACATATCAGGTCTAACCATAGATACTTCGTCAATTATTAATAAATCTGCATTTTTTAAAATTTGGCTAGGTTTTCTTTTTAATTCTAAGCTATCTAATATTATAAAATCCTTAGGAGGAATTTGAAAAATTGAATGGATTGTTGATCCTCCAATATTTATGGCGGCAACAGCTGTTGGGCAAGCAATAACTATTTTTTTATCTGAATTTTCTTTTAGATATTTTATAAATGTAGATTTTCCAGTTCCAGCTTGACCTTGGATGAAAATATTCTTTTTATCTTTTTCAATTTTATTGAAAATATTTTGCTGGATATTATCTAGCTTGACTTCTTCTTTTGGAGTTATCTTTGGATTATTAAGAGTTTTAGAAAGTTCTTTTTTAGGTTCCTTAACGGATTCTATTTTCTTTTTTTCAGTTTCAAAATTATAACTGTCTCCATTAAGTGTTTTTCCTGTTTCAGGATACTTATCATGTTGATATATTTGTCTTTTAGACTCTTCTTTTTTTCTTCCAAATATAAGTTTCCAAAGTATGAATAGAAAAATAAATTTACCAATAAAAGTACCTAATATTTCCATCGTTCAATCCTTAAATTATAATGTAGGCAAAGAGTTCGTAGTATTATATATACTTATTTATAGTAAAAACTATAAAAGAAAGATCTGATTTTTTCAATGTGTTTATGAAAATTTCATAAAAAATGAGTCTGTAAAAATCTTTCAATATTATTAGGATAAATCACTTTCATTTTTTCACTTCTGTACATTTTTTTGTAATTTCAGTCATATATAACGCTGATTGTATATACAAATCAATAAATTTTTTGTTAGGATTATCAAAACTTTCGTCTCGCTTATTGCTTGTACTCGAACCCTCACTTCGGGTTCAAATCTCAATTCACAATAAATTATAAGAGTGTTCAAGGCAAAAGCCTAAACACTCTTATAATGGCTGGGGTGGAAGGATTCGAACCCTCGAATGTCGGTACCAGAAACCGATGCCTTACCACTTGGCGACACCCCAATAATACTACATATTTAATAGGACTATTTTATAAATATTGCAAGTGATAATTATAGGTTTTTTAGTGGCTAACTGTTTTGGAAAACAGATTGATTATCAATACACCAGAGACGATAAAAGCAAGCCCTATACAAGCAGGAGCATCCAATGTTTGCTTAAAGACAAAAAGACCTATCATTGCGATGAAAAAGATTCCAACACCGCTCCAAATTGCATAGACAATTCCAATAGGAATGGTTTTGACTGTGATTGAAAGAAAATAAAATGACAAGATATATCCTGTGATTGTGATGATACTTGGAACAAGTTTTGTAAATTGTTCAGATTGCTTTAAGAAAGAAGTTGCGATTGTTTCAAAAATTATAGCAAGTATTAAGCTTCCATATTTAATAAGCATATATTTTTCCTATTTATATTTTGATAACTTGCGGAGAGGAAGGTGTCACTTGTTATTATTACTTCAAACGATTTCACAAAGATTTCGTAACCTTCAAATTTAGAATATAAGATAAATAATTATATTCAATAAATTTTATCTTCTTTACAAAAATAATTTTATCTTTATCCTTATACTCAAATTAAAATTATTATCTCTATGAAAAACTATCTTATTATTTTATTTTTTGCTTTTACGACCATTGTATATGCTCAAAAAAGCACTGTTATCTTTCATTCTGCTACAAGTGGAAAAGTTTCAAACGCAAAAAAAGTAGAAACGTATTATCATTCATCTAAGCTGAATTTAGGTATCGATCTTGATTTAGAATCATGGCGAGACAGTTATCTTAGAAATTATAAAGTTGTTGTTGGGTATGGAAAATATAATATGAGTAATATTTTATTGGCTCCATATCTGTCTTTAGGTTATCGCACAATGGGAAATGAATTCTTTTCCAGAAATATGTCGAATAATCTGAAATGCAATAATTATTATTCTGGAGTTGGTTTGGTCTTCAGTAAAAAAAGAAATGACTTTTTATATGCTTTGAAATCTGAAATTTCTTGTTATTCACACAAAGTTGAAAACAGAGATTTTTATAGTTATAAAAGTAATAACTTAGATTATAATTTTTCTCTTTATGTAGGATATATTCTTTCTAAACATATTCTTTTATATGGACAAGTTGAATATAATCATCGTGATTTTACGCTCCTCAGAAACAGTAGGAAATTTTCCTCAAGAGTCGGCGTTGCATATAAAATACAAGCTCTTTAGACATTCTAAAGAGCTTGTATTTTGTTATAAATCAATTTTGTTTTTTTCAACGTAAGAACGCCAATCGAGACCGTTAATCAGTAACTCTTTAGGAATTGGTTTGTGCTCTTTTTTATATGAATAAATCACCTCAAAATGATATTTATCATTTCTTCTTCTGAAAAAAGCATCAAGTTCTTTAGCTTTTTTCTCTGGAATGTAAAAACGACAAGCATTTTTCCAGCGATTTTGCCCACAGAATTCATTTCTAGGACATATTGATTTGTCAAATTGATCGCAATCTGTTCTAGCCCAATCTATTTGATATCTGATATAGTGGCCTGATAATAAATCTCTTGGGTCATAACCCATTACAGAAACAGTCACTGTTTTACCTGTTTCACTATGATAAGTCAGAACAGCTAACCAACTCAATAAACAAACAAAAGGAATGCATAATATAAGAGCTAAAAATTTATTATTTTTCATTAAATGCCTCCATTGTTTTAATATGTTTAGAAGTATGTTTTAGTAAATAAATAAAGGCAAGAAGTAAAATACCTCCAACAATAAAGCCAAGTCCAGAAATAAGAAGATTTCCAAATCTTGAAACAAAGAACCAAAGAATATAACATTCTGTAATTAAGGCATTGTTTCTGAAACTATTCATGTCTTTTTGTAGAAATGACATAGTCATTCTGATTGCTAAAAATATAAAAACAAAAGCATTAGCAAAAGCAGCAGATTTGTAATAGTATGACATTCCTAAATTTCCGCCAAAAATAACAGCAGTAAAATACATGCAAAACAAAGCAAAACGGGAAAAAGCATGGAATAACATGATTTTTTTCTTTGTATATATGTATAGTTTTTCTGCCAAATAACTAAACACTCCAAACAAAATTGTTCCTGTAATTATAGCTGTTAAAGGCATGTCTAATATTTTTAAAAGTTTTTCTAAAAAATCCCATTCAATTCCCGTGGATAATAATAAAATCCAGATAATGTTAAAAGTAATAAATCTACTAAGAAGAACAAAAGGAATACTCAAAATTGCCCAAGAAAGTGCAAAAGATTTCCAACCTCCATCTAAATTATAAATTTGTGCAATCAGTCCAATTGAGGCTGCAATCATTAAAAATGAAAGGACTAAAAACATTTCTGTAAGGTGTTTTTTTTTGTTGTATTATACTCCAATATGTCCCATATAAACTCGCAGCAAAAATAGAGAAATTAAAGAATAACTTTATTACATTTGGAATAGCATCCCAGTTTGAGCCAATAATCAAAATTATGCCTAATCCAATTAAAGAAGCTGATATCCCAAATAATATTTTCCAAAACAAGCTAAGTTTTTTAGTTTGTTCCATGAGCATAATTTTTTCTGCTTGTTCTTGTGTGATAAGATTCTGAGCAACAAGAGATTTTAAATCTTTTGATGAAATCATTTCGTGTTCTCCTAGAGTGATATGTATACAGTTGTATAATATAATCTGAAGAAAGTATAGTTTGTTTTTTATATATGTTTACAAAAGTTGTTTATTAAACAATGTGTTAAAATAAAAAAAACTCTTTAGAAATTCTAAAGAGTTTTTTTATTTCTAGCTAGGAAATTTATTTCCTAATCAAATAATCAAAAGCGGAGAGGGAGGCTTTAGCACCTTCGCCCATAGCAATAATGATTTGTTTATATGGTACAGAACTAACATCACCTGCTGCCATAATACCTTCTTTTGAGGTTTGACATTTGTCATTGATGATAATTTCGCCACGTTGGTTTGTATCCACAAAATCTTTGACGAATTCACTATTTGGCATTAACCCAATTTGAACAAATACACCACTCAAGTTGAGGCTATGTCTTGTTTCTGTTTTTCTATCTAGATAATCAATGGAAGTGAGTTTTGCCCCATCTCCATGAACTTCTACAACTTGTGCAGATTTAATAACAGTGACATTTGGTAAGCTTGAAAGTTTCTTTTGCAAAACAATATCAGCTTTCAATTCATCCATAAATTCCAGCACAGTAACATGATTTGTGATACCTGCTAAGTCAATAGCTGCTTCAATCCCAGAGTTTCCACCACCAACAACAGCAACATCTTTACCTTTGAACAAAGGTCCGTCACAGTGTGGGCAAAATGCAATGCCTTTCTTGAGGTATTCTTCTTCACCTTTTACATTCATCTTTCGCCATCTAGCACCTGTTGACAGGATAAGAGATTTTGCTTTTAAGTGGGCACCACTTTCTAAATGTACATTGAAAATTTTGTTTTCTTCTTCAATTTTTGAAACTTTTTGAGTGCTTATAATATCAACTTCATAAGACTTAACGTGTTCTTCAAGAGCAGAAGCAAGTTTTGGTCCTTCTGTCTTTTGAACAGAGATAAAGTTTTCAATATCCAAAGTGTCGAGAATTTGTCCACCAAAACGTTCGGCAACAACGCCTGTTCTAATCCCTTTTCTTGCAGAATAAATTGCTGCTGCAGAACCAGCTGGTCCACCACCAACGACAAGAACGTCAAAAGGTTCTTTTGCATTAATTTCTTCTGCAACTGAATGATTGTCAAATGCTCCAAGTTTATCCAAAATTTCTTCCAGACTCATACGTCCCTGGTAAAAAGCTTGTCCATTGATATAAACATTGGGCACTGCCATAATATTTTTTTCTTCAACTTCTTGCTTAAACAAAGCACCGTCAACAATTGTACTGGAGATATTCGGGTTCAAAATAGACATAATATTCAAGGCTTGAACAACATCTGGACAGTTTTGGCAACTAAGTGAAATATATGTTGTAAATTCACATTTTTGCTTAATATTCTTAATCATATTTACGAGTTTTTCTTCAGTTTTGAGAGGATGTCCTCCCACTTGCAAAAGAGCAAGTACAAGAGAAGTAAATTCATGACCAAGTGGAATTGCAGCAAAATTTATTTTAATTTCTTTCTCAGGATTAAGAATGGAGAAAGAAGGTCTCCGGGAAGCGTTTCCATTGTTTTCATAAGTCACTTTGTCGGAAAGAGAAGCAATCTCGGTTAAGAGTTCTTTCATTTCTGATGAAGCACTTGTTTCATCAAGAGAGGATTGTAAAACAATATTTTCTTTTAAAAGTTCAAGATATGACTTCAACTGTTCTTTAATAGACGATTCCAACATAGACCTAATATCTCCTATTTCTTATATCTTATATTTTACCAACCAAATCCAAAGATGGTTTCAAAGTTTGTTCGCCTTCTTTCCATTTTGCAGGGCATACTTCACCTGGGTGAGATTCAACATACTGAGCCGCCTTAACTTTGCGAAGAAGTTCTTTTGCATCGCGACCAATACTACCGTCATTTAGTTCAATAACTTTAATTTCGCCTTTAGGGTTGATAACAAAAGTGCCTCTTTCAGCAAGACCAGCTGCTTCAATCATAACTTCAAAATTACGAGAAATTGCACCTGTTGGGTCGCCAATCATTACATATTGAATTTTCTTAATTGTGTCAGAGTGATCATGCCACGCTTTGTGTGTGAAATGTGTGTCTGTTGAAACGGCATAAATTTCTACACCAATTTTTTTGAACTCATCATAAACATCTGCCAAGTCACCGAGTTCTGTTGGGCAAACGAATGTGAAATCTGCAGGATAGAAGAAAACAACAGACCATTTGTTTTTTAAGTCTGCATCAGAAACTTCCACAAATTTTCCACCATGAAAAGCAGTTGCTCTGAAAGGTTTAACAACACTATTAAGTAAAGACATTTAATGTACTCCTATATATTTAATATTAAAACTATAAATGAAAATAGTAATTATTACTAGATTTGTCAAGTAAAGATATAAATATATAATACAGATTGTGCATTAAACTAGGTTTTGGCTTATTTCTTTTTGGTTTTTTTGAGTTCTTCTTTATTTTTTAGATATTCCAAATTGACTTCAGTAGCAATTTTAAGAAGAATCGTTTTAACAACATGGTCAATTTCTTTGTTTTCAGAATAGTCAGCAGGGAGTGCGAAGTTCACACGTCCATCATTGAGAAGTTTGATTGCGTTGTTTTTATCTTTGCTTTTTGGTTTATAAACAGCAATTGCGTGTCCACCACGTTCTTTGATGATTTTCATTGGTGGAATGTCTGTTGCACCATCACCAAAATATATCATTTTAGGATAAGGAATTGCGCGTTCATTATCTGGTGTAAATTCGTTTACAGCACGATCTTGAGTCTGTTTCAAACCTTTGTTGATTTTAGAAAGACACTGAACTTTGATACTATAATTTACAACACGAGCAGGCCAAACAGGGTGGTCTTTGTCATCATAAGCATAAGAACAGGCAAAAATATCTTTGAAATGTTGTTGGATGGCAGAACCTGCAATAATTTCTTCATAGCCTGCAGAAATAATATAATGTTCAATTTCTAAATTAAGTTCTTTACCATATTTATTAATTCTGTCGAACCAATCTAAAACACCATGATAATACTTAATATTCTCTCCCATTTTTTTGAAAAAATCGCGTGTGAGGACAATGCCTTTTTCTTTAGCAGTTTTTTGGATATAATACATAGAACCTGTCACTTGGTCAGCACCATGATCAACAGACCATTGATTGGCATTTTTCCAAAAAGTTTCAGGTTTGATACCAAATTCAGGAATAAGCGTGTAACTTTGCATGTCTGTTGTGCTTAAAGTTCCATCAAAGTCATAAATCAAACCAATCTTAACTTTCTTCGCCATTTTATGTTTTCCTCTATTGCTTTTTCCAAACAACTATTGTAAAACAAATAGGTTAATAATTAATCAATTTTTTATCGGATAAGGATTTATAGAGATGGTTGCTAAAACAATGGATCAGTTGGTGTCACTGTGTAAACGTCGTGGATTTATTTTTCAAAATTCAGACATATATGGTGGGATGCAAGGTTTGTATGATTATGGTCCATTAGGTGTTGAGCTTAAAAATAATCTCAAAGCAGCTTGGTGGCGTGCTATGGTTTATGAAAGAGATGATGTTGAAGGTTTAGATGCGGCTATTCTCACAAATAGAAAAGTTTTGAAATATTCTGGTCATGAGGATACTTTTTCTGACCCAATGACAGATTGTAAAAAATGTAAACAACGTTTTCGTGCTGACCATATTAAAGATGGAAAATGCCCAAGTTGTGGTTCAACAGATCTCACAGAACCAAGACCTTTTAATCTGATGTTCAAAACTGCTGTTGGTCCGATTGATGATGGTGAAAGCTTTGGATATCTTCGTCCAGAGACAGCTCAAGCTATTTTTACACAATTTAAAAATGTTGTAGATTCAACTTCAAGAAAACTTCCTTTTGGAATTGCACAAATTGGAAAATCTTTCAGAAATGAAATCACTCCAAGAAACTTCATTTTCCGTGTGCGTGAATTTGAACAAATGGAACTTGAGTTTTTTGTTAAACCTGGTGAAGATGAACAGTGGCATGAATATTGGAAAAATGAACGTGTGAAATGGTGGTATGAACAAGGTCTTGTTGAAGAAAGATTGACCATTTATACAACACCAAAAGAAGATTTGGCGCACTATTCAAAAGCAACATATGACATTGAATATCAATTCCCTCATGGTATGGAAGAATTGGAGGGTATTGCAAATCGTATGGACTATGACTTAGGTAACCATTCAAAGAATCAAAGTGAGTTCAATATCCAAGCTCATGTTCACGAAAACAAAGATTCAACTCAAAAACTCGCTATTTTGGATGATGACAACAAAACTTGGATTGTTCCTTTTGTTGTTGAACCTTCTGCCGGTCTTGATAGAGGTGTGTTAGCTGTTTTGACAGAGGCATATCAAGAAGAAACTTTGGCTGATGGAAGCGAAAGAACAGTTTTGAAGTTGAAAAAACACTTAGCACCAATTAAAGTTGCAATCATTCCTTTGAAGAAAAATCATGAAGGCATCATGGCTAAATGTCATGAAATTAAAGCTAGATTGTTGAAACTTGGTATTGGCCGCGTAGCTTTGGAAAACACTGGAAATATTGGTAAAGCATATCGTCGTCACGATGAAGTTGGAACACCTCTTTGCATTACGGTTGACTTTGAAACTTTGGAAAATGCTCCTGAATCTGTGACAATTCGTGATAGAGATACGATGGAACAACATCGCATCAATATTGCAGATTTGCCAACTTATTTGAGAGAAAATATCTATTCGGAGACTATCTCATGGGCGTTTTAGGAAGATTGTGGGACGTTTTAGTTTATGTAATCAAAAGTCTTTTTATGAAAAAGATTGTGGTTATCTTGCTCAACATTCTTTCTCTTGGTCTTGGTTTTTCTGTTTCCGGAAATTTTAGCAAAACAATTTATAGTTATTTTACAATGGCTTTTGCTTACACACTTTTTATCATCTCGGGGTTGGGTTTCTACTCAGCTCCGAAAGTGTTTGTGCTTTTGTTTGTAGCTGTCTATGTTTATAATGTGATTTATCCGCTTTTTTTGGAGACGATTGTTTTCAGGAAAGTTATTCCTATGGCTTTGCTCAATTTTACAATGTTGGCATTGCTTATAGGTTATGTTATTTTTGGCAGAATGTTTATTTATGATATTTTTCAATATCAAAACAATTTTGGAAACAAAGTTAGAAGTGGTGAGGTGATTTTTTCATATAAATCTATGCCAATTCATTTGCCTGAAGTTATTTTAGTTGAAAATGCTGGTTATACTTATTTGACTACTCAAAAAAATGCAAAATACTATCGCCTCAATTTAGAAAAATCTTACCGTGGTTATCCTGTTTATATTCTTTGGAGTAAGGAATATAAGAGGATTGGAAAGCCAATCCAATAAGTATTCAGCCAAATTAAATATCTTTTTTATATTAACATTTAACGATTTGTTAAAGCTTAAACTATTGTGAGGATTTACCCTTTAAGAGTTGATATTGTAGATTACATATAATTATAAAATAGAAAATTATATGTAAGGATTGTGATATGAAATTTAAGTATTTTCTTTTGTCTAGCCTTTTTTCTTTTGCAATTGTACCAAGTGCTATTTCAGCAAATCTTATTCTAAATGATGGAGATAATATACAATTTACATCTGATGAAATTTTTAATGGCGGTTCAGGTATCTATGCTAGTGCTGCCGTAGCACAAATATATACGACAGGCAACATCATTTCAGAAAATAATATAATATATGGGCTTTATGTATTAGACAGTGATTTGTTGGTATCAGGTCTGAATTCAAAAGTATTTCAATTAAATAATAATGGAGAATATGGTATTGGTGGAAATAATTCACTCGTTTTAATTAAAGACATGAACATCCAAGCAAATCAAAATGGAAGAGGTGGTGTTTATGGGCATGTGGAAATAATTGGAGATGGTAATACTTATTTTCATGTTAATGAAAACATAGGATTTGGAATAGATTCCTTAAATAGTAGTGATACAATTATAATACATGACATGAATGTTGAGATAAATAGAAATACAGAAAATGGTGCTAGTGTAGCTAACTCCGGAAAAATTGAAATAAAAGGGAGTGATAATACACTTCATACTAATAATAATGGTCTTGCTGGAATGGTTGCTTCAGATTCTGGTTCTGAAATCAATATTGAAAACATGAACATTCAAGCGAATGAAAATGGTTTATATGGAATTCAAAGTGGAAGTGGCGGTATTATAAATATTACAGGTAATTCTGCTGGTACAAATACATTACAAACGAATAATAACAATGTAACAGGAACAGAAGGTTTTGGCATTTACTCAACAGATACGGGTTCAGAAGTTAACATTGAAAATATGGATGTTGATGCAAGTGGAAATGTTGTTGGTGTATATGCTGTTGATGGAGCTCATATTAAAATAGAAGGCCGTAGTGTTGGCACAAATACTTTAATAACGAATAGTAATACAGGCGCAATTCAAACTTCTGGGGGAGGAATTTTAGCTGAAAAAAAATCTGTTATTGATATAATTGGAATGAATATAGAATCAAGCTATAATGGTGGAAGCAACTTTGCGGCTTTAGGTAGTAGCATCATAAATATCACGGGTGTTTCATCAAGAAATACGCTTATCACAAAAGATAGTGCATCAGGTGTTGCATTTTTCGTTTCAGATCAAGATATTGTAAGTGTCCCATATATTAATATCACAAATATGAATGTATATGCAGAAACAGAAACCTTGGCATATTTGAAAAATTATGGGGCTGTTAGTTTTATCAACTCAGATTTTTATGCACCAAATAACAAATTATTTACGACAGAAAATGATGCGGCAATCAATCTTGATAATGTAAAATTTCATGGCAACAGCAGTGTTTTCCTAGAAGCAAAAAACAGTATAGGTATAACGTCTTACACTGATGTATACATAAACAATTCTGAAATTATGGGTTCTGTTGTAAATGAACAAAATTCGCGAACATATATTGATTTATCCAACAGTATTTGGCGTTCTATTGGTCGGAGTAATGTAAGTAATTTATCGTTAATTGGTAGTAATGATTTATATATGAGCATTTACTTTGGTAACAGCGCGACACAAGGCGATATGTTGACGATTGATAATAATATTTCGACGAGTGGTGGGACAAATACGCTTCACCTAACGTCAGCGGGAGGAGACGGAGGTTCGGCGGATGCGATTGTGATTAATCAAGAAAACGCGACAGGCTCAACATTAAACGA
>JBKEEF010000006.1:0-48870 GCA_047975765.1 Alphaproteobacteria bacterium
GGGCTTTTAGAATGGTTGTTTATTAAGGAGAAAATAATGAAAAATTTTTATAAAGATGAAAATGGAACAATCTTTGATGATCAAAGTGATGTTAATTCTAATTGGGTTAAAATGACTGAAGATGAAGTTAGTGATTTTCTCTTAGCTCAAGCAAAATCTGCAAAATTAACAGAAATCAAAAAATGCTTCAGTTTGGAACAAGAAAATGGGCATACAACCTCATCTCTTGGGTTTGAGATTGATGCAACAAGGCTTTCCAAAGACGATATTGAAAGCTTGCTCTATGTTGATATGTTCCCAGTTCGTTTCAGAGATTATGACAACGAGTTTCATGACTTAACCAAAGAGCAAGCAGAGACTTTGAAAAAAGAAATCATTGCTTATGGTTTGGCTGTATATCAAAAAAAGTGGGAACTTGAAGTAGCAATCAAGAATGCAACGACAATTGAAGAAGTTGAGGTGATAAAATGGTGAAAACAACTTCATATCCTTCCATAAATAAGCTTGATTTTGCTGTTTATGACGAAAAACACTATGTCACAATGAAAGATTTGACCTTTAGAAATGTTACAGTTCCTAAAGGTTTTATTTTTGACGGTGTTTCAGTTCCTTGGTTCACAACTTGGTTATTCACGCATAATGACCTCAAACGAGGAATAATGGCATCTGCTTTTCACGATTATATGTGTGAGAACAAAGATAAGTTCTCTCGCCGTGAAGCAACATCCGTTTTGATGAAGCTTTGGAAACAAGCGGGGCTTGGTTCTCATTGGTACACATCCTTTAAGCCTTGGTTGGTTTACTGTTTTGTTGAGCTATACCAAATGGTGAAAGGTTGGAAGTGATGAACTATCTTGAGAAAATATGTGATTTGAACAAAGTTTGGGCTTATATTGTCTGTTCAGCATTATCCTTTTTTCAACCCGTTGGCATTTTAATCCTCTGGCTTTTTATTTTTGTTTTTGTTGATTTGGCAACTGGGATTATCGCAAGTCTGAAAGAGGGTAAATATATGACTTCTTCGGGCTTAAGAAAAACGGCGGAAAAGTTTTTTTATTATTTTCTTTCAATCTTCCTTGTTGAGGGCATGGATAAGTACATGATTGGGTGGGGAGAAATGACTAAGATTTTCTCATGTTTGCTTTGCGGGGTTGAGTTTTACTCAATCCTTGAAAACTTTTATCGGATAACAGGACATAGAAGTTTCAAAATTTTAACTCAATTTACAATTAAGAAAATAGAGGAACACACAGGAGTAAAGATTGATGAATAATAATGAAGTATTAGCCAGAACAATTTATGGCGAGGCAAGAGGGGAAGACCTCGAAGGAAAGAAAGCGATTGCTTGTGTTATCCTTAATCGTGTCAGATTAGCAAAGCAAAACAAGAAATATGTTTGGTGGGGTTCAACTATCAAAGAAGTATGTATTAAGCCTTGGCAATTTTCATGTTGGAATGAGAATGACCCTAATAGTAAAAAGATAAAAGCAATTAAGGAAAGTGATCCAACCTTTAGGGATTGTCTAATAGTTGCCGAAAATGCGGTTAATGGTTTGTTGCAAGACACAACAAATGGGGCAACACATTATCATACAAAAAAGATTATGCCAAAATGGGCAAGGGTTAAAAAGCCTTGTGCTGAAATTGGTAACCATCTCTTTTATAATAATATTGAGTGAGGTGAAAAATGAATAAATATGTTTTGATTTGTATGGGGCTTTTTATAGCCCTTTTTTTTATGTCTTGTTCATCTCAGAAGGTTGAACCTACGGCTCCAGTTTATAACATCACGATAAATCAAACTGACAATAGTCAAGTTTTGGTAGGAGATAACAATAAAGCTCAAGCAAAGCCAGTTGTTCAAAACAAGGCAACGGCAGAAATTAAGCCTGTTGTTTCTGCAGAAGCGGAGCAGACGACAAAAAACGGTATGTGGATTTATTGGCTCATTGTGACAGTAGGAGTGATTGTCGCTGTTTTTATAATTTGGAAGAAATGGGGAAAACTATGAAAATATTAATCTATCGACCAGATTTGGCAAAAGTAATCGGAAAAGTAGACCTCAATCTTGTTTATGATTCTAAAGGTAACAACTATTTTGAAGTTATGGAAAAAGAGCAAGCCATTAAAGAGAAAAAAATGCTTGAGAAAAAGCCAAATAATTGGCGAATTGAGTGTTAAAATCATTCTGACATTGGTTGATAAGTGTTTGAATCTATATGAGTCGAGTTGAGGTTAAAAGTCAGAATGTTTTTGTATTTATAAAGCAAAAACAAATTGTTATGTGTTTTAGGTAATGGGTTCGAGCCCCGTCACTCCCGCCAGTTTCAAACACCAAAACCCATCCCTTGCGGATGGGTTTTGGTGTTTGAATTTGTGAAAATAATGGCTCGAACCCGAAAGGGCTCGCTAAGCAAAAAATTGACTTGATGTCAATTTTTTGTCTGCAAGAGCAACGTAACATCTTAGGGAGAGAGGAAGCAGAGCGACTGAAACGAACTTAGATGCCGTTGATACGAAATATGCGTAGCATATGTGCCCCGTCACTCCCGCCAGTTTCAAAACAAAAAAGCAGTCTTTTAGGACTGCTTTTTTGTTTATATACAGAATTTTATAAACTCTAACCACAAAAAAATGGTTAGAGTTTTTATCCTATCTCAACTGAAAGTTAATATTGTATATCCCATTCATATTGTTATTATTGCTTTTGCTAATTTAATGGGATTCTTATAATGAAATTCAAAAAAATATATCTTCTAGCATCGTTGTTAGCTGTAGCAGGGTGTAATCTTTATGGTGTTCCGTCGAGAAGTTCTTTGTCCGATGTTGAGCGAACTTATAATGATAAAGTCTATGCTAAAGGCGGAAAAGCTTTGGTTGTGGTTGATTCTTCCAATGATTTTTCTCGTTCTTTTTCAGTTTCTGCTTATCTTGATTTTGAAGATGAAAAAGGAAATGAGTTAACGCTCAGAATTCCTACACAGCCTACGATGATTATGCTTTCTCCAGGAACTTATAAACTTAAAAATCATAGTTATTATGGTGGAAAGTCATATGGTAACACATATCAATTTATTGATTTGGACTTTGCGGATAGGGATGCTGCTGAATTTACGGTAAAAGCAGGAGATGTTGTTTACCTAGGTAAAATTGAAACAAAAATTACAAATGTTAGAAGACGTAGCTCACTTATGTTTTTTGGTGCTCCATCACAAGGAAGTGATGTTGATTATGTTGTGAGTGTAACGAATAATCTATCAAAAACAGATCCTGATTTTGTGAAAAAAGTTGAAGAAAAAACAGGAAAAAAAGTAACAGTTAATCTTATTAATTGGAAAACAAACAAAGTAGGAGAGAAAAATGAGAAATAATATAATTGCCTTAATCCTTATTTTTGCTCTTTCATCATGTGTTTCTTCGGGTAACAGTAGTGTGAGCAATATTAATAGCGTTGAAAAAACACTAAAAACTGAAAAAAATTTGAATAAAGAAAAGATCAAGCAAATGTATGGAGAGCCAACCACAGAATTTGTAAAAGATGGACTAGATGTGTATGAATATAAATATATTTCTGTTCAAAATAGTGTACTTGGGTATGTTCCAATTCTTGGTATGTTCTTTGGTCGTACTTATACAACAAACTATTTATATGTCTATTTTGATAAACTAGGAAATGTTGAAAAATTTGATTCAGTTGGCGTTTCTGGTGATTTTCCAATAAAATAATTATGACGTTACTGGAAGAGGGACTGCTTATCTAATAGTGATTAGAATAACAGTTCCTCAACTGATTTTAAAAAAGAAATTTCATCGCTATATTCTATAAATTTTGTGGAAATATATTTTAGAGAGGAGCTTGGTTTATTTCCTGTTTTGAATAAGCAAGCAATTGGAATTTTATATTCGTAGGCAATACCAAGTTCAATTCCCAGTCCAGTTGAGGGCTTTGAGACTTCCGCAATAAATAAATCACATTTTTTTATAAGTTCAATTGTATTTACATTTTGTCCGTTTAAATGAGGCAAAAAGATATTATTTGATTGGTATAAAGTGGATTCTAAGAGTAAATTGTATAAAAGATTATAATCGATATCAGATGAATGTCCAAAATATATTTTTTTCAATTTATTTCTCCTAATCTTTCTATACAAAGAATAAACATAGCAAATTTTATCTTTTTTAATATTAATATTTGTGCTTATTCACATGACGAAAGATTTAACTGGAATTTGCTCTGATTTTGAACAATTATGTTACTTGAAGTTATAAATATAAGAAAGGATTGTTTCTATGAAAAAATATATATTTTTTGCTTTCTTGATAATCGTTGGTGCTGGAGGATATTACCTCTATAATAACCTCGAAATCATTGTCAGAAAAGTTGTAAATAAATACGGAAGTGAAATTACTGGAACAAAAGTTGATCTTCAAGGGTTCAAACTCAACTTGACAACAGGTGAAGGTAAAATTCAAAAAATTACAATTGCAAACCCAAGTCAATATAAAAAGCCATATCTTTTTTCTTTGGAAGAAATTTATGTGAAAGTTAATATGAAAAGTTTAACAGGTGATACAATCACAATCAACGAAATCAGAGTTGATAAACCTGCTGTGACTTATGAAATGCTTTCTTTGACACAAAACAATATTGGTGAAGTATTGCAAAATGTTAAAAATAACACAGCAAAAACAGAAACAGCTGCAAAAGAAGAAGCTAAAAAGGGCGACGAAAAAGCAGGTAAAAAAGTTGTGATTGAAAAAATTGCGATTAATGGTGTTTCTCTAGAGGCAGATATTGTGACTCCAGCTCTTCCAGGCGTTGAATCTAAATCTGTTAGCCAAAGTGTTGTTTTGCCAAACATCGTTATCAAAGATATTGGCAAGGGCAAGGACGGAGATTCTGTTGTTGCCGCTATCTCAACTATTTTGGAAAAAATTCTTGGTGAAGCTTCTAAAGCTGTTGTTAAAAACAACTTCAACGACTTGAAAGGTGTTGCTGAGAAAAACCTAAACAAAGTTGTTGATGATGTTAAAGAAAAAGTCGACACGAAAGGTGTTTTCAAAAAATTGAATTTCTAATTTCAGAGACATCATAAAAAAAGAGGGGATAGTATCTCCTCTTTTTTTTATGTGAAAAAAATCTGTTTATAAAAAAGCCCTTACAAGAAAGGGCTTTTAAGAAAGTGTCTTTTTATTGTTCAGTCAAACTGTCAAATTCATCATAGAAATCGTCAGTGTCTCCTTGGTCTTGCGTTTCTATTGAGGTTGGAGAATTAGCGTCATTATCAATGAGTTGTTGAGGTGTGTTTTCCCCAACAGGAGCTTCTGTCGTAGCTGAAACAGGATTGTCTAAAACTAAACCTTTTACAACAAGTGTGCTATCCAAGACACCAGATTGCTCTGGCTTTAATTCTTGTTGTTGAGCAGGAACTTCTTGAGATGGATTCTCTTGGCTTGTAGCTTCTTGAAAAACATCTTCCGCCAATGTTTCCACTTGTGTCGTATCTTGTGTTGCTGTTGTATCAACAGTTATTTCCGAAGTTGTTTCGACATCTGTTGTTGCAAGTGCTTCAGGGGATGTGACTAGAGGTGTTTCATCTGTTGCATCTATAAGTTCTTGAGGAACATCTTCTTTGAGTTTAGTTTCTTCAACAACTTTTTTAGGGATACTATTTCTAGCCTCAAGGTCTTCAGCAGATAAAAGCCTAGAATTATCTATTGTTGTGTCAATACATTTCAAAAGCCATGCATCATAAATTGGATGCTCAACAGCATTAAGAGCTGGTGTTGAAGACATCATCCAACCTCTGAAAATATTTTCTTTGGTTCCGTCAATATTGTTATCTACAATGTCAACAAATGCAAAATTTTCAGGTGTTTCTTCTGGAGGTCTGGTTTGACAATCTCTGACAACGATGGAAAACGTTCCAAAATCAACATTTCCATTAACAGGAACATTAATAACTTGTACACGTCCAGTGACTTTATCCATGGCTTGAATGACAGCTGTGTTTGTTTTGATTTCCTCAGCAAAAGCCAAAGAGCTCGTCAATACAAGAGCTGTTGTGAGAGAAAGAGAAAACTTTCTGTTCCAAAAATTCATAATTAGCCTCCGGTAACAGAGAAGATAAGTTCTCCGACCATATCCTCAATTGTTTTGAAATCTTTGGTGTTTTCTGGAGTGTCACCATCTTTGAGAATATCTAAATCTTTTCCTGGCTGAACTTTAATGAATTTATCACCCATCAAGCCATCAGCAGCAATTTCAAAAACACTGTCCACAGGGAGTTTGATTTCTGGTGAAAGCGAAATTTTTACAATAGCTTGATACGTTTCATTATCAAGTTTTTGAGACATAACTGTTCCAACTTTGATACCATTGATTCTAACATCAGAACCCATATTAAGACCACCAACTTTCAAAAACTTCACAGTTAGTTCATATCCTTTAACAGCTCGCAAGTCGGAAAGGGAATATGCAAAATAGAGAAAGGATGCAGCAACGCATAGTACCATGATTCCCATAATTGTTTCGATTGGTCTCTTATTCATAAAAACACTCCTAAAATATTACTTAACTTTGCAATGAGCTTTTCCGATTTCAACGATTCTTTCAACAAGTTCAGTTATGACCATAGAATCTTGAGTATAGGAAAACGAGCTATTATTTGCCATATATTCTTCTTCGCCACCAGGTTCGACAGAGATAAACTTCTTTCCGAGAAGGCTCATGCTTGCAATAGAAGCACTGCTGTCTAGTGGAATTTTAGCAAAATTATCAATAGAGAGTGTGACTGTGGAACTATATGAACCATCAAGCTTTGCATCTGTCACTTTGCCAATTTCAATACCACTCATCAAAACTTTGTCACCAATAGCAAGTCCATCTGTTCTGCCAAATTTTGCAGTGATGATATAGTCATCAGCATCATTTGTGTGGACGACCGCACTTTTTTGCGTCATAAAATATGCAAGAAGAATGATGAGAACCAAAGATACCCACAAACCAACTTTTATAGATTTACTTTCTTCTCTTGAATATGTTTCACTCACTATAATTCCCTCTACTTATCTTTCGTTATGTCTAAAATAGTCTAAAATATTCATTTTGTCACCATAGAAAAGAAATAGTTGTTAAAATTTAAAATAAAGTTGCTAGAATGTAATAAGTTTTTTAACAAAAGCAGGTTGTTATGATAATTATTGAACACATAAGTAAGAGTTTTGGCGAAATTGAGGCTGTTGATGATGTCTCATTTAGCGCAGAAAAAGGTGTTGTGGCTCTTTTAGGACAAAATGGGGCAGGGAAGACGACTCTTATTCGTCTTATAACCAGCTTTTTGGCTGCAGATTGTGGAAAAATTAGTCTTTGTGGGCATAATTTAGAAGAAAACAGGGAAAAAGCATTGTTTGAAGTAGGTTATGTTCCAGAAAATAATCCAATTTATCAAGACATGACAACATATAATTTCATTAAATCTGTGGCAGAAATTTGGAAAATGTCCAAACAAGATTTCAAAGATTCGCTTTTAAGTCTTTCTGAGAGTTTGAATATCAAAGAAGTAATGACTCAAAAGATTGCAACATTGTCAAAAGGTTATAAAAGACGTGTGGCGATTGTGGCAAGTTTGATCCACCATCCGAAAATTGTGATTCTGGATGAACCAACGGATGGATTAGACCCTAATCAAAAATATTATGTTAGAAAATTTTTGAAAGAATATTCTAAAGAGAATTTAGTTTTGATTTCAACACATATTATGGAAGATGTTGAAGCAATTGCAGATAGAGTGTTGCTTATGGAGAAAGGGAAGCTTATCTCAGATACAACTGTTGAAAAATTCAAACAAAGTGGAGGAGATATGATGTCTGCTTTTCAAAAGATGACAAGCCAAAAAAGATTGGGAGAAGAAGCATGAAATCATTTTTGAGTTTGTTTAAAAAAGAATTTTCAATTTTCTTCACATCAAATATCATTTATTTTTTGATTGCTTTATATGTCTTTTTATCAATGATTTGTACATTCTATTTTGGTGCATATTTCACATCTGAAGACGTTAATTTGAAAAGTTTTTTTACAACACAAATCTATCTTTTGACAATTATTATTCCTGCTGTGACGATGCGAAGTTGGGCAGAAGAAAAAAAGAGTGGTTCCTATGAAGTGACGATAACTTATCCAATACCTTTTGCTTCTCATATCTGGGCAAAGTTTTTGAGTTCAACAACAGTTATTTTATTGATGATTTTGGTGACAATTCCTTTCTGGATATATTCAAACAATGTGATGAATTTGGATAATCTAACCATTTTGAGTTCCTATTTTGGTATCATTCTTATGGCTGTTGTTTTTTGTGCTGTAGGTTGTTGTGTTTCGGCGCTTTCATCAAGTGTCATCTTTTCTTATTTGTTTTCTGTTTTAGTTTCTTGGTTGCTTTGCAATGTTGATTTTAATTTCTTGTTGAAACCTTTGCTCTTTTTTACACCCGATGTTTATGTCCAATTGCAAGGAGAGCTAAATTTAACACATCATTTAAATGCTTTTCTCAACGGTTTAGTCGGGCTTGATGATATTTTGTTCTTTGTTTTCTTGAGTCTAATATTTGTGCTAACCAATAAAATTATTATAGAAAACAAAAAGCCTAAGCAAATTTTATGGAATGGTATATATTTTTCAGTCGTATTTTTAATTTTCTGTTTTGTCAGTGTGTTTTTCTCACTCGCTCTTGGAAAATATAAAGCAGATATGACTTCTAATCAGGAATATAAGCTTTCTGATACAACAAGAGAAATTGTTAAAGAGCTTCCAAATAAAGTTGAAGTCAAACTTTTTGTATCAGAACAAATTTCAGATTTTTATCCAGAATATGCTGAATATGTAGACTTTGTGATGAATCGTCTTTTTGCTTATGAACGTTTGTCTAAAGGAAAAATCAAAATCAATGTGCGTGCGGTGAAAAACTATTCTATCAGTGAAAGAGAAGCTAAGGAAAATAAACTTTCCTCATTTATCACGCCTAATGGAGAAACAATTATCTATTTTGGTGCAGTATTTATGGATTATGAAGGGAATTCATTTGTAATTCCAAACTTCACAGAAGCCAGAAAAGATTTATTGGAAAGTGATGTGAGCCGAATTCTTTATAAGTTTTCTCATAAAGAAGCTAAAAAAATAGCTTGGATTGATGCATCTGGTGAAAATGATTTTTCAGACATTAAAGATTTTCTGGAAGGTGATTATCAAGTCACGGAAATTTCTTCCCGTGTGACACAAATTTCACCATATTTTGATACAGTAATTGTTGCGAATTTTCAGGACAGTTCAATCTTTCTCACTTATGCTTTAGATCAATATCTTATGAGTGGTGGAAAAATTCTTCTTTTTGCTGATAACTTAAATGAATATCAAACAGATATGAAAGACTTATCTAGTTATGCTTTGGAGTTTTTGAAGAATATAAATCTAAAATTTTCTGAAACAAAAGTTGTCGTAGATGAAAGTTTAGCATCCCCTGTTACCATTGACGATATCAAAGGAAATAAGAGAATTATTGATGATGTCTTAGACATTAACTTGAGGGCATCAAACATCAATCAAGAAAATGCAATTACTAAAGGTTTGGGATTGATAAATTTTGTTTCTCCTTCTCTTATCACAGTGACAGACAAAAATGATAAGCTTGAAATTCAAAGTTTGTTGCAAACTTCAGAAACAGCAGGAAGCATTAATGCCGGAGTTGCTAAAGCAACTGTCAGTGAATATGTTGGTAGTTACTATGATAAAGACAATCAGAGATATTCTCTGGCATATTTGCTTGAAGGAGAGGGTTCTTCTATTTTTGAGAAGAATATTTTAGGAGCTTCTGGTTATCAAGCTAATGATGTTTTGCCATTTATCAAAGTTTCAGTTAAGCCTTTCAAAGTTGTTGCAGTGGCAGATACAGGTGTTTTGAAGCTCAAAGGTTATAGCTTACAAGGGGATGAGTTTAGTCGCTATCTCGTTTCTGAACCAAATGACAATCTGCGTTTTGTGATGCGTTCCGTTGACTATTTGGCCGGTAATGAGCAACTCTTAGGATTAGACAACCGCTTGCAACTTAGAAATTATCAAAGTCTTGATGTTAAAATTTCTAAACAAGTCAAAGTAAAAGAAATATCTGAACTTGAAAATCTGAGAAAGGAAATTTACGCCAATGATTTTCAAATAAAGAGAATTCATAAAGAAAACCAAGAGCTTTCTTTGGCAAAAACCAAAGATGTTGAAGCATTAAATAGAATAAATATTTCATTGAAAGAAAAGTTGAAAATGCTCGAATATCAGTTGAATTCAAAGATAAATGCTGAGTTAAGTTTTATCATTCTTTTTTGGACAGTTGTTTATCCGCTTTGCTTTATCTTATTGCTGTTCTTCTTGATGAAAATATATTATATTATGGAAAGAAAAAAAATTAGGGAGTTGTTCAATGAAAGTAAGAATATATAAAGTTCTCTTTTTATTAGGCGCATTTGTAATTTCGTTATCAAGCTTTTTGGTATATAAATCTTTTCATCATCAAAATGATGTTGGAGAATATCTCTATTCGAACGTCATTTCCGATATGAGCAATGTTAAAAAAGTTTTGGTCAAAGTTGGTTTCGAAAAATATAATCTTTCTCTGGAAGATGATTTATGGCGAATTGACAATGCTGGTGGCTATTACGCTAGCCATTTTGTTTTGAACAATTTTCTTACAGATATCTATAACTCTCAAATCTTCAGTAAAGTTGATGAAGTTGAAGATAAAATGTTTGAAAACCCTGTCAAAATTATTTTCTTTGATAAAGATAATAAAGTGGTTGAAAAAGTTTTGGTTGGAAATAGATATAAAAATGATATTTACAGCTTTGTGAAGAAAAATAAGGTTGTTTACGTGGCTTCTGGTGTTTTTGAATTTCCTAAAGAGTTAATTTCTTGGATTCAACAGCCTGCTTTTGCAATCAATCAAAATAATGTTCTTTCCATTAAAGTGCTTCGTGATGGAAATTTAGAAAGAACATCTTTGAAAAATTTACCAAATATGGTTCGTGAATATTTAAATTTTACATACTTTGATTATGTTATGAAAGAGGGAGAGTTTGATAGAAATCAATATCCTCAAAGCCGTATTATGGAAGCAGAAACAAAAGATGGCTTAAAGGTGGGATATGAATTCCTTTCAAATGAAAATGAATCTTGGGTAAAGATTTCTCTTTCAACGAATAAGCTCCCAACAGCTAAGGTTGCAGAATATGTGAAGGAAAATTCTTTTCTCTATGAAGGGTGGTTCTTCAAAGTTCCTAATGATTTTGTAAAATACATATTAGAAATAAAATAAGGAAAAAATGATGGAAGTTATTC
Organism: Alphaproteobacteria bacterium; assembly: GCA_047975765.1. Taxonomy (GTDB): domain Bacteria; phylum Pseudomonadota; class Alphaproteobacteria; order RF32; family CAG-239; genus JAQWBS01. The sequence goes on from JBKEEF010000006.1 coordinate 11,378, forward strand.
ATAATCTTGAAAAGCAAACTTTTGAAATTGAAGAAGATGGGCATAGAGCATATCTTGGCTATAAAATTGAAGGTGAAGAGATTTTGATGTATACGACACAAGTTCCGCATGAGTTAGGGGGGAAGGGTGTTGGCTCTCTTTTAGCAAAAACAGCTCTAGAATTTTCACGAGAAAAAGGGCTGAAAGTTATTCCTCTTTGTTCCTTTGTTTCAACATATATTGAAAGACACAAAGAATATCAACATTGCCTCTGATTTTTTAGGAGACCCCAAAATGAGTTTGCGTCTAATCAATTTGAAAAAGATTATGTCTGATTTGTCCGCAAATATTTTTCTTGTGGTTGATAAAGAAGGTAAAATTCTTGATTATAATGCCAAAGCTTGCAATTTTTTAGGTACTAATAGGTTGCAGCAGAGAGAAATTCGAGAATTCTTTGATGAATATGCTTTGGATTTGTTTGGGCAATATGCCAATGACATTCATCAAAACCAGCTTTCACGTTGTTTCGTTCTTGATATTAAAGGAAAACTTTATGATTGTTGCATCTATCCTTATAGTTTTGGGTATGTACTTTCTTTTGATGATATTACAGAATTTAGAGAATTTGCAAGTTATACAGGCGAGTTGACCAAAAGAATTCAACATGCTGAAAAAGTTTCTTCCATTGGCTATTTTGAAATTGATTTGATTAAAAATCAGAAGTTTTATACCAAAGAATTATTTGAAATGCTTGGATATAGTCAAAAGAACAATAAAAATATCATTGAAGAGAGAGTGTGTCCAAAAGATTTAAAAAAACTTGAAAAAAGCATCAATAAAATCCTCGAAAAAGGAGAAAAAGTTGAAACAACTATGATGTTTATGGGAAAGAATGATGAAATTATCAATTGTATGTTCAAAGCAAGTTTGGTTAGATCAGAAACAGAATATAAAATTGTCGGCACGATTCAGGATTTAACAAACTATCTCGATTCTCGAAAAAATTTGAAGGAAGCAAAGAAAAAAGCTGAAGATATGAGCAAGGCTAAGTCTTATTTCATTGTTCAAGCAAGTCATGATTTGAGACAACCTCTTCAAGCTATTAGGCTTTTTGTTCATCGTCTTAAAAATGAAAAGATGAGTGAGCATCAAAATGGGATTATCTCAAGTATAGATAGCTCTGTTGAAGGTTTAAGTTATCTTCTGGATAATTTAATGGATATTTCAAAACTTGACTATGGAGGTATGAAGTCTCATCCTTATATGTTTGATTTAGAAAAACTTGTCTCTAAGCTTGAAAAAGAATTTAAAGAAATTGCGTTGACAAGAGGTATTCACTTTGAAGTGAAAAAGTTTAGCCAGAAGCTTTTTAGCGATTCCTTTTTTGTGGAAAGAATTATAAGAAATTTTTTAAGCAATGCCTTCAAGTTTACAAAGTCTTCAGTTGTTCTTGGAATGGAAAAACGCGATGAGAAATATATCAGAATATATGTCACAGATGACGGACAGGGAATTAGTAAAAAAGAATTGGAATATATTTTTAATGAATTTTATCAGAGCAAAAACATAAAAAAAACGGAAGGAATTGGTTTAGGTTTACCAATTGTGAAAAAAATGTCAGAAGCACTTTCAGCGAAAATCAATGTGGAAAGTAAGCTTGGCAAGGGAAGTTGTTTTAGTGTAGATTTACCCATAAATGAAGAGCCTGAATAATTCAGGCTCTTCATTTATTTTTATCTAGTCTTTATGATCATGTTCTTCAGGAACTACTGAAGATTTAAGCGCAAACATATAATCTTTTGCATTTGATGTAAATTCTTGCAAGCAATGTTCATAATAGTAGTCAGCAGCATTGTTTAATTCAACTTGAGAAGCATAAGCATTTACAGAAGCAACTCTAAAGCCATTAATGAAAGCTTTGCAGTATGTGTCTCTATAGATTTGCCAAGCATTATACATTCTTTTCAAATCATTTGCTGAAATAACGGTCTTATATTCTGGACCTTGAGCAATTGCATTATAGTCTTGTTTAAGTTCATTGAGTTCAATAGTGGTTTGAGAATGTTTACATTTTGCCATTTCCAAATCACCCAATCCTCTAGCTCTATCCATACATTGTTCATAATCAAAAGCTTCTGCTTTCCCAGCAAAAGAAAAGAGCATTGTAAGAGCTAAAATTGGTGTATATATTTTTTTGAACATCTGTAAATTCCTTTTGAAATAACTTAAGTTGCTAAAATCTTATTTCTTTTTGAAAAAAAGTCAATGCGAATAAGGACTTTATGATAATTATTTTGTCATTATTTTGAATTTATGTTTGACAAATAAAATGATGTTTGGTAGAAGAAAAAACAGTTTATGGGTGCGTAGCTCAGTCGGTAGAGCAACTGACTCTTAATCAGTGGGTCATGGGTTCGATCCCCTTCGCGCCTACCATAACAAAGGGCACAGAATTTATTCTCTATGCCCTTTGTTCTTAAAATAATATGCCTATGCTGCCGTAGATTTGAGGCTATTCGCAGTAATGACATTTTCAATAATTTGCATTTCCTGAATACCAAAAGTGAAATTGGAAGAAGATGTGCTTCCAAAACCACTCATTGCTTGAATAAGTTGCTCAGCAGAATTATACTGACTGATATTAATGGATGTTCCATCAGAAAATTCTAAGATTTCTATTCCTGAATTATAAAATTGATTTTCAATTTTCATACCATCATTACTGTCTTTGCCAAGTTTGATAATGAGTGCAGCACCTTCCTGTTGGAAATATAAATCTTGTATTTTAATACCTTCTCCGAAGACAATTCTATCAACGTAATTATTATTGTCATAATTATCATCTCTTATGTAATCGTAGCCATCTCCAAGGTTATAAACATATGTATCACTTCCATTGCCTCCTAAGAGGTAATCATTGTCTGCTCCTCCGATGAGTGTATCATCTCCATCGTTAGCGACAATTATATCTCCACCGTCTCCCCCATAAATGGTATCATTCTTATTTGTTCCATTCAATTGGTTAGGTTGTTCATTACCATAGATTGTTTCACCCAAATAATATTCTTGATTGAATGGAAGCTCTGTGAGATTTACAGTCGATCCATCAGCAAATTCAAGCTTTTCAATTTTCAAGGCAGAGCTATAGAAGTAACCAAGCACTCTTATTTCTTGAGTAGTTTCATTACTTTTGATTTGAATAATCAAATCTTGACCATTAGGCTCAAATACAAAAGATAAATCTTCAAAAGAAATTCCTTCACCGAAGACGATTTTATCCATTTCACCTGCTTCATCAAAAATGCTATCAAATCCATCACCGAGGTTGTAAATATATGTATCGTTACCATAATCACCTCTCAATAAATCATTTCCTTTGCCTCCAACTATAATATCATCACCATCTCCAGCATAAATATTATCTATATCTTTAGAGCCAATAAGCGTATCATTTTCCGATGTTCCATAAATATTTCTGACAATATAACCATATTCACTGTCATCATAGAAGACAATTGATGAAAGAGAATAAGATGTTCTGTCAAAAAATTCGAGTGTCTCAATTTTGTAAAAATCTGAATAAAAACTATTTAATATTTTAATTCCTTGAGTTTCATCATTATTAATAAAAATAATTAAATCATCATTTTCTTTTTTAAAACCCAAATTATCTAAGTTAATTCCTTCGCCAAAGATGATTTTATCATTTTCTCCCAAGTTATTGTTTATTGTATCAAACCCGTCTCCAAGATTGTAAATAAAAGTATCACTTCCATAGCCTGCATTTATAATGTCATTTCCTTGATTTCCTGTGAAGATATCATCATTGGATGTACCTGACAAAAGATCATCTTCTTGAGAACCAATCAAATTAAGTCCAGGGTGATTTAAATTAATAGATGACATATCAACTTCTGAGCCATCATCAAACACAAGTTTTTCAATCATATATTCTTCGGAGTTAAAATAATTGCTTATTTCAATATATTGATCGCTTTTAATGATTACATACAAATTTTCGTAATTTTTTACAAAATTTAAATCATCATACGAAATATTGGCCCCGAATATTATTTTATCGTCTCCGCCATAATCAAAAATGGTATCATTTCCATCACCAAGATTGTAGATATAAGTATCATTTCCCATATCCCCAGAAAGATAGTCGTCGCCTTTGCCTCCAGCAATAATATCATCACCGTCTCCACCATTTATGCTATCATTACCTACGTTTCCATAAATTGCATCGTTACCATTTCCTGCGTCAACATAATCATTTCCAGACCCCGTATAAATAATGTCATTTCCATCTCCGGAAGAAATGTAATTATTTTCATTTCCAGCATAAATGGTATCATCATATTGAGTTGTATATATTGTAGTGTCTTCATCTTTCTGATGGAAAGTAAGTCCTGTTTCAGTGAGTGCAAATTCAGAACCATCCGCAAATTGAAGTTTTTCAATTTTATAATTTGAATATTGCCAGTTATATATTTCTATACCTTGTGTTTCATCCCCTTTAACAGTTATGATAATATTATTTCCAACGCTTCTAAATTTCAAATCGTCGAAGCTAATACCTTCACCAAAGATAATTTTATCATCAGAACCATTAGCGTCATAAATATAATCTAATCCATCTCCGAGATTGTAGATATAAGTGTCAGAACCTTCATCGCCATATAATGAGTCATTACCTTTGCCACCAATCAGGATATCATCTTCAGTGGTTCCGTTAAGAACATCCTCAGCATTAGTTCCTACAATGCTGCCTATTGGATATCCCAATGCAAGCATATTTAAATCGTCAACTGTAGCATTGCTAATATCTATAGAACTTCCATCAGCAAATTCCAGAGTTTCAATTTTATTATTATTTGTTGAATAATAATGAAAATATATCAAGATACTTTGTGTCTCATCACCATTTATTGTGATGGTTAAATTTTTGTCAATTGTGCTAAAATGTAGATTTTTAAGGGATATTCCTTCACCAAAGACAATTTTATCGGTACCAGCATTATCAAAAATTGTATCAGCTCCATCCCCGAGATTGTAAATAAATACATCATCTCCTATTCCACCATCTAAATCGTCATTTCCAGTGCCTCCATATATGGTATCATCACCATCTCCATCATACAGATAATCGTTACCTATTCCACCAATAAGGATATCATTGCCTGATCCACCATCAAGATAGTCATCACCAGATTCCCCATATAAGATATCATTTCCTTCACCTCCGTAAATCTCATCGTTTCCTTCTCCTCCATAAACAATATCTTCACCAGCGCCAGCTGATACAAAATCAGAATCATTACCTCCATAAACAATGTCATTACCGTCTAAAGTATAAATATTGTTATCACCATTCCCAGCATAAACGATGTCATCATATTGCGTTGTATTTATAAACACATCTTCATCTTTCTGATGGAATGTGAGTCCTATTTCAGTAAGTGCAACCTCAGAACCATCTGCAAAAACAAGTTTTTCAATTTTATAAGATGAATCTTGCCATTGAAGTATTTCAATTCCTTGTGTTGCATCATCTTTAATTGTAATAACAAGGATTCCATCTACATCTCTGAATTTAAGGTCTTCCACAGAAATTCCTTCACCAAAGACGATTTTATCGGCTTCACCATCTTCCTCTGAAATTATATCATATCCATCGCCGAGATTATAAAAATAGGTGTCATTACCAACACCACCATGAAGAACATCATTACCCTTACCACCACTAATTAAATCATTCCCAGCCTTAGCTAAAATGATGTCATCTCCGGCATCTCCATAGATAACATCATTCTTGGTTGTTCCATAAAGGATATCAGCATTTTCCGTTTGGAGAGACATGTAATTATAAGCAGAAACGTCAAAGTTTGTTCCGTCAGCAAGTTGAACAAAATCGAGAGAGTCTAGATATTTATAATATTGAATTTCAATATAATTTTCGGCATTCGCATTAGACTTAATAAAGAGGGATGTTCCAACCACAGAGCAAGAGATTTTATCTGCTTGATATTCCTCGCCAAGGGTTATTTTATTGATTGAACGAGGATCACTAATGACCAAATTTTCTGTTGAATTTGTCGGAGAGTTATAATCCGTAGACTCAGGCAGAACAGTTTCATCAAAAGGATAAGTAATACGTGTCGGTCCATCATAAATGAGAGGCTGTTCAGGATTAGCCAAGATAACCTCACCATCCCAATAATAAATAGGATTTTCTGAATAAGGAGCCATATATATTTTATCATATCCATAGAAGTTAAAATATTTAGCAGCATTTTTTAAAATAAAAGTTGGATCGCTATTTGCTCGTTTTTTAAAAATGACATCATTTCCGATGATTTCCGCATAATCAAAAGCTGAAACTTCAAATCCAGTATAAAAACCAGTATTATTACTAAAATTATGAATAGTAATATTTTCCGCATAAGCTTCTATAGAATTGATTATATTGCTATTATTTGGCAAGCAATAAATATCATAATTACCTTGATTGTATAACTTAACAACATCAGTAGGGTTTTCTAAATAAATTTTAATAGAGGCATTAGGAGTTTTATTATAAATTACGAGGTCATTCCTTTTTTTTCCACTATAAATCTCAGCATTTCCATTAATGGTTATTTTTTCATTGAAATTAGTTGAATAAAACTTTCCGTTAATATAATTATCATATTCGATGATATTTGTGTAAATACGTGATAAATATAAGTGTTCATTATCGCCAAGACTTTTAGTGATTGTAATATTTTTAAATTGAAATTCTTCAATAAAGCCTTCATTAATGTCATTAACAGAAGTTCTGAAAAAGTTCTTGATGATAACAGCTGCAACATCTTCTCTTGTTCCATCTTCTTTACGTGTATAGATTTCCAGATTAGCACCATTTGCAACAAATTTAAGTTCAGACGGTAGAAAACCATCAAATTGTGTCAATCCATCGAAAATGATTTTGTCGGTCGTACCAGATGAATCTTCAACAATCAAAGTTCCAACATCATCTTTTCGGAAAATATAAGTGTCACTACCTGTTCCACCTTTGATGAGATTGTTTCCATCTCCACCATAGAGAATATCATCTCCAACAGTTCCAATAAGCGCTTGGTCTTCGGTTTCATCTTTGTAATATACGTCAATTTTAATACTTATTCCATTTTCTTGAGAAACTTTTATCCAATCAGCAATTTTAGTTATAATACCTTGGATTTGAATGTTATCAGAATAATCTAAGGTCTCAATACTAACTCGATTAGCAACACAATAGGCTTTGTATACATTTTCAAAAGCAGTTTGAGATGTTGCATTTTCTTTTTCTTTAAGAAAAACATCAGAATCATTGATAATGTCTTTTATGACTTTATAGGCATATAGGGTATCAACAATAGATTTAATTGAATGAGCTTCCTCTTTGCTTGGACTCTGGTTCAAACATTCAATATAATTGCTATTCTCCCAATCACTAAAAAGATTTGCAATAACATCAATGTTATTACTATTAATTAACTGATTAACATATTGGCCATGATAGTTATTTCCTAAGAATGTTTCAAGCATTTCTAAGTATGAAAGGTTATCTACAACAATTCCATCACTAAAATGAAAAGAAGTATTAATAGTGGTAACAAAAATCCCTTTTGACAATAAATAGCTAAAAATTGCATCCGTTGAGGCTTCATGATACCCAGGAGCATTGAAAATATTTGCTTCAAGTCCTGTAAATCTGGAAAGAATTCCTGCTAAATGTCCTCCGAGAGAATGTCCAATTAAAGAGATATTACCATTTATTGTTTGCCTTGAATCTTTATCAACTTCTTTATATCCAACATAATAATAGCTGCTGATATCAATATCAGACATTGTTATATTACTAGCTATATAGTCTACATTCTCTCCATTTTCAGCAGTTGGGACAAAATCTGATTTTACAAGTTGTTTGATATACCATTTTCCATCTTTTTCAAAAGCTTGAGCTGTCATTTCTTGGTAGTAATTATAAGCAGAAATGAATTGATTAATAGCAAGACCATACATTCCTATTTGGGTATCTGCATAATAGTCAAGTTCTCCCCCTGTACTAGGGGTATATCCGTTCCTGCTATACAAAACATAATTTCTCCAGTACCATTTCCTTCTTTATCTAATTTTTCTACCCAACAAGCCTTAAATCCATTAGTACTATTTATTTTAGATAAAACCTTAAAATTTGTTGCAATATATTCAGCTTCCTGATCTGTGAAAATTCTTTTACCATCTCCATCTTTCATGGCAATTAAAGAGGCTTTTGATAGTTCATCAGGTGTATCATAAGCAAATTTAGCGAGTAGTGCTTGCTCATAAGTTTCATCAGTTATAGTCATAATTATTCTCCTAATGTTTCAGGTTTTTCAGATAAAGGTTTTATGAAGTTTTCGTAGTCTATCTTTTTTTTATTGTTATGGTATTGGCACTTAATACTCGTTCCTGGAATTATTCCTTTTATTCCAGTAAATATATCTAGTTCATATTTTTTTGTGATAACTTCCATCTCATTTGGTGAAATAACTTGTTTTGTTATATAAGTGGAATTCTCATAATCTTTGCATAGAATTATATGTTTATTATTTGTAAGTAATGTGAACGTTTCATATAGGCGTTCCATATCTTCTTTTTTATCAAAAATCCCTTTTTTAAAAACACCGCAAGTCCAATATATATATTTGGCTGTATCATTATCCATTGTACTATTTTCTGTTTTTGTAAAAAGTTTGTTGTTTTTAATTTCTGTACTGTCTTTGATATTGGGTTCTAAAATCCTTTTCCCATCAATAATTTCTTCATGAAAAAATTCATCAGGAAGATAAATTGGGTTATATTCAGCTTTTGGTGTTTTACTTTCACAAGTTGCAATAAAATTATCTGTAATTATTTTTTCTCTTGCGATTGCGCCAATTGGAATGGCAAAAAACAAGAGAATATAAATTAACTTATATTTTATGTCATACACAAGGAATAAGAAAGTTATAAATAGAGGTGCCCAGTAATGAGGAAGCATTATATATGAAATACCATCTCCTCTTGAAGTAAAAATTAGTAGGTAATAACAAATAGATTGAGGTATTAGGAGTGAAATAAAATAAAGTTTTTTTATAAAAATATATTGAATACCTTTCTTATTTAAAGGGATTATCAATAATAAAAAGAAAAGCATCAAATTACTAATAATAAAAGTAGCAAGCCATGTAAGTCCTGCGACACTAGAGTCTCCAATGCCATTGAAATCATGATATATCTATTTTGCAAGATAAATAAACATTGGAAAAGAGATAATTGGAACTAACCAAAGTAGACTAATTTTTTTTCGAAAAGATTTTATTTGATTTTTAATATTATCATTCATAACATCCGACTCCGTAAAGGTTGTACCTGGGTAAATTTTAGATTGATAAAAAATAACATTCAAACACTATTTAAGGTTGTTAATATTGTTTTTTATAAACCTAGCTGATATTCATTATCGTTTTGCTCGGAGTAATAAAAGAGACTACACTGCTTGAGAAAAATTGCTATAAACTTCAGTTGTCCCATTTAACAAAACATATTCATTAAAATCGGTTCCGAAGAATTTATTGCCATAATACTCAGCATATGTGATTTTACCTTGGTCTTTGTTGACAACAACACCTCCCGCAAATTGAAATTCTTCGATAAAACCCGAATTTGTGACATTAGCAGAGGTTCTAAAAAAGTTCTTGATGATAACAGAGGCAACATCTTCTTTTGTTCCATCTTCTTTACGTGTATAGATTTCCAGATTAGCACCATTTGCAACAAATTTAAGCTCAGACGGTAGAGAACCATCAAATTGTGTCAATCCATCGAAAATGATTTTGTCAGTCGTACCTGATTCATCATCAATAATTGTCGTCCCTTCATAACCTTTCTTGAAAATATATGTATCATCTCCACTTCCACCAAAAGCTTGATTAACAGATTCTCCGTTTGTAATACCTCTGAAATCTAAAATATCATTGCCATTACCAGCAACAATAGTTGTGTTTATCCCATTTCCAACGATGATATGAGAACTTTCCCCCTCAGTATCTTCAATATAATGACCAACTCCATTAGCATCGTCAAAATCAAATAGATAGTTATGAGTTCCATCACTTATTCTTGCAGCAAAGCCACAGATATTTCCAGTTGCTGTTTCTTCTCTCGCATTTATAAGTTGAATGGTAAAATTATCAAAATTAAAGTCTTTACTATAGACATCATTGGCAAAGAATTTTGTACTTATTTGTTCAAGAATAGCTGCGTTCCGAGCATCTTTAGGGTCAGAGCATTGTTCATATTTCGTATTCCAACCAACATAGTCATTTATTATACCAGTACTTTCAAATTGTCTAAAAACACCAATCCCTAAATATGTTTCGTCAATATAGTTCACCCAACTATGACAATTTGGACCTGCACCAGAATAATCTATTCCGCCTCCATCAATACCACTATCATAAAGAGATTTTCTAAATGTTGCATCAAAAACAATTCTGTCAAAAAGCGTTTCAGGATCATAAACACTGAGCGTCAGTGTTGAAAAATGTTTATTTTCTATATCGTTTACACCAATTTTATAATTGGAAATGTCACCAAAGTGAATCGTTTCTGGCCAAACATATTCAGTTTCTCCCGCATTGAGTGTTTCTCCTTCGGTTTTTACTCTCACGTCACCTTCTGTATCAACTATATATGTAATGGGACGGATAATATTTTCACCCGTGCCTGTCTCAATATAAAAGTCTGTTTGTCCATTTTCAACAAGGACATCAATAGTTTTGATACTTATAGCATTTCCATTATCATCATATTCAACTAAATCATATCCAGTATGACGAGCAACTCCTCCAACGACATTTATTGCTAGATCTCTAATATGTACCTGTAATTTATAATAACTCATGATAGAATTCCTTTATAAAAATTTTGAATAACTGTTTTTATCTAATTTTGTCTTTGTCTGTTGGAATTGGAACTTCATATACTTTTTTACCAGTATTGATGTATATTTTGGTTGGATATTCTCTTTTATCTAGACTTATAGCTAAATTATCTGACATTTCTTGAATGCCATCTTCTCTTATATCCCAAAGGGTAAAACCTTTGCTAACATATAATTTATGTTTCATGCCTTCTGGTTTTATATTTGCTTTTGAAACCTTGTCTTGATAGAAAGTACCGTAAAACTCATATCCTTCTTTTTCTGGGGAGGACGTTCTGAATTCTAAAATTCTGATAGCTACTAAATTTTTACCATCTTTTAGGCGAACAACTTCAAGGCCCGCAGTATAAGCATTTAATTTTCCATCATAAAAAGCTACTAAATCTTTTCTGTCGCTACGATAACTTCTTGTAAAATGACGATACGGAATCCTTCCGAGACCGAAGGAAGCAATTCCCTGACAATTAAGAACAGCTGTTTCTTCTCCAAATCTCTTTGTAAGAGGGCAGTCTGGATTATGTATTATTCCAAAAACAGCATCTGTATCTTCAATAGATATGAGGTGTTTATAATTGTCATATGTTTTCGATAAGGACTTTCTAAAGGCATAACATTTGTTCTTTTTGTAGCAATTTTTTATACTTTTAAATTCTGGAATTTCTTTAAAAGTTATTGAGTGAGTATCAGGAAAGTTATACTCTTTACTTTTACTATACATTCCTTCTTTATATATTTTTTCTTTTTTTCTCTCATCTTCTTCCACTGGAGTCATGCGTCTTTTATCCATAGCTAAATAAGCATCTGTAATGCACTGTCTCAATTCATCCAGTGGCAACTCTGCATCACATTTAACCTCAGCTCCATAAGGATGTCCATATGGATTATATCCCGAATATACAGCTTCTCCTGTATATTCGGAAAAAACGATATCTTTTGAATCATCCGTGCTACAAGAACCTGTGAAAATTAAAAGGGTAGTAAAAATAAAGAAAATGTTTTTATTCATAATATACGACTCCGCAAAGGTTGTATCTAGGTAAATTTTAGATTGATAAAAAATAACATTCAAACACTATTTTAAGTTGTTAATATTGTTTTTTATAAACCTAATTAATATTCATTATCGTTTTTCTTTTTATCATTTTGTCCTTCTTATATTCTGGATTTATTGGATTTGTTTTATGATGATAATTAATATTTTTTCAACTGATAATAGATTTTTGAGTTGTTTATTATTTATTTTGCATATAATCTTTTTTATAAATTATTATCTTTTGGGGAGATAAATGAGCGAGATTGATACTGGTTTGGCGTCTTTTGCCATTATGGCTAGTTTTTTTGAAAAGCCAATTTCTATTGAACAGATTCAGCATAAATATGACCGTCAGAATTCTAAGTTTGAAGAACATGAACTTCTATCTCTTGCCAAGGAATTTTCTCTCAAAGCAAAGTTTATGGAAAGCTCTTGGGAAAAACTTTGTAAAACTCCACTTCCAGCAATTGGGCAAACAGGGGAGAAAGAATATTTTGTTATTGGCAAAATAGCCGAAGACAAAGTGCTCATTCAAGATCCAGCAGATGGAAAACCTCAAGTTTTGAGTAAAGATGAATTTTTGCAAAAGTGGAACAATAGACTGCTTCTACTGACCTCCCGAGATTTTATCACAGGTAAAAGTAGAAAGTTTGATGTTTCTTGGTTCATTCCTGCACTCGTCAAATATCGCAAAATCTTTGGCGAAGTGATTATGGCTTCTTTCTTCTTGCAACTTTTTGCCCTTGTTTCGCCACTTTTGTTTCAAGTGGTTATTGATAAAGTTCTTGTCAATCGCGGACTTTCTAGTCTTGATGTTTTGATGATTGCCCTTCTTTGCATTACCGTTTTTGAAACGATTTTAGGAGGGCTTAGAACCTATATTTTTTCTCACACCACAACGAGAGTAGATGTTGAGCTTGGAGCAAATTTGTTCAAACATTTGGTCAAGCTTCCCATGTCATATTTTGGGGTTCGCAAGGTTGGAGAAACAGTTGCCAGAGTTCATGAATTGGAAAATATCAGAAGCTTTCTAACAGGTTCTGCACTCACGCTGATTATTGACTTATTTTTCACGATTGTTTTCTTTTGTGTGATGTTTTTCTATTCCCCAACTTTGACTCTTTTGGTACTTTGTTCTATCCCATTTTATGTGGTGATTTCTATTGTTTTTTCACCAATGATACGCTCTAGAATTGAAGAAAAATTTCGCCGTGGTGCAGAAAATCAGTGCTTTTTGGTAGAAGCTGTTTCTGGTGTTGAAACCGTGAAATCTCTTTCTGTTGAACCTCAAATGCAAAGACGTTGGGAAGAACAACTTTCGGGTTATGTAGGGTCAACGTTCAGAGCATCTCACTTGAATAATATTGTTGGACAGTTGGTTCAATTTATTCAAAAAGTGACAATGGCGCTCACGCTTTGGATTGGGGCAACTTTGGTGATGAAGGGCAGTATAACGATTGGTCAGTTGATTGCTTTCAATATGCTTGCGGGTAGGGTGACACAACCAATTTTACGCCTTTCTCAGCTTTGGCAAAATTTTCAACAAGCAAGAGTTTCTATGGAAAAGCTTGGAGATGTGTTGAACACACCAGCTGAAACAGCTTCAACCGTTTCTAAAGGCTCAATGCCAAAAATCAAAGGTGATGTTGCATTCAAAGATGTTTCTTTCCGCTATATTCCAGGGGGAACGGAGATTATCAAAAAAATGTCTTTTGATGTGAAAGCAGGAGAAAAAGTTGGTTTTGTTGGTCCGAGTGGTAGCGGAAAATCCACCGTAACCAAGCTCATTCAAAGACTTTATATTCCAGAGCAAGGAAAAATTATGGTTGATGGAATTGATGTTTCTTCAGTGGACACGGCTTGGTTGCGACGTCAAATTGGTGTCGTGTTGCAAGAAAACTTTTTGTTTAGTAAATCCGTGAGAGAAAATATTGCACTCACTAATCCCGCTATTCCTTTGGAAAAAGTGATTGAAGCTGCAAAACTTGCGGGGGCTCACGAATTTATCAACGAAATGCAAAATGGCTATGATACAATCATTGAAGAAAGAGGAGCTTCACTTTCTGGCGGTCAAAGGCAGAGAATTGCGATTGCGAGAGCTTTGGTCAATGACCCTAGAATTTTGATTTTTGATGAGGCAACATCGGCTCTGGATTATGAATCTGAGAGAATTATTCAACAAAATATGAAATCTATCTGCAAAAATCGTACGGTCTTTATGATTGCGCACAGGCTCTCAACAGTTCGTGAATGCGACAAGATTATCACGATAGAGAAGGGTGAAATCACCGAAATTGGCAAACATACAGAACTACTTAATAAAGGTGGAAGATATGCCTATCTATGGAATTCTCAAACTGCACCAATTGGTGAAGCGGAGGTGGCATAATGTTAGAACAACTCAAAAAATATTGGGAAATTGCTAAAATTGCACTTCTTCAAGAAAAAATGGAAAACGTACAAAAATTAAATGCTATGGGAACAGCGGAGAAAGAGTTTTTACCTGCTGCATTGGCGGTTATGGAATGTCCGCCATCCAGAACAGCGAGAGTGCTAACTTATACAATTGCCGTGATATTTACAGTTTTCATCCTTTGGGCTTGCTTAGGGAAGATGGATATTATTGCAACGGCGACAGGAAAGCTTATTCCTGCCTCAAATATCAAAACCATTCAAACTTTGGTGGATAGTGAAATTGAAGAAATTTATGTCGTTGAGGGGCAATATGTGACCGAAGGGCAAGATTTAATCAAATTTAATCAGACGGAAGTTATAGCGAACATTGATAGAATTAAAAATGAAATGATAGCATTAAAAATGGCAAATACCCGTCTATTTGCGTTGATGTCTGACAATCCAGAAGATAATTTTGACTATGAAGACACAACAGAAAAAGATATTGTCAAAATTCATAAAGATTATTTCCATTCTCAGTTGAAGCAATATAATTCGCAAGTTTCCGTTCTCAATGGCAATATTGAAATTGCAAAGAAGCAAAAACAAACCATTCGTGCGGATATTGAAAGACTGAATAAGATTTTACCAAGTATGAAGGAAAGACTTGAAAAAAGACGTATTCTTGCAGATCAAGGCTTGATGGCAAGACTAACTTTTATGGAACAAGAAGAGCAGTTGACGAATGTTCAGGAAGAGCGAAATATTCAACTTAAAAAAGAGGCAGAGGCAGAACAAACAATTCTTTCTGCTGAGCAGGAACTTGAACAATATAAAGCAGATTTTTTGAAAAAACTTTCCGAAGAATATACGGCAAACAAAGAAAAGCTGATTTCTTATGGGCATGAGATGACCAAATATCAAGAAGCCTTAAAGAGAACATTAGTCAAAGCCCCATTGAGTGGATATGTGCAACAATTGGTTTATCACACGATTGGTGGTGTGATTGAAAGTGCGAAGCCGATTATGAATATTGTGCCAGAAAATTATCAGCTTGAGGCAGAAGTGATGATTTTGAATAAAGATATTGGCTTTGTTCATTCAAAGCAAGAAGTTGAAGTGAAGGTTGATAGTTTTCCATTCACAAAATATGGCACAATTAAGGGCGAGGTGAGAAACATTTCAGGGGATGCAATTTTAGATGAAAAATTGGGATTGGTATATAATTCTAGAATTACGCTAAATGAAAATAAAATTGTTGCAGATGGCGAAACAATTCAGCTCAAACCAGGGATGGGCGTGACGGCAGAAATCAAAACAGGCAAACGCCGCGTGATTGAATATCTCCTCTCGCCAGTGATGAAATATATGAACGAAAGCATGCGTGAGAGGTAGGATATGGATTTTTTGAAAAAGAATAGTGGATTGTTTTTTGCACTTATAATTACACTTTGTCTGTTTGTTGTTTTTCCAATTTTATCTATGATGAATTGTTCAGGTAATGAAGGTATGGGAATTACATCTTGTTCGGTAGATTTTAAGTTTCTAAGAAATTTAGCAGAAATCTATTATGGGCTTATTTTTATTTCAATTTTTACTGGACTTATTCCTTTTTATGTATATTTGTTTGTTTTTATATGTTTGATTTCTTCTATTATAAAATCTCATAAAAAAGAAAAATCCAGTACGTTATTTAAAATAACTTTAGTATTCTTTATTATATTTTATAGCTTTGTTATTTTTGTATCATAAAGTCAGGATATTTTTTAATCTGAGAATAAATTTCATAAATTATATTTAAATTAACTGGATTTTTAATTTTATAATATCATAATGATTCCTAAAATAAGGAGTGTTATATGGCGAATTTCAGTAAACATTTTAAGATAATTGAAAAGATTAAGTCTTTTGTGATGAAAGAAAAGAATTATGAACGAGCAAAAGAGAGTGATGAAATCACCAAAGAAATTGCAAGTAAAATTCAAGTGTCTTCATATAATCTGTCAAAGTCTGATGTGAAGAATAATGTTTATACACCAACTTATAAGCAGATTATGGAACAATTGAGCGTGACTGATGAGACAATTTTCAAGTCTTGTGTTTATCACTTAGAAAAAATTGCGAACAGGCAAAAAAGACACAAAGCTGAAATTATTAAGGTTTTATCAGAAAAACAGAAAGAACTTTCCTTGAATGATAATAGACATCATCTTATTACTGAAAGTTTGAAAAAAATAAAGTAAGAATAAAAAAGAAAGGCTTGTTTTTATAACAAGCCTTTCTTTTTTATAACAGTAATTCTTATTGAGCCATTGTAGAAGTATCAATTACTTTTCCATCAAGACCATATTCAGTAACTTTTCCTTCTTTACGAAGATCACCAATAATGTCAGAAATTGTTTTTTGAGCTAACATTGTTCTGATTTGTGGTTCAGCTTCTTTGAAAGAAAGTGGTTTTGAAGTCTTGATATCTTGAACTTCAACAACGTGGTATCCGAACTGAGTTTTGATTGGCGTTTTTGTAACTTCACCTTTTTTCATTCCAAAAACAACATCACTAAATTCTTTAACCATCATATTTTTTGTGAAATAACCAAGTTCACTTTGAGAATCTTTAGAGTTGCTTTTAGCTAAGCTTTCAAAGCTTTCACCTTTGTTGAGCTTTTCAATGATGTCTTTTGCTTTTGCTTCATTGTCAACCAAGATGTGTCTTGCTTTAACTTCTTTTTCAGCAGAAAATTCTTTTTTGTATTGTTCATAAAGTTTTTTCACTTCTGCATCATTCACTTTTTTAGAAACGATACTTTCCAAGTAGATACGACGAGCGAGTTCGTCTTCAAGAGCAGTAACTTGTTTTTTATATTCTGCACTGTCTTTCACTTTTGCTTTATCAGCAGCTTGGAGAACAAGTTCAGAGTTAACAAATACGTTAAGCGCTTTTGGATAAAATTTATCAAATTCAACTTGGCTTTTGATTTGTGGATTCGCTTCATAGCCTTTTCTGATTTCTGTAACAGGGATTTTGTCACCGTTAACGATTGCTGCAACACCATCTTTGCCTTCTGCAGCGAAAACATCAATAGGTTTTATCAAGAATAAAGCGAGAACAGCAAGAGCTGTATATTTGTTTTTCATAGTATTATATCCTCCAAAAATTGGTTTTCATAAAAATTGTTGTAGTCTTTATATAACAATTTAGTTAATTTTTCCAATATAATTTTTTCTTAGTTTATAACTTTGTTTCAAACTATTGACTTTATTTGAGATAAACACTAAATGTAAAAATAATTTTAGAAATTAACAAGGTAGTAAAACATATGTTAGGTAAAATCGCTAAGGCCGTATTTGGTAGTGCAAATGATAGATTTGTAAAGAAACAATATAAAATTGTAGAAATTATCAATTCATTAGAACCTGAATTTGAGAAATTAAATGACAGTCAATTAAAGGATAAAACTGAAGAATTTAGAAAAAGACTCAAAGAAGGTGAAACCTTAGATGATATCTTGCCTGAAGCTTTTGCTAACGTTCGTGAGGCTGCAAAGAGAACTTTGGGACAAAGACATTATGATGTTCAGCTCATTGGTGGTATTGTCCTTCATAAAGGCATGATTTCAGAAATGAAAACAGGTGAAGGTAAAACACTTGTTGCAACACTTGCTGCTTATTTGAATGCAATTGAAGGTAAGGGTGTTCACGTTGTGACTGTCAATGACTATTTGGCAAAACGTGACGCAGAATGGATGGCTCAAGTATATAATATGCTTGGCTTGTCTGTAGACTATCTTATCCATGGTAAAGATGACGAACAAAGAAAAGCAGCTTATGCGGCTGATATCACTTATGCAACCAATAATGAACTTGGTTTTGATTATTTGAGAGACAATATGAAGTTTTCAATTCCAGATATGGTTCAAAGAAGCTTCAATTATGCGATTGTCGATGAAGTTGACTCTATTTTGATTGATGAAGCTAGAACACCATTGATTATTTCTGGTGCCGCAGAAGATTCTTCTGAAAAATATATCCTCGTTAATAAAATTATCCCAAGACTTAAACCAACAGACTATGAAAAAGATGAAAAAGCAAAATCTGTGGTTTTGACAGAAATTGGTATGGAAAGTGCAGAACAACTTCTCAAAGAGGTTGGTCTTATCACTGAAGGCGGGCTTTATGACTTGGGTAATGTTGGACTTGTTCATCACCTTAACCAAGCTTTACGTGCCCATAAAATGCATATTAAAGATGTAGATTATATCGTTAAAGACGGTAAAGTTATGATTATTGATGAATTTACTGGACGTATGATGGATGGTCGCCGTTATAGTGACGGTTTACACCAAGCAATTGAAGCAAAAGAAAATGTTAAGATTCAATCTGAAAACCAAACTTTAGCTTCTATCACATTCCAAAACTATTTCCGTCTCTATCCAAAGCTTTCTGGTATGACAGGTACAGCAATGACAGAAGAAGCGGAATTTAGTGATATTTATGGTCTTTATACTGTTGAAATTCCAACAAATCGTCAAATTAAAAGAATTGACCATCATGATGAAGTTTATCGTACAGAAAAAGAAAAGTATGATGCAATCATCAAGACAATTCAAGAATGTTCAGAAAGAGGTCAACCCGTTTTGGTGGGCACAACGTCTATTGAAAAATCTGAGCTTTTGGCTGATTTGCTGAAGTCTAAAACAAAACTCAGGTTTGAAGTTTTGAATGCAAGACACCATGAAAGAGAAGCAAGTATTATCGCCCAAGCAGGTATTCCTGGTGCAATCACAATTGCTACAAATATGGCAGGTCGTGGAACAGATATTCAACTTGGTGGTAACTTTGATATGAGAGTTAAAGAGCTTCTTAAAGGTGATGAAACTGAACTTCAAATTACCAAAGTTAAAGATGAAGTGAAACATGAAATAGAAGAAGGTAAGAAAAAAGTTATTGAAGCAGGTGGTCTTTATATTCTTGGTACAGAAAGACATGAAAGTCGTCGTATTGATAACCAATTGCGTGGTCGTTCTGGTCGTCAAGGTGACCCTGGTACATCTAAATTTTTCCTTTCTCTTGAAGATGATTTAATGAGAATTTTCGGAAGTGAAAGAATGTCTGCAATGCTTCAAAGACTTGGTCTTCCTGAAGGTGAGGCACTTATTCACCCATGGATTAGCAAGGCTTTAGAAAAAGCTCAGCAAAAAGTTGAAGAAAGAAACTTTGATATTCGTAAAAACTTGCTCAAATATGACAATGTGATGAATGATCAAAGAAAAGTTATTTATGAACAACGTAAAGAGCTGATGGAAGCAAATGATGTTTCTGAAACAGTTGAAGAAATGAGAGACGAATATATTTCGGATGTTGTTGCTTCTTATGTTCCACATGGTTTAGCTCCAAGCGATTGGCCAAGAGAGGAATTGAAGCAAGAACTTGCAAGGATTACAGGCTTTGTTTTACCGATTAATAACTGGGCAAATGAACCTGAAATTGATTCCGACGACCTCGTGGAAAAAGTTGTTCAAGGTGTTGAAGAAAGAATTTCAGAAAAAAATGCAGGTGTTCCAGAAGAAATTGTGAAGCTTGTTGAGAAAAATATTCTTCTTCAAGTCTTAGACCAAGTTTGGAAAGATCATATTGCAACTTTGGATCATATGCGTCATACAATTGTACTTCGTGCTTATGGTCAAAAAGATCCACTTAATGAGTATAAGAAGGAATCTTTCAATCTGTTTGCAGATATGTTGGCTTCTCTTCGTGAGAAAGTGACAACTTATGTTTGTCGTGCCAATATTCAGACAGAAAAGCTTGATAATTTGCGTGAGACTAGAAAAATTAATCAAAACTTGCGTGAAGTTCATGAAAGTTACAATGATTCTGAAGAAGATGATGCAGATGAAGGAAATAATGCTCCTTTCAGATATGCTCATGAAGAGATCGATCCAAAGAACCCTGAAACTTGGGGAAAGGTCAACCGCAATGATTTGTGTCCTTGTGGCAGTGGTAAGAAATTTAAGCATTGCCATGGTAAGTTTGCTTAAAATTATTGTTAAACTTAAAAAAAGACCGATTAAATATCGGTCTTTTTTTATTATTGTATACAAAAATGAAAAAATATGTTAGATTCAAGATGATATAAATATTATTAATTCTATTTACCTTGATTAGCAACAGCTTCCTGTTTCGCTTTGATTGCTTCTTGATCGCCAAGATAGTATTTCTTTGTAATTTTGAAATTATCATCAAATTCATAAACCAAAGGAACACCTGTTGGAATGTTCAAGTTAATGATTTCCTCATCAGAAATACCTTCAAGATATTTTACCAAAGCTCTCAAGCTATTTCCATGAGCTGCAACCAAAACTCTTTTACCATTTTTCATATCTTTTTTGATGAATTCTTCATAATAGGGAATGACACGGTCAATGGTTGTTTTCAAACTTTCTGTCACAGGAAGTGCCTTTTTTTCTTCATTACGATATGGAGCTTGATGTTTAGGATTTCTTTCATCACTTTGTTCTAAAGCAGGAGGAGGAACATCAAAAGAGCGGCGCCAAATTTTGACTTGTTCTTCACCATATTTTTCCGCTGTTTCAGCTTTGTTCAAGCCTTGTAAAGCACCATAGTGGCGTTCATTGAGTTTCCAAGTTTTGACCACAGGGAGCCAATTTCTATCCATTTCATCAAGAACAATCTGCAAAGTGTGGATGGCACGTTTGAGATATGAAGTGTAACAAATGTCAAAGTCAAAACCTTGGTCACGAAGAAGTTTACCACCTTCTGTTGCCTCAGCAATCCCTTTTTCTGAAAGTTCTACATCATACCAGCCAGTAAACAAATTCAGTCTATTCCATTCACTTTCGCCATGTCTAATCAATACGAGTTTCATTTTTATATTTCCCTATCAAATTAAGTCAAAGAGGCTTGATAAATTCCTTCAATCGTTTTCTCAAGTTCTCGGTTAAATGTTTCATCTGTTTGCTGAGCTGTTAAGCCGGCAATAAGTGTTCTAGAAAAGCTGGCAATGATTCCTTTGTTTTGAGAAAGTTTTTCATTAGCTTCCAAAGCACTATACCCACCAGAAAGAGCAACGATTCTGATAATATGCTCATCTTTCAACAAATCATAATAATAATTATTATCAGTTGGAATTGAAAGTTTCAACATTATTTTTGTGCTTTTAGGAAGTTTTTGTAGCTGCTTAATGATTTCTTCTTTTAAGATTTTTTCCGCTTCTCTTTTTTCTGGACTATGAATGTCTACTTCAGGCTCAACGATGGGTACAAGATTTGCATTTGCAATTTGCTTCGCATATTCAAATTGTTGCTCTACAAGATGTTTTATACCCTCTGGATTGGCTTTTTTAATAAGCGAACGCATTTTTGTTCCGAAAATATGTCTTTTTCCTGCAAGTTCCAAGGTCTTGTCTATATCTGGAATATGTTTCATGATTTGTACGCCATCTTGTTCATCAGCCAAACCTTTGTCAATTTTCAAGAATGGAACAACACCTTTTTTTTGCCAGAGATAGTCAGCGGAAAGAAGTTCGTTAATTTCACGATTCATTGTGTCTTCAAAAAGAATTGCACCGAGTATATGTTCAGAGGAAAAAGCTGGTGAAAGAATAATTCTTTTTCTCATTTCTTGAACTTTTTCAAGCATTTCATTCTCATTAGAATATGCTTTTTCGTTCACTCCATAATTTGCTAAGGTCTTAGGTGTGCTTCCACCACTTTGGTCAAGAGCTGCAATAAAACCTTTGCCAGACTTCATTCTTTGAAGTTGTTCTTCGTTTATTTTCATCTTATTTATCCTTATAATATTACTCACTATATACTATTTAGGTACTCAAATTTGAATCTTCAATGTTATTAAACACTTATCTATATTTCTGTTGTATATTATGAAATATCACGTTAAGATTCATAAATTGAAAGATTTAACCCTTGGAGATGAGAATGGAAACCACGTTTCAAGTTAAGTTGAAAAAAATTGCCCCTGTGAAAGCAATGTCTATTAGAAAAGTGGCGACAGCTGCAACGTTATATAATGAATCTGAAAAAGCCTATCGCAAATTATTTGAACATATTACAGAGCATAATGGTGTTTTGACAGGTGAAGCGTTTATAATTTATCATAACCCTGAATATAATCCAGATTTTATTGATATTGAATATTGCTTTGTGGTTGAGGAACTTCTGCCTGCAACTGCAATCGTTAAAGCTAGAGAAATTGAAGAGCAGGTCATGGCATCTGTTGTTCATCGTGGAAAAGTCGAAACACTTGGTTTTATTTATTCTGTCATTCTAGATTGGGCAAAAGATAACAATCTCAACGTATTAGAAGGTGGTGTTCGTGAAAGATGTTCACTTAATCAAAGTTTTGATGAAGGAGATATTTCTGCTGAAATTTTGGTTCCTGTTGAAAAGAAAAAAACAGAGGTATAGTAATGAATTATATTGTTTATGAAAGCCCAATAGGAAAGCTTTGGCTTTGTGAGGAAGAAGGAAGTTTGACAGCTCTTTCTTTTTCAAAAACTAAAATTCCGCTTCAAGTCCAAGAAAGAGAAACACCTATTCTGGTAGAGGCAAAAAAACAATTGAATGAATATTTTGCAGAAAAAAGAGAAAAATTTGATTTGCCAATAAAATTCAAAGGAACATCTTTTCAACAAAAAGTTTGGAAAGCTTTGTGTCAAGTTCCTTATGGGCAAACAGCTTCCTATAAAGAAATTGCTCAAAATATCCAAAATGAGAAGGCTTGCAGAGCAGTTGGAATGGCAAATAATAAAAATCCAATCGCTATTATTGTTCCTTGTCACAGAATTATTGGAACTAATGGAAAGTTAGTTGGATATGCAGGTGGTTTAGAAATTAAACAAAAATTATTAGAACTAGAGCGTAAGAGGAAATAATAGGTGCTTTTTAATACAATTATTGCAACAACAATTGCTTGTTTATTTACAGGTTTAGGTGGTTTTTTAGTTCTTTTTAAGAGAGAATATTCCAAAGCACATATTGATTTAGCTCTAAATGCATCAGCTGGAATTATGCTTGGGGCAGCTTTCTTTTCCCTCCTTTCACCATCTTTTGTGATTGCTCATAAAATGGCAGAACAAAGTTTTGTGTATGGTATATATTTTGTCTTTGCTATTGCCCTTGGTGCTGGAATTCTTTGGTTTCTGAATGTCATCATTCCTCATACACATGAACAAGAAGTTTTAGAAGAAAATGCTAAAGTGAGTTTGAAAACAGCTGTATTATTTGTAGTAGCAATTTCAATTCATAAACTTCCTGAAGGTTTGGCAATGGGGGTGGCCTATGGTGCAGGAGAAGTGATTAATCCCAAAAGTTTGGTCATTGGTATTGCTTTGCAAAATATTCCAGAAGGGTTGACAGTGGCAATTTCTTTAGTAGCTGCAAATTATAATAGATATAAAGCTGCTTTGATTGCAACATTAGTGGGTTTTGTTCAGCCAATTGGTGCTGTGATTGGTTATTTGTTGATGAGTATTAGTCAAGCTTTATTGCCTTATGGAATGGCTTTAGCTGGAAGTACAATGCTTTTTGTGATTATCAATGAAATGTTGCCAGAAACTTATGGCGGTGAGCAAAATAGAAAATCATCTATTGCTCTCTTTTTAGGATTTATCTTTATGTCCTTTATGGCAGTGATTTTGAACTAGAAAATATATTTTTCAAGGAAAAACCCCTTTAAAGATTTCAACAATCTCAAAAGGGGTTCTTTTTTTTTATTTCTCATTTTCGATCATTTACAAAGAAATATCCAAGTGTAAACAGGAGAAGATTGGTCACATAAATAGCTGTCATAACCGTTGAAACAAATAATGAAAACAGAGAGACAGCAAAAGTAACCAGCCACAAGGGAGTTTGTGGAAATTTAATTTCTTGGATACAAACAAAGTAAACAAACAACATAGAAACGATGTAACATGTGGTGATAAAAATCGATTTCTGATTTTTGGTGCACCATGAGATAATTTTGTTCATAGTATATAATATTTTAATAATTTGTTTTCACATTAAATTCTAATATATTATATGTTATAATTCAACTATGCTTAAATTGTATTTTACTAAAGTTAGGAATGTTTGGTGTCATACTCAGGTATTTTTTACCATCATATTCTGTTTCTTTTTTTTCTGACATACTCTAGTTATTTTTCACTGTCATACTCGGGCTTGACCCGAGTATCCACATTGAGTGGAGTTATGTTAAGGAGATTCTCAGTCAAGCAGGGAATGACAGAGTAATATTATGGATTTCTGATTTTTCGGGAATAACAATATTTTTTTCAATGACAGGATTTGTTTGTTTTCTACAAACCTTACGATTTGAACCTATATACCATAAAAAAACCGCCCAAAAGGACGGTTTTTTTATGGCGGAGAGTATAGGACTCGAACCTATGCATCGGTTACCCGATGACAGATTAGCAATCTGCTGCATTACCACTCTGCCAACTCTCCAAAAGCTAGGATATGTTTATATTATCTTTTATCCCACGTCAAGGATATTTTTTATCCAAAGGACACTTTTTTTTACTTATGATAGGTTTGTAAACAGACTTTTATGGTGTATATATATTGCATAAACATAATTTATAGGAGAAAACACATGTTTAGAGCTATTATAATTCTGGCAATTCTTGGTGGAGTTGGTTATTTTGCTTTTCAAAAACTTTCTGCTGACCAAGTTTCTGGAAAAGAAGTTTCTTCGGTTGTAAGATCTGGAGAAGGTTCATCTGCAGCGGAAAGAGCTATTAGGGCTTCGACAGATGAAAGTTATGATTACGAAAATAGATAAATTTTCCAATCCCTTCTTCGGAAGGGATTTTTTATAAGATTTATTTGAGTTGAATTGGGCTGTCGTGACTCATCTTTGAAAGATCTTCATCTTTCTTTCTATTAGGTGGAAGTTCTCCATAAATTTGAAGTTCTTCGACATCAAGAATATATTCATCGTATACTTTTCGATATTCAGGTGCTTCTCTGTCGTCTTCTGGATAGATTAAAAAGCGTTTAAGAGAACCTTTATCTTTGAATTCTTCATTGGAGAAGCGTCTGTTTTGAACAGTTACATATTCAGCAGAGGCTATTGGCATAAAAAACAGATTAATCGTTGAAATAATGCTAATAAAGGTTGTCTTTTTTGAAAAAAATGTCACTATGCTATTCATCTGGTAATTCTTATGGTTGAGTTTTATGAAAAAAGCTACTTATTTCTTGGTATCATTCTTTTTTTTAAATGTAAATGTTTTTGATGCATGGGGACAAAATTTGCCGAGGTGTCAAACTTTGATAAATCCTAAAATTGAGTTTTATTCCACCTTCGGAAAGCTGGAATATGATTTTACAAAAAACACACAAGAGATAACGGCACTTACTGATACTCCTGCGGCAGGACTGGCAACAACACGGCTGGGACATGCTCGAACACTTAGTTTTCATCTTAATCGTTTTGGGAGAGGATATTGTGTTTCTGCGAAGGAAATTAAGGTTTATATAGGTATCAGCAAGCCAGTAATTTATGTTACAAAAGATTATCTTGAAGGAAGTTGTTTTCAGAAGGTTGTGATACGTCATGAAGATGCTCATATGCAAACAACAATCAGAATGCTTGATCATTTTATGAAAAATGCACCTAAATTATATACTTATATGATTCGACATATTCAGCCAATTTATGCAAAAGATCAAAGCGAAATAGATAATGCAGGAAAAGTGCTTACGAAAGAATATGATTTTGTTATGGAAGGAATGACAAAAGAGTTGCAGCGCGAAATTGATGTGGAACAGGAAAAACTGGATAATGAAACTCAAAAATATCTAAGAACGGAAATCTGTTGGGAACATATGAAGTATTATAAACAATATTCAGAAGATTTATAAAAAAAGACCTCTCAAAACGAGAGGTCTTTTTATCTTATATGAACTTATTTCTTTTTTGCAGCCATATATTTTTCAAGCCAGTGAATATTATAGTTTCCATCAATAAATTCTGGTTGAGAAATAATTTCTTGTTGCAAAGGAATCGTTGTTTTGACACCGCCAATAACAAATTCTTCTAAAGCTCTGCGAAGTCTCATTAAACAAGCATTTCTGGTTTTGCCATAGACAATCAATTTTGCAATCATACTGTCATAATATGGAGGAATTGAATATCCAGAATAGATAGCAGAGTCAACGCGAACACCAAGCCCACCAGGAGCATGCCAGTCTGTAATTTTTCCTGGACAAGGGAAGAATGTTTCTGGGTCTTCGGCATTGATACGGCATTCAATTGCGTGTCCAGCAAATTTGATGTCCTTCTGAGTGTAACCAAGAGCAGCACCACTTGCAATTCTGATTTGTTCACGAACGATGTCAATTCCAGTAATTGCTTCTGTAATTGGATGTTCAACTTGTAAACGCGTATTCATCTCAATGAAATAAAATTTGCCTTCTTCAAACAAAAATTCAATTGTTCCTGCATTGAAGTAGCCAATTTTTTCCATTGCTTTACGAGCAATTTCGCCAATTTCATCTCTTTGTTGTTCATTAAGAGCCGGAGAATGTGTTTCTTCAATCACTTTTTGGTGATTTCTTTGAATTGAACAATCACGTTCACCCAAGTGAACCACGTTTCCATGTTTGTCAGCTAAAATTTGAATTTCAATGTGACGAGGTTTTTGAAGATATTTCTCCATATAAACAACATCGCTTGAGAAAGAAGCTTTTGCTTCAGCTTTAGCCATTGTGAAAGCTGTTTTCACTTCTTCTTCATTATAAGCTTGTTTCATACCTTTACCACCACCACCAGCAGCAGCTTTGATGATGATTGGGTAGCCAATTTTTGCACCCCATTTAACGGCATCTTCAATGCTTTCAAGTGCAGGAGAACCTGGAACGACAGGAAGTCCAGAACTGATAGCTGCTTCACGAGCCGCAACTTTGTCACCCATAATTCTCATTTGTTCAGAAGAAGGTCCAATGAAAGTGATTCCGTGAAGTTCAACCATATCAGCAAAATCTGCGTTTTCAGAGAGAAAACCGAATCCTGGGTGGATTGCATCAGCACCTGTGATAAGGGCTGCGGAGATAATTGCAGATTTGTTCAAATATGAATCTGTAGAGCGAGCAGGTCCAATGCAAACTGATTCGTCTGCGAGTCTAACATGCATAGCATCTGCATCTGCTTCAGAGTGAATAGCCACAGTCTTAATACCCATTTCTTTACAAGCACGGTGTATTCTGAGCGCAACTTCGCCTCTGTTGGCAATTAATATTTTTTCAAACATTATGTTTTCCCGTAATATTATTCGATAATAACTAATGGTTCGCCATATTCAACAGGGTCGCCGCTTGTAACTAAAATTTTAGTAACTTTACCTGCTTTTGAAGCTTTAACAGGGTTGAAAGTTTTCATTGCTTCAATAAGGCAAACAGTGTCACCTTCTTTGACTGAGCTACCAACTTCAACATAGTTAGGAATACTTGGAGAACTTGACAAGTAAACAACACCAACCATTGGAGACTTAACTGCGCCAGCATGTTTGCTAAAATCAACTTCTTTAGAAGCTTCTGCAACAGGAGCTGCAGCTTGAGCAATAGGAGCAACAACAGGAGCAGCAATAGGTGTAGGTGCAGCATAAACAGGGGCTTGAACAGCACTACTGAAATCTCTAGTGAGGCAAATTCTGAAAGTTTCACCTTCATATTCAAGTTCAGTAAGGTTGTTCTTATCAAGAATTTCAGCCAATTTACTTACAATTTTAGTATCTAAATTATCAGACATTATATTTTTCTCTCTATAAATTAAAAAAATTTCAACTCGATTCATACTCCCGATTTAAGATAAAAACAACAGAAATGTTAGAAATGGTAGATAAAAGAGTAAAAAAATGTCAAATAATTCTTATTTTTGAACGTTTTTGATATTGTTGAAATTTTTATTTTGTTTGTTAAAAATAAATAATTATTTTTATATGTTTAGTTACTAAAAGTTGTTTTTAATAGTATGGCACGAAATTTGCATATATGTTTTTAGGTTAAATTTAATTAGGAAATTGATATGGCTCTAGGTGGATTTTTTGCATCTGTAACAGGAATGGAAGCACAGTCTCAAGCAATGCAAAGTGTCAGTATGAATATTGCCAATATGACGACGACTGGATATAAGTCGAATGAGACAATGTTTCAGACCTTATTAGGAAGCTGGCCAACTGTGAAAAATAATTCCAGTGGTCTTTCCAGTTCACGTACTGATATCTCTGGTGTTTCTGCTTATGACAGAACAAACATCTTGCAACAAGGTAATGTGGCCTCAACTGGTCGAAACTATGATGTGGCAATCAATAGGCAAAATGCTTTCTTTATGGTCAGAGATGGTTATGACAATGTTTATTATAGTCGTGCCGGAAATTTTGGAACTCTAACTGAAGATGGAACAACTTACCTAGTAAATTCTAGTAATCTTAAAGTTCAGGGTTTTAGCGCTCTTCCTGGTGGAGGTTTTAGTTCTACACCTTCGGATATTGAAATGCCAGGAACTGATAAAATTCCATCTGTTCAAACTTCGGCTATTGAGATTACTGCCAATGTACCTGCATCAGATGTAACCTCAAGCAGTTATGGTTTAACGGTTTATGGTCCAAATAATGATGGACAAACCATGAATATGATCTTTAAGAAGGTTGAGGGAAACGTTAATACTTGGGATGTTAGTTTCAATATGGATGATGCAACAGTTTCTTCTGCACCTATCCAAGTTGTCTTTGGAAATAATGGTGAGGTCTTATCGCCAAAGAATTTTGATATTGCAGTCAACTGGAATGATGGAAGTCAAAATAATGTGGCAATAGATATTTCTAAAATGACACAATATGATGGAAGCAACACGATTAAAAATATTTCTCAAGATGGTAAAGCAAGTGGTAATTTCTTGAAGAGCTATATTGATGATGATGGTGTATTAAAAGCAAGTTATACCAATGGTCAAGTTGTTGATTATGCCAAGCTCACTTTGGTTGGTTTCTCTTCTCCGGAAAACTTGACAAATGTCACGGGAACTTTGTTTCAGGCAGGAGCAGGAACTGGAGATAGTTACTATGTGATGGGATATGACACAGCAGATAAAACAATTGTATCAGCGCAATCCTTAGAATCATCAACAGTTAATCCTGAAAAAGAATTTTCAAAGATGATTACAGTGCAAAGAGCATATTCTATGAACTCACAAACTTTCACAGTTAACAATGAGATGCTTAGTACAATTGTTGACTTGAAGTCTTAGGAATATAAGAAAAAATGAAATCCCGTAAGTTTACGGGATTTTTTTATTTTATTAACTATTTCGTCATTATAAAGTAATTGTTAAATTTTATATTTTAGATATAATATCAATAAGAATAATTATTTGCAGATAAGGCTTATATGTTAAGACAATATGAATTAGTTGACTTGGTGAAGTCATACGACCCAGAGGCAGATGAAGATGCGCTCAATAGAGCCTATGTCTTTGCTATGAAAAAACATGGGGCACAATTGCGTGCTTCAGGTGACCCATACTATTCTCATCCTGTAGAAGTGGCTGGTATTTTGACGAAGATGAAACTAGATTCTTCTTCAATCATTGCTGGTCTGTTACATGACACGGTGGAAGATACAGATACAACCGTTGAAGAAATTGAAGAGTTGTTTGGAAAACAAGTTGCTTCTTTGGTTGATGGCTTGACTAAATTAGCAATGATTGAACAAAAATCTACAAGCAGCAAACAAGCTGAAAATTTTAGAAAGCTTCTTTTAGCGATGAGTGAAGACATTCGTGTATTGCTCATTAAGCTTGCTGATCGCCTTCATAATATGAGAACACTTCACTATATTCAAAAGCCAGAAAAGAGAATGCGTATTGCTAGAGAGACCTTAGACATATACGCACCTCTAGCGGAACGTATTGGTATGCAGGAAGTTAAGACAGAGCTAGAAGAAATAGCTTTTGCTGAACTTCATAAAGAGGCTCATGCTTCCATTGTTGCTCGTTTGAACTTCTTGAGAGAACAAGGAAGTAATATTGTTCCAAAGATTATCAAACAACTGCAAAAAGATATGAAGGAAAATGATATCAAAGCAGAAGTTACAGGAAGGGAAAAAACGCCTTATTCAATTTGGCGTAAGATGCAGCAAAAGAATGCAACTTTCGAACAACTTTCAGATATCATGGCCTTTAGAATTTGTGTTGAAGATATTGGTGCCTGCTATCAGGCTCTGGGTGTTGTGCATAGTAAATATCACATGGTGCCTAGACGTTTCAAAGATTATATCTCTACACCAAAGCCAAATGGCTATCGCTCAATCCATACTGGTGTGATTGGTCCAGAAAATACGCGAATTGAAATTCAGATAAGAACCAGTGATATGCACGAAATCGCTGAAAAAGGCGTGGCTGCTCACTGGGCATATAAACAAGGACAAAGAGCGGAAGGCAAAAACTTCCGTTGGGTTCGTGAACTTTTGGACATTTTGGAACAAGCTTCTAATCCTGAAGAATTTTTAGAAAACACTAAAATGGAAATGTATAATGACCAAGTTTTCTGTTTTACACCAAAAGGCGATCTAATTGGACTTCCTATGAACTCAACACCTGTGGATTTTGCCTATGCTGTTCACTCTAGTGTAGGGGATACTTGCGTTGGTGCAAAAATCAACGGTGAAATCAAACCACTTAGAACTGTTTTGCAAAATGGTGATCAAGTAGAGGTTTTGACCTCTTCAGCACAACATCCATCTCCTGAATGGGATAGATTTGTTGTCACAGGGAAGGCAAGAGCAGCAATAAGAAGATATCTCAGAGCTTCCAAGCGTGAACAATTTATCACTTTGGGTCAAGAAATTTTACAAAGGACATTCAAGTCTGAAAGAATGGAACTTTCTGATAAAGGTCTGGTTAATGTTTTAGCAAATTTTGAATGTGAAACCATCAACGACTTATATGCTAAAGTTGGTGAAGGGCTCGTAACAGGTTGGGATGTGTTGAGAGTTGTTCACCCTGGATATAAACAGTCCAAACTCACTAAGGTTGTGAATGCAATTAAATCTCCTTCCTTTAGTAAGAAACCAGCGGCAAAAGGTAAGGCAAATCCTTTGAAAATTAAAGGGCTTGTACCAGGAATGGCTGTTCATTTTTCTGGTTGTTGTCACCCTGTTCCAGGAGACAGAATTGTGGGGATTGTGACCACAGGCAAAGGCGTTGCAGTTCATACAATTGACTGTAAGGTCTTGGAGAAATTTAGTAAAGAACCTGAGCGTTGGTTGGATATTTCTTGGGGCGAAGAGTCTGAGAAAGAAAAACACGTTGCCAGACTTAAAGTGATGCTCAATGACGAACCAGGCTCACTTGGTGAGCTTTCTCATATTGTGGCTAGGACGAACAGTAATATCATCAACTTGACCATTACACACCGAACAATCACTTATGTTGAGCTTATTATTGATATTGAAGTCAAGGATTTGAAACACCTAAGCGATGTTATCACCGCTCTCAAAGCTTCAAAGCTCGTCGGGTTTGTAGCAAGAGATAAACAATAAGATTTTTTCATAAAAAAACACCTTAGAAATTCTAAGGTGTTTTTTGCATTTTGAAAGGCAAAAAGTTATTTTTTGTCTTTTCTTTTCGTCGTAATTTTTTTAAGCGCAGTTCTATGAAAAGCTAGAGATTCTTTTGTTTCTTCTGAATTGTCATCATAGTTTTCTTCTAAACCCTCAATGATTTCTACAAAAGCATTTTCCAAATTTTCTAATTCTTCTTTGGAAAAATTATCAATTACTTCTGGAAATAATGCTTCAGGAAGATTAAAATCGTCTTGATCTTCTTTTTGAAAACATGCGTTATAAAACTTTTGTAATGTGTCCATAAGTATAAAATTAAAAATAAATAAATAATATTAAGTCTCTTTATTTTATCACTATTTTGTCTAAAATCAATCTTTAAATAATAAATATAGATTTTAAATATTTCCTTTTAAGTTTTAAGATATATGTTATAAGTATGAAAAATGTGAAAATAGGATGAAAATATGATTGTTGGAATTGGTAGTGATTTAGCAAATATCACCAGAATTGAAGAGTCTATTGAAAAATTTGGCGACAGATTTATCAATAAGATTTTCTCGGAATATGAAAAACAGGAAATGTTGCGACGTAAAAAGGTTTCTCCAAGACGTTATGCAAGTGCTGCAGCAAAAAGATTTGCTGTCAAAGAAGCTTGTTCAAAAGCATTGGGAACAGGTTTGAGGAGAGGGACTTATTGGCGAGATATGGAAGTTATACATCTTCCAAGTGGCAAACCAACAATGCAACTTAGTAACGGTGCTTTAGAGCATGCAAAAAAATTGACACAAGGTGGTGAAATGGTCATCAATGTGACGATGACAGATGACTACCCTTGGGCTCAAGCTTTTGTGGTAATTGAAAAAATATAAAAGAACTCAAAATATAAGGACAAAAAAAGAATGACAAATATAGCAGTTGTCGGTGCAATGGGAAATGTTGGTAGAGAAATTTTAACTTTTCTTGAAGAGGACGGTTTTAAGGCAAAAGAAATTTTTGCTGTTGAAAATAAGACCCCAATGGGAACACAAGTTTCTTATGGTGAAGATGTAGATTTAGACGTTTATAATTTGGAAGATTTCGACTTTTCTAAAGTTGATGCAGCAATCTTTGCAACACCTGAATCTCTTTCTAAGAAATATATTGCTCGTGCTTTAGAAAAAAAGGTGAAAGTTGTTGACTGCTCTAGTGAGTTCTTTTCAAATCAAGATGTTCCTTTGATTGTGGCAGGTGTGAATGATGAAAAACTAAAATCTGCTGTGAAAGGTTTGGTGGCTGTTCCTGCTTCAGCAACAACACAAATTTTATTGCCTTTAAGTGAAGTGCATAAAGAATTCAAGATTAAGAGAATTGTCGTCACAACTTATACTTCAACTTCTTATTATGGACGTGAAGCTATGGATGAACTTTTCACTCAAACAAAGAAAATTTATGCCAATGACACTTTGTCTGATGATGAAAATGTTTTCCATAAACAAATTGCTTTTAATGTTATTCCTCAAGTAGGGGATTTTATTGGAGATGAAACACAGTCAGAATGGGAAATTAATGCAGAAATTAAAAAAGTTTTGGGTGGCGAGATAAAAGTTCATGCCAATTGTGCGTTTGTATCAACTTTCATTGGGATTGCTCAATATATCAATGTTGAGTTTGAAAATGAAGTGGATGTAGATGAAGTTAAAAAATTGATGGAAAAAACCAAAGGTGTTACAGTTTTTGATAAAAATGTTAATGGTGGTTATTTCTGTGTGACAGATGTTCAGGGTGAAAATGATGTTTACGTTAGCCGTTTGCGTCAAGATGTTTCTGTTGAAAATGGAATCAGCTTTTGGTCTGTTGCAGATAATTTGCGTGTTGGTGCGGCAAAAAATGCCTACCAAGTGTTGAAGCTTTTGATTAAATAAGAAATTATAGGGAGTTTTTTATGTTCGGTTTTTTCAGAACAGTCTTTTTTGGTTTTATTTTTTCTTTATCTCTTA
The DNA here is from genome assembly GCA_047975765.1 of Alphaproteobacteria bacterium. Lineage (GTDB taxonomy): Bacteria > Pseudomonadota > Alphaproteobacteria > RF32 > CAG-239 > JAQWBS01. Next base: position 45,356 of record JBKEEF010000006.1, read on the forward strand.
TCAATTTCGTGAGAGCAGAAGTTGTTGTGGATGCAACAACGGGAATTTCTGATATTTCAGAAGGTTCAGAAGTTGATTATACAGATATTGGAAAAGAAGTGAAATCCATTGAAGATTATCTGAAAGGTGGACAAATTACGACACAAGATCTTAATAATTATATTAAGGTTACAATGGAACTTAAAACGAAATTAACTGAATCTAAGAAAAATTTGGATAAGGAGCTTGGTTTTGTTCAGAAAAGAATTGAAGCACTTGGTGAACTTCCTGCAGAAGGTCAAGTAGAAATTGAAGCTATTTCTAAGAAAAGAAAAATTTTCAATGAAGAAGCTTCTTACTATAAGGTTCAATTAGCGGAAGTGGATGTTTTGTTAGCGAATATCAATGAAGTTGATTCTTTGATGTCTAACACTCGAAATAAAGAGCTTTTAGGACGTCTTTTGGATAAGCAAACATCAATTATATATCCAAAGCATCTTTTTATGGGAACAAAGTTTTTTATTGGTTTTGTGTTTGATATCATTAAATCCCCAGTTGTTTGGTATAAAAATTTAAATATTGAACAAAAACTTTATTTTAAAGCAAATATTGCTCCAGTTTTATTAGTTCTCATTCTTTCCTTCATCATTGGTCTTTATTTACGTTTGCTCATTATGAAAAATGTAGGTTATCAAAAAAATATTGACCAGCCTAAATATATCACCAAAGTGCGTGCTGCTTTCTTCGTCGCAATTGCTTATGGTGCGGTTCCTGCCAGTATTGTGGGTGGTTTTATCCTTTGGATGAAAAATTCGGAAATTATGACCATCGGCTTCTTTGGTCTGGTTTTAAGTAATGTGCTTTATTATTTCTTATTTATATTTTTGTTTACGGCAATTTCTCGTGTTATTTTTGCGCCATATAATGGTAAGTGGCGTTTGGTTAAGGTGAGTGATGATAAAGCAAAGAAAATTAAATCAGCCTTATATTTGAGCATTATTTTGATGGGTGTTTTCTCATTTTTGGAAAAAATCGCCATCAATGCGAGTTATCCACTTGAACTCATTTCCTATATCAGTATTCTTTCAGGTGCAGCAAAAGTTTTTGCTTTCTTGATTGTTTCTAAAAATCTGTTCTGGGATAAGGCTATTATTAGCTATCGCCAATATGCAGACAAAAAAGAACGAGAATATGGAGACAGCGAAGATAAAGATAAACTTGATGATAATGAAGGTTCATTTTTAGAATCCTCAAAAATTGTATTCATTCTATATCTTCTTTGTGTGTTCTTCTTTTCTTTAGCGCTTATTGGATATGTTAAACTTTCATCTTTCCTTTTGAATAGATTTTTAGCAACGCTTGTTTCTTTGGGCTTATTTTCAATTGTCAGAAAAGCAATTGTTGAGTTTTTGCATAGATTCTTACTCCTGATGTTTTGGAGTAAGAACTTCAAACTTCGCCGACGTATGATTTATAAAATAGATTTTTGGTTAGTCTTACTTTTGGATTCATTGTTTTTCTTCTTTATGACAATCTTTTTGCTTGTCCTTTGGGGCGTTCCACATGAAATCATTGTGGTTTGGATTAAGAAACTTTTCTTAGGTTTTAATATTGGCGGTGTTGAAATTTCTGTTATGGCAATTGTTATGGGGATTTTAGTATTTTTCGTCTCTATCACAGTTGTCAAGATTTTAAAAAATAAGTTGATGGTTAATATCTTGTCTAAAATGGATATTGATGACGGCATTAGACACTCTTTGGCGAGTGGTTTTGGTTTTGTCGGATTTATTTTAGCTGTCCTATTTTCCATTTTGGTTATGGGGGGAAATCTTTCTAACCTTGCATTGATTGCCGGTGCTTTATCCTTTGGTATTGGTCTTGGTTTGCAAAATATTGTCAATAACTTCGTTTCAGGTATCATTTTGTTGTTTGAAAGACCTGTTAAAGTTGGTGACTGGGTTGTGGTGAATAATTATGAAGGCATCATCAAACAAGTGAATATTCGTGCAACAGAAATTCAACTCTGGAACCGTTCAGTTGTTGTGATTCCAAATGCTGACTTTTTGGCAACCAGTGTGGTAAACTATACACTTCATGATAAACATGGACGTATTGAAGTTCCAGTGAGTGTGGCTTATGGAACAGATGTAAATAAAGTGACAAACATCTTACTCGGTATCGCAGAGAAAAATAAACGTGTCTTGAAAAATCCTGAGCCATATGTTGTATTTATGAATTTTGGAAATACATCGCTTGATTTTCAACTTCGTTGTTTTTCAAAGGATATTACGAACCGTCTGACAATTTCTAGTGAAATGCGATATGAAATTAATCGAATTTTCATTGAAGAAGGTATTCATTTGGCAATTCCTCAAATTGTTTATCGCAGTGTCAAGGATGCAAATTTTGATACAGAGATTGAAAGTGGAAATAATAACCCTGTTAAAAATAGGAATAAAATCCTTGACAATTAGTTTTTATTGAGATAGCATACAAATCGTTACTAGGGAGAAGTGTATCTATCAAAATTTTTCCAAAGTGACTTAAAAACCGCCTTTATGGCGGTTTTTTGTGTTTTAAAAAAGATAAAGGAGAAAATATATGGATAGTGTTATAAACTATAAGACAAAACTTATTTTTATAGCAGATGGAGAAAATTGTGAGTTTAATTTTAATTTTGAGATTTATGATAGAAAAAATATTGATGTTTATCTCAATGAAGAAATTCAGACACGAGGATATGAGGTTGTTTTGGGTGAAAATGGTGGAGAAATCATTTTTGCGGAAGCACCTTTATCAGGAACTCAAGTTACAATTATCAGAAATTTGCCAATTAAAAGAACAACAGATTTTCAAGAAGGAGGTCCGTTTAGAGCTTCAAGAGTTAATGGAGAATTTGACTATCAAGTTGCTTGCTTGGAACAAGTTGAAGAAAAATTGAGTAGGGTGATTTATAAGCCAGCTTATTTGGTAGATGATTCAAATTTATCGCTTCCAACACCTGTTGCAGGAAGAACTTTGATTTGGAGTGAAGATAATACAGGACTTAAAAACTCAAAATATGATGTTGATAATCTGGAAAACCAACTTAGTGAAGCTGTTACATCAGTTATGGAAGCTAAAAGAATTGTTGATGAAAAAGAAGAAATAGTCTCCCTTGCTGAAAAATATATAATTCCAAACACCCATAATATAGGTGAAATTTTCACAGATGGTTTTGTTGGGTTGCTTGATGGTCAAGGTTGGTGTCAAGGAGATATTTTGCCAACGGATGGTGAGGCAGGGAAATTGCTTAAAGGCTTGACTGATGAATTTGAGAGATACACAGTTGAAGCGACAACAGGTATTGCTTGGGTGGATTTTACAACTTATGAAACGATTTTATCAAACAATGATGATAATTGTGTATTTTTTGGTTATGACTCAGTCAATCATCTAGTTAGACTTCCTAAAATCAGAGATTTCAGCACTGCATCGGTTAAGCAAGTCGTTGGTTGGAATATTCCAGATTATTCAACTTATGAGAATTTTACAAC
>JBKEEF010000007.1:0-6996 GCA_047975765.1 Alphaproteobacteria bacterium
AGAGTTGCCAATGTTTGCAATTTGACCATTCGTAACTTTTGGCTTGAAGATCGTACCATCTGCGAAAAGAACAACGGCATTACTCAAATCAAAACTCAATCTTTGTCCTAATGGGTCATTAACCAAATCTTGCTTGTCTTCAAACATCGCATAAAATGTACCACCATTAACATTGAAATCGCCTTCATACTCGCTGTTATCCCCCCACAAATATAAACTACCCGCACCGCTCTTGTTAATCGTCCCGAAATCAAACCTATTACCAGTCGTGGCATCATATAACTTTCCTCCTTGATCCACACTTCTCATTGGGTCTCTAATATTAACATAACTATTTTCTATGGTGTTAATATTAAGAACAGAAGTCGCACTTATGAAATCAATTGAGTTAAGTTTGCTAATCGCTGCATTATTTCCTTCTTTCATAATCAGCTTATTATTTTCAAAAACAATCGCTTTTTGAGCAGATGTTGTACTCAAATTAATGATACCTTCATTTGCAATCGCAGCCCCTGATAATCCAGCATCAACCCCACTTGCATAATCAATTCTGAGGATATTATTTATAAAACTACCTGTTAGATTGATTGTTCTATTTGAATTATAGATTGCTCCTCCACCAGCGAAAGCCTCAATTGCTCCCGTATAATTAAAGTAAGTATCATTTCCAATGAAATTACCTTTCAAATTACTGATATTACCAAGATTATATATAACGCCCCCCCAGAGAGATAATGTTCCTGTTGATGAAATTGTATTATTTATAAAGTCTCCTTCTAATACTGAAAAACCTTGAGCATTAATTATCCCACCTTGAACCATAGTGGTAGATGCAATTTTATTTGCTACAAAGCTACCATATATGCTTGATGAACCAGATATATCATAGATTATCCCACCAAAAATTGGTGCAACTGTAGAGCTCACATCATTTTCAACAAAATCTCCTGTCACTTTAAGGTTACTACCAGAATTTCTGAGAATTCCACCATCTGACATATATCCTGAAATTTTATTTCTATAAAAATTACTTTGAATTCCTTGGGTAATTGTCCCTAAATTATTTATCATTCCACCTTCTGTTGGCGCGTTTGATGCAACAACTTCATTTCCAACAAAATCCCCTACCAAACTTTCAATGTTTCCGGTATTTTTTACTAACTCAGACATCATCTTTGAATCAACTTTGTTTTTGATGAAATTTCCTTTGATATTCCCAATGGTTTTAGTGTTGTAAATTAGTGCTCCATTAATACTAGCACCTCCCTCAGAAATGATTTCATTTTCAATAAAATCTCCTGTTATATTGCCGATTGTTCCATTATCATTATTAATAAGCCCTACATAGACCTCTGAATCAACTTTGTTTTTATAAAAGTTACCTGTGATATTTCCAATGGTGCTACCGACATTATATATTAATCCCCCTGAGGCTTGTCCTTTTTTATTGTCGATTTCATTTTCAATAAAGTCACCTGTAATATTCCCCATAATTCCTTGAGAATTATATATAGCAACGCCATATGCCCATGAATATGGACTATTACCTTATTACCGATAAAACTACCTTTAACATCTCCAATTGTTGCTTGGTAATTATATATTGCAACTCCAAAATTGTTATAATATGCATCTATGTAATTATTTATAAAATTTCCTTCAATATTCCCAATTTTTGCATTATCGTTATAAATCGCACCTCCACTTCCTGCAGATGTAGACGCAACAATAGCATTTTCAATAAAATTTCCTTTAATATTTCCAATTTCAGCAGAAGATGAATTATGAATAGCTCCACCATACATATAATAACTTCCTGCAACTGATGAAAGATTACGAACAAAGTCACCTGTAATATTTCCAATTTTAGCAGAAGCTCCACTATTATAAACTGCGGCGCCTTGAGTTGCTTCATTACCAACAAAATATGCATAAATATTTTTTATTGTGCCACTATTATAAATTGCGCCACCGTTAGTTCGATAAGTTGAATTCATGGTAGCAACATTATTCACAAAATTTCCTCTAATATCTTCAATTGAACCTACGTTATATATTGCACCTCCACCTGATTCTGATGCAGATGACAAAGCACTATTTCTAATAAAATCTCCATTAATATTTTTCATGATTCCTGAGTTATAAATCGCACCACCATAACTGAAGATACTATCTGCATAGTTTCCGATAAAATTTCCATTCAAATCATCAAAAGAGCCCTCATTGTATATTGCTCCACCATAAGCATTTGGTCTTGTCATATTTGAGGTATAGTTTCCAATGAAATCTCCATTAACTTTTCCTATGATACCTGTTGATGCATTATAAATTGCACCCCCTTTGGCATCAATACCTGAACCATTCTCTTTTATTGTATTATTTCCAATAAAATCTCCCGTAATCTTTCCAATTGTTCCATGATTATTTAATGCTCAACCAACAGCATCAACAGAAGATTGAGTGATATTTTGATTAAGATAATGATTAGATAAATCAACAAGAACTGTACCAGATGCAACATCTTGTCTCACACTTGAAGATACGCCAGATTTAATATTGGTTGTATATTTGTAATAAATTTTTTGAAATTTTCCATTTGCATCTTTTTCATAAGTTGAAAAATCGGCATGAGCTTCATCTGTTTTTTCATAAACTAAAACATAGGCACTTGATGAACCTTCTAATTCTTTTTTATCTATGGTTGGGATATATTCATTAAAATTGACAACAGCATGAGCTTTCGGTAAAAACGCGAAAGACAACACAAGAAAAAGGACATACTTAAACTTACTGTTCATTAGATAAAATCCTAATTTAATAATTGGTTAGAAGGGTTCTAGTACCAATTATTAATGTAACATAATCATAACAATAAGTAAATATTAATCTATCTAATTAATGGTTTGCATTAACCATAATGCGTTGTTTTTCCCTACCCCAATCTCTTTCTTTTTGGGTTTCTCTTTTATCATAAAGTTTTTTACCTTTTCCAAGGCCCAGTTCAATTTTTGCTAAACCTCTGTCATTGAAAAAAACTCTCATTGCAACAAGTGATGAACCTTTTTTACTCAATTCACCAATAATTTGCTTAATTTCCTTAGCTTTTAGTAGGAGTCTTCTTTCTCTGCGTTCTGAGTGGCTTTCATAACCTTTATTGGCATACTCACCAATACTCATATTTGAAATATAAATTTCACCATTTTTTTCGAAAGCATAAGCATCATTAATATTGCAATTCCCCAAACGTAAAGATTTAACTTCTGTACCTTTAAGTTCAATTCCTGCAACAAATTTTTCTGAAATTTCATAATCAAAATGAGCACGACGATTTTGAGCAACCGGTCCGCTAGTAATAAAAAAAGCTTTTGTCGCTTTCTTTGCCATTTCAATTATTCTCCTTTTGTTTTCATACTCTTATACATAAAAAAAAGAGCGGAGACAATACCTAAATTGCTCCGCCCAATAAAAGAGATAAAATTATCCTACTTTCTTTTCTTTAGAAGAAACTTTTTGAAGTGCTACATGAGTTGTTTCTGAATTTGTTTCATTTTCCACAATAGCTGCTCCAGATGTTGCTCTTGAACAATGCCCGTCAATATATGCACCTGGTTCAATCGCAATAGAATTATGTGTTGCATCACCAATAAGCTTTGCTGTTTTAGCGATGAACAGACTATCAACTTTAGCTTTTCCTTGAAGAACACCATAAATTTGCAAATTATTTACAGTCACTTCACCCTTAACAGAACCTTTCACACCAACAATAAGCTCTTCACAAGTAATATCACCTTCAACCTTACCATCAATGTGAATTATACCTTTGCTGCTGATATTTCCAACAACCTTTGTATTTGCACTAATAATACTTGGAACAGGCACAGCTTCTGAATCGCTTTTGCTCATTCTTCTTGCAAACGTAAGATATAATTTTCTTTTAAGATTCTTCATAATTTTTCCCTCAATTAAAGTTTAGTTTGAATAAATGGCAAAGGATCAACATGTTTTCCCATATAAAGGACTTCATAGTGCAAGTGAGGACCTGTTGAACGCCCTGTACTTCCTACTTCTCCCACGGTTTGACCTTTCTCGACATACTCACCTTTTTTCACATATAACTTGTGCATGTGAGCATATTTTGTTTTAAAACCATTTTCATGGTCAATTTCGACAAGATTTCCATAAGTTGGACTATGAATTGCTTTAATTACCTTCCCTCTTGCCATTGTATTAATCTTATTTCCAGTACGACTTGCGAGGTCAATTCCCTTATGAACTGCTTGAGAGTTTTTGAAAGGGTCATTTCTTGCACCAAACTTAGAAGTGATCCAATAACTCCAAACGGGTTTTCCAATTGGAACATATTGAATGACTTCTTTATAATAATCCCAATTATCCAAATTTTCAAAAACTACTTGCATTTTATCTTGGATTTTTTTATCTCGAGGCTTTGCACTTGGAATATAAGGTCCTCCTTGGCTTTTTTTCTTATTTGCCAAGGGGTTAAAATATAAACCTTTTGCTTTCAATGGAGCATTAATTGAACCAATTGCTTTTTTAATTTTCAGAACTTCAGCACCAGCAACTTCTTCAAGTTTAGCCATAACTTCTAATTCTGCTTTTTTAATTTCATCAACATCAGAGGAAAGGTTTCTCAATTGTTGCTTGAGCGCATCTCTTTCAGAAGTAACAATATCTCTTTGCAACAAAGCTTCACTAACTGTTGTTTTTTCATTGATTTTATCAGAATTTGCCCAGTCTTTTTCTTCTGTGATTTGTTTGATTTTATCTTCAACAACTTTCACTTGGCTTTTGTAGACTTGAACATTAGCATCATTTTTCATTCCTGACCTATCAATTGAACTGATAACAGAATTGATATTTCTATGCAAAGCCATAAACTCTGTCATTAAGTCAACATAAGCATCTCTTGTTTCACCAAGTTCTCGATCTTTTGTTGAAATGATTTTGCCTGAATGATTATAAACATGATAAGAATAAGTTGTCCATGCGGCAATAAAAAGGACTATCCCAAGCATGATAGCTTGAGCTTTTGAAGATATATATAAGACCTTTGCACGTCCTCCAGACCTAAAGATAATTTCCTTGCTAGAAAACCAAGGTTTCTTATTTTCGTTATAATTAACCTTTATCTTCTTCTTGGTCTTCTTAGAGAAGTTTTTCATTATAGTAACCTAGTTTCACAATTATTCTTTTTTAAGTTGGCTAGACTATATATCAAATAAAAAGAAAAATATAGTCCTTTTTTTATAACAAAAGTTAACTCTGTGAATAAGGCAAAAATATTAGAAAGTAAATTTATTCTTCGTCAATGATGATAAATTCGTCGTCAGCAACAAAATTGAGAACTGTTCTCACTCTTTCATCTAGAAGATCTAAATCTAAACTAGAGCTAGAAAGATGCTTGACTTTTTCTTCAAGTTTTTCTTTTTTTTGATTATATTGGTCGGCCATTTTTTGAGCTTGAGCAATCTCTTTTTTGAGATATAAATATTTCAATAGCCCTCTTTCTCCACTAATGCTATAAAATGAGAAATATACAAAAACAAGAATACAGGCAATTAGGAAACCTGACATCTTAATTCTCTTTTGTAAAAACCAAATAAAATTCATTTTCTCACTCTTTGTGGACATGACTTGAAGACTCGAATGAGTCAAAATTACATTCTCAGAATAGAACATTTTTAAGTTAAAATTTAGTTACAAAACTCTTTTATAAATAAAAAAAGAATCAAGGAAGCGAATAAAATCTCGCCTCCTTTTTTCTTTATTTGTTGTAATGTTCAATATATTTTGCCAAACAAAAGCCCAAATCTTCATTATTTGATATTGTGTTTTGGCAAGTTAGCCCAATTTGAGGAACTTCAGAGGTTCTCTCATTGGTGCAAGAGCTTAAGCATATCAGCAGGCACAGAAGTTTTAGCCCAAGTGTGGTAATTTTCATCAACTTTCACCTCCTTTTTATATTGCTCAATTTTCTCTAAATACTTCTTCTCTGAAAGATTATATTTCGCAATTCCCTCCTTTAAGGTTATTATCTTTTTTTCAGCTTCCAAACGTTCTCTTTTTTCAGGTATCCATAACTTGAAAATAACTCCCCACAAAATAAAAATGAGCATTACAATCATCAGAATATAATATTTTGTCATTTCCATCCCTTTTGAGTCATTTGATAAGCCTCAACACAAACATAAATTACAACAGCTTTACAACTTGAAATACCAGATTGTTTCCATAGTTTCATCAAAATCGATGTGGCTTCACGGCGTGAAAATTTATCTTTATTCTCACACATAAAGTCATGAAAAGCAGATGCCATTATTCCGCGTTTTAAATCATTATGAGTGAATAAAAAAGTTGTAAACCAGGGCACGGAAACACCATCAAAAACAAAACCCTTAGGAACTGTCACATCTCTAAAGGTCAAGTTTTTCATTGTCACATAGTGTTTTTCATCGTAAACAGCTATATCTAGATTGTTTAAGCTTGGATATGAAATTAGTTTTCCCATTTCACTTTCTCCACATCCTCACTTGTAACCGCATTATTCAAAACTTCCTCCAATGTCCACTTTTTTTGATATACAGCCAAACCATAAGCAATGATTTCTTTTTTCAAAGTCTCTGCTTGCTCTTTGGTTAAGTCATGAAACTCATTGTCATAATCTCTGAAACGAACAGGGAACATATCAACATAGAGCAAGCTTTCAATATCATCTTTTGAGGTTCTTGTTGCATCAATCTCAAACCCAAGAGATGAGGTTGTATGCCCATTTTCTTGTTCCAAACTGAAGCATTTTTTGATTTCTGTTAATTTTGCAGATTTTGCTTGAGCTAAGAGAAAATCACTAACTTCATCTTCAGTCATTTTAACCCAATTAGAATTAACATCACTTTGATCATCAAAGATTGTTCCATTTTCATCTTTATAAAAATTTTTCATTATTTTCTCCTTAATAAACAACCATTCTAAAAGCCC
>JBKEEF010000008.1:0-34493 GCA_047975765.1 Alphaproteobacteria bacterium
TATTGTCACTATAATCTGCGCCACCTGAAAAATATTCGTCTTGTGTCATCGTGAGTGTGGCAGCATTTACTGTTCCAATCATTGCGATGGAAAAAACGGAAGAAAGTAAAAGACTTCTAAATTTCATAATATATCCTCATATGTAATCAACATTTATAATTACATATAATCTACATTATATATACTTAAAGGGTAAACCCTTACAATAGTCAAGGATTAACAAACCGTTAAAGCCTTATGTTTATTGGAAATTTTATTTTTTGAATTGTGCATTATACAAGGAAACATAAGCACCATTTTTTACTTCAAGAAGTTCTTCATGTGTTCCTTGTTCAACAATTTTTCCATCATTGACGACTAAAATATTGTCCGCATTTTGAACCGTTGACAAACGGTGAGCAATAACGAATACTGTTCTATCTTTCATAAGGTTTTCAATTGCTTTCTGAACAACAGCTTCTGCCTTATTATCAAGAGCAGATGTTGCCTCATCCAAAACAACAATCGGAGAATTCTTAATGAATGCACGGGCAATCGCAAGTCTTTGTTTCTGACCTCCAGAAAGTTGTGCACCTCTCTCTCCAATTTCACTATCAAGACCATTTTCCAGTTCACTTACAAAGTCGTCTAAAAATGCCATCTTAAGCGCCCTATTTATCTCTTCATCTGTTGCATCTTGTTTACCAAGCAAAATATTATCTCTAATTGTGCCATCAAATAAGAAATTATCTTGAAAAACAACAGAAATATTTTCACGCAAAGAAACAAGTTTAATTTGTCTAATATCTACACCATCAAATTCAACAGAACCGCTTTTCACGTCATAAAATCTTGGCAACAAATTGACAATAGTAGACTTTCCACCACCAGAATTTCCGACAAGAGCTGTTGTTGTTCCAGCTTTTGCTTTGAAGTTAACCCCTTTAAGAACAGGACGACCTTCAGCATATTCAAACCACACATCTTTAAATGCAATATTTTTCTTAACACCCGAAATTTCAACAGCATCTTCAGCATCAAAAATCTTTGGTTCAATGTCTAAAATATCTGTGATTCTTTCAATTGCTAAGAAAGATACTTGAACACTGCTAAAGTTTTTTCCAATAGATTTAATTGGTCCATAAAGCATGATAAGTGCTGTGATGAAAGAAACAAAATTACCACTAGTGATTTCACCTGTTGTAATCAAATAACTACCATATCCAATTACCCCCCCGATACCGACAGAAACAACGATATGCATCATCGGAGTCATCCAACCTGTTCTTTGAATCATTTTCATATTGAGTTTGAACAAATTTCTAAGTGTCACATCAAATTTACCATAAACTTTATCTTGCAAATTATACGAAGCAATTGTTTTGTTTCCTGTAAAAGTTTCATTATAGTTCTTAACAATAGTAGAAGCTTCTAAAACAGACTTAGAGATAACACCTTTGATTCTTCTTCTAACTTGCGCCAAAGGAAGAAGCGCACAAATCAAAACCACAATTGCAATAATAGACAACTGCCACGAATTATAAATTAAAACCGCAATTAGAGAAACAGATGAAAAGAAACGAGAAACAAAGAGTCTAAAATTGTCAAGTAACCCAGCACAAGCAGCATCCGCATCGCCAGAAAATCTTTGCAATACAATCCCTGAATTGTTTTCATCATAGAAAGAGGTTTCCAAACCTAAAAGTTTTTTATAAAGAGCTCGCTTTAGATCTTGTGTAATTTTAGTACCAACCCAAGAGTTGAAGTATATTGTGGCATAATTCAAAAAACCTTGAATTGTTGTGAATAAAACAATCAAAAAAGGAAGATAGAGTGTGATTTCTGTTTTCTTTTCAATTAAAACCACATCCATAAAAGGTTTCAAAGACCATGCAATAACAGCATCTAAAGCACCAACAGGAATGGCAAGTAAGATCGCTAAGAGAGCTCTGAAACTATATGGTTTAATATATGGCCAAACCTTTTTATAATGCTCCCAAAAAGAAAGATTACTATTTTTTTCTTCAATCATACCTAATTCCTATAAATTTTATTCTTCCTCATCATAAGGAGAAATATTATTTTTTCAAGAAGATTATATCATGCCTAAAAATCTTAGGATGACAAAAACAATGACAAATTCCATAAACACAATAAACCAAAAAGCGGATTGATACTCTATTTTTTTAGTTTTGTGCTTGAAAAACTTTTGCCCAACTAAAGCGCCCAAAACACCTCCTAAAAATTCAAGCGTGTGCAAATTACGCTCAGAAACTCTCCAAGTGCCTCTTTGTGCTGCCCTCTTATCGACACCATAGGCAATGAACGTAATGATATTAATTGAAACAAGGTGATAAACTAAAAGCAAGAGAAGTGTTTTAGGAGCAAAAGGTGTTACAGTAAAATGATTTGCTTCGACATAATATGAAAACAGGATAACAACTGCAAAATGCAACATAAAAAAGTTATTTTTCTGGAGAGGTCTAAACAATGAAATTAAAATAGCAAAAATAATCGTAGAAGTGATGACCATTACAAAATTTCTCCAAAAAGATAAAAAACATTTGATGAATAATATAATCTATATTAAAAATAAATAAATCAAAAAGATTAGTAAGAAATTAATAAAAATAGTTTATATTGTCTCACAGGGTTTATATTAAAATTCAAGGATTTTCAAAATGAAAAAAAGCATTATGTTTTTTGTTTCTATTTTAGCACTAGGTGGTTGCTCTTTATCTAGTTCAAACAACTCTGTAGTTGAAAGCGACTCAACTGCCATGCCCGAAAATACGTATCGCATTGACACCCCTTATGGTCTTGATGACTTCAAAAACGAAACGATTGCCCCAGAGATTTATTCTATTGTTGCAACAAGAGCAACAAATAAAATGTTAGATAACACCAATAGCATTTATGATAAGCAAGGTGAAAAACGTATTTATGTGACAAAAACAAAACTTGAAGATGATTTACCAAATGGTTTTTATCTCTCACAAGAGGTCACAAAAAAGATTATTGAATCTTCAAGAACTTTCACAGTTGTCAACAATATGAATGATGCAGACTATTATACTGAAACACTTATCAAAAAAATTCAAATTGAAGGCAGAGATGCTCCAATCGTACAATATAAATTAATGCTCTTTGATAAACAAAATAACAAAATTAATGAATGGTCAGAAACAATCCGTCAAGTTGAAAATGACGATAGAAGCTGGTGGTAATGAAGAAAACACTTTCTCTATTAGGAATATTCGCTCAGATAAATATGGCAAATGCAGCAACTAGCACAGAAAGCATTTCCATATTTTCGGATATCTGCGAAAAAATTAATCAAGAAGAGCCTGTTTCAAAAGCAAGACTTAAGGCAATTGATAAAGCTGTATTTAATGCTATCTCCATTCTCCCTGTCCTTGATATTGCCAAGAAAAATTTGCCAGAGTATGATTTTAATATTCTCGTTTATAACCTCGTTGACAACTATGTTGAAAATTTAAACACCAAAACAATCAGTCAAGATGATACTAAAATTTGTGTCAACATTAGCGGATACATCAAGGGCTCAAATATCATAAGTGCTGTCATAGATGCTAAAAATAAAAAAGACTCAAGAGCATCAAGCACTGAAAAAGATGGCATCAATTATGACGAATTCAACGAAACAATTACAGATGCAAAAACAGCTGAACAAGAAAAAATAAAATCTATAGAAGAAATGGTGGAAGAAGATACAGAATTTAATCCAGACATTTCTCCTCTTCCACAAACTGAATTTGATAGTGACTATACTGTAGCTAAACCTTACGAAAACAAAATTATTAAGATTGAAGATGAAAAAGGAAATAAAATCAATGAATCTCCTTTTCAAAATAAATCATCCATAACAAACCCAATTGAAGAAAAATCTTGGGAAGATAATGCAACAGAAGTAAAACTTTCAACACAAAATGCATCTGGAAATAATTCAATTTCTGAATATTTACCTCACAGCAACAACGAAACACCTGAGGTGATTATTCAAGATGGAGATACCATTGTCATTGTTAGCAATGAAGATGAAAAAACAGAGGTTAAGTCTGAACCAGAGAAAATAGAAATAAAAACAGCCAAAACAGAAACTTCAAAAAACGAAGATGTCATAACAAATTCTAAAGGAACTGTTTATATTGCTGATACAAGTTTTTACGATAACAGCACATCTAAAAAATTCTCAGAAAATTTGAAGAAAATATTCTCAAGCAATGAATATTTTAATCTAGTTGATAATAAAGATGATGCTGATTATGTTGTTTCACCAAAAGTTTTGCGTTCCAAGGTTGACTTTGTTAACGCAGAAACAAACAGAATGCAAATGGTAATTATGATTGAATGTCTTGATAGATTTGACAACACAACCTCAACCAAACATCAAAACCGTTTTGTCCTTTTCTCAGTTAATGACAATGAACAAGAAGTGGCTAAAAACCTCATCAACAACCTTCTAGATGCGGCAGGCGAACAAACAATTTCTAAAATTGAACAAACAGAAAGAAAGCGCAAGAATATCAAGACACTGCCTAAAATTATAACACCTACAAACTCTGTTCAAGAGATGGGCGGTCTTTTATATCCTTAAGCACAAAACCAAGATTGTGAATTCTTTTCACACCTTTGTCCGTAAAATAATTATCTAAACTATTTTCTAAACCATTAAATGCAGCATCATAATTAGTTGTCTCTTTCCCAAGATAGATGACAATTTCCAAGTCCGTAAAACCTCTGTCATCATACAAAATATAGTCATAAGCATAAATTTCTTTTTTGAAAAATTCATGTGCAATTTTTTGAATATTCTTAAAATGCTCGCCATAATCAACTTCTTCATAAACGACAATGAAATTTCTCAACTTTTCAAACTTAGGTTGACCAGCATAAACCA
Organism: Alphaproteobacteria bacterium; assembly: GCA_047975765.1. Lineage (GTDB taxonomy): Bacteria > Pseudomonadota > Alphaproteobacteria > RF32 > CAG-239 > JAQWBS01. The sequence goes on from JBKEEF010000008.1 coordinate 4,901, forward strand.
AAATTCTTTTGATAAGACTCAGATTTCCAGTCGCAATTGCAAATTTCATCATCACATCATGAAAATCAGCTACAGAATCTTCAATATCAGCAAATTTGGGTTTTAAAAGCATTGCAGCCATCTCAAAAAGCCCCAAATCAATCAATAAATCTACATAAGCAAGATTAGCATGAAAAGTAAACTCTCCCCCTAAATCCCAAATATGTCCCAAAATTGAAACACTTCTCTGACGATTCCCATACAATAAGTTAATCAATGCTAAAACCAACAAACCATTAATATCTTCGCCTCTTTCTTTAAGCAGTTCGGCTGTTTGTCGCTCAGCTTCTTGAATGAGTAACTTATCTGAAGATTCGACTTTTTCAAGATATTTCAAAATCAAATCAAATTCTTGAAATTTTTGAGAAAAAATCAAATTCTTATTAAAATATTGGTTTTCCATTTTGTTTTTTACCTCTATTTCTCTAACATAAATGTCACTGGACCATCATTAGTGAGTTCAACTTGCATTTCTGCCTGAAACACACCTGTTTCAACATTAAAGCCTTTATTTTTCAATAAATCAACAAAATACTCATAGAGCTTCTTAGCATCTTCTGGTTTTGCAGCTTTGTCAAATCCTGGACGGTTTCCCCTTGATGTATCGCCTACCAAAGTAAATTGAGAAACAACTAGAAATTCTCCTCCAATATCTTTTATTGAAAGATTCATCTTACCATTCTCATCCTCAAAAATTCGTAAATTTTCAACCTTATTTGACAGATAGATTGCTTGGTTTTCACCATCTTCTTTCTCAACTCCAACAAACAACAAAAGCCCCTTATTGATTTTTCCCACAAGACTATTATCTACATTAACAGACGCTTGCTTGACTCTTTGTAATAAGACTTTCATAATAACCTTTTCCTCATAAATTTATGGAGCTAAAATAATGACTTCAGAAAAACATAATATCAATTCTTTTGCAATAGTTCTAGATGAAAAAGGTGGAATTTTGGAAAACATCCCCTTTGATAAGATTGATAAATCAACTAAAAAATTATGGATCAACTTAGCCTCTCTTCAAACAGAAGAAAAAATTTCCCTTCTTCGACGTTTTGAATTTGTTGATGACATCATTAAAAAATCTTATAACTCTATCATTGATCGAAATAAACTCATTATCAATGAACAGGAAAATTGTTTTTATATCAATCTATATGGCACATCAGCACCAAAAAGCATCATTAACCTCAAAATTTTAGTCACGCCTGATATGATTATCACAATTGGAAACTTCCCATTTAAGTATCTTCAAAGCACCTATAATGATTTAACTGATGGATACGGTCCAAAGTCTCCTCTGGATATCTTTTTGCTTCTTACACAAAATCTTTTTGAAAATATATACTATAAAACATATGAAATTAGTGAAGAAATTGATGCTTTAGAAACAAAAACAATCCAAGTTAAAAACAGCAAAGAGTTCGATAACAAAATCTTTCGTCTTCGACGTGAACTCATCAGCATTCATCGATATATTATTCCTCAAAAAGAAGTTTTCCAAAACATCAAAGATGAAGTTTCTTTTCTCAGTGAAACAAAACAAAAAAATAAACTCAAAGAAATTTCTGAAACAATCAATAACATCATTGATAATTCTGAATATGCAAGAAAACATATCATCGCAATTAAAGATGAACTTGAAAACAACTTGAGCATTAACATCAATAATAATATGTATATCATCACACTTCTTGTTGCAATTTTCACGCCTATTTCTCTTGTAGTTGACCTCATAGGAATAGATTTAAGCGTTCTCTTCAAAGAAACTGACTATGCTTTTGCACTTGTATGCGGTGTTATCAGTTTGATTTCATTGATTATGTTTATGATTATTAGAAAATTTAGAATAAATTAGACAAAAAATATAGACAAATAATTTGAGATGTGCTACCTATTAAGAATAAATATCAATGGGGAGCACATCTATGTCTGATGAAAGAAAAAAGAATTTTCAAGAGAAGAAAAACGCACTTCTTGCTAAAAGAGAAAATAATTCTAAAAACAGAATCAAACTTGAAAAGCTTCTAGCTTCCTTTGGTGCTGTCACAGTTCTTGCCTCTGGAATGACAGCTGAAGCTCAAGAAAACAAAAGCAACACCTCTGCAAAACAAGATAATAAAAAAACAACAATGATTGAGCGTGCTTCAAGCGATAGTCTCTTTGATAAAAAAATTGACAAAATGACTGCTGATTTTGATGAAGTAATGAAGGGTATGGATAAAGAATTTCAAGAAAAAACAAAAAGTATGGAAAAAGAATTCAACGAAAAGACGCAAGGCTCAAGAACTTCTCAATCTATGACAATGCGTGGTGGACTTATTGTAGAAATTCAAGATGAAAATGGCAAGCCTGTTGAATTCAAAAAAGACATTGAAAACGACTCTATGACAAGAAATATTCTTGACCAAGTCATCAAAGGAAAAATGGATGCTGATAACAGATATTCTCATTCGTTTGTGATGCAAGACGTAGCAAAAATGGTCTATGATCTAAATAACAACCCAACAGAATTTGACAAGGCAGTAAACCGCCAAATGAAAGGTGTTAAAACAAGAACAGAAAAAGATGGAAGCACTTCTTTCATATATACTAACAAGGATAACCAAACTTATAAGCTTGCTAATTTTTCAAAAGAAGTTTCTGAAAAAAACCCTGCAATTAAAAGAATTCAAACAAATGAAGCAATTAATCAGAAAGCGGCAGGAAAAACCAGATAGTCACTTGAACAAAGAGCCGAGTTATCGGCTCTTTTTTTATGCCTGATAAAAAAGATATCCAAAATAAATTGCTAAAATAACCCCCACAAAATCTGCAAATAAAGCACATGGTAAAGCATGACGAATCTTAGTGATTTTTACTGCTCCAAAATAAACAGCCAAAACATAAAAAGTTGTTTCTGTTGAACCCTGAATAACAGAAGAAACAAAAGCAGGGAAACTATCAACACCATAATTATTCATTGTTTCAATCATCATCGCCCTAGCCCCGCTACCTGAGAAAGGTTTCAATATAGCTGTCGGAAGTGCTGGAACAAAATCTGTATTCATTCCCAGAAAAGCAAAAAGCTTTCCTAAACCAAGAACAAAATAATCTAATATCCCAGAAGCTCTGAGAACAGCAATTGCTACCAGCATTGCCACAAGATAAGGAATTATCCTCACTGCTGTTGAAAAACCTTCTTTTGCACCTTCAACAAAGACATCATAAACTTTCACTTTCTTATAAATCGCACAAGAAATAAAGCCAATGATAATAAAGAAGATAATAAAATTTCCAATTTCTGTTGAAACTTGTGCGCGAGAACTCGGTTCAAGCTGAAAAAAGCCATAAGCCACACCACCGATTATTCCAATAAAGGCTAGAATATATGCTAAAACAACTTTGTTGAAAATGTTGATTTTTTGCACAAAAGCAACTGACAAGAAACCTACAAATGTTGATATGGATGTCGCTAATAGAATTGGAATAAAAACGGCACTTGGGTTTACTGAACCCATCTGAGCACGATACATCAAAATCGTGATTGGAACAATTGTCACAGCAGAAGAATTGATAACCATAAATAAAATCTGTGCGTTTGAGGCAACCTCTTTATTTGGGTTAACCTCTTGCAATTGTTCCATTGCCTTAATTCCCATTGGCGTTGCTGCATTATCAAGCCCAAGCATATTCGCTGCCATATTCATCACAATAGAACCAATTGCAGGGCTGTTTTCAGGAACTTCAGGCATAACTTTTTTAAACAAAGGATGTAAAACTTTTGCCAAAACCCTCATAACACCGGACTCTTCAGCAACTTTCATCAAGCCCAACCAAAAACAAAGAATTCCTGTTAAATTTAGGCAAATTTCGAAAGCCAATTTTGAAGAAGAAAAAATTTCAGAAACAAGAGAGGTCCAAATTTCCATATTCCCCAAAAATATAGATTGTCCGACTGCAGCAAAAAATGCAGCAATAAAAAATGAAACCCAAACCCAATTAAGCATATAACCTCTCCTTGTTCAAAGAGAGTATATCCTAACAATTGCAAAAATTTAATTAAAGGATATTTTATTCAAACTCAAGTTTGATAAAATATTTGTCATTCCAATTCTAGAGCTGTCATTCCCGAGAAATCGGGAATCCATCTTCAGAGAATACATTTACAAAACTCAATACAAATGTATACTCGGGTCAAGCCCGAGTATGACAGAAAAAAGATAAATAGAATATGATAATAAAAAAAGCAATGTCATTCCCAACTTGATTGGGAATCTCCTTAACAAACCTCAAAATATAATTGATATTTTATCATTGCTTTCTTATTTTGTTTATTCTATGATTTCTTTGCAGTTCGGAGGTGAACTGCGGAGTGTGACAACTCCTTATCTCAAATAACTATCTCCTTCTATGAGGGAGCTGGGGATATAAGCTATGTCGAATAACCCAGACTGTCGAGATACAGTTGTCAACTCCCTCGCCTATTTTTTAGTAGGCGAGTTTTGTTTTACTTAAAAATCAACAAAACTAAAGAGGAGTTTGAACAATGTTAGATAAACAACAACACAAAAAGAATCTCAAAGAATTCAGGAAATCATTTATTGAAAATTTTAATGCTCTAAGAAAGCAAAAAGAACTATCGCTCGATGAACTGTCTGAACAGAGTAACATTCCACGAACAGAATTAGAAAAAATCGTTTCAGGCAACTATCAAAATTGGGGAGTGCTTCACCAAATTGCACGATTCTTTGATTGTAAAATCCGGATTACTTTTTATTGAAAAATATTGTTATTCCAGATATCAGTTGCTATAATTCTCAACATACCTACCTTGTCATTCCCGAGAAATCGAGAATCCATTTTAACAAAGCTCTACTCAATGTGGATACTCGGGTCAAGCCCGAGTGTGACAGAAATTGTAGTATCATTCACAATTTCTTGGGAATGACAATTAAATTACTTTCTTACTTGATAAATTTACTCTAGTTATCTTCTTGACACAAAAATCCTTGAGTTTGCATTTCATAAAACTTATGGTAAACGCCTTTTTTGCGAAGAAGTGAAGTGTGACTTCCCTCCTCAACAACTTGTCCCTTATCCATAATCACGAGCTTATCCATTTCTCTAAGTGTTGACAAGCGGTGGGCAACAGCAATCACTGTTTTGCCTTTCATCAAAGTTTTAAGTGATTCTTGAATAAATTTTTCACTTTCACTATCTAGTGCAGATGTAGCTTCGTCTAAAATCAAAATTGGTGCATTTTTCAAAATTGCACGAGCAATCGCAATTCTTTGACGTTCCCCACCAGAAAGCATCACACCTCTTTCCCCAACTTTACTTTCATAACCATTTGGAAGTTTAATAATGAAATCATGACAAAAAGCTTTTCTCGCAGCCTCAAAAACTTCTTCATCCGTTGCTTTCAAATTACCATAGCGGATATTTTCCATAATTGTACGATTAAATAAACTTGGATCTTGAGGAATGAGTGCAATTGCTTCGCGCAGACTATCTTGTGTTACTTCTGCAATATTTTGAGAGCCAATTAAAATCTCACCACTTTGAATATTATAATAGCGAGAAAGAATTTTAACCAAAGTTGATTTCCCAGCACCTGAATGGCCAACCAAACCAACTTTTTCACCTTGTTTAATATTCAAATTGAAATTTTCAAACAAAGGATTGGTTCCTTTATAATGATAGAGCACATTCTTAAACTGAATATCACCAACATTTGAACTTAGTTTTTTTGCACCCTTAATATCCACAATATCATAAGGTCTTGAAAGAAGTTCCAAACCATCTTTGATTCCACCATAATGCTTGAAAAATTGCATAAAACTTTGTGTGAAATTGAGATAAACACCACTCAAAGAATAAACCAAAGACTGGATTAGAACAAATTGACCAACAGTGATTTCACCCTTATACCAATAATAAACCGGTAGGAAAACAAAGACAACTTGAACCACTGCACGGATAACACCTTGACAAAGATAAAGTTTTCCAAATTGCTGCGTTTCAATTCGTTCTGCCTTAGCAAATTTTTTGACTGAAGAAAAAAATATCTTCTTCTCATAGAAATAGTTACTAAAACTTTTCACTAAACTTGCATTGGTAATGCTATCCACCAACATTCCTTGAGCTTCCGAATTTTTATTTGCTCTTTCCTCTGAAAAAGGCGTAATCTTTTTACTCAAATGATAAACTGTCACAACATAAATAATATTCATCAAAAGCATAAGAAGAGCCATTGGAATGTGGATATCAGCCACGAAAAACAAAGTTAATGAAACAGAAAAAATCGGATAAATAAAACCCCATAAAATGTGGAAATAGATATCATAGCCATTATCGACAATGGTTTTGACCTTATTGGACACATTTCCCGCCATTTCTTCAGAAAAGAAAGCTGTGGAATGTTTGTGCGTATAATGAAACAAGTCTTTATACATATAGCTCACATAAAGAGGCAGAGATTTTGCTTCAAAAAAGATTATTGAATCGTAACTTATTCTATGAAAAACCATCATCACTGTTGAAAGTCCGACAAGGAAAAGTGCTTGACGATAAAGCTCAGCATTAGGCTCGCCAATTGAAAGCACATCAACAATTTTTGAACCATAATACATAAACATTCTAAAAAACACTTCTCCGCCAAAAATGCAGAGCAGAACTGCTACAAACAGCAATTTTATCTGGGAAATGTATTTCCACAGAAACTTAAAAACATTTTTTTCCATTTAACTTCTTCTTTATCTCTTATTTTTTCTCTTCTTCAAACGAGTGAGTTTGTCACTCACAATAGAAGTGTCTCTTCCCGTTTGAGCCAAACGTTCATACATACGTTCAATTTCTTTTTCAAGATAAGCTTTTTCAATTTCTTGAGCTAACTCTTCTTGTTGTTCCATTGTGCCATTTTGTTCAATTTCATCAATATTATCATTTATATCTTCAACATGAACTGAACTATCTGTTTTCTTTTTCAAGAAATATGGCAATTCATAAATCAGTTGACGAGCATTTGCATATGCTTCCTTCGAATTTTCTGGTTTTTTATAGCGAAGTTTCAAAAGTCTCAAAACAACACTCAACTCAAAATTATCATCAACGACGATGAACGGGATTGGATTTGCAAAACCTTCAATTGAAATGTTTTTCAAATATTCAACCAAATGATGGAAAAAGCTATCAATATTGTAAAGAATGAAAGGTTTCAGATCAATAAAACCATCTTGCATCGCCACACAGTCATAAGCCAATTCATCCAAAGTTCCAACACCACCAGGTGCAAAAACCACAAAATCCGCATTCAAAAGCTTATTTTTTCTATCTTCTAAAGTGTCAGCAACAACAATATTCTCAATCTTATTAACGAGTTCATCAGAGCTTTCATAAAGAGAATAATATTCTTTTGTTGTAATGGCATTAATTGGCAACACCAAACCTTCATATTTATCTTGTTTTTCACGCCACCCGTCTATTACACCGCCAGCCACAGCTCCCATAATCCCAGAACTGGACAGACCAAAGTCAAGTTTCATCCCCATTTTGACAATGAGACGTCCGAGATGATATGCTTCTTCCATATAAATATCTCTTTTACCGCCTCTTGCACCACCAGCAACAAAAACTCTTAAACCTTCTTCTTTATTAGACTTTTCGAACTCTGAAACAATCTGTTCAATATTTCTTTTATCTGCGTGTTTTCCTACCATATAAACCTCTTTAGAACGATAATGGATCAATATCACCTTTGGCTTGATTTGCATAAAATTCATCTGCGAATTCTTGCAACTTATCTTCCTTAATAGCGTTTCTCAACCCTTTCATTAAATCTTGATAATACTGAATATTATGCCAAGTCAAAAGCATAATAGCAAGCGCTTCATTACATTTTTGCAAGTGGTGGATATATGCTCTGGTATAGTTCTGGCAAAGCGGACAAGAACAACCATCTTCCAAAGGTCGATTATCTTCTCTATGTCTTGCATTTCTGATATTTACTGCACCATATTTTGTAAAAGCTTGTGCTGTACGACCAGAACGAGTTGGCATGACACAGTCAAACATATCAACCCCACGCAGAACCGCACCAACAATATCATCAGGACGACCAACGCCCATCAAATAGCGAGGTTTATCTTCTGGTAACATCGCAGGAGCAAAATCAAGAACTCTAAACATTTCATCTTGACCTTCACCAACAGCCAAACCACCAATCGCATAACCATCAAAACCAATTTCTTTGAGTTTATCGGCAGATTCTTGACGCAAATCTTCAAAAACACTTCCTTGTTGAATTCCAAACAAACCATAACCATCTCTTTGAACAAAAGCGTCTTTGCTTCTTTTTGCCCAACGCATAGACATCTGCATTGATTTTTTAGATTGTTCATAAGTTGCGGGGAAAGGTGTGCATTCATCCAAGCACATGGTGATATTTGAATCTAACTTATGCTGAATTTCCATAGACTTTTCAGGTGTAAGAAAATATTTTTCACCACTTACATGAGAGCGGAAAGTCACGCCTTCCTCAGTGAGCTTACGAAGCCCAGAAAGGCTCATCACCTGAAAGCCACCAGAATCTGTCAAAATTGGTTTATCCCAGTTCATAAATCTGTGTAATCCACCCATTTTTTCAACCAAATCAGCCCCTGGACGAAGCATAAGATGATAAGTATTTCCCAACAAAATTTGAGCACCCGTTGACGCCACAGATTCTGGCATCATTGCTTTAACTGTTCCAGCTGTTCCCACAGGCATAAAAGCTGGTGTATCAATCGTTCCATGTTTTGTGTGGAGTTTGCCTAGTCTGGTTTTTCCAATTGTTTTCAAAACTTCATATTTAAGTGACATAATCTTTTCCTCATTAAAAATATGGTCAGAATATGCCAGAAAACCAAGATTATGGCAAGATATTTTTAAGATTCATTTTTGAGATACTTATATAAATATATATATGAAAAATCATCACCCAAATCAATTTTTTCCATAGGCTCAAGCCCTGTCAAGGCAAATCGATTTGCAAAAATATAGCTTTTTTTGTGAAGTTCATTGAAACACTTTTGACTGAATTTCGGCATTAAACTTGAAAGAAGAAAACAAATCACAAAGTCTACCTGAGAAAAGTCATATTCAAAAATATCCCCATAAACAATTTGAATGTTTTGCAACTTTCTTGCTCGAAATTTAGCAATTCTATAGGCGAACCAAGCATATTCAATTCCTACAAATTGGTGCTGAGGAAATTCTTTTGCCAAAGGAATGAGAAGAGTTCCATAACCACATCCTGCATCCACAATTTTTAATGGGCTTGGGAAATCATTCACATCACATTTTCTAATTCGTTTAGAAATTCTTCTCACAATTGTTTTATAGGTTTTACCTGTTGTTGGAACAACTGGTGGATTTTTCATAAAACCACTCAGAGCAACAATAAATATAAAATATAAACTAACAAGAAAGACAATCAACGAAAGAAAGAGCAATAAAATATATGAGAACAAAATCATCTCTGAAGCCCTTTATCTTTAGAAAGGCAAGGCTTTACTTTTGTCACATAAATTCCTTCAGATTTATTTTTTTCATATTGTTTTAAATAATTATCAAATTTTAAAATCTCAATTTTCTTTTCAGTATCTGACATATTATCTAACTTTTTAAGCGCCTTAAAACTCCTAAGAATTGCGTACCTCTTAGCTGTATGAGCATCAATTTGAACTTTTCTACCTTTTTCTTTTTGCAAAGAATTATATTCTTTAATCACAGAGACTCCAAATTCATCAGGTAGCTGTCCAAGCCTCATCAAATTTCCAAAATCTGCATAAATTTCATTTCGATCAACGTCACCAAAATCAATCACACCTAACTTTTTTGAATCTTTATCATACAAAAGATTGCCTTTGACTAAATCATTATGGCACATTGTTTCATATTTAAACAAATTATTATCAGATTCAAATTCTGAAAAAATACCACTCATTTTTTCAGAAATATGTTTTGGCATAAGTCTAGAAACTTTATCAATTTTTCTCTTAACATTTTTATCATTAAAAAACTGTTCAAGATTGGAATTCTCATTATTTTCAGAAGGCAAAATAGAGCTATGCAAATCTGACATGAACTGAGCTAAACTTTGAGCAAGATTCTTTTTTTCAACTATATCCATTGATTGATATGCTTTTTCAGACAATGCCTCCCCTCGAACAAGTGTAGAAAGCATATATTGTTCTCCATCTTCACTTTTTTCAAGAACCGAAAGAGGCAAAATATAATGATGATTTTTAAGGTGATGCAATGGCTCTAACACAGAAATTTCTTTTTCACCCTCTTGCTCCCAAGCATCAATGCTTTCCATTGCTGGTGTTTTGATAACAAACTTTTCTTTCAAAGCGTTTTCAACTAAATAACCATGAGAAGACGTACCATGCCCTAAAGACTTCAAGATTTTGTATTTATCTTCAAAAACCTTCATAATTTTCACCGTCAAAAAGAAATTTTAATATTTAAAAATATGCCATTAAACCAAGATTTAAGCAAGAAATTTCTACATAAAAAAAGACGGACAAACCGTCTCTTTTTTACTTTTATTCTTCCTCTTCACTCAACAGGTCTTTATCAATCGCATATCCCGTGGCACGAACCGTGCGAATATAGTCTGGACCATAATCGTTGAGAGACTTTCTAAGACGACGAATATGTACGTCAACAGTGCGAGATTCAACATAGATATTATCCCCCCAAACACTTCTAAGTAAAACTTCACGAGAAAAAACTTTTCCCGGATTTTCTAAAAGCATTTTAAGAAGTCTAAATTCTGTTGGTCCCAGATGGATATAGTTTTCACCACGGAAAACCTTCTTCTCAACCAAGTCCATTCTCACATCTTCAAAAATAAGTTCTTTCTGTGGCATAATTTCTGGAGAACGACGAAGATTTGTTTTCACTCTTGCTAAAAGTTCTGGAATAGAGAAAGGTTTTGTTACATAGTCGTCAGCACCCGCAGAAAGTCCTTTAATTTTATCCTCTTCTTCACCTTTTGCAGTAAGCATAATTACTGGAATTCCTTTAATATCTGGCTTACTTCTAATGAGTTTCAGAATTTCAATTCCAGAAAGTTCTGGCAACATCCAGTCGAGCAAAATGACCGAAGGACAGTTTTTTTCAACTTCTGCAATGGCCTTATTTCCACGAGATTCCCAAAAAACTTCATAGCCCTCTTTTTCAAGATTATATTTCAAGAGTAAAGCAATTGCTTCTTCATCTTCAATAATCATTACAGAATATGCCATTTAGAGCCTCCTAATAAATTTTTTTTAAGATTCTACTACGCTTGTCTTAATTTTACCTTAAAGTTTCAATGTTTTGCTTATAGTTTCCACCAAGAAACACTGCTGTACCAGCAACTAAAACATCAGCTCCTGCAGAAGCACATTCTTGAGCTGTCTGTGCATTGATCCCGCCATCAACTTCAATTTCAATCTCTCTACCTTTAATCATACTTTTAATTTTTGCAATTTTATCCAATTGAGAAGGAATAAAATCTTGTCCACCAAACCCAGGATTGACAGTCATCACCAAAATTAAATCAACCTTATCCAAAACATATTTCAAAACTTCTTCAGAAGTGGAAGGATTGAGCGAAACGCCAGCTTTTTTACCATAATATTTTATCAAAGATAAAGCTTTATCCAAATGAGGCGTACTCTCAGCATGAACTGTAATGATATTTGCACCAGCCTCAGCAAACCATGGAATCATTTCCATAGGGTTAGAAACCATCAAATGAACATCAAAAGGAAGCTTCGTATAAGGACGAATGCTTTTTATCACCTGAGGACCAAAAGTTAAATTTGGCACATAGTGTCCATCCATAACATCAAGATGAATCATATCTGCACCAGCTTGTTCCAATGCCTCAACTTCTTGACGAAGATTTGCAAAATTTGCAGATAAAATACTTGGAGCAATTTTAACCATAATAAACCTCTCTGGGATAATAAATAATTATAACTATAAAACACTCTCACAACAAAATCCAGCAAAAAGCAATTTACCCTTTTTTATTCATATCCTGAACAACGGAAGTGATATAAACCGTAAAGATTGGAAAAAAAGTCATTCCTACAACAGCCATAAGTGTTGCTGAAATTTTACCGATTGCTGTTACTGGCAAAATATCTGAACCAACTGTCGTAACTGTCATAGAAGCCCACCACAAAACATCCGAATAAGTTTCAATACGCACATTTGTAGAAAGCTCAAACACATAAAAAATCAAACTCAAAAAATAAATGGTCGAAAAGAGTAAAACCATATAAGAAATAAAAATCCCTGTCGCATTACTTTTGACCATCATAAAGACCAAAATTGCCAACGCAGCTCCACCTCTGATGAGTGGAATAAAACGCAAAAGATACAATGCTTCATCGGAAAGATTGAGTTCGAAAACACTAAAAATACTCGTATAGGGAATGGAAAGTAGAAAAATGAAAATCCATCTGAGGAAAAACTTGTGCTTTTCTTGTGAAATATGCCACATGAACATAATATTAACAAGAAAGTAAATACAAATCCAAAACTGAATTTTTAAATAAACATCATCATTCAAAGATTGTGTATTACTAAATGTATCAAGTGAAATACTTACAATCAAAATCAAAGAGGCAATAACTGACAAGATTTGACTATAATATTCTGCCTTTTGCTTAAAGGTCATTTCTTTTGTTTTTGAACTAAAATATTTCAACATTCACTAAACTCCTCATTTTATCTTGGAACTAGAGACCTTCAAAAACCTCTCCACCAATCAATGGTTCAGGCACTCCTGTTGTTGACGGAAAACTAATCGGCAACATATTAAGCCGACGAACTGCCAAAAACCCTGCACAACCCGCATCAATTGAATCCACATTCATTTCAACTTCGCTTGGGATAAGCACTCTAATATCTGGTAACCGCTGTCTGATAAAACGAACAAGCGTTGGATTTTTCGCCCCACCACCGCAAAGCATTATCCTTGTCGGAATTTCCGGAACAAAAAGCAATAAAGAATAAGAAATCGCTTCTGCAACGAAGGCTGTCACGGTTGCTGCACCATCTTCCAAAGAAAGACCTTCCAAATGCTCTAATTTTTCAACAAAAATATTCTTTTCCATAGACTTAGGCGGATAAAGAGCCAAATATTTATGCTTCATCAATGAAGATAATATTTTACCATCAATTTTTCCAGTGATTGCCAATTTCCCATTATAGTCCATATTCATATTAGCTTTTTTATAGACCCATTCATTAATCGCTGATGTCCCTGGACCACAGTCAAAAGCAGTCATTTCACCATGAGATCCCAACCATGTAATTGCAGAAATTTCACTAATATTTACCACCGCTGCAGGTTTTTCAACCTCTGATGTCAAAGCCATATAATAAGAAGGTGTGAGAGGATATCCCTGCCCACCTGAAAGAATATCTGCCTTATGAAAATTTCCAACAACTTTAATACCAAGTGCTTCTGCAATTTTTTTAGGGCTGCCAATTTGTTGTGTGTGACATTCACTCGGTTTATGACATAAAATCATTCCTTCAAAACCAATAACGTCTATATCTGTGCCATGAACATCCATAAAATCTTTAATAATCTCAATATAGAATTCTGTGACTTCCGCATCAACTTCAGAGATAAAAGAAGCATTTTCTTCAATATTCATACCATTTTCAGTGATTTTTCGAAGTTTTTCTTGTAAAACTTCGCCATAAGGAACTTTTCGATGCACCAAAAAATCATAGACATCAATTCCATCAGTCGAAATCAATGACAGCTCAACCTCATCAAAAGAACTCACACTTGTTAGTCCCAAAGCTCTCATTGGCTTAATCAAATTCATCTTTCACCATTCAAACATAAAATTCATCAATTTCTATATTATAAAAAAAACTAATTAATTGATGATTAATTCAAGAAGTGTATTTGTATTTTTCCAGCGAAGTTTTACCCTATCAATTGTCATATACTCAAACACGAGTGGTTTTAAAGCCTTTTCCTCAACTTCATAAACCGTCTGTGTTTCAAAACTTATATATTGTTCATCTCCCTGTTTATTATCAAAGATAATTATCCAATTTCCTGAAGAAAGAGGAAAATAATATTTCTCTCCATCAGTCAAAGCCTTTGTGAACTTTCCTTTATCTTCACCTTTTGCTTCATCTATATAAACAAATGTCATCAAAACCTGATGAATTCTATTATCCCTGATACCGCTAATTGAAACGGGTTTAATCGTTACTTTTGGCATCATTTCAACAGCATAATCAAGCATTGTTTTACCCGTAAATAAAAACGAAATTGAAAAACCTAAGCTAATACAAAAGATATAAGAAATAAAATTTTTTTCATCATACGACCTCAATAAAAAGGATAATAAAAATAAATTATAAAAAAAGAAACTTTTTTATTAAAAATATCCTCAAAACATTATTGCATAAAGACTTTTAATAGAATATTATCTCTGAGGTTTAGTATATTTAATTTAAAAAATAAAGGAAAGGGAAAATGTCTCAATTTAAATCTCAGTTTTTTAACCTTATGGTTGAACGCGGTTTCTACAAAGCATGTACAAACGAAGAAGGTTTTGATGCTTATCTATACGAATGTGAAAAAAGCGGAACACCAGCTGTAGGTTATCTGGGATCTGACCCAACTGGTGACAGTTTGCACATTGGACACCTTGTTCCTTTGATGATGATGAGATGGTTTCAAAAGCTCGGAAACAAACCAATTTTGTTGGTTGGTGGGGCAACTGCTCGCATTGGCGATCCATCGGGAAAAGATAAACTTCGCCCATTTTTGACAGAAGAACAACTCAAACACAACATGGATGGTCTTCGTGACTCTTTTAGCCGTTTTGTGAATATGGGTGACGGTAAAACAGATAGCTTTTTTGTTGACAACTGGGATTGGTTCCAAAACATCAATTACCTCAATTTCTTAAGAGATGTTGGCACATACTACACAGTTAATCGTATGCTTACGCTTGATTCTGTTAAATCTAGATTAGAACGTGAACAACCAATGTCTTTCTTAGAATTTAACTACCAACTTTTACAAGGCTACGATTTCTGCGAACTTTATGAAAGACATGGTTGCCGTTGCCAGCTTGCTGGGGACGACCAATGGGGAAATATCGTATCTGGAACAGAACTTGGTAGAAGACGCAATAATGTTGAGCTTTTTGGCTTCACAACTCCGATCATCACAGATAGTTCTGGCAAAAAAATGGGTAAATCAGAAGGCAACGCTGTTTGGATTAACGATAACAAGCTTCCTGCTTACAACTACTACCAATATTTCAGAAACATTGGTGATGCTGATGTTGAAAAATGCTTGAAAATCTTTACAGATTTGCCAATGGATGAAATCAAACGTTTATCTGCACTCAAAGACCAAGAAATTAATGAAGCAAAGAAAATTTTGGCATTTGAAGCAACAAAAATCTGCCGTGGTGAAGAAGAAGCTAAGTTGGCTCAAGAAACAGCTATTGCTGTTTTTGAACAAGGTCAAACAGGTGGAGAACTTCCTGAAATTTCTTTCGTTGACGGGATGAGTGTTTTAGATGCTTTCCTTGAAATTGGTTTTGTTGAAAGTAAAGGTGAAGCAAGAAGACTTGCAAAACAATCTGGTTTGAAGGTTAATGATGTTGTGGTTGATGAAAACTACAAACTTTCTTCCACAGATTTAGTTGACGGAAAAATCAAAATTTCACAAGGCAAGAAAAAACACGGGATTGTCGCTTAGTTATAATTCTTAAATTTTTAAGCCGAGTATTTGTACTCGGCTTTTTTTATTTCTAAAATTAGCTTGATATTTAGGTGGTTAAAAACTAAATTATAAGAGGGTAATATAAGAGGATGAAATGGACAATCTACCAGAACTGAAAGACATTCAACTCCCTTTGGGTGTTTCTTTTTTTCCACCAGCTTATGGTTGGTGGGTTATATTGTTTTGTGTCATTTTGCTAATTTTTCTTTGTGAAATTATCAAAATTTATAGAAAAAAGAACAAAAAGCTTTATGCTCTCAAACTTTTAGGTCACACCAATTCAAACAACCTCATTGCCTCCGCCATTAGTGTTTCAGAAATTTTACGTCGAATTTGTGTTTATAAATATCCTCAAGCAAATTCGCTATATGGTAATGAGTGGATAGATTTTTTGAATAAAAAAACCAAGCAAACAGCAACTGAAAACACTGCAGAACTTTTAGTAAATGCACCTTATCTGAATAAAGAAAATCATAAATATACAAAAAATGATTTAGACGACCTCATAGAGTTCTCCAAAGGTTGGATTGGAGAAAATTTATGATTCATTTTGCTGTAACGGATGCATTTTTTCTTCTTCTTTTACCTTTTTTTATAAGAGCTTTTCTACCTGCAATTAAGGGAATGCACGGTGATGGTTTACGTGTTCCCAAAACCTTTTTTGAAACAATCAAAACCATCAAAAAAGAAAGTGGACAGTTTTTAGGAATTTCGCTCAATGAAAAACACTCGGAAAAAATCAAACTCAGCTTATTGTTCCTTATCTATTTGCTTTTAACAATTGCTCTTGCCCGCCCTCAAATTGTTGGCGAACCTTTACCATTAAAAACTGAAAATCGTGAAATTTTACTTGTTACTGACATTTCAACATCTATGCTAGAAAGAGATTTTGACTGGCAAGGAAGACGAATTGATAGACTAACTGCCGTTAAAAAAGTTGTCTCAAACTTCATCCAAAAAAGAACTAATGACAAAATTGGACTTATCCTCTTTGGAACAAACACCTATCTTCAAGCACCAATCACTTTTGACAGAAACTCTGTTGAAAAGACACTTCTTTCAATGGATGCAGGCATGGCAGGAAACTCCACTGCAATTGGTGATGCCTTGGGTTTAGCCCTAAAAAATATTAAAGATTCCAACAATAAAAATAAAGTTATTATTTTGCTCACAGATGGTGAAAATAATGATGGGAGTATCAGCGTTCAAGAGGCAATTGACTTAGCAAAAAGTGAAGGAATAAAAATATATACAATTGGTGTTGGTTCTGAAAGGAATATCGTTCAATCTTTCTTTGGCTTAAATATCCAAGTTGGTGATGGTGGACTTGATGAAAAAAGTCTGAAAGAAATCGCTGAAGTCAGCAAAGGCACCTATTTCAAAGCTACAGATACCAAAAGCTTGGAAAAAATTTATGAACAAATCGATAAGATGGAAGCAAATCAGAATGAAGAAAAATTTGTGCAAGAAGTGAGAGAATTATACCATTATCCTCTTGTTTTGGCTTTATTATTTTCTTTTATATTGGTTTTGAGTGTGAGGAAAACAAGATGAATGAATTTATAGAAAACTTTCATTTTTTGAGACCTCTATGGCTATTGACACTTATTATACCAGTTGTCTTTTATCTCAAATATTTTAAAGGTTCAAAAAACAAATCTTCATGGGAAAAAATTTGCGATAAGAATTTGCTCAATTTCCTCCTCATTCGTGGCAGTTCAAAAATTAGAAAAAAGCTTGGATATCTTTCTATGATTGGGTTGATTTCGACAATCATTGCAATTGCTGGACCAACATGGAAAAAAGAAGAAACACCTAATATCAAACCAGAAAACCCTGTGATGATTTTGCTCAATCTTTCAACAGATATGCAAGAAACAGACATTAAGCCTAGTCGCTTAAAAGCTGCTAAATATAAAATCTCAGATTTTTTGAAAGATATTAAACAAGCTGAAGCAGGGCTAATTGTTTATACCAACGAACCCTTCCTCATCACCCCAATCACTGAAGATATTAATGTTATCATCAATTTACTACCAAGTATCGAAACAGATATCATGCCAAGCAATGGAGATCGTCTTGACCGTGCAATAAATCTCGTCATTGAAAATATGAAAAATGCAGGTTTCAGAACTGGAAACATTCTTTTGTTCACTGCGGATTCTAGTCAAAAACTTGACCTTGTTATCCAAGCTGCAAAATTGGCAGAAAATTCTGGATATAAGCTCAACATCATCAATATGAGTTCAGAAAACAATGAAAAGCTTGAGCATATTGCTAAAGTTAGCAATGGAACTTATGCTCAATACAACGTTAATGACAGCGATATTGACAACATTTCAAATGCGATGAATCAAGAAATGAGCAATCTTTTGAAGAAAAGTGAAAACATGAGTTCTCTCTGGGTTGAATATGGCTATTTTTTGTGCATTATCCCCCTCTTGTGCTGTCTCTATTTTTTCCGTAGAGGAATTCTGGTTCTTACGTTCATTGTAGGTTTTTCTCAAACTGCCCATGCAAGTTTTTTTGAAAACGACAATCAGCAGGCCTTGAGATATTATAAAAGTGGTCGCTATGAAAAAGCTGCTCAAACTTTTAATGACCCTAAATGGCTCGGCGCAACATATTATCGACAAGGGGAATTTGAAAAATCTTATCAAGAATTTTCAAAAGACAATTCCATCACAGGACTTTACAACCAAGGAAATGCACTTGCAAAAAGTGGAAAAATTGATGATGCCATTAAGAAATATGAAGAGGTTTTAGAAAAAAAACCAACACACGAACAGGCAAAATTTAACTTAGAATATCTAAAGAAACAAAAAGAACAGCAACAACAAAATCAACAGTCTTCTCAGCAAGAAAATGAGAAAGATGAGAATAAAAACGACCAAAAACAAGATGGTCAAAACCAACAAAATCAGCAAAACAAAGAACAAAATTCTGGAAACGAAAATCAGAACAAAGAAAGTCAGAATCAAAATCAAAATGCTGAGCAAAATCAAAAAAAAGAAGAAAATAAACAACAAAAAAATAGTGAAAATCAACAAGGAATGGATTCTCAAAAACAAGAGCAGAAATCCTCAGAAGATAAAGATAAAAATAAAGAAGAACAGCAACAAGCACAATCTTCTCAAGAACAATCTAAACAAAAAAATGATTCAGAAAAAGATGTAAAACAAAATGCTGCTGAAGCAAAAGTCAAAAAAGATAATACCAAAGATGAAAAAGAAGATTGGAGCGAAGAAAGACAAGCAAGAGAACAACAATATCGCAACATTCCTGAAAATCCAGGAGGGCTTCTCCGCGCTTTCATCAACAAAGAATATAACAAAAACAGATACAACGAATAAGAGGATATATGAAAATGAAAAAAATTATACTCATTCTTACAGTCTTTTTATCTTTCACAACACAAGCATTTGCTGAAAATTTTGTTGCAGCAACAAATAGAAACGTTGTTACAACGGATGAAGTTTTTATGTTGACCCTCACCTATGACGGCCACAAAATAAAAGATGAACCAGACTTATCTGTTCTTAAAGATTTTACCATTTTTTCAACCACTCAATCGTTCCAAGAGAGAAATGAAAACGGTGTGATGTCCTATTCAAAAGAATGGCAGATTATGCTTTCAAGTTCCAACCAAGATGGAACAATCACCATTCCTGCAATTACATTAGGAAATCTTTACACAGCACCAATTTCAATCAAAATTGACAATAACATTTCAAATCCTGAAGAAAGAGCAAATAGCTCAAACACATCTTCTCAACAAAATACAGATGTGCAGAAACATTATTCTCTTCAAGCCCAAGTTTCAGAAGATACACCATATATTCAACAACAAGTGAACTATAAACTTATTTTGACAGATGAAGGAAATTTGCAAATTTCAGCACCATATTTTTCAGATGCTGACCAAAAAGATTGGACCATTAAATCTTTAGGTGATCCAACGCTCAACATCATAAACAAAGATGGAAAAAAACTTAGAGAGATTACTTTTAAATATGCTATTTTTCCACAAAAGAGCGGAGAAATAAAACTTCCTCAAGCTAGAATCGATGGATATTATGTCGAAAAAGAATCTGCAAATCAGAGGGCTAACACATTTGGCTCATTCTTTCCAAACTCAATTGACATCAGCGATATTTTCGGCAGAAAAATTCCTGTTAGACTCATAACAAAAAACCAATCCATCAATGTTCTTGCCAAACCTCAACTAGAAAACACCACTTGGTGGTTTCCTGCAAAAGAGGTTAAGCTAAGCGCAAAAATTGAGACTAGCTCAGAAAATTTTAAAGTTGGTGAAGCAATTAATCGAAAAGTGTATCTTGAAGCAAAAAATGTGATTGATTCACAAATCCCAAACATTGATTTGGGAACAGTCACGGGCGCAAAACAATATCCCGAAAAGCCAATCACAAATTCTTATGCCAAAGGAGATGATATTCTCACCATTACAGAAATTAATGATGTTTATATCCCTAATCAAGCAGGAAATTTAGTCCTTCCTGAAGTTGTATTCTACTGGTTTAATACACAGACTAAGACCTTAGAAAAGACCATCTTGGCTACTGAAACTTTGTTGATAAAACCTAATCCAACGTACCAAGATACAGTAACTGCACAACCAGATCCTGCTGTTGATGTTGTTCAAGCCACAACTAATCTATTGCCAGAACAAAATGAAAATGCGCTCAACAACTTACCTGCAACGGCAGTTTCATCTGACAAACATGAATATGATTATTTCTTCCTTGCTGCAGCCATTTTCTTCGGAATTTTTATTGGTTTAATCATGGGGAAAAAATCTAAAAAAACTGTAAGCAGTAGCAATAATAATTCAGCAAGAGAAATTGATAAAAAATCCGTTATCTCAGCAGCGCAGTGTAAAGATATAAGACTTCTCAGAGAAAGTCTTATTCAATGGGCCATTGAAAGATATGGCGATGACAAAATTTTAAATCTAAACGATGTTAGTAAATATGTTAAAAATAAAGATTTTGAAAAAGAATTAGAAATTCTTTCCGCTTCCCTTTATGCGAAGGATATAAATGAGTGGACACCAAAGAATTTTATTGAATCTTTTGAAAAAGAGAATAAAAATCGGGTAACAAAATATAATGACAATCAAATTTTACCAAATTTGTATAAATAAACGATTTATTTACTCAATTTTGTTAGTGTTAACTAAATGATTCTATTTAATAAAGGAACTAAAAATGAAAAAAATACTTCTCGTTGCCCTCGCGCTTCTTACAACAGCTTGTGCTTCTGAAACAAAATATCGCAATACAATGGAATCCCTTGTAGGCAGAAGTGAAAATGATGTTATCTTCAAATTAGGAAAACCAGACATCAGCTACAAAGAAGGTAATATGACATATATCTACTACCAAAAAACAAATGAAGCAAATGCTTACACGATTCCATTTATGGGTCTTAAATGTATGACAAAGCTCACTATTAATGACAGAAACGTTGTTAGCGGTTATGACTATAATGGTGTTTGTATTGAAAGAGAAAAAAACGCATATTAATTAGTCATAATATAAATTTTAAGCCCAGTATTAAACTGGGCTTTTTTTATCCAAAGAATAAATAAGCAAAACTGGACTTTCCAAACCAAAAATGGTTTAATCAATTTTTATTATAAATATTAAAGGATAAAGAGATGACAACACCTATTTGCCCAAAATGTGAAAGTGAATATACATACCACGATGGAAACATTTTTGTTTGCTCTGCTTGTGCTCATGAGTGGGATGAACATACAATTCCCGATGATGCCGTAATAGATTCTTTAGGAAATGTCCTAGAAAATGGTGACACTGTGGTCTTGACTAAAGACCTTCAAGTAAAAGGTGCTCCAAAAGCCATCAAACAAGGAACTATTGTTAAAGGTATTTTCCTTATCAATGAAGCAGGACATAACATTTCTTGCAAAATCCCAGGTTTTGGTGCTATGAATCTCAAATCTGAGTTTGTTAAAAAGGCTTAAACTTATGGAATTATACTTCATAACTAGCAATCTAGGAAAAGCTCAAACCTTACAAAAAAGTTTTGAAATTGCAGGGTATAAAAACATAAAAATCATACAAAAAGATATGAATTTAATGGAACCTCAAGCTGATACTGTTGCTGAGGTTTCAAAATTCAAAGCTGAACAAGCTTATAAAATCCTCAAAGCTCCATTGCTTGTTGAGGATGGTTCTTTTTGTGTTGAAGCACTTGAGGGCTTCCCTGGTGTCTATACCAAATATGTTCTGGAAACAATTGGTGTGAAGGAATTATCAAACTGATGCAAGGACAAACGAACAGACAAGCAAAATTCGTGAGCTGTGCCACATTTGTTGATGAAAAAGGTGAGATTTCACAATTTTTTAGAGATGATATTTTTTATGATATTACAACAGATATCAAGGACAAAACATCTCCTTATGCTTGGTCAGAACTTTGGAAAGTAATTTATGTGAGAGAAAACCAGAAACGTCTCTGTGATTTTTCAAAAGAAGAATTAGATGAATACTACAAAACAATAGACCAGAGAGGTAGCCTTCAAAAATTTATGAACTGGTATATTAATAAGTTAAGTTAAAAGCCTAAATTTTGTTAACATACTTATATGGAACAGCCTGCACATGAATCATACCATTCATAAGTTTAAAGTTAAATCGGTTTCCAGCAGCATTCAGTTTTTCATCATCTCCTTCTTTTCTAAGTTTACTAAGTTCAGACAAAATTTGAGATGAAAACTTATCCGTATTAGTAACCTTTTTAGGCATCAATTTTTGGGTAACATCAGTGATTTGATCTGAAAATTTGTCATTATTTCCAGCAGCAAATATATAATTAATCTTTCTAACTTCTTTATCCGTTGCTAAAAAACTGACACTTAATCCATCCTTACTTCCCATATATTGGTAAAGCCCATTTTCAGCGGTAGAAACATTTATATTATAATCCACGAGCTCATCTAATAAAATCTTCTTTTCTTTAGCATTTACTGTTGATGTTAAAAGTAAAAATCCAAAAATAAAATATACTATATTTCTCAAAAGAACCCCCTTATATTATTGTTTCCTAACTTTACTACACAGCATTTTTTTATTCAAATAATTTATTCAACACTTTAAACAATTATTATTATTTTTACTTTCTTCAAAAAAGTAAAAAAAAGATGAATTTTCTTCTTGACATTGGAGGATGAAAAGCGTATTTATAAGCCAATCCTTATCGCGGGATGGAGCAGCCAGGTAGCTCGTCAGGCTCATAACCTGAAGGTCGTAGGTTCAAATCCTGCTCCCGCAACCAAGAAAAAAGAAAAGCACCTTTTATGGTGTTTTTTCTTTTTTAAAACGTTAGGGAAAGGATATTGAACCTGTGTAGGTCACTAACGAACAACGCTACAAGTGTTGTGAAGTTGGACATTGAGCAAAGCTAAATGGTCTGAACGAAGTGAAGATGCGGTATGGCATGGCCGCCCGCACTAACCCTGCTCCTGCAATCAATATAAATTGCAAAAACATCTGTTTTATTTTGCAACTCGATCCAAATCCGTAATTTCCCGAATAACACGACAAGGATTCCCCACTGCGATAACATTATCAGGGATATTTTTTGTAACCAAGCTTTTCGCCCCAATTACACATCCAGAACCTATTGTCACTCCGGGCAAAATTGTGACATCAGCACCAAGCCAGACATTATCTCCAATTGTAATTGGTTTTGCTCGCTCTAACCCAATATTTCTTTCAAAACAAGAGGATGAGCTGCCGTATACATCCCACAATTTGGACCAATAAAACAATTTTTACCAATTTTAATGGAAGCACCATCCATAAGATATGCATTGTGATTGATGAACGTATTCTCTCCAATGAAACAATTATAACCATAATCTGTATAAAAAGGAGACAAAATAACGACATTATTTTCTTTATTAGGAAGAAGCTTGCTTAAGAACATCTCTTTAGCTCGCGTATCTTTCGGTCGAGTATTGTTGAATTCAAAACAAAGTTCTTCAGCCTCTACTCTTTTTTCTATTAGTTCTTTGTCATTGTTTGCATCATACCAAAGTCCTTGTGTCATTTTTTCTTGTTCAGTCATTTCTAAATATCCTTTAACACTGATAATTAATAGTTAATTCTTACTTACAATCAATATTATAGTCAAATTCGTTTTTAATTTATTAGCAATATCTATTTCAACCTCTTGACAGAGCGGATACAAATTCTTAACTTAGAAATAAGATAAACTTGTTTTACAAAGGAAATATCATGAACATTATAGACTCAGCAAACAAGAGATATTCAACAAAAAGTTTTGATGAAACTAAAAAAATTTCAGCGGCTCATGTCCAAGCACTGAAAGCACTTCTTCGCCTCTCCCCTTCAAGTGTCAATTCACAACCATGGCATTTCATTCTTGCAGGAACGGATGAAGGTAAGAAAAAAATTGCTAAAGCGACAAGTGGAGCTTATGAATTTAATCTTCAGAAAATTCTCAAAGCAAGTCATATTGTCGTTTTTTGTGCTAAGACAGATTTTGACGAAACATATCTCCAAGACTTGACCAATCAAGAGGATATTGACGGACGCTTTATTTCTGAACAAGCAAAAATTGATCAACATGAAAAAAGAAATATGTTTGTTAATATGCATAAATCTCAGATTAAAGATGTTCAGGAATGGGCTGCAAAGCAAGTTTATATCAATCTTGGCTTTTTCTTACAAGGAGTGGGAAGTCTAGGTTTGGATACTGTTCCAATTGAAGGTTTCGACTCTCAAATTATGGATAAAGAATTTGGACTAAAAGAAAAAGGTTTAAAAAGTCTGGTCATCGCTGCTGTCGGTTACCATGCTGAAGATGATTTTAATATCAAACTTCCAAAATCTCGTTGGCAAGAAAAAGACATCATCACTGAAATCTAATCCAAAAAGCCTCCTTAAAGGAGGCTTTTTATTTTCTCAATTTCCGAAAAAATTTTTGAATAATCTTTGAAACTTT
The DNA here is from genome assembly GCA_047975765.1 of Alphaproteobacteria bacterium. Classification (GTDB taxonomy): domain Bacteria; phylum Pseudomonadota; class Alphaproteobacteria; order RF32; family CAG-239; genus JAQWBS01. The sequence goes on from JBKEEF010000008.1 coordinate 29,757, forward strand.
TACAGGTTACAACAGGTATTGTGCATTCTTTCAAAAAATCTTTTATATCAGCATTAATTTCCAGCCCACAGACATCATAATCTCTAATTTTCTCCAATGTTACTTTTCTATAATGATATGCTTGCACAGGCAAATCTTTATCAACATTCTTGCCAATCAGTTTTTTTGCTTTGAAAAAACGAGTTGTAAAACGCCAAATTGCAACAAACCTATTAATACGCATATCTACAATCAAATCAGGAGACATTTTTTCATAAAGATACTTTTGGCAACCTTCCGAAACCCAAGAAGAATGATTTTTGATAAATTCATTAAGCTTTTCAAATTGTTCTTCTTTGGGATAGTAACTTCCATCTGGACGACGACAAACTTCGTCAAGATTCAATCTCGGAAGATTAAATTTCTTATTTATTGCATAAGCCAGAGAAGATTTTCCTGCTCCCAAAGGACCAATAATTAATATCTTCATTTTTCCCCCATACCGATAAAGAATGATTGCAACTCATATATTATGAATATAAAATGTAAAAAAACAAGCAAGGAATAAAACAATGACATATTTAAATTTGAAACTTCAAGGAATTGACGACAAAGGTGCTGAAAAAACATATAGCCTCGCTGATTTTTCTGGTAAAAAGGTTGTACTTTATTTCTATCCTAAAGACAACACGCCAGGATGCACAACCGAGGCCTGTAACTTTAGAGATAACTATAACCGACTCACTTCAAAAGCGGTGGTCATTGGTGTTAGCCCTGACTCAATTGCAAGTCATCAAAAGTTTCAAACAAAAAAAGAACTTAATTTCATTTTGTTATCTGATTCTGAACACAAACTTTCTGAAGAATTTAAAGTCTGGGGACTAAAGTCATTTTTAGGAAAGAAATATATGGGTATAACCCGTTCAACTTTTATTTTGGATGAACAAGGAAAAATTATCAAAGAATGGCGAGAAGTCAAAGTCAATGGACACGTTGATGATGTGCTAAACTCACTTTAATTAAATTTAATAATCTGAGACATAATCTCGTAATAAATTTATATATCTTTTTTGAAAAAAAAGAGGTATAATCTGAGTTGATGAAATATAATTATGTTTAATTTTTAAATTAAAAAAAATGGAAAATTTAGAAGTTGCTTTAGGGCTTATTATTGGATTATCTGGTTTTATTGTTTTCTGCTTATTTTTGAGCTTTTCTCAAAAAAGAAGTAAAGTGTATCTTACCTTAATGGGATTGTTTGGTTTTCTTGCCATATCATCCATAGGCTGTCTCTTTTATAGAGATCTAGGATTGTTTTTTGGATATAAAAGCCTCACAATTCTCCTTGTACTTACAGCGGTTTATACATTTTTGCTTATTTGTGTTTTTGGTGGGTTGCTTTATCTTTATATGTACTTTGAAAAAAAATATAAAGTTTCAAAAGCGGCAAAATCCTTGAACATGAATATTGAAGAGTATAAGCAATGGAAACAAAAACAACTTGAAGAAATTGCATCCGAATTAAACTAAAGCAAAACAAATCGACCAAAAAAAACCTTCAGAATTTTCTGGAGGTTTTTTATTGATAAATAAAAAAATAGGCATAAACTACGATCATGAAGAAAAAATGGTTATACATATTATCAATGAGCATCTTTCTTATTGCTCAAATATGTTCTTTCACACATCATCACGAAGAAATTCTCAAGACACACGACGAATGTGCCTCATGTCTTTATGTTCAGCAAATTTCTGGTGCAAAAACACCTTCTCTTATTTCTTTATCATTAGAAAAAATAAACTACGTCTTCGTGCCTGAAAAAGGAATTCCTCTTTCTCTTATTTTTTCTTTCGATCACTATTTCATCCTTGCTCCTCCTTTGTTTTAATTTTTATTGCAAACCTAATAAATTTTATAATAAAGGATAATCAATCAATGTCTAAAAACGTCTTTCGAGGAGAAAGCGGCATTAAGTCGTTTCTAAATCCTCATGAACACATGACTCCGCTTGTTGAACTTTCAGCGGAATTAAACCCCTTCTATAAAAATAACATTCATATTTTCATCAAAATGCAAACCTTTCTTCCACTTATGAATGTTAAATCTGTTCCGGCTTTTGAGATGATAGAAAACACTCCAAAGAAAAGCCCTAATATAATTGAAAGCTCATCAGGGAATATGGCCTTTTCACTGTCAATTTTAAGCCATTTATATGGGTTTAATAAAATGCGCTCTGTTATCTCCAGTGAAGCAAGTTTAGGAAAGATACAAATGTTGTTACTTTCTGGTTCTGAAATTCAAGTTAATGAAGAACCAATTTGCCCCAATCCTCATGACAAGAATAGTGGGATTAATCTTGCAAGAAAAATGGGGGAAAAAGCCGAATGGACGAACCTCAATCAATATGCAAACTTAAACAACCCTGAAGGTCATTTTAGGCTCACAGGAGAGCAAATCAAAGAACAACTAGACAATGATATTCAAATTTTTTGTTCGTCCTTGGGAACCACAGGGAGCATGACAGGTATTTCAAAAATTCTCAAACGAGATAATCTTTATCTTAAAACAGTTGGAGTCGTCAGGAAACCAAACAATCCTGTTCCAGGACCAAGAACATTCAATCTTCTTAAAATGATAGATTTTGATTGGAAAAAGGCCTGTAATGATATTGTTTCTTGCTCAACTTTTGATGCATATACAAAAAGCTTAGAACTCTGTCGACACGGAATCTTAGTTGGACCAAGTAGTGGCTTAAATTTTTATGGCATAATAAAATATATCAAAAATTTAAAACTAAAAAACAAACTTGAAGAACTAAGAAACGAAAAAGGAGAAATAAACTGTGTCTTTCTTGGATGCGATCTTCCTTTCTTATATCTAGATGAATATTTTAAATTCTTACCACGCAAAATGTTTCCCAAAATAATACATAAAGAAAAACTTCAAACTCAAATTTCCTTTGCAAATGAAAGAAAAAAGAAAGACAAAATTTCATTTTCCTCCCCAAGAACTTTGAAAGAAATATTCCAAACAAGTTCTGGCAAATTATGGAAACAACTTAAAACTTCTAAAGATATAGTGACCAACAAAGACTGGGTAATAATTGATATCAGACACTTCAACCAATTTAATTGTGGACAAATCCCAACTTCAATCAACAAAGAAGAGAAAGAACTAATAAATAAAGTTCAAGATTTATCTTCAATTTGGGAGACTAAAAAAATTCTTTTTATCTGTGAATATGGAGAACTTTCATATCATATTGCAAAACTTTATCAATCTCAAGGAATTGAGGCTTATTCATTAATGGATGGTTTTTCAAAATGGTCAGAATTAGACTATCCAAGAATTTCTCATCAGTGTCAGATTTTAAGACAAAAATAACCACTTTATTCTAAAGCTCAGATGTAATTCATTTGAGCTTTAGAGAGGATATATTAAATGAAATAATATCTCACTCCGAAAACAAACTCACCCATATTATTAAACTTGTTTGTTTCCATAAAAATATATCTAATCGAAAAACGTAGAGAGACTTTCTCAAAAAAATCATTTTGAAGCCCAAGACCAACTCTATATCCATTCAAATTTTCTTTATGGTTTAACCGATATTCATCTTTAGAATTAAGTTGATATTTACCTATCCCAATAGAAGAATAAATCTTTGTTTTCTCAAGAACTGGAAAGTATTTTGCTACATCTAAACCATAAGCCTTAAAATGATATTTTGATTCATTAAAAATAGCTGATGCTTGCTTGTCAACTTCTCTACCTAGGTCCTGATAAAAAAGCTCAAAACCAACATCATAAGAAAGATAGACACCTGTATTAAAGTTCAAAGAACTATATGATATTTTCCAATATTTATATTTGTTATCAACATCAAAATGCGATGCAACATAATCAACCCCAACATACGGTCGAAGCTCCACTGCTCCAGAACATTTGGAACCACACACTAAAAAAATGAAAACAAAAAATATGAGTCTCATAACAACCTGATTAAAATTTAATTTACTTTTTTATATCTCAACAAGAATGATCAATACATACTTCTTTTAGTAAATAAAGTTTTTAAATTATACAAAATTAGTTTACTTTATTGGTTCTAATTTAAATGGATAAGTACATTATTATTTCCTAAAAGTTGAACCAAGGAATAAGGTTGTAATATTATTCTTGGAAGCAAAAAAGATATAATTTTTCATCACATAGGACGATTTAAATAATCTTAAGATTAAAGCAGTTATTATTAAGATTGATGATATAGCTCAATAGATATTTTTTTCTCTTTTTTTGAAGTATTTCAATTTTTTTTGCTTCTAAATTTTGCTAGCATAATTTAAGAGACCGCAGCATCTATAACTATAAATTCTGAGCAGCACGTACTAGGCTGTGATTTAATTTGTAGAGGTTTTTGCTTTACTTATTAGATACAGCATTATTCATAAGGGATGAACGGTAACTATAGATATTAATTCTAGCAGTGATTTCTTCTTTTCCCTAATTCCTTATGGATTTCAGAGCTTAAAGATAAACAGACAAAAACCCCTACACATTTCTGTGAGGGGTTTTTAAGTAATAAATAACAATTTGATAGGATTATTATGTAGGGGGTTAATGATCCGGCGACGACTTACTCTCCCGAGTCTTAAGACGAAGTACCATCAGCGCTAAGAGGTTTAACGGCCGAGTTCGGAATGGGATCGGGTGGGACACTCTCGCTAAAGCCACCAGATCATTAACCCTCTACATAA
>JBKEEF010000009.1:0-3642 GCA_047975765.1 Alphaproteobacteria bacterium
AAAAATATAAAACAAATGCTTGACGAACTCACATAGCAAGTAAACAAAAGGAGGAATACCCACATGAACGAAGAGAAAGCAACAAGAGATTTTGTAGTTAAGTTCAACGAGCTGAATGAAGGTAATCAGACGTACATTATAGCGATTCAGCAAGCACTTATGTTCGCTCAAACAAGTGAAAAAGCGGCAAAGGGAAAGGAGTGCGATAGGGCGTCCTAAAACGCCCTATCCACCACAAAGTTGGAGGAGCCCAAAAAATTAGTTTTTATATCGATAATACTTGTGTTAGTCAATAGTTTCTTTCTACTTATTACCCAAACTTTTAGCGGAAAAATGGTTTTAATGGATAAATGGACAATTCTTTTTCTAATTTCTTGCTTTAGTGTATTAACTTTGCATTTCAGTGTACTAAAAGTTAAAAAAAAGGCATGTAAATCAAAACTTGGTGATATTAAAAATGATTAAAGAAAACATGAAATTAAAGATTGTAAAAGATTTGATGGATAATGTAGATGGTTCATTTGAAAAGGTTTATCAATTATATAAAAGTAAAGTTTATTTTATTGGTTTTCAATTTTTTAAGAATCAAGCAACTGCAGAGGATGTAGTGCAAGAAACATTTATTATTGTTCATCAAAAAATTAATCAGTTGAATAATCCAGAAGCATTTAGTACATGGTTACAAAAGATAGCTTATCAAAGATGTCTTAAAATTGTTGAGTGTGACAAAAATAAGTACATTGATATTAATCAAGAATTGATAATGGATAATATCGAGGATATGAGGAACGAAGCCAATATTAAAGAAGTGGTAAAACAAAAGGAACTGTTGCTAGCAATTACTAGTGAAATCAAAAGAATGAAACCTGCAATGAGGTGTGTTGCTTATCTAAGAATTTTTGAAGAAATGTCAATAAAAGAGATTGCTGAAGTAATGAACATACCAGAAGGAACAGTCAAAAGTAGAATGAGTAGAATCAGAAGAAACTTAAAAGGGGCAATGGATAAATTTGATATTGATGTTTCAAAGTTCAAGACTTATATGGCGGTTCCAACATGGATTGCATTTTATAGTGAATTTCAAAGCATTATTAATATGAATCATTTGCAATTGCAAAAAACATTGTCGAGATGTATGGGGATGACAATGATGTCCTTTGCGCTAGTAAAACTAATAACAGTGAAGAAATTGAGAAAAATGGAAATTTTTATATTAAGGGTATTGTTTGTGATTATTGGTGTTAGTGGCTATGTATTAATGGTTGCTGGAGAAGAGCCAATTATGGAAGGTTTAAAAAGGAAACACGGAAATGTAGTATTTCCAAAAAGAGAAAAAGAGATAATAAATTCGAATATTCATGTTTCTTTGCTTGATTCTATGAAGAATATGGAGAATGAACCCATACAGTGTGAAAAGAAATACAATGTAGCATTGAATAAAATAGATAATCTGCATATATGTGTAACAATCAAACTGAAAGAAGATAGATACTTGAAAGAGTGTGGACCAACTATCTATGATCATAAGGCATATATGAATGGTCAAACACAACTAAATCATTAGTTTTTAAAAAAAAGTGAACCTATTTTAAAAAACACTTATCTAAGTATATGATTGAAGTTAAAGAGAATTGATTATTGGTATAAAGTGTTATTAAAAATAGGATAAATACATAATGTATGACTAAAGCCATGCTGAATGACAAGAAATGCCAGTCATTTTATTCAATCATACCAATTTTTGCCTAGTAAAAATTGACAAGGGAGAGAAAATTAAATGATGTTGAATGAGGAGCATATAAGAATAATCAATGCGCTTAAAGAAGGAAAAGAAGGCGCTTTTGAAGAAGTATTTTACAAATATAGGAACCGAATATTTTTTATAGGAATGCAATTTTTTAAAGATTCAACGTTAGCTGAAGATGTCGTTCAGGAAACTTTTATCACTGTTTATAAAAGTATCCATCAATTAAACAATCCAGAAGCATTTACAGTATGGATACAAAAAAATGCACATCAAAAGTGTTTGAGAATAGCTCAAAGTGATAGAAAAAAATATGCTGATTTAGGTGATGAAATGGTGATTGAAGATTTTGAAGATGAAAGTGAATCAACAAAAGTAGAAAAAGTGGTAGCACAAAAAGAACTTTTTGATATTGTTAATTCAGAAATACAAAAAATGCAACCAGAATTTAGAGATGTGGCTTATTTTAGACTTTTTGAGGATATGTCTGTCAAAGAAATTGCGGAAATTGTAGGAGTTCCAGAAGGAACGATAAAAAGTAGATTAAGTAAAATAAGACAAAAGCTACAAAATAGTTTGAAGAAAAAAGGAATTGATTTATCAATCATTACGACATTTGTGATGTTTCCAGGAATGTTAGAGTTTTATAATGAGTTTCAAAATCTGTATACATTGAATACTGAATCGTCAGCGCAACTCTTTGACAATATATCAAAAACAGTGGGTGCAGTGACTACAATCTCTATAGCAAGTGCAGCCGCTCCACTTGCAGCTGAGGTAACCAAAGTAGGGGTTTTTGAAGCGGTGAAATATAGTGCTTTTGTTAAAATAGCGATTGGTGCTTCGGTTATTGGTGGAGGAGCAATTGTCGTAAAGCCATACATAAACGAATTACTGACAGCAAAAAACACAACAGTTGAAGTGTTTATAAACAAGCCACGGTGGGGTGATGAACGTATTGAAGAAAGAATCATTAAGATACCTTTCTACGACAACGAAGACCAAATCGATTTTGGTTCAATCCGATGTGATAATTGTAGTTTGACAGTTGAAAAGTTTTCTGAATCAAGTGGAGAAGCTCATATCATGATTGAGGTGGGTGAGAAGACCACCGTGAACATATCGAATAAAGAAGGAAATACTTCATCAGTGACCATAGAATCAATAATTAAATAACAAATCCATATGTTCACTTGCTGAAAACAAGAAAAAAATTTAAAAACAATAAAAAAAGTGAACCCTTTTGTATATAATTACCTCTTTATATATGTAAGGGTTTTATTACTTTCAATAACATTAGATTGACGATACGAATATTAAAACAACTATTTTAAATAGTTATCTTTTGGAACTATCTACTATTTAATAATCCTCTCCCTGGAAGTGACAAATAGTAGATAGTTCCAAAAGATAAGGGAAAAACTATGAAATTAGAGAAAAATATGGCTCCTCCAACTTTGTGGTGGATAGGGCGTTTTAGGACGCCCTATCGCACTCCTTTCCCTTTGCCGCTTTTTCATCCATTGCCCTCATCCCCGCCATAATAAGTTCACGAATCATTTCAGAGTTGTTTCGGTCATAAAACATCTCTTTTTTGAACTTATCTAATGGAGCTTCCATCTCTTCCGTAATGGTAAAAGTCATTCTAGTTAAATTTGTAGCCATGCTTCCCACCTCCTTTCAAAGGTCACTGGGCCTGAACTTCTGAACCAAACTCATTATAGTTCATAGGGTCTGAACCTGTCAAGAGGTTTTTCAAAATATTTCTTGACAACGTATGTACATCCCTCTTGACAGAACATCTGAACTTGTGCATAATATGAACTGTAAGGAGGTGGTCTGCAATGCCAACAGAAAAACCACGCTATACAGTTAATGTTGATGAAGATTTACTTAAA
>JBKEEF010000010.1:0-55732 GCA_047975765.1 Alphaproteobacteria bacterium
AGTTTAGAGCTGGCTTATTCTAGAAGTTTGGGAGATAGGAGCTCAGAAGTTAATAGCTACTTTGTGGGTAGTCCGGAAAGTCCTTGGGTGATGAGAGGTGCAAATGAAAGCCGAGATAGCCTTAGAAGCAGCCTGAACTTGAAGGTCAATAATATCTATATCCCATTCGCCTTTAACTTCGGTTATGCTCGTGATACAAGATCCGACTATTCCGATGATCAACTATATCTTACTATTAGATATAATTTTTAAGGAAGAAGAAGGAAGAAGGAAAAGATAAAATAAAAGCCTCTCAAACGAGAGGCTTTTATTTACTGTTTTATTTTCTAATCTCCTGTCATACTTAGGTTCTTTTTTATTGTCATACTCGGGCTTGACCCGAGTATCCATAATGTGTTGAGTCTTGTAAGTAGATTCCCAGTCAAGCTGGGGATGACGGAATAGAAGGTGGGAATGGCGGGGTAATATTATAGATTCCTGATTTCTCGGGAATGACATAATCTTTTATCATACTCAGGTTTGTTTTTTTACTTTTGTACTGTAATTATTAATTGTCATTCCCAGCTTGACTGGGAATCCATAATGTATTGAGTTTTGTTTATCTGTCATTCCCAATTTCTCGGAAATGACAAATGGTGTGGATTTAAAATGGTTATTCACAAAAAAAGAGGAAGTTAAACTTCCTCTTTTTTGTTTTTGATAATTTCTTCTCTGGCTAATTTATCAACACGTTCATTTTCTTCATGTCCATTATGTCCTTTAACCCAAATCCAGTGAATTTCATGTTTGCTGACTTGTTCATCTAGTTGTTGCCAAAGGTCTATGTTTTTGACTTCCGATTTTTTATTGGTGGTTCTCCACCCATTTGCTTTCCAATTTTTCATCCACTCATTCACACCATCCATCACATATTTGCTGTCTGTGTAGAGCGTGATAAAGCATTTTTCTTTGAGGGCTTTGAGAGCTTCAATAGCAGCAGTGAGTTCCATACGGTTATTTGTGGTTTGTTCTTCATAACCACTAAGCTCTCTTTCAGTTGCTTTATATCTGAGAAGTGCACCCCAACCACCAGCACCTGGATTTCCAGAGCAGGCTCCGTCTGTAAAAATCTCAATTCTTTTCATTATTTCATATACACCAAAAATTCATTAAAAAACTCGCTTGCTAATGCTGGACGACTTTCCTCTTCGCTACGTATAACCTTTGCAACAAAGGAACGCAACTTATTTTTGTTAGCATAAATTTTGAAATCTTTAGGTGCTGAGCCTTCTGCTCCGACTACACCTTCTAAAATGAAGTCTTCGTCAATGTTTTGAGAAAGAACAATGCTCACGTTTGTGAACTTGATTATGCCACGGGGAGGGATTCTAAACTCTGGTTTGGTGATAAGATTGAGTTGACCTTCAACACCGCTGATATAGTCAAGTTGATTATAGTTTGAAAATCGAACTTTGTTATATTCACCGATTTCATCTGTGTTACAAGAAAGATAAAGTTCTCTGGCAATAACATTGCTTTCGTTTTTTCCATGAATGGCAAAGTTGATACGAATGCTTTTTTCGTTTGTTTCATCATTGTTGCCAGAAGAAAGTAAGTTTTCAAAACTATCAACAATATCAACGGATTTATCTGAAATGACAAATTCGATATTTGGTTGTGGTCTTTGTCCAAACATTCCTGCAAGTACGGCATAAGGTGCAGGGACATTGTTTGAGCCTGAACGAATATAGAAATTGTTGCCAAATGTGGACATTAAAGGGCTTAATTCGCTCTTAGGGATGAGAGTTGCAACAAAACCATCACCATTTTCATCTTCGCTAATAATATGGTTTCTAACCCTGTTATGGCTTGGAATTGTACATCCTGAAATAGCATTTTCTAACCAACTTGAAAAGCGATGAACATTTTGAATTTTTACTTTGGTTTTGGCTACGTCACCAATTTCAACATCTCGATAACATTCAACACCCCAGATAAGAACGCCACCTTCTGAATTTCCAAAACCAGAGATAGATTTTGAAAGGTTTTTTCGGTCGTTACTATTGAGCGAATTGTTTTTATTGTTATTTGGAAAAGTTTGTTTGAAGTCCATAAAAAGCTCTTCTGTTTGGCGATTGATGATGAATTCATCAAGGGCATCTTCGCCAAAATATATCAGCTTTTGAAAAATATCTTCAGCACGAGACATCTTATAAATCTCCTCACAAAAAAAATCGAATACTATATCTTAACACTTGTTATCTTAATTTTTTCATAACGAGATTTGAATGTTTCAACAAGTGCTTCAACAAGATGTTCAGGTGCAGAAGCACCAGAGGAAATGCCAATGTTTTGAAAAGTTGAAAGTTTTTCCCAATCAAGTTCAGAAGCATCATCAATGAGAAAAGCGACTTTTGCACCTTCGACTAGAGCAACTTCTTTGAGCTTGTTAGAATTTGAAGAGTTTTTTGAACCAATGATGATGATAGCTTCAGCAAATTTGCATAAGTTTTTAATTCCATTCTGGCGTTCAGTTGTTGCGTAACAAATGTCACTTTTACTCAGAGAATTTATGTTTGGATATTTATTTTGTAAAGCTTCAATCATTTCTTTGTTTTCATCAAGACTCAAGGTTGTCTGTGTGACAAAACCAATGTTTTTGTTATCAATTTTTAGTTTTTCAATGTCTTCAATGGAGCTAACAATATGAACTTTTTCAATATTACTAAGTTGTCCTTTGGTGCCAATAATTTCTTGATGGTTTTTCTTGCCAATGATGATGATATTAGTTTTTTCCTGTTCTAGGTCTTTAACTTTTTTATGAACTTTTTTGACTAAAGGGCACGTTGCATCAATAGAAATAAGATTCATTTCTTTTGCTCTTTCTTCCAAGGCAAGAGGAACACCATGCGCCGAAAAGACAAGAGGTCGAGAAAAATCTGAAATTTCATCAAGATGTTCAATGAACAGCACACCTCTTTGTCGGAAATCGTCTACAATGTGTTTATTATGAACAATTTCGTGATAGACATATATTGGTGCCCCAAATTTGTTGAGCGTACCTTCAACAATTTTAACAGCTCTTGTGACACCGCCACAAAATCCACGAGGCTCACACAGATATAAGTTTATTTCGCCAAACATTCTTGGAGTTTCTCCCAATATGGATAGCTTTCATCTAAATCACCAACCAAGCAGAATGTTGGAGCACTTGAGAAAACTTTTTGAGCTGTCTTTTGAATGTCTTCAAGAGTTACTTTGTCAAGATTAGCAACCATCTCTTCCGTTGGTAAAACACGATTGAAAAGGAGCATTTGGCGAGCTAAAACTTCTGATGTTGAAGAAGAACTTTCCAAAGTCATCAACATTCCGGCCTTGAACTGAGTTTTTGCACGATTGAGTTCTTTTTCTGTGGCTTTTTCTTTGATAAGTTTTTTGATTTCTTCACAAACAACAGGGATAAGCTCTTTTAATTCTTCTTTACTTGTTCCTGCATAAATTCCAAAAAGACCACTTTGAGTGTGAGCATTGGCAAAAGAATATATTGTATAGACCAAGCCTCTTTTTTCTCTGATTTCTTGAAATAGACGAGAAGAGGTTTCGCCACCCAAAATGTTAGCAAGGAGCATGATTGTATAGTAGTTTTCATCATTATAATCGCAACCATTAAAACCAAGAGTCATGTGAACCTGTTCAATGTCTCTTTTATCAATTTTATAGCCGCCTGTATAAATTTGTGGAGCAGTTTTAAAAGATATCTTTTCTTGAAGGTCTGACATTCTTTTTTCAACCATTTTAACAAAATTTTTGTGTTCAATATTTCCAACAGCACAAACTACAATATTTTCTGCAGCATAGTTGTTTTTGATATAGGAACGGAGTGTTTTCGCATCAAAAGAACGAATCAATTCACTAGGACCTAAAATGGAAAAGCCAATAGGTTGGTCTTGAAAAGCACATTCTTGAAAATAGTCAAAGATAATGTCATCTGGTGTGTCGATGGTTTGTTTGATTTCTTGAACGACAACTTCTCTTTCTTTTGAGATTTCATCATCAGGAAAAGTTGGAGCAGTGATAAACTCTGCTAAAATATCGAGAGCAATTTCCGCATCTTCTTTGAGCATTTTTGCATAGAAAGATGTGAATTCTCTGGATGTATAGGCATTTGTTTGACCTCCAACATCTTCAATTTCTTCAGAAATTTGTAAGGCTGTGTGGTTTTTTGTGCCTTTGAAAACCATATGTTCCAAAAAATGTGAGATACCGTTGATGTCAGGTGTTTCACAAGCAGATCCTGTTTTTATCCACAGGCCGATAGATACTGTCTCAAAGCTGGGGCGGTTAGAAGAAATAATTCTCAAGCCATTTCTGAGAGTTGATAATTCAAATTGCATAAATTTTTCCAAAATCTTGTTATTTTTCTCATAATCTATTATATTATCAGATAAAGTAAATAATAATTTTTATCAAATGAGAGGTTATTCATGAAAGAATATAAGAATTATGCAGTGGTACTCTCGGGCTGCGGACGTATGGACGGTTCTGAAATTCATGAAGCAACAACGCTTCTTCTTTCAATTTCTCAGGCTGGGCATAAGTATCAGTGTTTTGCGCCTGATGTTGAACAGTTCAAAGTTTCCAACAACCTGACAGGCGAAAATATGCTTGAAAAAAGAAATGTTTTGGTTGAAGCAGCACGAATCGCTCGAGGTCAGATTAAAAATCTCAAAGAATATAACCCAAAAGATTTTGATGGTATTCTTTTTCCTGGTGGAATAGGTGCTGTTCTCAATTTATGTGACTATGGAGCTAAAGGTTTAAATTGCTTGGTAAATCAAGATGTTGAACGTGCAATTTTGAGCACTTATGACTCTAAAAAACAAATTGGAGCAATGTGCATTGCACCTGTTTTGTTGGCAAAAGTTCTTGGAAACTTAGGAATCACAATCACACTTGGTAGTGATAGAGAATATGCAAATGAAGTCATCGACATCAAACATATGGGGGCTAAACATCAAAATGTTGTTGCGAGCGGTATTTGTGTGGATAAACCTCACAAAATTGTGACAACTCCGGCATATATGCTTTGCAAAGACATTTCTGAGGTTTATAATGGTGCTAAAGCTTTTGTTGAGGCTATTGCAGATTTATAAAAAAGGACTAAGAACCATGCCTAAGAGAATGAATTCATCTGAAGCTATCAATTTCTTTGAAGATTTGAAGAAAAATAAAGATTTGCATCTTGAAATGCCACAAGTTGGTTGCTTTGCTAGAACAGATATTATCTGTAAGTTGCTTGAAGAAAAAGGTTTTGAAGCAAAAATTGTGAGAACAAACACACCAAGTGCGGTCAAAGGAAAAGTGTTTTTCAAAGGCAAGGGTGAGCAAAAAGTTTCTAATCGTGAAGTGAATTGGAATTTTCATGTTGCGGCTGCCGTTGATGTTGAAGGACAGATATTGGTTCTAGACCCTGCAATGCTTTCTGGTCCAGAAACAGTTTCCCGTTGGGCTTCTTCTATGACCTTAAATGGAACACCATTGCAAGAAGAGACTGTTTTGGTGGAAGACTACAAAGGTAAAGGTGAGGCTTTTGTGAGTTCCGCCTATAAGTCTGTTTCATCAGAAAACGATAAAGCCTTTTTTGCTAAAACGAAAAATGAATATGAGGGACATAATTTCATTTCAAAACCTTCTGTTTGGCTTGGTGCTAAAATTTCAAATGCAAAATATGCATATGCAAGATAGAAAATAAAAAAAAGCTGTTTTTGAAAACAGCTTTTTTGTGGTGTTTAACTACCATTTAACGGGTTCGTCTAATAAATTTTGAGGAACAGTTCCTTGATAGTAGATTGTTGTTAGAACATGACGATCCAAATTTGCGTCAAAAATGTCGGCTAGTTCAAAACTTGGGGTATAAAACTCAAAAGCACAAACCTTATCCAGAATTTCTTTTGGACATTGCCAAATTGCTTCATCAGCAGAGGGGCGTAAGAAACCATAATGGCCACCGTATGTATGATAGCTTTTGATTCTAGCAACTTCTATCAAGCCTTCAGCTTTTTGAATGAGTTCGTTGTTATAAAAACAGCTTGCTGTGCTGATTGCTGTATTTTGAAGCCAAAACAGTTCGCCATTTTCGTTTTTTCTGAGAGGTTTGATTTTTTTTGCATATTCCAAAATTTCACTCGGGCTCATCAATTTTTTCTTTGCTTCAAGCTCTTCAAGGATTTGATTATGTTCTTCAAGAATTTGAACGGTTTTTTGAGCATCTTCTTCAGATAATCCGTGAAAATTAATAAGAGATTGGATTTTTGCTTCTCTTTCTTCTTTTGTCATAATTATATGGATTTAATAGTTAGTAATTCTCAATCAGAATATATTGTTTTAGACAAAAATCAACAAGAAAAAAACAGCCAACTTCGTTGTTTCACTATAACGTATCAGGCAATAAAAAAAAGGTCATCACAAGGATGACCTTTTTATTGGCTCCGACTGTTGGGATCGAACCAACGACCAATCGGTTAACAGCCGATTGCTCTACCGCTGAGCTAAGTCGGAATAAGCGGTGTGTCTAAAGACAGTTTACTGGAGGCCGGTACCGGAATCGAACCGATATTTAAGGATTTGCAGTCCTCCGCATAACCATTCTGCCAACCGGCCCACTGTAGTACGTCCTCAGTGAGTCATATATATACAAATTTTTTTCCCTTAGTCAATAACTTTTTTTTGATTATTTTAAAAAAAACTTTTTTTATTCTTTTTATAGTATATCATACTTTCTAAATGTTACGTTTTTTAAGGAGTTTATTGTGAAAATTGCAATAGCAGCTGACCATGGCGGTTTTGAGTTAAAACAGTCTCTTATGGACTATTACCAAGGAAAAAAAGGTGATGTTTTGCTTGAGGATTTGGGGACACACTCTAAAGAATCTTGCGATTATCCTGATATTGCAAAACTTGTTGTTGAAAAAGTTTTGAATAAGGAATGCGAGTATGGAATCCTAATTTGTGGAACAGGGGTTGGTATTTCAATCACTGCAAACAGATATAAGGGCATCCGTGCAGCATTGGTTTATGATGAGTTTGTAGCAAAAGTTGTGAAAGAACATAATAATGCAAACATTTTGGTCTTTGGGGGACGTACTATGTCTCTTGGAGATGTTGTGACATATATTGAAATCTTCAATTCTGCGAAGTTTGAAGGTGGACGTCATGAAAGACGCGTTGAAAAAATGGATTGTTTATAATTTTTATTATGAGGGTATGAGAGAAGATGGATTTTGAAAAAAACTTACAAGAAGAAGATTCTAGAATTTTTGATGCAATTGAACTTGAACTGAAACGTCAGCAAGATCAAATTGAACTCATTGCTTCTGAAAATATTGTTTCTAAGGCAATTTTACAAGCACAAGGAAGTATCTTAACAAACAAGTATGCAGAGGGATATCCTCATAGACGCTATTATGGTGGATGTGAATTTGTAGATATGGTTGAGGATTTGGCGATTGAACGTGCAAAGAAAATGTTCAAAGCAGAATTTGTCAATGTTCAGTCTCACTCTGGTTCTCAAGCAAATACGTCTGTTTTTGTGGCTTTACTGAAACCAAATGATGTTATTCTTGGAATGTCATTGGATTCTGGTGGACACCTCACACATGGTGCTAAGGTTTCTCTTTCTGGTAAATGGCTCACAGCTGTTCAATATGGTGTGAAACAAGATACACAACTCATTGATTATGACCAAGCAGAAAAACTTGCTATAGAACATCAACCAAAATTGATTATTGCCGGTGGTTCAGCTTATCCTCGTCAGATAGATTTCAAAAGATTTAGAGAAATTGCAGATAAAGTTGGTGCATATTTAATGGTAGATATGGCACATTTTGCAGGTCTCGTAGCAGGTGGGGTTCATCCAAATCCATTGGAATATGCTGATGTGGTTACAACGACAACACATAAAACATTGCGTGGACCAAGAGGTGGAATGGTTTTGACGAATAATCCAGAAATTGCAAAGAAAATCGATTCTGCAACATTTCCAGGAATTCAAGGCGGACCTTTAATGCATGTTATTGCGGGAAAAGCTATTTGTTTTGGGGAAGCGCTTACCAAAGAATTTAAGGATTATGCCGCTCAAGTTGTTAAAAATGCTCAAGCTATGGGTAAGGTATTTAATGAAAGAGGCTTGAACCTCGTTTCAGGTGGAACAGATACGCATTTGCTTCTTGTAGATTTGCGTCCTAAAGGTTTAACAGGTGATGTTGTGTGTGAAGCTTTGGAACAAGCAAATATCACTTGCAACAAAAATTCCATTCCTTATGATCCACAACCTCCAAAGGTGACTTCTGGTATCAGAGTAGGTAGTCCTGCTGGAACAACAAGAGGTTTCAAGGAAAAAGAATTTGAACTTATTGCAAACTACATTTGTGATATTGTTGATGCGTTGGCGGATGTGAAACTTCATCATGGATCTTGTGATGTATGCGAAGCAGCAGAAATTGTGAGAGCAATTAGAGTAACTAGAGAAAAAGTTTCTGTCCTTTGTGAAAAGTTCCCAATTTATTCAGATTTGTAGGAGAGATATGAGATGAGTGGATTAGAATTTATTAAGTCATCTTCTTTGAAAGAAAAACCACAAGATATTACCAAAGTGTCTTTCGGAAAGCTTTTCACAGATTATATGTTCGAAATGGATTATTCACCTGATAAAGGTTGGTATGGGGCTAAGATTTTGCCTTATGCAGATATTGCCGTTGCACCGTCTAATGCAACACTTCACTATGGACAAGCTGTCTTTGAGGGAATGAAAGCTTTCAGAACAAAACATGATGAAGTTCGTGTCTTTAGAGCAGAAGACCATTTGAACAGACTTAATAATTCTAATCGCATCTTAGATATTCCACAAATTGATGTTAAGTTTGTGAAGGAGGCTTTGTTTAAGCTTTTAGAGATTGAAAAAGATTGGGTACCCAATTTGAAAGGTTCAAGTCTCTATGTTCGTCCTTTTATTTTTGCTGCAGATGAGTATCTTGGCGTTGGGGTTAGTAAGACTTATAAATTGATGATTATTCTCTCTCCTGTATCTGCTTACTATGTGAATGGTTTTGCACCAGTTAAAATTATGGTTGAAGATAAGTATGTTCGTGCTATTCGCGGTGGTCTAGGCGAAGCTAAAACTGCTGCCAATTATGCTGCAAGTCTTCATGCTGGGTTAGAAGCACATAAAAAAGGTTATGATCAAGTTTTGTGGTTAGATGGTGTTGAGCATAAATATATTGAAGAAGTTGGTTCTATGAATATCTTTTTCAAAATTGATGGAGAAATTGTCACACCTGCTCTCAATGGAAGCATCTTGAGTGGAATCACTCGAAGAACAGTTTTAGAAATTGCCAAGAAGTGGGGATATCCAACATCAGAACGTCGATTGTCAATTGAAGAAGTTTGTAAGGCTTATGATGAAGGTAAACTTGAAGAAGTTTTTGGCAGCGGAACAGCGGCTGTTATCTCTCCTGTGGGTGAGCTTTTGTATAAAGATAAAAAAATGCTCATTAATGACGGGAAGATAGGTTCTTTTGCACAAAAGATGTTCGACTATATTGCGGAAATGCAAAACGGACAAGAAGCAGATGTCTTCGGATTTTTTGAAAAAATAGCATAGTATATCTATTGTAATTTTTAACGATTGTGATATTTTTAGTTCATAGCGATATTGTGTTTATGGAAAGGGTTTCTCGTGTTTAGAATTAATTCTAAGAAAATTGCGGAAGTTTTGTGTTCGGTTTCAAACGTGATTGATGTCGACATTGATAATATCTCCACAGATAGCAGAGATATTAAAAAAGGAAGTTTGTTTATTGCGATCAAAGGCGAAAATTTTGATGGGCATGACTTCGTTTTTGACGTTATTGAAAAGGGTGCAGAAGCTGCGGTGGTTGAAAAGCTCCTTCCAGATGTGCCAACGACACGTCAAATTTTAGTTTGTGATACAAAAAAAGCCTATTTAGAAATTGGAAATTATATTCGCAGAAAATTCAAAGGAAAAATGATTTCTCTAACAGGAAGTGCGGGCAAAACGACAACAAAAGAAGCTTTGAAATTCATCTTGTCAAAATTTGCACCAGCTTATGCTACAACGGGCAATTTTAATAATAACATAGGGGTTCCAAAAACACTATGTGATTTGGATATGATGGCTAAATATGCTGTTTTGGAAGCTGGAATGAGTTCTAAGGGTGAAATTTCCTCAATGATTGGTTTTGTTGAGCCAGATATTGCGATTGTGACCAATGTTTATCCGATGCATATTGAGTTTTTTGAAAATATCGAAGGAATTGCTTATGCAAAGTCTGAAATTTTTGAAGGATTGAGTAAAAAGGGTGTTGCGGTTATCAATGAAGATACAAACTGTGCAGATATTTTGATTTCTCAAGCAAAAGCAAAAACAACAAATCTTGTGCTTTATGGTAAGAAAAATATTGTTTCTGTTGTAGAAAAAGAAGATAGCACTTTTGTCGTGGCTGAAATTGGTGGTAAAAAAGTTGAATTTGAACTTTCAAATTTAGGCGAACATCATGTCTATAATGCACTTTGCGTGCTGAGTGTGGTTGATGTTTTAGGAATTGATGTTGTCGAAGCAGCTGTGCATTTGAAAGATTTTGGTGCTGTTGAGGGTAGGGGCAAAAGATATAAACTTTCTTTGCCAAATGGCGGTGAATATACGCTTATTGATGAGAGTTATTCTGGGCAACCAGAAGCAATGAGATTGGCAATTAAGTCTTTGAATGAAATTAAAGCCAAAGGCAGAAAAATTGTTGTCTTGGGGAAAATGGCAGAACTTGGTGAACATTCTCAAAAAGAACATATTCTTGTTGGTAAGACTTTGGCAGATTCAAAAATTGATGTTGTGGTATGTATTTGTCCCGAAACAAAAGATATTTTAGCTCAACTTGGTGAGAAGTTTGAGACATATTATTTTGAGAATAATGATAAATTAGAAGACTTTTTGCTAAATAAGTTGTTGCAAAACAATGATACTATGCTAATAAAAGGAGCAAGATATTCTTCAAAACTTTATAAAACGGCAAAACTTTTGATTGAAAATGGAGAAAACAAATAATGCGTTGTCCTTTTTGCAATAGCATAGATACACAAGTGAAAGATTCTCGTACGACTGATGATAGCACAACAATCAGAAGAAGAAGAGAATGTTTGGAATGTGGATCTCGCTTTACAACTTTTGAACGTGTTCAACTCCGTGAGTTGGTCGTGGTTAAGAAAAATGGTGATAGAACCATGTTTGATAGGGACAAACTTGCAAAGTCTATCCAAATCTCTGTCAGAAAGCGTCCTGTGAGTGCTGAAAGAGTTGAAAAGATTGTCAATTCAATTCAGAGAAAATTGGAAAGTTCTGGTGAAGCAGAAATTGCAACAAGAACGATTGGTGAATATGTAATGGAATCATTACTCAGTCTTGACCATATTGCATATATTCGTTTTGCATCAGTTTATAAAGACTTTAGAGAAGTGAAAGATTTTGAGGAATTTGTTGAGACAATTGACCAATTTGCAAAACCCAAAGAGGGAGAATAAGAAGAACTATGGGTAAGTTTATTTCAAAAAAAATTAAAATGAAAACTGTAGCAAGATTAGCTGCGGTTCAAGCAAGTTATATGATTGATTATAGTAATCTTCCTGTTGATGAAGTGATTAGTGATTTCATCAGAGGTGAAGTTGGTCGCTATGCAATCAAAGAAGATTTTGAGCATAATATTGAAGAACTTGAAGAACTTTCAGAACTGGACACAGTCTATTTTGAAGAAATTGTTCGTGGTGCTCACCAAAACAAGGAAAGCCTTGAAAAATCTATCAATGAATTTTTGGCAGATGATTTTGTGTTCGAACGTTTTGACGGAACACTTCAAGCGCTTTTGCTTTGTGCAGTTTATGAAATTGTGTATAATAGCGAAACAGATGCTCGTGTTTTGATTCAAGAATATGTTGACTTAGCGTATGCTTTCTTCACGAAGAAAGAACCAAAAATGGTCAATGCACTCTTGGATAAAATCGCTAAAGTGATGAGATAATAAATAGGACGACAATATGGCAAAATTGCAAGTTTTAGAACACCCACATCCCATTTTGAAGAAAAAAGCTCAACGTGTTGAAAAAGTTGATGATGAGATTAGAAAACTTCTAGATGATATGTTGGAAACAATGTATGACGGCGGTGTCGGTTTGGCAGCTCCTCAAGTTGGTGTGTCTAAAAGAATCATTGTTGTTGATGCCTTCCAGCCAGAAGGTGGCGGTCAAGGTGAGCCAATGTACTTTGTTAATCCTGAAATCATTTGGAATAGTGAAGAAAAAGTTTTGTTCTGCGAAGGTTGTTTGTCTATTCCTGGTCAAAGTGCAGAAGTTGAAAGATTTGAAAAAATTAAAATCAGATATCAAGATTATAATGGGCAAGAAAAAGAACTTTTGGCAGATGATTTCTTGGCAATTGTTTTGCAACACGAAATTGACCATTTGGACGGGATTTTATATATTGATAGAATTAGTCGCTTGAAGCGAAATATGCTTCTCAAAAAGCTTGAAAAAGCTCGCAAAGATAATTCAGAAGAAGAATAGGAAAAAGCAGATGAAAGTTGTTTTTATGGGAACACCGGATTTTTCGGTTCCAGTACTTAAAGCCTTGTGTGAAAAACACAACGTTGTTTGTGTATATTCTCAACCGGCAAAAGAGGCAGGAAGAGGGCAAAAAGTGACAAAAACTCCAATTCATTTGTTTGCAGAGTCTCAAGGAATTGAAGTTCGTACACCAAAATCACTTAGAAATGCTGAGGAACAAGAAAAGTTTGCAGCATTAGGCGCTGATGTTGCCGTCGTGGCTGCTTATGGGTTAATTTTGCCAAAACCTATTTTGGAGGCTTTTCCAAAAGGCTGTATCAATGTTCATGCATCTTTGCTTCCTCGTTGGCGTGGAGCAGCTCCAATTCAGCGTGTGATTGAAGCTGGCGATGATAAATCTGGTGTGACGATTATGAATATGGCAGAGGGTTTAGATACGGGTGATATGCTCCTCAAAGGTGATGTTGCAATCACTGGTGACACAACAGGTGGAAGCCTTCATGATGCTTTGTCGGAGATTGGAGCAAAATTGATGATTGAGGTTTTGGATAGGTATGATGAAATCGTTTCTGAAGTTCAAGATGACAGTCTCACTTGTTATGCTAAAAAAATTGAAAAAGAAGAAAGTAAATTAGATTTTTCCCTTTCCGCAATAGAACTCGAAAGAAAAATTAGGGCTTTCAATCCATATCCTGCAACATATTTTGAATATGACGGAGAAAGATTCAAAATTCACAAGGCAAAAGTTTCTCAAGGAAAAGGTAATATTGGAGAGATTGTTTCTGCTAATCCTTTGCAGATTGCTTGTGGAGAAGGTGTTCTTGAAGTTCTTGAAATTCAAAGACAAGGCAAAAAAGCAATGAGTTGTGCTGAGTTTTTGAAAGGGTTTGCATTTCGCAAAGAACTTTTGAAATAATCTTTTTCTCTTGAAAATTCATATAATCTTTATATTTATAGGATATTGTTATAGCTATATTTTATAGAAAATAGGATGTCAAAATGAAAATTCTTGAAGTGTCAATTGTCAGATCTTTAGGCTTTAGGCTTCTTAATGAAATTCGGCTAGATACAGGCTTGCTTCCCAAAGGACATGTCATTACTGAAGATGATATCTTGATGTTTCAAATTATGGGTTTGAAAAAAATCCGTGTGATTGAGCTTGAAAGTGGTGAAATTGAGCAAAAAACTGCTGCAGGGATTATTTCAGCAAAACTTTGTGGTGAAAATACAGCATATACTATTGATGACGATGGCATTGTAGAAATTTCTTCGGCTGTTGATGGACATTTTTCTGCAGATGAAAAAAGAATTGAAAAATTTAATATTATTCAAAGAAATGTCATTCTTAACACTATTCCTTGTTATTCAAATGTCAAAGCAGGTGATTTGATTGCCAAGCTAGATTTTTCTTTACCTCTCTATCAAAATGATGAAATTAATAGGCTTGCAATTGCTTTGTCTGGTAATACTTCTCTGCTTTCTGTTGAAGTTTCTAAAAAAAGAAAAGTAGGTTTGATTTATGTTCGGTTTTATAATGATAAAACTGAGCAGGAATACTTTACTTCTGTTCTTTCAAAAGTGATTACTGAAACAAAAAGCTTACAACTAGATTTTTCCAAAGAATATTTTGCAGAGTTTGACGAACATTCAGTTGCAAACGCGATTGATGATGCCATAAGAGACGGAAATGAAATTGTTGTGCTTATTTCTTCAATGAAAAATATTACAGATCAAGATTTATTGGTTCGTGGTATAGAAATCACAGCAGATGAAATGGTCGTTAAATATGTTGATGTCGTTGGAGCGTCAGATTTGTTTATTGCTGTTAAAAAAAACATTAAAATTATTTCTATCCCGTTTAATTATAACAAGGTTAAATCTTCTTTCTTAAATGAAATGATTTATAAGGCAATGATACGTGAAAAGCTTTTGCCAACAGATTTTTATGTTCGAAATAATTTCATTGAAGACTTATCAGAAAAGGTTTCAGATAAGGATAAAAAAATGGTTTATGTTTCTTCTGATGAAGCCGAAAGTGGAGATATTGCTGTTGTTGTCTTAGCTGCAGGAGCTTCTCTTCGTGCGGGTAAAGATAAGCTTATGCAAGAATATCAAGGGAAGCCTTTGTTCTATAATGCTGTTCAAGAAGCAGTTAGAGCTAAAGCTGGGCCTGTGTTTTTGATTACTGGTGGAAAACATGAAGAAATGACAGAATCTGTTCAAGATTTGGACATTAATATTGTGCATAATCTTGCATATCGCGAAGGTGTCAAAAGTTCAATTAGGCTTGGGCTTAATCATGTTCCAAATTCTTGTAAAGGCGCAATTCTACTGCCTGCAGATATGCCTCATATCACAGCGGCACATCTGAATAAAATGATAAAGGTTTTTGATAGAAGCAAAGAAAAGCAAGTTGTAATAACATCTTATAAGGGGATTAAATATAATCCTGTGTTGTGGAGTAAGGCGTTGTTTAATATGGCTGATGTTGTTCCTGAAAATTCTGAGCTCAGACCTGTATTGGTAGAATTTGAAGATGTGACGCAGCTAGTAAAGGTTAAAACAGCTGAAGATGTTTTTGATGTGACTTATCCAGCAGATGTTCAAAAAATTTCGTAAGAACTAAACCAGAAATTAGGCAAATTCGTCCACTTCTTCAATGATTTCATTTTTTTCATAGAAATGTTTGGCATAATTATCATTTGGATTTCTTTCCTTTCTGATAATTCTTTGATTTGCACCATAAACATTCACCTGACTTGCTGAAGAGTTTGTTGTTTCAGGTTCTTCAATCGTTTCTAAAACTTCAAGTGTCGTGATGGAAACAGCATTAATCGGAGGGTGATAATTAATACTTTCCTCGGTGGTTTCTTGTTTTTTTTGTCTTTCTTTATGAAAGTTGTCAAAGCTTTGTTCGTTTTCTTTTTGGATTCCGACAGTTCCTGAGACAGCATCTGCTGTTTCGACGCTTTCTATGTCTTCGTTTCTGCGGTTGCCGACACGGGTATTTCTGGTGTTGCCAGCTCTCGACGAATTTGTTCCCGACACCTTACTAGTTGAGGTCACGCTCATCACACCACTCCTTATGGTTATATTCTACATAATATCATAGCTTTTTGGGGAAATCTATAATTATTTGAAATATAGAACTATTTTTTAGGTTTCCTTCATTTTACTATTCATTTTATAGACATAAGAAATGATTTCAGAAACAGCATAAAAAGCTTCAAGAGGGATTTCTTCATTTATATCGACAGTTTTCAGAATTTGGACAAGATCAGCATCTTTTCTGATTTCAATGTTATTTTCTTCAGCAATTTTGACAATTCTTTGAGCAACTTCACCTTGTCCTTTGGCAGTGACAATTGGTGCATTATCTTTGGCGATGTTATATTCTAAAGCAACTGCATAATCTGGGGATAGAGTCAAATGTTTCTTGCTCTCATTTCCATTTTTGCTATCATCTGACCTAGACATTGTGTTAAAAAAACCTTAATTTTGTGAAGTTATAAAGAGTTTATTTCTTTGGGGAATAATTTGCAAGGGTTTTTATTTGGCACATTTTTTGCATAAGTTCAATCATATAGGGAGAATATGGTTCAACTTAATGAATTGGGGAAACTGGGAATGGATTTAAATAATCTTTCTTTTTTCAATATTGCTAATCAGGAGATGAAATATCTCACTGAACGTCAAAAGGTGTTGGCAGAGAATATCGCTAACGTCAATACACCTGGTTATTTGGCAAAAGATGTTGAAAAGACAAGTTTTTCTGGTGAACTTAAATCATCTGTTGCAATGACAACAACAAATGAAAAGCATTTTGCACTTCCAAATTCTCAATCAACTAGTAAAGGTGTTTATACACCAAAACCTGAAAATGCGCTAACCATTGATGGGAATGGGGTTATCTTAGAAGACCAGTTGAACGAGGCTAGCAAAACAAAAGGTGACTATAATCGTGTTATTTCAATTTATAATAGCTACAAATCAATGCTGACGGTTGCAGCATCTAAAGTTTCGGGCTAGGGGGAATAGATTATGGCAGGAAATTTATCAATTAGTGCAGACATTGCAAATTCAGGGATGAAGGCTCAAGCTGAAAGACTTCGTATCATTTCTGAAAATATGGCAAATGCCGATTCTGTTGGAACAACCAAAGACGGTGCGCCATATCAACGTCAAGTCGTAACTTTTAAAGAACATATTGATGCTGAAACTGGTGCAAAGCTTGTTAAAGTTGATAAAGTCTTGAAAGATAAATCTGATTATAATATGAAGTATGAGCCAACGAATCCTTTAGCAGATGAAAATGGTTATGTGGCGACACCAAATGTTAACCCTTTGGTAGAATTGATGGATATGAAAGAAGCACAAAGAAGTTATGAAGCAAATATGAGTATGCTCAAAACTTCAAGAGAAATGAATTCTAAAGTTTTAGACTTATTAAAATAGTGGGGAAAAGAGATGAACAATAATATTTCCAGTGCAATGCAAGCTTATCAACAAGCTTTGGGAAGAATCGGAAAAGCAAGTGAAGAAACATCCATCACAGAACCAGCAAAGGTTGATGGTGGCTTCAGCTCTATGGTTAAGGATGCAATTGCTGAAACAAGCAATGTTGTTCAAAAAAGTGAAAAATTGTCAATTCAAGGGATTACTGGAAAAGCTGATATTCAAGATGTCGTGCTTGCTGTTTCTAATGCTCAACAAGCTTTAGAAAGCCTTGTTACAGTTAGAAATACAGCAGTTCAGGCTTATAAAGAAATTATGAATATGTCAATTTAGTTGATATTTATTTGAATATTAAAACATCCACTTTTCATAGTGGATGTTTTTTGTTGAAAATTTGTCTAAAATAGTTTATATATCAAAGCAATTAAAAATTATTACTTAATTATTTAAATATATTTAGATTATGAAAAAAGCAAAAGTTCTTGTTGTTGGTCATTTGTTTCAGTCTGAATTAGCTTTTTTGAATGCGTTTGAAAATGTTGAATTTGTTTTTTATGACACATATGACTATTTTTCTCATATGGAAAAAGATAAACAAAGTTTCTACGAAAAAATCGACAGTGTTGTTGTTGTTGTTGTTGTTGTTGTTGTTGTTGTTGTTGTTGTTGTTGTTGTTGTTGTTGTTGTTGTTGTTGTTTGGGATGAATGCCAACATTTGTTATATGAAGCAATTAGGTATGAAAAAGCGGTTATCTATCGTAAATTCAGAGGTGTTATCTGTGAAGAATCACTTGAAAAAGCAATGGCACAGGCAGAAGAAAGAAATCTAATGCTTATGGTCTTTGAAACGGTAGAATTTGATGCTTTATATCGATATATAAAGGCTCAAATTCCTGTTTTTGAAATTGACTATGGAAAAATTGAGCGTGTTGAAGTATTTCTAAAAGCTCCATTCAAACCTAGAGTTTCAAACTTTGTTTTTGAAGATGAAATTGGTTGTGTTGTCGATGAATATGTTCGTTTGCTTCCTTTTTGGTTTGAGAAACTTTATGGTTTCACTGCCCAATATGGACCACACCGAAATTATGAACATTCAAAATGGGGACAGCCTATGTTTGGAGATTTTCGTTATTTTATCTGTGCAGATACAGATGAAAGCCTTTCTTCCAGACAGATAGAGTTTGAAATGAAAACGAAGGGAGATTTTATAATTTCTTTTTCAAATCATAGCAAAAAACTTTCTGTTCACAGAAAAGGCAAAGAAATCCACTCAAGAGGAGTTCCTTTGGAGAACTATTTTGAAGTGATTAGACCTCAGTTTGATTTGTTTTTCAAAGAAATTTTAGAAAAATAATTTATTTCATACGATGAAAAAGGGTGTTAGGTTTCTAACACCCTTTTTTTGTTGAAAATTTGTCTATAAATTTCTTGATTTGCCAGGATAAAGGTGTATGATGTGCATCGTAAATATATTATTAATTAACTATTTTTATATGAAAAAAATTTTAGTGGTCGGAAATTTTCCAGCAGAAGTGAGAACTTTTTTTGAGAAACATAAAGATTTTGTATTTCTTCATGATTCTCACGAATTTGACAATGGAGATGGTTTTTTTCAG
Source organism: Alphaproteobacteria bacterium (assembly GCA_047975765.1). Classification (GTDB taxonomy): domain Bacteria; phylum Pseudomonadota; class Alphaproteobacteria; order RF32; family CAG-239; genus JAQWBS01. The sequence goes on from JBKEEF010000010.1 coordinate 18,675, forward strand.
GTTGTTCAAGCTTATGACGGTGCTATCGTTTTTGAGGTTTCACCCTTTGCTTTAGCCCTTGTCGATGAGTTTTCTTCTCAGAGCAAGCCCATCTTGTTTAGAAATTCATATTATGACAGTACAACGTTGGAAAAAATTGGAAAATGGCGTGAGAGAGCTAGCGGAAGAGAAATCTTTTTTAAAGAGCTATCCTTTTTTGATTCCGCTCCCATTTATGATGCTATTCACAATGTTGTTGTGAGAGGAGAGCAAAAAATTCGAAGAATCAATCTTCAGAAAAGCTTTCTCAAAAACGGAAACTTGAGCGAAATTGCAAAAGAATATCTCTATTGTTTGGATGTTATTTTGCGGCCTAAAACTCCAAGGACAGAGTTTACAATGTCTATGAATGGAGATGAGGGAAGAATAGAAGGCAAGTCAGGAAATGTTGACTATTCTTTGCAGATTGATTTTTCGGATGAGGTGAAAGAAGAAATTATAATCTTTTTTCAAGATGGAACGAGAATCACAACTTCAGGAAACAGAATCTCGTTTGTTCCAAAGCAGGGAAAAGTTCAGCACACAGACACAGATACCGATTATACTCGGTTGTTTGGTTTCTTGTTGACTGAATTTACATCGTCTTTTGAACATGTTCTGGCTTAAAAAACAGTTTTTTTTTAGGAAGTTAGCTTAGGCTGCTTCCTTTTTTTTATATAATTTGCATAAAAAGACTTGATTAATTTTTGGATTTATATTATTCATAAGCCTGACTTTGGATATGCGGTCGTGGCGAAATGGTAGACGCGCAACGTTGAGGTCGTTGTGAGCTAAGCTCATGGGAGTTCAAGTCTCCCCGACCGCACCAACTTAATTTCTTGAAAATAAAGATTTTTATGATAGGTCAAGTCCTTATGTGGCGTAGACAGTCGATGCTTATTTTAAGTAATTTAATTTTTTTTAATTCAATAATACATAACAAGGTATAATATTTGAAATAACTTTAGCTTTTTAGTTTGATTCTTGAGGAGAGGGTATGAAAAAACATAAACATAAACATAACCTAAAACTTAAGAAAAATTTTAAATCTAGAAAAAACAAAGCTGAAGAGAAAAAACTGTTAGGTATTGGTCCAAAAATCATCAACTCTGTTGTTGAAGCTCTTGAAATTGACGATAAGATTCATGTTCGAAAAATCGTAGAAGGTTTGTCGGAATATGATTTGGCACGTTTGCTCGAAGATATCAATTTTCACTCTCGTATGAAATTGGTTGAAATCTTGGGAGATAAAATCTCTCCAGATGTCTTCCCAGAACTCAACGAAGTTGTCCAAGAGCAAATTATTGAAAGCTTGAATGAAGCTCAAATTGTTAATATTGCCAATGAACTCGATTCTGATGAAGTTGTTGAACTTTTGGAACATATGGATGATGAAGAACAAGAAAACATCATTCAAAAGCTCGATCCTGAGCTGAAATATCAAGTTAAATCTTCCTTGGCTTATCCTGAAGATTCTGCTGGTCGTATTATGGTTCGCGATTTTGTGACAATGCCTGATGACTGGACAGTAAGCGAAGCAAAGAAGTTTTTGCTTGATGAAAAAAATGAAACACCAGAAGAATTCTATACCATTTTCTTAACAGATGAAAAATATCGTCCAACAGGTGAAATTACACTTGATAAACTCCTTCGTGCAAAAGCTTCACAAAAGTTGAGCGATATCATGGATGGTGAAATCGTTCCAATTCCTGCAGATACAGACCAAGAAGAAGTTGCTCATATGTTCAGAGAATATGGCTGGATGTCTGCAATTGTTGTGGACAATAAAGGTCGTTTGGTTGGTGTGATTAATATTGATGATATCGTTCACATTATTCATGAAGAAATTACTGAAGATGCTTTACACCTCTCTGGTGCAGAAGAAGGTGACGTTTATCGTTCTGTTTTTGATATTTTCAAATCTCGTTCCATTTGGCTTTGCACAAATTTGATAGCAACAGTGGTTGCTTCTTCTGTGGTTGAAGGGTTTCAAGATATTATCTCTCAGTTAGCGGTTATTGCAGTTTTGATGCCGATTGTGGCATCTATGGGAGGAACAACTGGCAACCAAACTTTGGCGGTTGTTGTTCGAGCTTTAGCGACCAAAGAACTGACATCTCGGAACACTTTACGTATGATTCTGAAAGAGTTTTTTGTCGGAATTTGTAATGGACTTCTGTTTGCAGTTTTGATGGGGATTATAACCTATTTTAGATTCCCAGAACATGCTAAAATGGCCGTTGTTATTGGTATTGCGATGCTTTTGAATTTAGCAATTGCAAGTTTGGCAGGGATTCTTATTCCACTTCTTTTGAATAAACTGAAAGCAGACCCTGCTATTTCTTCAGGTGTGTTCCTCATTGCTATCACGGATTCAGGTGGCTTTTTCATCTTCCTTATGCTTGCAAAAATATTGCTCTTTTAGGAATCATTGTAATAATTCTTTGTATATTTATCAAATCTCGCTTTTTATCTTGAGAAAATGTTATATAATGCTGTCTTAGTTTTTAATAAAATTAAGGAGTTTCGTTTTGATTTTAGGTTTAATTCTTGCCGCAGTCGTGATTGTTCTTGATCAATTGTCTAAGTTTTATGTCTTCAACTATGTTTTGGCAGATACAAATTATATTATGTACACTCCATTTTTCAATTTGATTAAGGCGTGGAACACAGGTGTGAGCTTTTCAATTTTCAGTGATAGCGGAATTTATGGTGTGATTGGTCTCTCTGTTTTTGCCATTTTTGTCATTGTTTGTCTTTTGATTTGGCTCTACAGAGAGCAAGTTAAAATCAATAAAGTTGCTCTTGGTTTGATTATTGGTGGTGCAATTGGAAATGTTATTGATAGAATCAGATTTGGTGCTGTGTTTGACTTTCTTGATTTTTACGTTGGTGACTATCACTGGCCAGCTTTTAATGTTGCAGATTCAGCAATTTTTATTGGTGCTGTTTTGTTGATTGTGCAAAGCACATTCGCAATTAAACCTAAAAATTCTTAGTATAGAGGAAAATATAATGAAAAAGGTTATCTTAATTTTGACGGTTGTTTTTGCTTTGGGAGCTTGTTCTCGTTTGACAAGAGAAGATGTAGGTCTTGCAAAATCTAAACCAGATGAAACAAAAATTTTAACTCAAAAAGAACTTGTTTTGCCTCCTGACTTTGACACAATTCCTGTCAGTAGCGGAACTCAACAGTAATTGAGGTTTTATCTTTGAGAAAAAGTTTATTTAATTTATTATTCATTTCATTTGTTTTTGTTCTAGCTTCTTGGTCAGATGCTAGAGCAAAGATGTTTGAGTTGAACGAATTTGTTTTGGATAATGGTTTGAGGGTGGTTGTTATTCCAAACCATAAGGCACCAATTATCAAACATATGGTTTGGTATCAGGTTGGTAGCATTGACGAAGTTCTTGGAAAATCTGGAAAAGCTCATCTATTAGAACATTTGCTTTTTAGAGGAACAAAGAAAGTAAAAGATTCCGTTTTTAATACCCTCATTGAAGAAAATGGCGGTGACAGCAATGCTTTCACTTCATATGATTTTACAGCATATCACCAAACTTTAGATATCTCTAAGCTCGAATTAGCAATGGCTCTAGAAGCCGATAGAATGGAAAATTTGAACATCAATGAAAAAGCTTTTGAAAAAGAAAGAAATATTGTTTTTCAGGAGAGAAAACAGGTTGTTGACAGTAGCCCATTGGGAAACTTTATGGAGTTTCTTCGTCGTAGTTTTTGGCAAGAACATCCTTATGGACGCCCTGTGATTGGGACTGATGAAGAAATTATGTCTTTATCTTTTGATGATGTGATGAGTTTCTACAAAGCTTTCTACGCACCAAATAATGCAATTTTAGTTCTTTCTGGTGATATTGATGTTGAAACAGCACAAAAACTTTCTAAAAAGTATTATGGAAAAGTTGCTTCAAAAGAGCTTGGCAAAAGACCTGAAATTAAGCTGAATAAACAACCTTTCTCTTCTAAAATTGAAATGTCATTGGAGGATATTAATTCTCCAAGATTTATCAAAACTTATCAGATAAATTCCTATAACACAGATAAATCTGAAATTTATGCGAACATCATTCTTTCAAAATATTTAGGTGAAGGCGAAACTTCGAAACTATATAAAGATATGGTCTTGGATAATAAAAATGCACTGAGCGTTTCAACATCAGCAAATGTTTTTGCGAGAAGCATGGGAAGTTTCAGTTTTTCTGTTTTGCCAATGGAAGGAAGTGATGTTTCTTTGGTTGAAGAAAATCTCAATAAGTCTTTGGAAAAAGCCATAAATGAACTGACAGAAAAAGATGTGTTGGAAACCAAAGAAAAAATGCTCTCAGGATTAGTTTATATCCGTGATAATCCAAGTGATGCGGCGTATATTTTAGGTTCAATGGTTTCTATTGGAATGCCTGTTGAAGAAGTTAATGCTTATGATGAAAACTTGGCAAAAGTGCAGTTTGAAGATGTGAAAAAAGCGGCTCAAAAACTTTTGAAGAATGAGCAGTATATTGTCGGAATTTTGACTCCGAAACAGGAGGTGAAATGAAGATTGTGAATAAGAAAAGGGCTCTTTTCAATATTTTGGTTCTTTTTGCAGCAATTATGGCTTTTTTATATCTTTATCAAGCTCGAAGGTTTGATGCCGATGGTATTTTGAAAAATTCTATCTTGAAAGAAAAAACTTTTTCTGGAAATGTTGTTGAAATTTCTTCTCCTAAGGGCGTTAATGCCTATTTGATGAGAGATACGACTAATCCTATTATCAGTATCAGTTTTATTTTTGAAAAGGCAGGTATAAGCTTTGAAGAAAAAGGACAAAAAGGCATGTCTAATCTTGTGGCTTCTATGCTCACACAAGGCGCGGGAAAACTTAATAACCAAGCTTTTAAGGATGAATTAGAAAAAAAAGCAATTGGCATTTCTTTTGATGCAAATATGGATGATTTTTCGGGAAATTTAATCACAACTAAAGAAAACCAAAATAGAGCTTATGAGTTGCTCAATTTGGTTTTTTCAAAACCTTTGTTTGATGACGGAGAATTGTTTCTTTCCAAACAACAAATGCTTTTTGCTTTGAAAAGACAAACGGAAACACCTAGGGGAAAACTTGGGCTGAAATTTAAAGAAGATGTTTTCGTGGGACATCCATATGCAAATAATTCTGTTGGTGAATATGAAGATATTATCAAAATTTCCAAAAAAGATATGCAAAAATTTGTCACTGAAAAGCTTGTTTTGGAAAACTTAATTGTCGGTATTTCTGGAGATATCACTGAAGCAGAAGCATCTATTGTTTTAGATAAGATTTTTGGAAATCTGGGTTCAAAAGGAAAAGTGAAAGATATTCCTCAAACAGAACTTTTGTTTGATGGTAGAGACATTAAAGTTGAGGCAAAATCTGCTCAAACTTTTGCAATTTTTGCCAATGAAGCCGTTGAACGAAAAGATATTGATTTTTATCCGCTTTATGTTGTGAACCATATTTTTGGCGGAGCTGGTTTGAATTCTAGGCTTTCTCTTAAAGCAAGAGAAAATGAGGGGTTAACTTATGGAATTTACACCTATATTTCTCAGAAAGATAAATCCAATATGCTTAAAGGTAGTTTTTCTTCGACTCCTGAAAATTATGCTCGTGTGGTTGAAATTGTTAAAGAAGAATGGGCTAAAATGGGCAAGAATGGGATTTCTGAAAAAGAGTTGAAATCTGCAAAAAATTATCTAATTTCATCCTATAATCTAAGATTTGCATCTATTGATGGCATATCTTCAATGTTGGCTTATATGCAAAAATATGATTTGGGAATTGATTTTTTGAAAAAAAGAAATGAATATGTTGAAAATGTCGATTTAGAAAGTGCCAACAGGGTTGCCAGAAAATATTATGATAACGAAAATACAATCTGGTATAGTATTGGAAATTTCTCAGTCAAAAAGAACTGATCGGAGTAGTGAAAAATGGAAAAAAGAAAAGTATTGAGTAAGATGAAATCTTGGAAGAAACTTCAATCTCATTTTAAAAAAGCTAAAGATCTTGAAATGCGTGAAATGTTCGAAAAAGACAAGAAAAGATTTGAAAATTTTCATGTCGTTTATGAGAATATGCTCTTTGACTACTCAAAAAATAGATTAAACAGCAGAACAATGGATTTTTTGTTTTCACTTGCTCGTGAATGCGATTTGAATAACAAAATTGAAGCAATGTTTAGAGGCGATAAAATCAATATAACAGAAAATCGTCCTGTTTTACACACAGCACTCAGAAACCGTAAAAATAAGCCAATTGTGGTTGACGGTGAGAATATTATGCCGCAAATAAATGACGTATTTGCAAAAATGAGAAAATTTTCTGATGCAGTTCGTTTCGGAGAATTTAAAGGATACACAGGCAAGAAATTGATCAACGTTGTTAATATAGGCATTGGTGGTTCAGATTTAGGACCAGTGATGGTGACTGAAGCTTTGAAAAAATATTGGGCAAAAGATATTAAGTGTTATTTCATTTCCAACATTGATGGAACAGCTTGTGCAGAAGTTTTGAATAAAATCAATCCTGAAGAGACTTTGTTTATTGTTGCTTCTAAAACTTTCACAACTATTGAAACTTTGACAAATGCAAAAACTTGTCGTCATTGGTTGGTTGAAGCTTTAGGTGAACATGCTGTTGCAAAACACTTTGTTGCTCTTTCAACAAACAAAGAAGAAGTTGAAAAATTTGGAATTGATAGCCAAAATATGTTTGAATTTTGGGATTTTGTTGGTGGTAGATATTCTGTTTGGTCAGCGATTGGTCTTTCCATTGCAATTGCTGTTGGTATGGATAATTTTGAAAAGTTTTTGGATGGTGCGAGTGCAATGGATAAGCATTTCAGAACCACAGATTTTGAACATAATATCCCTGTGATTATGGCATTGATTGGTATTTGGTATAATAACTTTTTTGACTATAAAAGATATGCTGTGATTGCTTATGATCAATATCTCAAATTTTTCCCAGCATATTTGCAACAGTTGGATATGGAAAGTAATGGTAAGTCCGTTGATATGCAAGGAAACTTTGTAGAATATTCAACAGGTCCTGTTGTCTTTGGTGGTGCTGGAACGGATGTTCAACATTCATTCTTCCAAGAAATTCATCAAGGAACAGGTGTTATCCCTTGTGATTTTATCCTTCCTGCCATTTCTCATAATGAAATTGGTGAGCATCATGAAATTTTGATGTCCAATGTTTTGGCACAAAGTGAAGCTTTGATGAAGGGTAAGACCGAAAAAGAAGTTGTTGAAGAAATGAAAAAGGCAGGTAAATCCGCTGAGCAAATTAAATTTTTAAAAACATTTAGAACTTTTTCAGGAAATCGTCCTTCCAATACACTTTTGTTCAAGAAGATTGACCCGTTTGCACTCGGTATGTTGGTTGCCATGTACGAGCACAAAGTGTTTGTTCAAGGTGTGATTTGGAATGTGGATAGTTATGACCAATGGGGTGTTGAACTTGGAAAGCAAATGGCTTTGAAGATTTTGCCAGAACTCAAAGGTGAGCTTTATCCAGATTGCCATGATGGTTCAACAATTAACTTGATTAAGACAATTAAGAAATTTAGAAAATAGGAGAAAGTTAAGTGCCTATTAGAGTTCTACCATCAAATTTAGTGAATCAGATTGCAGCCGGAGAGGTAATTGAAAGACCTGCTTCTGTGGTCAAAGAACTTGTTGAAAATGCAATTGATGCTGGAGCGACTTCTATCGATGTTAACTTAGTTGATGGAGGTAAGAGTTTGATCGTTGTTGCAGATAACGGCAAGGGTATGGACAAGGAAGAATTAGGACTTGCAATTAAACGTCATGCGACATCAAAACTTCCAAATGATGATTTATTTAATATCGATTTTTTAGGCTTTCGTGGTGAGGCATTGCCTTCAATTTCTTCTGTTTCAAAGCTTTCAATCACTTCTCGTCAAGAAAGTTCTGAAAGTGCTTGGAAAATTGAAGTTTGTGGTGAAGAGGAGGGAAAAGTTTCTCCTGCAGCATATAATCAAGGTACAAGAATTGAAGTTCGAGATTTGTTTTATTCAACGCCTGCGAGATTGAAATTTTTGAAATCAGAAACCTCAGAAACCTCTGCTTGTGTTGATATTTTAAATCGAATTGCATTGGCAAATCCCCAAATTTCTTTTTCACTAACAGCTGACGATAAGCGAAAAATATTTCTCAAAACAACAGCAGAAGATTTATTTGATGCTAGAATTAAGCGTATTGAAGGAATTATGGGTAGAGAATTTGCGGAAAATTCAATTATGATTAATGCAGAAAGAGAAAGTGTTAAAATTTCTGGTTATGTGAGCCTTCCAACTTTGAATAAGGCAAATTCCTTATCACAGTATCTTTTTGTGAATACTAGGCCTGTTCGTGATAAACTCTTGTTAGGAGCTCTTAAGGGAGCATATCAAGATGTTTTAGCAAGCAATCGTTATCCAATGGCAGTTTTATTTTTTGACGTAAATCCAAATTATGTTGATGTCAATGTACATCCTGCAAAGGCTGAAGTTCGTTTTTATGATAGTTCGCTTGTACGAGGACTTTTGGTGAGTGCCATTCGTCATGGTCTAAGTCTTGAAGGAAATAAGACTGCAAATACACTTGATATAGCTCAGTTTGTGCGTGAAGAATTGCCTCAGGTTGGTGTTCTGAGAGAACCTATGAGAAGTAACTTATTTCAAGGCTTTCAATCTTCTCGTCCGACATATCATCCGCAGAGTTCTTTTGTAGAAATGGACAGCCAACTTTCAGTTAAAGTTGAAGATAGAAATTTTGAAGAAGAAGCAATTTCTTCTGGCGTCTTAGGTGTTCCTAAAGCTCAATTTCATGACACTTATGTCATTTCTCAGACAGAAGATAGTATTATTATCATTGATCAACATGCTTCACATGAACGTATCGTAATGGAAAAGATGAAAGCAAATTTGTTGAAAGGTGATAAAGTTGCAACACAGATTATGCTCATTCCTGAGATTGTGGACGATTTATCAATGAGCGAAAGAACAAGAATTCTTGAAATTGCTGATGAGCTGCAAAAACTTGGACTTGCAATTGAAGAATTTGGTTCGTCTGGTGTAATTGTTCGTGAAGTTCCTGCTTTGATTGGGGATTGTGATGCTAAGAGACTTATACACAATCTTGCAGAAGAAATGAGCGAATGGGGAAAAGAATATTCTTTGACAGATAAACTCCACCATATTTGTGCAACAATGGCGTGTCATGGCTCTGTGCGTGCTGGTAGACGCTTGAATTTTGAGGAAATGTCTCGACTTTTAAGAGATATGGAAAAAACAGAATTTTCTGGGCAATGTAATCATGGGCGTCCAACTTATGTTGAACTCAAGTTGAAAGACATTGAAAAACTATTTAACCGTAGATAGTAAGAATTTGTTACTTTAATTTTTGCTATTATATTTTATGATACATTAAGTTAAATTAATATATGAAAGAAAGGAAAAAAAATGAAAAAGATTTTAGCTTTAACTCTCGCTATTTTATTGGGTGCTGCAAATGTTAATGCAGCAGAAAACAAAGTTTCTCTTCCTGCTCCTGAAAAAACAGGTGGAATGCCTTTGATGGAAGCTTTGAGTACCCGTCATACTTCAAGAGAATTTTCAGCAAAAGCACTTGATAAACAAACCATTTCAAACCTTTTGTGGGCAACATATGGAATCAACCGTGCAGATGGTAAAAGAACAATTCCAACAGCGAATAACTCTCAAAATTTGAAAGTTTTTGCTTTGCTTCCTGAAGGTATTTATGAATATAATGCTAAAGATAATAGCTTGGATTTGGTTGAAGCAGTTGATTTCAGAGCAAAAGCTGGTAAACAAACAGACATGTTGGCTTCTTCAGGAATCATTTTGGTTTATGTTGAAAAAATGGGCGATGCTTTGAACAAATTTAATACTGGTGAAGCTGTTCAAAATGCAAACTTGTATGCAACATCTGCTGGTTTGAATGTGGTGGTTGTTGGTTCTGCAAACTACAAAGATTTGGCAACAGCTTTGAAGTTGGAAAGAGGCTATCAAGTTCAAGTTATTCAGGCTTTAGGCAATAAATAAGAGGAAACAATGGTCGAAAATCATCTCTGGACAAGTTTTGAAGCATGGTATCTGGTGACACAAATTTTTGTGGCACTAGGTACTGTTTTCTTGTCCGTTTTTTCTGCTATGGTGACCTATAAAGCTTATAGAGATAATAATATCGATAACTGGTTGCACATGGAGTTTTCTTTTTTTGCAGATAATACAAGAAACAATGTTCCGTCTCTTTGTATGAGTCTCAGAAACAGTGGAAGAATTCCGATAAAAGTTTCTAATGCGGTTGTTTTCTTTTTAGGAAATACAAAAATTTTAGAAAACATCTCTTTCGGATATAAAGAACTTCAAGAAGTTGATATGATGGATATGCGTCCAATTTTTTTGGAGCCAGTTCGTATTAAAAACACGGCTGGTGAAATCAAAAATAATGCGTTTGATATTGTTGATTTTTATAGCGATAAGATTGAAACTTTAGATATTGATAAAATTAAAAGAATCAGAATTGGTGTTGTCAGTAATGTGAAATATCATAAATTTGAACTTTCAGAAGAAGAAGTGTTTCATATGATCCGCTATCTGAGAGAGTTTAAAGAACAAGTTGAGACCACAAAAGACAAACTTCTTTCTGAAAGACTTGAAAAATAATGATAAGGATTAATCATCTCAATTTTGATTTGGATTTCAATTTTGCAAAACTCAAAGAAGTTGTTGCAGAATATTTGAAACTCAAATCAAATGAGGTGATTTCTGTTTCTTTGGCTAAAAAATCTGTTGATGCTCGTACGAAAAGCAATGTTCATTTTGTTTGTTCCGTTGATGTGAAAGTGGAAAATGAAGATCACTTTTTGAAAGAAGGTATTGTTGAAAAATTTTTTGAAAATATTCTCCCTTTAAAAAAACTGAAATCAGAAAATCGTCCAATTATTATTGGTTCTGGACCTGCAGGAATGCTTGCGGGTATTGTTTTAGCAGAGGCAGGACTTAGACCAATTATTGTTGAACGTGGGCAAAAAGTCTTACAAAGACAAAAAGATGTCGAAACTTTCTGGAAGACAGGAAAGCTTGATGAAGAGTCTAATGTCCAATTTGGCGAAGGTGGCGCAGGCACTTTTTCTGATGGAAAACTGATGAGTGGCATCAAAAAGGATATGTTCACTACAAAAATTTTGAAAGAGCTTGTTGAAGCAGGTGCCCCAAATGAAATTTTATATTTGGCAAAGCCTCATGTTGGAACGGACTATTTAGCAATTGTTGTTAAAAATATTCGAAAAAAGATTGAAGCTTTGGGTGGTGAATATAAATTTGGCACAAAGCTTCAAAACTTGGTTCTTAAAGATGAGAAAATCATTGGAGCTATTTTTCAATCAGGAAATGAAACTTATGAAGTGAAAGCTGATAATTTAGTTCTGGCAATTGGGCATAGTGCCAGAGATACCTTTGAGATGATTTATGAACAAGGTCTCCAAGTTGAACAAAAACCATTTTCAGTTGGTGCAAGAATAGAGCATAAGCAGGAATTAATAAATAAATCTCAATATGGAAATCTTTTCTATAATCACAAAGCTCTTGGTGCAGCAGATTATAAACTGGCAGTTCATTTACCAAATGGACGTTCTTGTTATAGTTTCTGCATGTGTCCGGGTGGTGTTGTCGTTGCTTCCAGTTCCGAAAAAGAGCGTGTGGTGACGAATGGAATGAGCTACTTTAAGCGAGATAAAGAAAATGCAAATGCAGCACTTTTGGTTGGGGTCACTCCAAAAGATTATGAAAGTTCTCATCCATTAGCGGGAATGTATTTTCAAAGAAAACTTGAAGAAAGAGCTTTTGTTGTTGGAGGAAAAAACTATGCTGCTCCTGCACAATTAGTTGGTGATTTTTTGAAAGGAAGAGAAAGTAAGAAATTGGGTGAAGTTAGACCTTCTTATGAACCTTCGGTGGCTTTGACAAATCTTTCAGAGGTTTTGCCAGAATATGTTGTTTCAACAATGCAACAATCTCTTTTAGAGATGAACAAAAAAATTAAAGGTTTTGCTTCTGACGAAGCTCTCTTGACGGGTGTTGAAACGAGAAGTTCATCTCCAATTCGCATTGTGAGAGATGAGAATTTGGAAAGTAATATTAAAGGGATTTATCCTTGCGGCGAAGGTGCTGGATATGCAGGTGGAATTATGTCTGCTGCAGTTGATGGTGTCAAAGTTGCTTTGAGAATTATTGAGAAAGGAAAGTAGGATGAAAGTTCTGATTATTGGTGGTGCTGGATATATTGGTAGTCATGTTGCTAAAGATTTTTTAGAAAAAGGGCATCAGGTTGTTGTCTATGATGACTTATCAACGGGACAGGAGATTAATCTCTTTTCAAAAGCGGAGTTTGTGCAAGGAAATATTTTAGATGTTTCTAAACTCAAAATAGCAATGTCAAAAAATATTGATGTTGTTATCCATTTAGCTGCAAAGAAAGCTGTGGGAGAGTCTATGGAGAACCCACATAAATATTCTGAAAATAATATCACAGGTTCTCTAAATATATTAGATGCAATGGTTGAAACTGGTGTGAAGAATATTGTATTTTCTTCCTCTGCGGCGGTTTATGGTATGCCACAATATTTGCCAATTGATGAAAAACATCCCATTAGTCCAATCAACTATTATGGGTTTACTAAAATTGCAATTGAACAATTTATGCACTGGTATGAAGTGACTAAAAACTTAAAATTTGTTGCTTTGAGATATTTTAATGCAGTTGGGTATGATGAAACAGGTATAATAAAGGGCAGAGAAAAAAATCCACAGAATCTTCTTCCACTCATTGTTGAAGTGGCGGAAGGTACAAGAGAAAAATTAAATGTTTATGGAGATGATTATCCAACACCAGATGGAACTTGTATCAGAGATTATATTCACGTTTCTGATTTGGCTTCAGCACATGTTTTGGCAGCAGAAAAGTTGTTGTCTGGTATGGCTTCTCAAAGTCTCAATCTAGGGACAGGTAAGGGAACTTCTGTCAAAGAGATTATTGAAGCAACAGAAGAACTTTTGGGAAGAAAACTTAATGTTGAATATGCTGGCAGAAGAGCAGGAGATCCTGCAGAATTGACGGCATCTTCTAAAAAGGCTGAAAGTCTATTGGGTTGGAAGCCAAGATATTTAGATATCAAACAAATCATTAAAACAAATTTGTAGGAAAGACAGGATATGATTAAAAATATTATCTTTGATGTAGGTAGAGTTTTGATTGATTGGAATCCTTATCTTTTATATCGTGAAGTTTTTCAAAATGACCAAGAAATTGATGCTTTTTTTGAAAAAATTGATTTTTATGCTTGGAATTTGTCAATGGATAAAGGATTGAGTTTTGCTCAAGGCGTTGCTGCAAAGCAAGAGATGTTTCCAGAATATTCAAAGGAAATAGAACGCTTTAATTCTGGTTGGGAAAGAACTGTGTCTGGGCAATTAGATGAGCCTGTTGAGGTTTTGAAAAAATTAAAGAAGGCGAATTATCCAGTTTATGCTTTAACAAATTTTTCTGCAGAGAAATTTGCATTAACTTTAAGTAGATTTGATTTCTTCAAAAACTTTGATGGGATAGTTGTTTCTGCGGAAGAAAAGACTGTTAAACCCGAAGCAAAAATTTTTGAAATTCTTTGCAGTAGATATAATCTTAAACCAGAAGAGAGTTTATTCATTGATGATAGTGAGGTGAATATTGAAGGTGCAAAAAAACTCGGATTCAAAACAATTTTGTTTAAATATCCAGATTTATTAGAACCTCAAATTAAATCTTTTGGCATAAAAATCTAAAAAAATACTAACTAAAGTTAATAAAATATTTGAATATTGTAACAAATATGTTACAATACTCCTATGGTATTTAAGTATTATTTATACAGGAAGTTAAAAACATTTTTAGTTCTTTTAGTTAGTGTTCTTTGGGGTATTCCAAAGGCTCATTCTGACGTTATCAAAGACTATACCTCCCTCCTTAATAAAATAGAATCCTATGAAATTGAAAGTGCTTATAGCATTTCGTTTGAAAAAGTAGATGAAAAAAGTGCTAAATTTTTCACTTATGAGCAAGATGAAAATGATGTTTGGCAAAAGGTTTATTATAGTTATGACTTGATGAGTTCTTCTGGAAAAGAACTTTATCCAACATATAATCGCCTTTCTACAGGAAATTTTGGAGAGGAAATTTTTGAACATTTTATTTCTAATACAGTTTCTCCATTAAATGTAAATGGTGCAGCAAATTGCTCTGGAAAAATCGCTTGTGGTGGAGCAATTTATAATGAATCAGGCACAATTAGCAAAATTATAGCTACCTTTAGGAGCAATTTATAACAAAGCGCTTATCTCTGAAATTGAAGGATATTTTATCGGAAACCTTGCAGGAAGTAATGGTGGTGCAATTGCCAATTATACGACGGGAGAAATTGGAAAAATCAATGGTGTGTTTATAGGAAACAAGGTCAATACTTATAATGCTGGAGCTATACTTAATAGTGGGAAAATTGGTAGCATTGAAGGGATTTTCGTGGGAAATGAAACAAATCATAATGGAATAATTATGAATGAAGGAACGATTGAGACGATTTCGGCTGACTTTATCAAAAATATCGCAAGCAGAGGTGCTGCTATTTACAACAATGTGAGTAGTGAAATTGGAACGATTACAGGTGCATTTTCTGAAAATCATGCGCTTGGTTATGGTGGCGCAATTTATAATGATGGAAACATTGGAACAATTGCATCAAACTTTGTGGAAAATAGTTCTATAAATTCAGGAGGTGCGATTTATAATAATGCAACAATTAGCGAAGTTTTAGGTGTTTTTTCTGGAAACACGTCAGACTATCAGGGAGGAGCGATTTATAATAACAATAAAATTGGTACAATATCTGGAGAATTTAAGGATAATATTGCAACAAAATATAGTGCTGGAGCTATTTATAACAATAGTGTAATCACAACAATTTATGCGAATTTTATTAATAATAAAGCAGTCACTTATGGGGCTGGAATATATAATGCAGGTATTATTGAGACTATCACTGGACAGTTTATAGGAAATGAAACTGAAAAGAATGGTGGTGGAGCTATTTTGAATAATAATCATATCGACAGTATTTCTGGAAAGTTTTCTCTTAATAAATCAGGCTCTTATGGTGGTGCGATATATAATGCGGAAAATTCAAAAATTTTAAGTATATTCGGAGAGTTTGAAGAAAATATTTCAAACTTTTCTGGAGGTGCAATTTATAACATAAAAGCTGAGATTGGAACGATTGAAGGCATATTCAAAAATAATAAAAGTGTCAGTGGTTGGGGTGGCGCAATTTATAATGACGGAATAATCAATTCAATTTTGGGAGATTTTACAGGAAATAGATCGGAGACATATAGTGGTGGTGCCATATATAATAATACAAATAGCACAATAGACTCTATTCAAGGAAACTTTAAGAACAACTATGCTTTATCTTATGGTGGCGCAATTTATAATAATAGTAATAGCACAATCAAATCTATAGAAGGAACGTTTGAGGGAAATATTTCAAATAATCAAGGTGGGGCGATTTATAACAATGGATTGATAGAAAATATTGTAGGTATATTCAGAGAAAATTTAGCAACAAAATATAGTGGCGGAGCGATTCATAATAATGGTAAAATCGGAGAAGTTTTTGCAGATTTTAAAAATAATGTCGCTGAAAACAACAGTGGGGGTGCTATATATAATGCTGAGAATTCAAAAATATTAAGCATAGTTGGAGATTTTGAAGAAAATACTTCAGGTTTTTCTGGGGGAGCAATTTATAATGATGGAACAATCAATTCAATTTTGGGAGATTTTATAGGAAATAGGTCAGAGCAATATAGTGGGGGTGCCGTTTATAATAATACAGGTGGCGCGATAAATTCTATTCAAGGAAACTTTAAGGATAATTATGCTTTATCTTATGGTGGCGCAATTTATAATAATAGCAGTAGTACAATCAAGTTCATAGAAGGAACATTTGAAGGAAATAGTTCAAATAATCAAGGTGGAGCGATTTATAACAATGGGTTGATAGAAAATATCGTTGGTGACTTTATAAATAACAGTGTATCGCTCAATCAAGGTGGGGCGATTTATAATAGAGGCACAATCACTCTTTCAACAAGTGAAAATAAGAAAAGTATCCTTTTTGAAAACAATCATGACGTAAATGGATTGAATGCAATTTTTATGGCAAATTCATCTGTTCTCAATCTTAAAACGATTTCAAATTCTTATATAAACATTAAGGATACAATCAGTTCTGATAAATCTGCAAATGTGATTAATAAAACAGGAACTGGTTCTCTTTATCTTTGGGGTGATAACAGTGCTTATAGTGGGGAAATGAATGTCAAAGAGGGAAACCTCTACGCGATGTTTGAAGAGGGTGATACAGAATGGAATGGCGCAAGATCAGAGTTTGTCTATAATGCAACATTGAAATTTAGCAATGGAACAACTTTCCGTCCAATGATGAATGGTTCTAAAACAAAATTAGCTGAACTCAATTTGAATAATACTACAATTCCACTTGGAGGTGGGGTTGCTCTTGTGCCTTATGCTGTTTCATCTCTCAATGTAGGAACTTATAGTTTTAGTAATAATTATTATGGTTTTGAGGGTTGGGAAACAGATTTAGCTAAAGTTGATACATCTAAAAAAGATAGTGTTGGTTTGGTTATTAAGAGAGATTTAGTCGGATATCAAGGGCTTTCTTCAATCGCAGATATATACCGTAAACGTACGGATTTGAGTCTGGCTGAAAGAGAGATTTTTGATAATATTTATTATACGGGTGAAGTTTCAGAATCTATTAAGAAGCAATTCAAAGTTATTGAAGGGCAAGATAAAATATCTTATGCAACGGTTCATAAGGCAGGAGTCAGACAATTTAGCCGTCAAATATCTTCTCGTCTTCAAAACAAAAACTGTCCAAGTTGTGGTATGGCAAATGGTTATTCTGATGAACATCTTTGGTTTAATATAGGACAAAATTTTGTTAAGAAAGACACTAAGGGAAGTTCTTTAGGATATGAATATGACCCAATTAGTATGGCAATTGGTTATGACCATGACCTAATTCCTAATGTTTTGAATATTGGGGTGGCATTAAGTTATGCTTATGGTGATATTAAAGGGAAAGGTGGAGAGCTTCAAAATAATTCAGATACGAATGAATATATGACTTCTCTTTATTGGAAATATAAACCATATAGAGCTTATGTGACAGGAAGTCTTGGTGGTGGTCTGATTAAAAGTAAGACAAAAATTCTTGGTTCAACAATGGATGTTCGTGGTGAATATGATACAAGAGCAGCTTTCACAAACTTCGAATTTGGATATGATTTAGGCAATAATTGTGGAATAATTGAACCATTCGTTGGATTAGAATATGCTTATATTTACAGCCAAGCATATAGTGAAAAGGGTGTTGGTGCTAGACATTTTGATAGCAACTATTTTAACAGCATTGAACTTCCGATTGGATTGAGAGTTTCTAGGAATATTATTTCTGGACCATATCTCTTTACACCAGCAGTTGAAGTTGCATATTCAAGAAGTTTAGGAGATGTGAATTCTAAGATTGGTGCACACTTTGTGAGCAATCCAGAATCTCCTTGGGTGCTTAAAGGCGTTGATGAAAGCCGAAATAGTTTGCGTAGTAGCTTAAATCTCAAAATAAACAATCTCAATACACCAATTGCCTTTAATTTGGGGTATGGTCGAGATACTCGTTCAAACTATTCAGATGATCAATTCTATCTTACAATCAGATATAATTTCTAAACAAAAAGCCTCTCATTTGAGAGGCTTTTTGTTTAGAATTAAGATTATAAATTTTCAAACTTAACGTTTTCGATTTCTTTGAAATAATTGATTGTTTTTTCGCTCAGGTCACCTGTTGCCCCGTCGTCGCAAACAATAATACCATGTGGGTGCATTTGAAGAACGCTTACAGTCCACATATGGTTTATGCTTCCTTCAATTGCGTGGTGAATTGCTTGGGCTTTGTTTGCACCATTTGCCATAATCAAAACTTCTTCTGCATCA
The DNA here is from genome assembly GCA_047975765.1 of Alphaproteobacteria bacterium. GTDB lineage: Bacteria > Pseudomonadota > Alphaproteobacteria > RF32 > CAG-239 > JAQWBS01. The sequence continues at coordinate 36,865 of JBKEEF010000010.1, forward strand.
GTAATTGAACCAACACCAACGGTTAGAACAGTTTTAGGAACTTGATTGATATCATTGTTGAAGAAACGTGAATTGACTTCACGTGTGTTTTGAGTAAGCGTTTTTACTCTGGTGCGAGAACTTAAGGAAGAACCTGGTTCATTAAAAGCGATATGTCCATCTGTTCCAACACCACCAAAGAATAAATTGATTTTACCATATTTTTTCATTCTTTCTTCGTATCTAGAACATTCTTTGACATAGTCTTTGGTCATTCCGTTCAGCATATTGATATTTTCTTTTTTGATATCAATGTGTTTGAAAAAGTTTTCATGCATAAAGTATGCATAACTTTGAGGGTGAGTTGGTTCTAGTCCAATATATTCATCCATATTAAAAGTGACAACATTTTGAAAAGAAAGGTGTCCTTTTCTGAACATATCAATAAGTTCTTTATAAACACCAAGGGGAGTTGAACCTGTCGGAAGACCAAGAACAAATGGTTTGTTTTCTGTGGGGCGAAAAGTCTTGATTTTATAAGCAATATAATTTGCGACCCATTTTGAACATTTGTCATAATCTTTCTGAATAATTACTCTCATTTATCTTCTCCATAGATTTTTCCATTAATTATTGTGTGTAGTATCTCAAAGTTTTGGTTAAAAATTACTAAATCTGCGTCATATTCAGGTGCAATCATCCCTTTATTTTTAATATTTAAGATATTTGCAGGATTGAGCGTTGCTGTTTTGATCGCTTTCTCAATTGAAATGCCAAAATCGACTAAATTTTTTACACCTTGAATCATGGTAAGGGCAGAACCAGCAATTACATTGTCTGATGTTCTGTGAAAACATCTATCAAGATAAACTTCTTCACCATTTGCAAAAAGCTTTCCTTCAGTTTGCCCTGTTGGTTTTAATGAGTCTGTAACAAGGACAATTCTATCCAATGGTTTTGATTTAAAGATAAACTTGATTAGCGTTTTATCAATGTGTATTCCGTCAGCAATAATTTCACATGACATTTCAGGATGAATAAGAATTGCACCAACAGCACCAGGGTTACGGTGATGAATTCGACTCATGGCGTTGAAGAGGTGTGTGGAATGCATAATTCTTGCCTGCATTCCTTCCACCATTTGTTCATAAGTTGCGTTTGTATGTCCTGCTTGTAAAATAATTTTTTTGGCGATGCAATGAAGCGCAAGTCGTCGCATATCTTTTAGCTCAGGAGCAACAGTCATATTGATGATGTGACCTTTGGAAGCGGCAATGAGCCTATCCATTAAATCGATATTCACAGGGACAACAGATTCTGGAGTTTGAGCACCTAATCTTTCATGTGAAATGAAAGGCCCTTCAAGGTGCATTCCTAAAATATTTGCGCCTTTTTCTTTGCCTTTTGCAGATACAACAGCTTTGATAGATTTGATGAGCTCCGGTTCAATGCGGGAATAGATTGTAGGGATAAAAGAAGTCACACCATAGCGAGGTAAAATTTCAGACATTTGTAGAATGGATTTTTTATCCATATCATCTGTTCCAAAGCCGCCAATGCCATGAATGTGAGTGTCTATAAAGCCAGGAGAAACATATGAACCATAAGCATTGATAACTTTTACTTTGTCACCAAATGTTTTTGTTCTAAAACGTTTTTCACTAAAAACATCGACAATTTTATTGTCTTCAATATAAACGGCACAGTCTTCCATGATTGAAAATCCAGTCAAGACTTTTGCGTTATGAATGCATATTGCAGACTTCATTATCTATTCTCCTAAATAATTTTTATTAAATACATATTGTCAAAGATTGAAAAATATTGCAAACTATTTCAAGATTTTTAAGGAGAAATAAGATGTTTTGTAACTTTTGGAAGAAGTTTTTTGAGATTAAACCCTTCAACGAAGGTTTTTTACCAGAACAAGACGGACATAAAGTTTATTTTGTGGAATATGGAAACCCAAATGGAAAACCTGTGATTTCTTTTCATGGAGGACCAGGAGGATCTGCTCGTTCAAGTCATGCTAAGAATTATGATTTGAAAAAAATTAGATTTATCTCTTTTGATCAAAGAGGGGGAGGTCGCTCTCTTCCAAGTGGGGAATTTAAAAGCAACACAGCACAAAAAACCGTTGAAGATGCCAAAAGGCTTTTAGAGTTTTTGAAAGTTAAAGGAAAGGTTGTGGTTGCAGGTGGTTCTTGGGGGTCAACAATGGCTTTGTTGTTTGCTCAGACTTATCCAAAATCAGTTGAGAAAATTGCTGTTGCCTCTATCTTTTTGGCAAATGCGGATGATATGAAATGGACTTATGAAACTTCTGGGCTGATTTATCCTGAATTTTTAGAAAAAATTAAAGCAGAAGTTCCGCATAAAAAAAATATGCTCAAATATTATGCAAGTCTTATCAATTCTAAAAAACTTGTTGACCAAGTGAAAGCAGTTTCAATCTTTGGAGGATATGAGGGTGTTCTAGGTTCTCTTAGCCCTAAGATGGAAATTGATGAAATTAGTGCTGATCAGGTGACGTATAACAAAATTTTTATCAATTATGTTGCCAACGATTTGACCTTGGAAGAAAATCAAATTTTGAGAGATATGGATAAGCTAAAAAATATCAAAACTTTAATTGTTCACAATCGTTTAGACCTCGTTTGTCCTGTTAAAAATGCCTATGAGATTCATAAGGCTTTGCCAAAGTCTAAACTTGTCATTGTGCCAGAACTTGGACATGGTGGAAAATTACTTAAGGATACTTTTAAAAAAGAATTAGGGAATTTTCTATAAAAGTTGTAACATCTCTTTCGCGAGATTATATATGATAAAGATTATAATTTAGGAGAATGCAAAGATGCATGGAGCTACGGAAGCTGTTGAAAGAAGTATTTTATTTGGACTAAACCATACAATGGTAGCTGTGATAATTATGGTTATCTGCTATTTGGTTATTTTTACTGAGAGATTAAATCGTGCCATTATTGCTCTATTTTGTGGTGGTTTGATGGTCGTTATGGGTGTTCTTACACAGAATGAAGCTATTGGTGCCATAGATTTTAATACGCTTGCTCTTTTGATTGGAATGATGATTATTGTTTCTGTGACGGAAAAAACAGGGATTTTTCAATATATTGCTGTTTGGTCTGCAAAGAAAGTGAAGGCAAATCCAAGAGGTCTTTTAGCTGTTTTGACCGCTGTTACAGCTCTGCTCTCTGGATATATTGACAGTGTGACGACAGTTCTATTGATGACTCCTATCATTTTTCAAATTACAAGAAGACTTGGTGTTAGACCTTATCCATATTTGATGTTAGCAATTTTTTCATGCAATATTGGAGGGGCTGCGACTTTGATTGGGGATCCGCCAAATATTTTAGTTGGGTCAACTTTAGGACTAAACTTTATGGACTTCTTAGAAAATATGGCACCTCTTTCCTATGGTTTAGTTGTTATTCTTATTATTGTCTTTGATTTTATATGGGGTAGAAAATTGGTTGCAACACCAGAAGCTCGAGCATTGATTATGCAAATGAATGAAAAAGATTCAATAACTGATCGAAAACTTTTAATCAAATCACTATCTGTATTGATTGGTGCGATTATTTCTTTCATGTTCGCTCATCTAGTCGGGCTTGAAACGGGAACAATTGCAATGTTTGGAGCGGCAATCATTCTCATCTTGTATAGTATGGAATTTAGGCAACAAGAAAGAGATCATAAAGTTGAAGAGGTTTTCAATCTTGTAGATTGGACGACCATATTTTTCTTCACTGGTTTGTTTATTGTTGTGTATGGTTTAGAAACAACGGGTGTTTTAACTTTAGTTGGTCATGCTTTTGTTGAGGTAACGGGTGGAGTTGTTCAAAAGTTGATTTTTGTGTTCCTTTGGGTTGGGTCAACTTTCTCTTGTATCATTGATAATATTCCGTTTGTTGCAACAATGATTCCGATTGTGAAGTCTATTGAGGCCGATATGGGTGGTAGAGAAGCCGTGATGCCTATTTGGTGGGCTTTAATGATGGGAGCCTGCTATGGCGGTAATGGAACATTGATTGCTTCTTCTGCGAATGTTGTCGTTGCCGGAATTGCTATGAAAGAAGGACATCATATTAAGTTCTTTAATTTTATGGCATGGGGGCTTCCTGTAATATTTGTGAGTATTGTGATTTCAAGTATATATCTCTATTTCAGATATTCAGCTTTTACTCACTAGAAAAAAGTTGTAAAAAACACCGCTTTGGCGGTGTTTTTTTTGATTAAATATGTTAATATTATTGAAGTGAGAAAACTTAGTTATATATTTATAATATTGGTTATTCTCTTCCTAGGCAGATAATTTATTTATTATTAGAATGATATAAACCTAAATCTACACTTATTCCTTAGAGGTGTACTATGGCATTTTTTTATAAAAGAATACTTTTTACTACAGTATCTATAGCTTTTATTGGTGTCCCAACTATGTCATGGGCAAACAAATTGACAGTTACAGGGGATACTCAAATTTCTAATGCCGATTATAGTGACAATAGTGGAGATGGTGGAGTTGTTGTTGAGAGTGGTAATTCTGGTAATCCATGGCAAATTAATTTAACAGATAGTTTAACAGTAGATAATAATGCGAATGGGATTTGGATTAAAGGTTCGGGAATAGCAACTATTTCTGGAATAGGTGACAATGCCCTCATAACAGCAACAGGGAATAGTAGCTGGGGCGTTAATGTTCAAGGAAAATTAAATCTTCTGAATACAGATATTTATGTGTCAAAGTTAATAAGTTCTTCTGCTTTATTGGGAGGAATATCTAATACTGGGACAATGAGTATTGACGGTGGAACAACTGGTAAGCATATTTTGATTGAAAATTTAAATTCCTCAAGAGAAGTTTTAGGAATTGATTCAACATCAACGTCTGCAAATTCTACAATTCGCAATATGAGCATAGATATAAAAAATAATAATGCAACTTCAACATATTTTTCAGGGCTTAATACCAAAGGAATATTAAATATTTCTAGTACTCTTGGCAATCAATGGATAAATATTTCAGATAATAATGCCAATCAATTCATATATGCTATTTCTGTCGGAATGAATGACGCCCCAAATTCAAAAGTTAATATCGATGGGATGAATATTAATATCTCCAATAATGCTTCGGGGAATTCTGGTGTTAAACACACTATAGGTATGGGGATGACTGGTAGTATAAAGGTGACAGGGGCAAGTGACGGATCAAATATGTATATTTTTGATAACAATAAGTCATATGATTGGGTTGGAGCTACAGAATCTTGGTCTGGAAGCACAGAGTTCTATAATATGAATATTTATGCAAGAGGGAATGAGGGAGCTTATACATTTGGTTTGAAATCTCAAAGCGGACCAGTGAAAGTTATTGGAGCTTCCAATGGGAATAATGTTATTGTATATAGCAATAACACATCAACGACTAGAGATAATTCTGCTATTCAAACGGGAGCAGGTGTGAGGCTTGATATTGAAAATACTAATATTTTGGTTAACAACAATGTGGCGGGTAATTATTTTTATGGTATCTTTAGTCATAATAGCCAAATAAAAGGGCTAGCTAGTGGTAAAAACTCTATCATTATTAAGGAGAATATGTCTTCAGGTTCAGGATTTTATGGATTTGTGAATTATGGTTCAATGAATATTGAGAATATGAACATAGAGATTAGTCAAAATGCATCAGCCAATAATGTTGTTGGTCTATATAATTCTGGAGTTTTAAATATTACAGGCATTTCTTCAAGAAATATGATAATCTTGAAAGACAATAAGACAACAATTAAAAACATGAACATTGTTGTTGATGGAGGAGATTTTTCATCAATAGGGAATGGAGCGACATTCGAGATTGAAAACACATTTGTCAATGTTTTAGATGATTCTTTAGGGTTTAATGTTTATCAAGGCTTGGGAAGTAATATTAACATAAAAAATGATAGCAGAGTTGTCACAAACTCTGGTCACCTTATGGAAGCTATAGGAGTGTCTAGTGGTACAATGAATGTTAATCGTTCATATGTTGAAGGAAGTATTAAAACAGATGCCACAGCAACTTCAAATCTAAACTTGAGCAATTCAGCAATATGGATAATGAGAGAAGATTCTAATCTAACCAACCTAAATTCAGCAAATAGCCAGATTAACTTAAAATCTTTATCTACAGCATATAACACGTTAACTGTTAAAAATTATGTTGGAACAAATTCAACAGTTTATATGAATACGTATCTAGGTGGAGATAGCTCACCAACCGATAAAATTGTGATTGATGGTGGAAGTGCAACAGGGAAAACAGTTCTTAATATCACGAACAGAGGTGGAAGTGGCGAAAAAAATGTTGATGGAATTAAGGTCGTAGATGCACAAAATGGAGCAATAGTTGCGAATGGTTCTTTCTCTCTTTATGGAGGAAAACTAGATACAGGTGGATATGAATATAAACTATATCAAGGGAACACATCAGGAACAGACACAAATTCTATGTATCTTCGTACTAATGGGGAGCTAACAGATATAGCAAAAGGTATGGGAAATGTTCCATCTTTGACACTGAATTTGGCAAAAGCAGGAATGAACTCATTACATAAACGTATGGGTGAACTGCGAACTGCGAATGATCAAGATGTTAATGGTGCATGGGTAAGAAGTTATGGAAGGCATTTGACTGTAAATGATAAAATTGATTCCAAAATAAATTTATATGGTGTTGAAGGTGGATATGACCACAGGATAGATACAGACAATTTGTCAGGAAAATTCTATCTAGGTGGCATGATAGGTTATTTGCATACTGAAAGTGTGAAGACAAAATCAATAGATGGAAATGGATCAGGAAACACACCAAGCGTTGGTGCATATGCAACCTGGATTGGAAATGATGGTTGGTTTGTTGATGGTGTCTTTCGATATTTTTGGGAAGATTTAGATATGAGATCCCATGCCTCTAATGGTCAAGTTGTTCAGTATAATGTAAAAAGGGAGATGGCTGCTTTTAGTCTTGAGGCGGGAAAGCAAATGAAATTTTGTACAAAGCATTGTTCTGGAAACTTTATTGTCGAGCCAAAAGTTGAGGTTGGGTATGACGTGGCTCAGGGCAAAACTTTCAGAACAAATCTTGGAGATGAGTTACGTTACGGTGATACAAAAAGTTTCAGTGGAAAAGCATCTATTATGTTCGGATATGAATATCTCATACAATATGATATGATCGCACAACCATATATCCAATTTGGGGTTTTAAGAGAGTTTGAAGGTAAAACAAAAATAAATTATGCAAGTGCAACATATGATTCAGCTTTGGGTGGAACAAGCTATGAAGTTGGTGGTGGTGGTTTCTTGAAGATGAGCAAACATTCTTCCTTCTATTCTGAATTTTTATATGAAAAAGGAAGTAAAGTTGAAGCTATTTCAGGAAATATAGGATTTAGATATACTTGGTAAAGTTTAGAAATAAAAAAGCACCGCAATTACGGTGCTTTTTATAGAGAACAAGGAAAATATTATTGGGTGTTTCCTGTACTTAAATATTCAGAAACGACACCCGAAACAGTTCCTCCTGTTTGTTGGAGTTGTTGTCTTTGTTGATCTGAAAGGCTAATCCATTCAGCAAAAGTATCTTCAGATACACCATTAAAAGCAGAAACAGCTACGACACAGCCTGCACTCAATGTGCTATTTGTGTTTTGTAAACACTCAATGAGTTGGAAGTTTTCATCGTTTACACAAAATTCAGAAATTTCATTGCTACAAACTTCAGTCACGGTTTCATATAAACCATCAGCTTTTGCTTGAGCAGAAAACATTAGTCCGATAGCTAGAAAAAAAGTAAATTTTTTCATCTTTATCTCTCCTAAAAAATTATATTTGGACAGTAATGATATATGCACTGTTTTTGTGATTTAAAGTCTGCCTAAAAGGATTAAAAAAGACTATCAACTAGTCTAAATTATCCAGTGCTTATTCAAGCACGCGTTCGCTGATGTCGAATTCAAAGATTTCTCATCTCCATTACCTCGTTACCAATAAAAAAAGAGCATCTAGAAAGATGCTCTTTTTTTATTGGTAGGGGCGGGGAGACTCGAACTCCCAAGTCTTGTGGACAATAGATTTTGAGTCTACCGCGTCTACCATTCCGCCACGCCCCCTCACAAGTTGATATGATAAATATATTATAAAATGCATAACGTCAATAATTTTTTTACTTTAAAATGATATTTTCTTATCTATGACTGAAGATATGATGAAAATTGCTGAAGACTATTATAAAAACGCAGATTATGAAAATGCGCTTAAGTGTCTTCTTGAAATTATAAAAATAAGTAAAAACAACGAAAAAGCACTTGTTTTGGCTGCAAATTCTTATGATTATTGTAATGATAAGAAAAAGGCCGTTTCTTTTTATCAAAAAGCAATAAAAGTAAATCCAGATTCTTTGGTTGCTCATGTGAATTTATCAATTATATATTATGAGCTTAAAGAATATGATATGGCAGAAAAATATGCTCAAAAAGTTCTTAAGAAGGATTCTAAAAATAATTCTGCATTAATTATTCTCGGAAATATTTTTTATGGTCAAAGACAATATGAAAAAGCATTAGATTTATATTTATATTTATCTTCATATCAAAAAAACAACTATATAAGTAGTATCAATTTAGCTAATACTTATATGGAGCTTAAAAAATATCATGAAGCAGTTAAATATGCTATGGAAGCTCAAGAAATTGCTCCACAGAAAGCTGTCCCATATTCTGTTTTAGGAAATGCTTATCGTGAACTTGAAAAAGATGCTGAGGCAATTCTTGCTCTTGAAAAAGCAGTGGAGATAAATCCTGATGATGCATGGAACTATAATTATTTGAGTCAAATCTATCAAAAACTTGAAAAGTACAATGAAGCTTTGGGTTTTGGATATCAAGCTGTTTTGAAAAATGAGGAGTTGAACAATTCTCATCACATTAATTTTGGATATTTACTCTATGAGATCTCTGAAAAAGATATGGTATCTGTTCAAAGATTTGCTCAAGAATGGTTGGATACTTTTCCTCAAAGTGAAGTTGTTAAATATATGGCAAATGCAATTCTGAAAGAAGAAAAAATGCATCGGGCAAATGATGAATATTTAAAAAATATATTTGATGTTTTTGCAGAAGATTTTGAAACAGTTCTTTCCAGTTTAAATTACAAAGCTCCTGAATATATTGCTGAAGAGCTGGAGCGTTTTTATGGAGAGTCACCTTCAAAAAAAATGACCATCCTAGATGCAGGTTGTGGAACTGGATTGTGCGGTCTTTTTCTAAAAAAATATGCAAAAATATTTGGGCTTCATGGGGTTGATATTTCCCAAAAGATGCTTGATGTTGCCAAACGAAAGAAAATATATAACAGGCTTTTTTGCCAAGAATTAGTTGCTTTTTTGAAGACTAAAAACAACGCCTATGATTTAATTGTTTCCAGTGACGTCTTTACATATTTTGGGGAGCTAGAGGAGCTTTTTTATGGGCTTAGAAATAGTTTAAAAAAAGAAGGAAAACTTATCTTTACTATATCAAAAAACCGAATCAATGAAGATAGTTTTTTGCTTCATACCTCTGGTCGTTTTTTGCACGATCAAAAATACATAAAAAGTGTACTTAAAGAAACGGGTTTTGAAATTGATAAATTTATAGAAAAGGTGCTTAGAAATGAGGGAGATGAAGAAGTTTCAGGATATTTAATTAGTGTTAAAAAAATGGTCCAAAAAAGCTCCGTTTAGGAGCTTTTTTAAAGGTTATAATTTCCAAAATGGTTTTCTCAGTTCTTGAAAATAGAGTTTAATTCTTTTTGCTACAATATTGTCTATTTTTCTTAATGTATTGTTTTTTGATGTTTTAACATAGGTTTTATAATAAGTCTTAATAAAATACTTTAAATATTTCTTTTTGATAAAACCGATATCTTGTGTATTGTATTTGAAGTTATGGTCATTGAAAAAGCTTGCAAGGTGATCAGTTAATGTTATGAGTAAAGGTCCTTCACTATGATCTGTTGGTACAGGATTAGCATTGGCTGCAACATAGTAGTCATCAATTTCTTTGGCTTGATTGATAAGGATTTGCTCTTCAATCACATAGTCGCTTCTATCAAGTGCAATCACTTTTGTTTTTGGTTTTGCAAAAAGAACAAGATGTAAGGCTGTGCCTGCAAGACCAGCAATCTCTTTTGCATTATTTAGATATGAAATTTGTTCTTTGAGAGAAAGTCTTTCTGGGTAGATGATTTTATATCCATTATCTTTAAAAGTTTTTTCAATGATTTCTTCACCAAAACAAGGTGTGCCTTTTTTGAATTTTGTTCTTGAAAGATAAACTTTTTCAAAATTTTTAGGTTCAATTTTTTGAGCTATATTTTGAAAAATTTCAGTGAATTTGTCGTTATATGATGTGCTGATAACAGTTGATTGAGTAGGCACAATAATCTCTTTAAATTGAGTGATTTCTTTTAAAATTCTGACCTTATTTCTAGGAACACCTAAAAGGTCTAAAAATTCCCAAACTTGGGGCGCGGTTTTTTTGCTTTTGCCTTCAATGAAAATGATTTCTAGGTTTTCTTCTTTATGTTCTAACCAATACCAAAGGCGGCTTGATGTTTCTACTAGAAAATGTCCAAAGAAAGAGATAAAAAAACCACCAAAAATAACTTTTTTATTTTCATATTTTACATGATTTTTCTCAAAAGCATATCCATCTTGTAAAGCGCCTTCAGGAGACTCTCTAAGATGGCTAGAAAGTGGAACAAATTTGCCTTTGGAATCGACAACACCACCTTTGTAGAAACTGTTCATATTATCATGATGTTTTTGTGGAGGGAGAATATATCCATTCTCAATCGTTTTGACTGCTGCTTTTTCTTTTTTGAAATATTTTTTGCTATATTTTTCTTTGTTTTTTTCGATAAATTCTTGATCCGTATAAACTCTTTTCATTTTCTTTGTTTCTCAGTCAATTTTGTTATTTTACATAAAAAAGTATCCTGTAAAAGGTTTACAGGATACAATCGAAAAAGTAAAGCTTTTTCACAGAATCAAAGCAACTTATTTCTTAGAAGAAGTTGTTTTTTTTGCTGTTGTTTTGCTTGTTGAAGCAGAAGCTTTTTTAGTAGTTGAAGTTGTTGAAGATTTGCTGCTTGAAGATGATGTAGAAGCTTTTTTAGAACAGTTGCAATTAGAAAGTTGTTCAACAGCTTTAGACCAGAAATACTCATCTTGACCAGCAGGGCAGCCATTATTTTGCCACAAGTAGTATGCAGCTTCTTGAATTGAATTTTCAGAACATTTTGACATTTTATAACTCCAATAATAAATAAAAACAAATTTTAAGATATATCATCTTTTACGCATAAAATAATAATACATAATTTTTATACGTCAATAGCTAATGAATGAATTTTATTACTTGCAATTAACAATATAAGAATTTATAACCATAATATAGTTAAAATTATTTATTTTGGGAGCTTATGCTTATGGAAAACACCTTGTCCAATCTATTGTCAAAAAAAGAAGTCGAAGCAATTATCAATGGCGACTATGTGAATATTTTTGCGGTTATGGGAATTCATAAAGATAAGGGAACAAAAGAAGTTTTTATCAGAACATATCAGCCTAACACAAACTCTGTTGAGCTTTTGAATGCTCAAAATAAGTCTTTTGGTTTTATGACCAAACTTGATGAAAGAGGTTTTTATCAAATCAATCTAGGTGCAATTGAAGATTTTCATTATAAATTTAAAATTGAAAATGATAATGGTGAGTTTTATACAAAAGAAGATCCATACCGCTTTCCATCCACTATTGGGGATATTGATGTCTATCTTTTGAGTGAAGGGAATCACTTAGAGATGTATAAAAAACTTGGTGCTCATCAAGTTGAACTTGATGGTGTCAAAGGAGTTAGCTTTGCGGTTTGGGCACCAAATGCAAAACGTGTTTCAGTGGTTGGAAATTTCAATAATTGGGATGGACGTGTTCATGCAATGCGTAAGCATATTTCTTGTGGTATTTGGGATATTTTTATTCCGCAAATTGGACAAGGTGAACTTTATAAATTTGAAATTAAAACACAGCAAGACTACATCCTTTTGAAATCTGATCCTCTTGCCTTTTATGCAGAAAAGAGACCAAACACTGCCTCTGTTGTTTTTGATATTGACCAATATGATTGGGAAGATAAAAATTGGATGAGTTTCAGAAAGGAACATAATTCATTTGATCAAGCAATGTCTATTTACGAAGTTCACTTAGGTTCTTGGAGACGTAAGGGAATGTTTGGTGAAGAATATTTAACTTACCGTGAATTTGCAGACAGATTGGTTCCATATGTGACGAATATGGGCTATACTCACGTAGAGCTTTTGCCTCCGACAGAGCACCCATTCGATGGTTCTTGGGGATATCAAGTTATTGGTATGTTTGCACCAACTTCAAGATTTGGAACACCAGAAGATTTTAAATATTTGGTTGATAAATTTCACCAATCAGGCATTGGTGTGATTATTGACTGGGTTCCAGCACACTTTCCAAAAGATGCTCATGGTTTGGCAGAATTTGACGGGACAGCGCTTTATGAACATGCTGACCCAAGAAAAGGTGAACATAATGATTGGGGAACAAAAATTTATAACTTCGGTCGTACAGAAGTCTATAATTTCCTTTATGCTAGTGCCTTGTTTTGGTTGAAAGAATATCATATTGACGGTCTCCGTGTAGATGCTGTGGCATCTATGCTTTATTTGGATTATTCAAGAAAGAATGGTGAGTGGATTCCGAATATTTATGGTGGAAATGAAAATTTGGAAGCAATATCCTTCCTTAGACGTGCAAATGAATTAGCATATTCTCAGACAGAAGGGGCAATCACGATTGCTGAAGAATCTACGGCTTGGCCGATGGTTTCTCGTCCAACAACAATGGGAGGGCTTGGTTTTGGTTTGAAATGGAATATGGGGTGGATGAATGATACACTTCGCTATATTTCTGAAAATCCTGTTCATAGGAAATATCATCATGGGCTTCTTACTTTCGGTTTGATTTATGCTTTTAACGAAAATTTTGTATTACCAATTTCTCATGATGAGGTTGTTCACGGAAAAGGTTCTATGCTTTCTAAAATGCCAGGTGATGAGTGGCAAAAATTTGCAAACTTGCGTGCATATTATGGCTTTATGTTTACACACCCAGGAAAAAAATTGATGTTTATGGGTTGTGAATTTGCACAAGACTGGGAATGGAATGCAAATGAGAGCCTTCGTTGGCACTTGTTGAACTATCCAATGTATAAAGCAATGCAAGATTATGTTCGTGATTTGAACTTTATGTATCGAGCAAATCCTTCGCTTTATCAAAAAGATTTTGACTATCAAGGTTTCGAGTGGATTGACCATTCTAATGCTGATGATAGTGTGGTTTCTTATATCAGAAAAGGCAATGATCCAAGCGATTATACGATTGTCATCTGTAATCTTACACCTGTAGTTAGAGAAGATTATCGTATTGGTGTGAATGAAAAATGTACTTATCAAGAATTTTTTAATAGTGATGATATAAAGTATTGGGGAAGTGGTGTTAAAAATGAAGGCGACATTTGGGCAGCTGATTATGGTTGGAACTTCAAACCTTTCTCAATCAAGCTCAAATTGCCACCTCTTTCTACAATCATTTTGAAGCCAAAAAGATAATTGAATTTATGGAGAATTTTGCGTGGCAGAAATTGTAAGCGTTAAAGTTGGTAAACCGTATCCCTTAGGGTCAACCTTTGACGGGAGTGGTGTGAACTTTTCCATCTTTTCCGCCAATGCACAGAAGATTGAACTTTGTCTTTTCAATGAAAGCGGAGCTGTTGAAACAGAGCGATATGAACTCAAAAATAAAACAGGAAATGTTTGGCATACTTATCTTTCTGGTGTGAATGTTGGTCAGGTTTATGGATATCGTGTCTATGGACCTTATGAACCAAGTAATGGACATAGATTCAATCATAATAAACTTTTGATAGATCCATATGGCAAAAAATTAGTTGGGAAACTTATTTGGCATAAGGCTATTTTTGGTTATGATTTGGATAGTCCTGATAAAGATTTGTCTTTTAGTGAACTTGATAGTGCACCTTATGTGCCAAAGTCTGTGGTTATTGATAATTCTTTTGATTGGGGAAATGATAAGCATCCTAATATTCCTTTTGAGGATACAATTGTCTACGAAACACATGTGAGAGGATATACTAAACTTCATCCAAAAGTTCCAGATGTTAAGAGAGGTAAGTTCTTAGGAATGACAGCCCCAGCTGTGATAAAATATATCAAATGGCTTGGTGTTACTGCTGTTGAACTTTTGCCAATTCATGCTTTTTTTGGAAATCGTCACAAGAAAGGTTTTTTCACTGATAATTATTGGGGATATGAAAGTTTTTCTTTTTTTGCCCCTGAACAAAATTATTTAGTTTCTGGTGAAATTGATGAGTTTAAGCAACTTGTCAAAGCAATGCATAAAAGTGGTTTAGAAGTTATTCTTGATGTGGTTTATAACCACACAGGAGAAGGGAATCAACTTGGACCTACAATCAGTTTTAGAGGAATTGACAATGCTTCTTATTATACACTAAGCCCAAAAGATAAAAGATACTATTTTGACTCAACAGGATGTGGTGCTTCTTTCAATGTTCAAAATCCAGATGTTTTGCGTTTGGTGATGGACTCTCTTCGTTATTGGGTCGAAGAAATGCATGTGGACGGTTTCCGTTTCGATTTAGCAACTTCTCTTTCTCGTGTTGATTTATCTTTCACTCAAAAAAGCGGTTTTTTAATGGCGATTCAACAAGACCCAGTTCTCTCTCAAGTCAAGCTCATTGCAGAGCCTTGGGATGTGGATTTAGGGGGGTATCAAGTTGGTGCATTTATGAGTCCTTGGGCAGAGTGGAATGATAAATATCGTGATATTTTAAGGAGCTTTTGGAAAGGAGATACTTCTCAAATTTCTAATATGGGTTCTCGTGTGGCTGGTTCTAGTGATGTTTTCAATCACTATAATCGAAACATTTGGAGTAGTGTCAATTTTGTCACAGCACATGATGGTTTTTGTTTAAGAGATTTGGTGAGTTATAACCATAAACATAACATCAGTAATGGTGAAGAAAACCGTGATGGAAGTGATAATAATATCAGTTGGAATTCTGGTGTTGAAGGTGAAACAGATAATAAAACGGTCATCAATAATCGTATGATGCGTGCAAAAGCTATGCTTTCAACTTTGCTCATTTCTTTCGGGACACCTATGATTGTTGCAGGTGATGAGCTTTTTAGGACGCAGTTCGGAAATAACAACCCTTATTGTCAAGATAATATTCTCACTTGGATTGCTTGGGAAGCGATTGATGAAAAAGATATAGAGTTTGTTCGTTATATTAAAAAAATGATTGCTCTAAGAAAGAAAACGAGAGCATTTTCTCGTCGAGATTTTTTCAATGGTAAAGTTGTTCGCAAAGGTATCAAAGATATCACTTGGTATAATCATGATGGGAACGAATTTACAAAAGATGACTGGAATAATTTCAATAAAAAATCTATTTCCTATTTGCTTTTTGATGGTGTCAAAAGTGTTTTCATTATCCTCAATGCAAATTTTATGGAATGGAAATGGAAACTTCCAAATTTGGGTGAAGGTGTGAAATGGAACTTGCTTTTAGAGAGTTCTCAAAAAATTCCTGAAGGTCAAGAATTTATAAGTAATCAAGAGTTTGATGTTCCTTCTTGGAGCATCATGATGTTTGAAGTTAAAATTTAATAATTGGGGAGCTTTAAATGGCTGAAGTTTTGAATGAGTTGGCAGAAAAAATTGGAATTATGAAGAAGTTTTCTGATGGTGGTTTGAATGCAAAAGAATATTTTGTTCCAGATGATGTCATCAGATTTCTTGCCACTCAACTTGGCTTTCCTGCTGAAAATAATGAAGATGCAAAAAAATCTTTGGAAAGAATTTCAACATTTACTTGGGAAAATTTAGCTCTCCCTTTTTACATTATTAAGCCAGAAAATCTTTCTTTTTCAGTTTTTCTTACCAAAGAAGAAATTGAAAAGAAACTCACTTTAATTTTGAAAGAAAAAGAAAGTGGTAAAAAAGTCGATGTTGCATTTGATGTTGAACAAACTTTGGAAACCAATAAAATAAATGAGCAGTTTAAAGTAAAGCACTTGATTAGAATTAAATCTGAACTTGCTTTAGGCTATTATCTTGCTGATATCAAAGTTGGAACAAAAAGTCATAAAACGACTTTGGCAGTTGCACCTCAAAAATGTTTTGAACCAAAAGCAATGGAAAATTCTAAAATTTGGGGTTATGCTTTGCAATTATATTCTGTTAAAAGTGAGCGTAATTGGGGAGTTGGAGATTTTACTGACTTAGCAAATTTTGTGGATGTTTGTGCAAGATGTGGTGCAGATATTATTGGACTTAATCCAATTAATGCTTTGGCACATGATTTTCCAGAAGAAGCGAGCCCTTATGCTTCTATCAGTAGATTGTTCATTAATCCAATTTATATTGATGTTGAAAATGTTCCTGAAATTTTAAAAGATGATTTGAAAGGAACAAAAGAAAAACTTCAAAATTTACGTCAAAGTGAGACAATTTTATATTCTGAAGTCTATACACTTAAAATGGATATTTTGGAAAAGCTTTATCACCGTTTTGTTTCGTCAACAGATAAAAGTCGTCAAAATGAATATGCTAATTTCTGCAAAGAAAAAGGTGTTGAACTTGAAAAATTGGCAATTTTTCAAACACTCTATGAAGAAAATTGCAAAACAAAATGGGGTGGTTGGAAAGCTTGGGAAGAAAAATATAAATCTCCATATAACCCAGAGATTAAGGATTATGTTGAGCAAAATGCTAATCGTATTGGTTTCTTCAAGTTTTTACAGTTTGAAGCAGATAGACAATTTAAGTTAGCATATCAACGTGTTTTGAAAAATAATTTGAAAGTTGGTTTTTATCGTGACTTAGCAGTTGGTGTTGGGCAAGATAGTGCAGAGCTTTGGTCAGAACCAGACTTGTTTATCTCTCAATCAGGAGCGGGTGCTCCTCCAGATGCTTTTTTTCCAACAGGTCAAAAATGGGGGTTGGGTGCTTTCAATCCATTCAAATTGAAAGAAGCTGCTTATGAACCATTTATCAAAATTTTAAGAGCAAATATGTCAATGGCTGGCGCGCTTAGAATTGACCATGTAATGTCCTTGATGCGTTTATATATCATTCCAGAGCAAAGCGAGATTGGAACCTATGTGATGTATAATTTTGAAGATATGCTCTCTATTGTGGTTTTAGAAAGTCAGCTGAACCAATGTTTGGTGGTAGGTGAAAGTATTGGTAATGTACCAAATGGATTTTTAGAAAAACTTGCTGAAACAAATATCAAATCATTGAGTGTTTTATGGGCTGAAAGAAGAGATTCTGGTTGGGGCGATTTTGTTACACCTCAAGAATATCCGGTTCAATCTTGTGTTTCTGTGGAAACGCATGATATGGCACCTCTCAGAATGTGGTGGTTTGGATATGATATTGAACTGTCATATAGTTTGGGACTCATTCCGACGATTGAAGAAAGAACAGGAGCTTATCAAAAAAGAGAAACTGACAGATGGAAACTCCTTTGTGCATTAGACGGTCAAAATGTTTGGCCAGAAGATAATCTTCGTCATGGCAATTATCTTTATGGAGAAGGATATCCTGAAGGGATTGAAGAAGCTGTTCATCGTTTTGTTGCTCGAGCAAATTCTAAAATTTTCTTAGCACAACTTGAAGATATTTTACATGTTGAAAAATTGCAAAATCTACCTGGAACAGATAGAGATAGACATCCAAATTGGAGAAGAAAACTTCCTGTTTCTTTGGAAAAGTTGGAAAGTGATATTGCATATATCAGAAATATTCGTGCCATTAGAAATGAGAGGTAGTTCTTGATTAAAAAAATTAAAAATCTTGTTTTCGATTTGGACTATACACTCTATCCAAGCAGTACAAACATTGAAAGATTGTTCAAAGAAAAAGCTGTTCAATATCTTCATCGTGAGATGAAACTTTCTCCAGAAGAAATTGAGAATGCTTTTGATGTCTTCAAAAAAAATGCCTCAATTTTAAGAGGGGCAAGAGAGATGGGACTAGATATTGAAACTTTTTTTGATTATATTTGCGATGTTGATATCTCTGCAATTTCATATAATCACCCTTTGAGAGAAGTGCTTCTGAAACTTCCACACAAAAAAGTTATATATACAAACAGTAGTCGTAAGCATACAGATGAAGTTTTGAAAAAACTTAAAATTGAGGATTTGTTTCAACATAAATTCACTGCAGAAGATAGTCAATACCACTTCAAGCCAGAGACTGAGTCTTTTGATAAATTTTTTGAAGAATATAAAATTACACCTCATGAAAGTGCTTTTTTTGAAGATAATTTACGTAATTTAGAAAAAGCAAAAAGCTTGGGGATGACAACAGTTTTTATTTCTGCTGAAAAAAAAGAAGCTCCTCATTTTTGTGATTATGTTTTTGAAGATATTAACCAAGCATTGAATCTTTTCCAATAAACATAAGGCTTTAACGGTTTGTTAATCCTTGACTATTGTAAGGGTTTACCCTTTAAGTATATATAATGTAGATTATATGTAATTATAAATGTTGATTACATATGAGGATATATTATGAAATTTAGAAGTCTTTTACTTTCTTCCGTTTTTTCCATCGCAATGATTGGAACAGTAAATGCTGCCACACTCACGATGACACAAGACGAATATTTTTCAGGTGGCGCAGATTATAGTGACAATA
>JBKEEF010000011.1:0-47095 GCA_047975765.1 Alphaproteobacteria bacterium
CGTCAAGCAACTATCCGTAAAATAATAAAATCAGAACTTTGCTTTGTCATTATGGAAGAAAAGACTGTAAATCCAAAATCTAGCACAATCCAACTTGTTTATTCATCTGGTGGTAAAACAACAAAAACTTGTGGCAAAATGTTTAAATATGTTGCCCCAACAAGTTTAGAGTATTACAGAGAATTTTCTGCGGAAACTCCTGCTGAAGAAGCAAAAAAAGCACTAACTAAAAGAGAAATTATCAAAAAAGATATTGATACGCAATACAATGGTGCTATTGCAGAATTCAACAAAGCATCAAAGAATATTTCTCAAATTAACGCTGCAAAATAAACTAGGTTGCTGATATGGTCTGTTTTAGGAAAACATATTTATATTTTGCTATACTTCTTTCTTCAGTTTTAGTTGGAGAGGTTCAGGCTCAAGTTTTAGGAGATTCAGTTGAAACTTCTGAAACAGCTCAAAAACAAAGCACCTCAAAAGCAAATGAAAATCCTTGGTTGAGAAACCCAAGAAGTGTTGCTAAACCAACTGAAAAGAAAGAGGAAGTTGCTCCAGACTGGGCAAAAACTCAAGCTGAAAAAGAAGCTAAAAAATATACTCCTCAAACCCAAAGACCAACTCTTGATGGTGTTCAAAGAGGACACGTTAGCATGGTTCCAATTGCTGGCGAGAAAACTTCTCAAACTCAAGATCGTTTTATTTTCATATACTACTCAAACTTCAACATTCATACAAGTATGTCTGGAAGAGTGATGTGTGATGTTAAATTTATTGTTCTTTCAACACTTGATCAAAGAATTAATAACTTAAGTTTCAGACTAAAGTGGCCAAGTATGGAAACAGGTTTAAACTATGAAGGTGTTGCTCCAAATACTGAAACATTTTATGACTACACACTGCTTGGAGAAGGATGCTATTCTATGGACAAAGCACCTAACATCATTGTCAACAGATGTCGTGTTAAAGGGATGACTTCAAGAGATTGTGCAAGCAAAATTAAATGGCTAAGGAAACAATAGATAATTAATGAAAATCATATTTAAAGCAGTGTTTTACTACATCTTTTGCTTCCTCCTTTTTGGGGAAGCAAAATTAGTTGAAGCAAAAGATTTTCAAGTTGAAGTTATTGATAGAAAAATTTATCAGAGAATTCTAAAAGACATTAACTTAACTGAGAAAGAATTTAATGCCTATAAAAAAACCTTTGATGCTATTGAAAAAGAAAACATCAAAGAACAAAATGCCCAAATAAAACAAATTCATAACGATATTTTCATGGGACATATTCAAGCAGAAAGGTACCTATCTCAAAGTTATAGAAGCACTTTCACTGAGTTAAATGATTGGCTAAAAAAATATAACAAATATCCTCAAAGACACAAAATTTATAAACTAGCTAAGAGAAAAGCTGGAAAAAAAGAAGTACCAACTGTTCCCGCTAAAGCAGTCATCAAACATGTTCCTTCTGGATATAGCTGGTATATTGATAGCTATAGCAATCTCAATTCAATTGACAGAAAATATGTAAAGAACAATGTCAGAAACTATTTGCGTTTCATCAACACAGGCAAAACAAAGCTTGCCAGAGGCATTTTAGAAGATAAAAGATTTATCTCTTTGATGCCAAAAGCAAATTATGCTGCAATGTGTGGTACAATCGCCACAGTGTATTTCATTGATAACCATGATATTCTCGCTCTTAAGTGGGCTGAAAGAGGAATTGACAGGCATGATGATGCAACAGCCTACTGGTTCGGGGGCTTAGCTGCATGGCGACTAAATGATTATGAAAAAGCTGCAGAAATGTTTGATGCTTTAAGCAAGATGGATATTGATGATGAATGGCTTCTCTCAGCAGGTGGCTATTGGGCTTTTCGTGCTTATAGTAAGATGGGAGACAAAAGAGATGCTATAGAATCCTTAGAAACTGCAAAAAAATACAAAAGAACATTTTATGGAATACTAGCTTTATATCAACTCAAGGAAAAAATAGATTATACTTGGGATTTCAGCCCTCACCTTAACAACTTCTATTCTGAAGATCACGAATCAGTCATCTTAAACTCTATGCCTCTCAAAAGAGTCATTCTCCTTTCTATGCTAGGTAAAAATGACTTAGCTGAAAAAGAACTTACAATGGCTTATAAAAATCTCACAGATAAAGAAAAAGAGATGGCAATGTTTGTTTGTGGACAATATGGAATTCATTCCCTTGCCATTAGAATTGCAGGAAATTTACAAGAAAAAGATAATAGTTATTCTTATGACTATATTTCATACCCTATCCCAACATGGAGCCAAAAACTTTCCTCCGACAAAGCATTAGTGCTTGCACTCATTCGTCAAGAATCTCGTTTTCAGGAAACAGCCAAAAGCTCTGCTGGAGCAAGTGGATTAATGCAACTAATGCCAAACACTGCTTTCCATATCACAAAAAACAGAAACTTACGAGGAAAAGGAGAAGCTCTCTTTGAGCCTAAGCTCAATATTCTAATTGGGCAGAAATATGTAGAATATCTGATGAAAAAACCTTTCGTTAATGGAAATTTATTTTATCTTTTAACAGCTTATAATGCTGGCCCTGGAAACCTTATAAAATGGAAGAAAAAAGTTAGAGATAATAACGATCCACTCCTCTTTATTGAAGCCATTCCTGCACGTCAAACTCGTATTTATATTGAACGTGTTATGGCAAACTATTGGATTTATAATCTTCGTATGGGTACTGAAAGCCTTAGCATTGAGCAAGTTGCTGCAGGTATTTGGCCAACACTTGATTAATTTACAGTTTTAAAAAATTGTAACAAAACTTTCATATCTGAAAAACTGTACAAAATCAAAAATTTATGATAGTCTATAAGTGCTATCAATTTTTTTATTCTATTTTTTATTTTATTATTAACAATTAAAAACACACACATATGTTGAATGCATTTTTTGTTCTAGTAGTTATCTTTGCTGGATTCATGATTCTTTATTGGTTATTAATGGCAAAAGATAATGGTGCTCGTGGCGTTGGTGGATTTGTAGGTCTTTTTTTTACTGATGAATCAGCTGCAAGATTTTCACAGTTTGTGGCTATTGGAGTTATCATTGGAATTTTCTACGGATTTTATGTAGGTGGTTCAGATGCTCCTAGATTGGGTGAAAATATTTTCTGGTCTGTTGTTAAATTTGTTGCAATTGGAGCTATTTTAGCAACAATTGTAAATATTATATATTATATTTTTCGTTTGGATGAAGAACCAAGTGAAAGAGTGAAATATAATGCTGATGACAGAAAAAAAGATTTGGAAAAAATTTCTGAAAAAAATGCGAAAGCAAATTCAGTTTATTCAAATTCAGAAAAAACGCCAAAAACATGGTGTAATCTATAAGAAAGGGACGAATACTTATGTATTCGCCCCTTTTCTTTTACCTTATTATCTATAAAATTAAGCTATGCGATTGGCAACCAAACCTTCGGTCACTTGAAGGTTTGTGTTAATAATATTGTCCAAAACCTTTGAATCATAACCATTCAAATTTTGTCCCACTTCAACTGTCTTAGCAGAGATATAATCTGCCAACTTAACCAGATTATCCTTAGCCTCTGAACTCATCGTAGAAGTGCTCTTTTTTGCTTTTGTCTTAAGATATACCCAAACTTTCATATTGCTATCCAAAGCAGAAACAAGCTCTGTTGCGTTATTGCTCTCTTTAGCATTAGAAAGACTAATTGCACACTGAAGAAGTGAAATTGCTTCTTCAAAAGCAAGATGATTTTCACTTTGTTCCAATATACCAGATGAAATCTGCATATTGAGATTAACCAAGCAATTCAAATCCTCTTTTGTAAGATTCACACCTTTAGAAAGAATTGTTCTGGCAACAAATTTTGAAAGTTTTATCAAATTATTTTTTACAGTCTCTGGAAGCAAGTTCTTTGCACTTTTAGCTGATGTTTCTATCTCTACCCAAAGTTTTAAGTAACTGTCCAACGCATATAAAAGATTTTCTTTAGAACCGCTTTCATAAGCCTTAGAAAGTGATGAAGCATGATTAAGAAGAACTTTCGCTTCGTTTTTTGCTTCATTTGTGAAACTTTCCACAAATACTTCATTTGAGTTGTTTGTCATATAGTTAGCTTCCTTAAAAATATTATTATAAAAATATTTAGATACTCGACACATTATATATAGGTATCCACTAGAAGAGTTTAAATAATATCTCCTAAAATAATATTAATTTCTATTTTTTTTATTTTCAACTTTTAAATAGAATTGAACCCTGTTTAATTGGGGAGAAAACAGGGTTCATAGTTCCTAATTAACGGCAAAAATAAAAAAATGGGGAGATTTTATCTTTGCCCAAACATAATAATTTGGGTATGGAACTTTTAGAATGGTGAAATAACATCCAAGAACGTTCTTCCATATCTTGGTTCTTGCATATCAGAAACTGTTCCGACACCACCATATGAAACTCTGAGTTCTGCAATTTTTGTAGATTCAATAGAGTTGTCTGATGAAATATCTGCTCTACGGATAATTCCCTTTACAGAGAGCTGTCTGAGTTCATAGTTCACTCGAATTTCTTGTGTTCCTTCAATAACAAGATTTCCGTTACCAAGAACTTGAGTGACGACAGCGGCCATGGTCATATCGATTTTTTCCTTACGATCAATTTTTCCTTCACCACTGATATCTTGATTGGATGTGACATCAAACAAGTTTTTTGTATTTACACCACCTGGCATTACTTTCTTCAGATAGTTTTCATATCCGCCAAGCGCATTAATACCCATAGATTGTGTATTATTATCTCTGTTTTGTTCGGTTTTATTTTCCATTACAGCTGTGTCTTTAGCTGAAACCATAACCGTGATGATATCACCAACTTTTGAAGCTCGTTGATCTTTGAAAAAACCAGATGAGCCTTTTTTCCAAAGCGAGTTTGCTCCTGCATATTGCGTATTTTCATGAATTTCCATTGGAATTGGATCTTCTTTTCTAGCTTCAACTGGATTCACTAATGGTGAAATTTCTGGTTCTTTTCCAATTCTACCGAGCTTTGTCCAGACACCACAACCACTTAAAGAGGTCATTAGCATCAAAGCTAAACTGAGTTTTATTACTTTATTATTCATCGTCATAGCCTCCCCACTACTCTGCTTGAACATTGTCTTTATCAATAATGATTACAAAAATATTTTTCTTACTTTTTGTATTCATTACTTCAATTTTATCGCCTTTACCACCATCAGAAAGTGCTTGCCCTTTGGCAACAATTTGGATTCCTGCTGCTTGGTAAAGCATATTTACAGTGTCACCTTTTTTGATGAGGGTGTGTTTCCCAATATCTCGTGAACTTATCAATCTTCCTTCACGCAAAGGCTTTTTTGCTTCCATATCAACAATTTTAGATTTATCTGTTAGATAGACAGGTTTAACCTTACTTTGGCGCATTGCAATCTGCTTCAAATCTGCTTCAGCAATCACATCACCTTTTTGAAGATTTCTAGCTGGAACGTAAACATTAGAAATGACAAAGTATCTTCCTTGTAAATCTGTTTTCTTTTCAAGTTTGCCATCTACAAAGACTTCTGCAAAACAAGAAAACTTTCCATTCAGCTCATCAACATTCAAATTTGAAACCATAATTTTAAAACCTTTGGCATTTTCAAACTGAAAAGATGTTTGACCACCATATATTTCCAAATCCATTTCATCTTCATAGCCTTGGTTTGCAAATTCACCACGAATTGCAGACATAAAATCAGCAGGCGTTGCAGTCACAGTTTCGGCAAAAACTTCAGGGGTGCCAAAAATAAACACGCAAAGAAAAGAAAATATATTAAGCCATTTTTTCATTTATCTAACCTTTTTCCCTAACCTTATCTAAGTGTTGATACTGTTTGCAACATTTCGTCAGACGTTTTAATGATTTTTGAGTTCATTTCATAAGCTCTTTGAGCTGAAACTAACTCTGTGATTTCAGAAACTGGATTAACGTTTGATGTTTCCAAATATCCTTGTTGAATTGAACCAAAACCTTCTGTATCTGGATTATCAGCAACAGGAGCGCCAGAAGCGACTGTTTCCAAGAACAAGTTTTGTCCCATAGCCTCTAGACCTGCTTCATTTGGAAAATTTGCAAGTTCAAGCTGACCTACGTTTATTTCGTCTGTTTCACCATCTTGTTTCACCCAAACCTCACCAGAAGCATTGATATAAATTTCAACAGCATCTTCTGGAATTGTAATTTCTGGCTGAACTGTATAACCATCATGTGTCACAATTACACCGTCGCCATTTCTTTGGAAAGCACCATCTCTCGTATAAGCAGTTCCTTTTCCTTCCGGAAGTTCAATTTGAAAATATCCCTTTCCCTTAACAGCAAGGTCAAGTGTATTTGTTGTATTTGTCAAGCTTCCACCGTCTGTAATGCGGTAAATCGCTGCTGTCTTCACACCAAGACCAACCTGAATTCCAGAAGGAATGACAGTTTGCGATGAAGTTGAGGTTGAACCTGGACGAGTAATGTTTTGATACAACAAATCGTTGAATTCTGCACGTCTTTTTGTATAAGCCGTCGTGTTCATATTTGCAATGTTGTTGGAAATAACGTCAACGTTAGTCTGTTGAGCGAGCATCCCTGTTGCACCAATGTGTAATGATCTCATAATTTATCCCCTTTGATTATGATTTATGCAAGTTGTGAATACATATCAATTGTATTCGAAATTCTAGTATGTTCTTGGTCAATCATCTGTTGAACGAATTCGTAAGAACGTTGAAGTTTAATCATCTTTGTCATTTCTTCAATTGAGTTGACATTTGATTTTTCAATATACCCTTGAGCAACAACAGCTTCATCTGCTACATCCATTGTGTTTCCTGAAACATTTTCATACATTGTTCCAGAAATTTTAAGCAACTTGTTGTTATCTTCAAAGTTAACGACTTTGATTTTTCCAATGACACCATTTTCTGTGGAAACATCACCTGTTTCAGAAATTGAAATTTGTTTTTCACCTGGAGCAATAAAGAAAGGCTCATTGTTTTCTGAAAGCAAAACCGAACCATCATCCGTTACAAGCTTTCCGTCTGAATCTAGCGAAAAATTACCTTTTCTTGTATATTTTTCACCATTATCTGTTTCAACAGCGAAGAAACCTTCTCCTTTGATTGCCAAGTCCAAAGCATTTCCTGTACTGCTCATTGCACCTTCAGAAAAGTTTGTATATGTTGCAAAGTCTTGAGAAAAATAAACAGGGAGTTTGCCAAACTCTTTAGCACCTTCTGTTTTAATAATATATGACTTAAACATCACATCATCTTGTTTATAACCAGATGTGTTCATGTTCGCCATATTATTGGAAACAACATCCATTTGTTTCCAAAGCCCCATTTGACGTGATAACGCAATATATCTTGTATTATCCATGAATTCTCTCCCCAAAGTTTTCGGATAATTAATAACTTGAATTGATATATGCAATTACCGTGCCAAAAAATATTTATAACTATTAAATTAAAAATATAGACAATGAAATAATTTTATGAGAATATCCTCCCATATTAAAAATTATAAGAAAATTATTATTCATCTTAAAACTTACAATTATGGGAATGACGATTTATAAAGAGACACAAGGTGTTTCAGGTGAAGTCAATTTTAATTATGCTAAAGAACTTCTGAATAGTGGAAATATCATTAACATTCCCTATGCTGTTACCAAACCAGGTGTTTTGTATCAGAAAGAAAAAGAAGCGTCTTTATTTTTTCCAGCAATTTATCTTTCCAGTAAGAACATCAACCAAGTTGATTGGGATGAATTGCAGCAAAAACTTGCCGGTGAAAAAATAGCCACTGTTGAAAGAAGCGAATGCTTTAATTTTATTTTCTCAGCAGGCTGCAAGATTAAACATCTTCTTCCTTTGGTACAAAGCTACCTTTCAAAACAAAAGCAACTTCCTAATATGGAAATGCTTTTCCTTCCCGAGCGTAGTAAAACCATTATTTATTGCAGATTCAGCGATAAAAATAATGAGTTAAATTCCGTTTTTTGTGCGGATTTCATCCAAGAAATCCCCATCTATGAAAAAATGGAAAAAAAGTAAGGTTATAAAACAGATGCACTGCCCTATTCATTTGAATAAGGCAGTGTTTTTAATTTAAATAATTAATATTTCTAGACAACTTCTTTTTTTTATGCAATTCTGGCTAAACTAATTAATTTTTCTTTTTATTATTAACTCAAAATTTTACTTATCATGGAAATTACAATTTTTAATCCTGACAAGAAAACACCCGGAAACGAGTATTTTGAAGCGATTGACTTTTCAACTAACATGAAAGCTTCTGGAAAAAACATTGACAGCAGACCAGCTGTTTTATTTGTCGTGAACAACGGAGAAATAAAACTCTATCCAGCGATTTCAGTTTCATCGAAAGATTTGCACAAAGAAGAACTTCTTTCTATCTTTAAAGGAATTCACACACCAAACATCGATCGGACTGAAAATTACAGCTGCACGCTAATTCCGGATGTGGATGTTTTAAAAGCCAGAGATTTTTTGAAACAATTTCTCCAAAGCCGTTTTAGCCACACACTTCCGAATATGGAAATTCTTCTCAATGAAGAACCTCGTGGAACTTGTGTCTACATCAGCTATCTTGCCCCAGAACTGAAAAAAGGTGAGACAAACAAATACTCGGGAGAAGTGTTTGCATATCTCATGGATAGAACAAAGTACGCAAAAATCAAAGACGTTTCCTGAAAATGAGTAATAAAAAAAGGTGTTCTATCTAGAACACCTTTTTTTAGTTTATTTTAACTTTTTCATTCTCTGCGAAATTTCTTTTGAAAGTTCATTGAGCATTTCACTTTGCTTTTTCGCCATATCTTCATATGTCTTATCAATTTTAGCCTCATAAACACTTCTTTCCTTAATTAAAGGTTTCTGTTTATCAGCCACAATCCAAGTTGCACTGAGCACCATTTTATCACCTAACTGCACATCAATTTTATTGATTTCTACAGACACACGGTAGTCATATGGCATACGGTTGGAAATTGTATTTCTTACAAATGAGTTTGGAAGATAATATGACAAATTTTCAGTTACAACTCTTTGCGTTGAATCTGAGAGCGGTTCAATCCAACGGTTAAACTCATCAATTTTCACTTCAATTCCATCTGCATCTTTGCTCACAATTTGTGCGCGCTGAAGATAGTTAGGGATAAGAATTGGATCCACTACCACTGTCTTTTCCTTGATTGAATAGACAACATCTACATCAGACTTAAGAGTCGAAGTTAGGGCATAAAAATTGGTTGGCTTGCTTGTTCCACAAGAGCATAAGAAAACCAATATACAGTACATTATTTTTTTCATAAAATTTCTCCTCTTCTTATCCTATTTTTTACCTCTGAGCAAAGCTTCTGGGTGTCTATCAATATAATCTGTCAGATTTTTAATAGACCTTGCTGCTTCTCCAACTTCTTTCAATGTGTTATTCAAATTATCAATAACATCATCGCCATTTTCTGTTCCACCAGTCACTTCTTTCAAGTTTTTAGTGATAGCGTCTGTATTATCCAAAATCTTAGGCATTTTATCATTCAAATTAACTAAGAACTGATTAACATTATCAATTGTATGCTTAATCGGCAAACTTTCTAGGTTTTTAGAAAGTTCTCCAATTGGTGAAAGAATTGTTGGAATAATCGGATATTCTACTTTTTTGCTATATTCAGATTCGACAGGATCATCTGTTGTCATAACCATTTCAATCATCAAGTTTCCAGTCAAATAATTTTGTGTAACAAGTTGTGCCCTCAAACCTTTATTCACAATTTCTTTGAGATAATCTTCAAAATCGTATAAAAGTCTGTCATTTGTTTCAATATTTTTTTCAACATCTTTTTCAAAAGCCACATAGACTTCTGTATCAAAAATCATCTTATCCAAATTGATAATCAAATTAATACGGCTGACTTTTCCAACTTCAACACCTTTCAAAACCACTGGTGAACCAACATATAGGCCTCTGACAGATTCCTTAAAATACATCACAGCCATATACTTCTTCTCTGAGAAAAATTTATTCCCAACAAAAAGGATGACGATTGAAAGGAATACGATTATTCCAAACAATGTGAAGAGACCAATCATTTTCGTATTAGGTTTATTTGTCATTTTTCTTACCTCTGGTTAAAAAGTTGAAAACTTTTTCATTTGGTGGATTTTTTAGTAAGTCATTCGGATTTCCTTGTCCAATAATTGTTTTACTGTCCACATCAAGGAAAATCGAATTTGTTCCGATTGAAAAAATAGATGCAAGTTCATGGGTAACGACCACAATCGTTGTTTTCATGCTCTGACTAATTTCAATAATCAAGTCATCAAGTAGTTTTGCACTAATTGGGTCAAGCCCTGCTGATGGCTCATCAAAATAAACAAGTTTAGGATCAAGGGCAATTGCACGAGCCAGACCAGCCCTTTTTTTCATTCCTCCACTAATTTCTGAAGGATAAAATGTTTCGAATCCTTTAAGACCTACCAAAGCTAGCTTTAATGAAACAAGCTCTTCTATTTCTTTTTTGCTATATTTTGAATATTGTTGTAATGGCAAAGCAACATTTTCAGCCAAAGTCATGGAGCTAAACAAAGCACCACTTTGATAAAGAATTCCATTCTTCTTCATAATCTCGCTGCGGATATTATAAGGAGACTTCCAAAAGTTTGTACCTTGAATGATAACATCTCCTGTCTTAGGTTCTTTCAAACCTGTTAGAACGGTTAATAATGTGCTTTTACCACATCCACTCGCTCCCATAACAATGAAAACATCACCCTGATTGACTGTGAAGTTAATATCTTTCATCAAGATAAAATCTCCATAGCCCACTGTTAAATCTTTGACAACTATTTCCGCTTTCTTATCCATCATATCCCCAGTTTAATACAAATGATGGTTATTACTGACGTTGCAATAATAATCCAGACGATTGAAGCCACCACGGCATTTGTTGTTGCTTTACCAACACTATCTGCATTCTTTCCACTTTGAATTCCATAGTAGCAACCACAAAGTGCAATAATACAACCAAATACGAATCCATGAAAAATTCCAATAAGAAATGTTTTGAGATTAAGTGCCATAATGGTCTTTGCCCAATACTCAGCGGGAGACAAATCTAGCATAAAAATACCAACTGTTGCACCACCTAAAATCCCAATAATATCTGCAAACATTGTCAGCAAAGGCATCATGACCATCAAAGCAACAATTCTTGGCAAGATGAGAAAATCTGTCACAGGTACTGCCATTGTTCTAAGTGCATCTACTTCTTCATTAACTTGCATCGTACCGATGGTTGCAGCATAAGCAGCTCCTGTTCGACCTGCCATGATGATACCTGTCATGATTGCGCCCATAAGTCTGACCATTGAAACACCAACCAAACTTGCCACATAGATTTCTGCACCAAACATTTCTAGTTGGATTGAACCGACATAAGCTAAAATCAAACCTATCATATAACTTATCACACCAACAATTGGCAAAGCTTTATAACCACAATCTTGCAAAGCAAACATCATATCAACACGTCGAACCACTGCACGAGAAGTCACAAAACGAAAAACTGAACCAACAACAGAATCGATAAAATAAAGTCCAGATTTTATGCTACCAAATAAGTTTTCTGTAGATTTTCCAAGTCGAACCAAAAAATGAGCTTTTGTTTTATTATCTTGTGATGTTGGTTTTCGATCAACTGAAAATGCCAAATTAATCAGGCGTTGAAGCCCTTCAGGTAAAACCGTGAGATTTATTTTGATTTTATGCGTTTGAGATACTTGAACAAGTTCATAAAAAATAACAACTAAAGAAGAATCCCAATTTTTCAAATCTTTGGCATCCAAAACAATTTCTTTTATTTTTTTATTTTGATTCAAGTCCAAAAAAAACTGAGAAATTTTTTCGTCATAAGTTTTTGCAAGATAATCACCTGATATCTTTACACTCACAACTCCCGAATGATTTATATTATAGTCAAAGCTCGAAGTCATCCTGCTCTCTTTCTTAAAGAGTAATTTTATTAATATCTATATATTACTAAACTAAAATATTATTACAAGACATAATTTAAGCATTAAAATCTAAATTCCAATCTTCGTAGCGAGAAGAATCATTCATCCAGTTTTCACGAACCTTTACAAAAAGGAAAAGATGAACCTTACTATCAATTAAATCTTCTAGTTCAATTCTCGCAGATTGCCCAATTCTCTTAATCATTAGCCCACCCTTACCAAGAATAATGCTTCTTTGATTTTCTCTTTCAACATAAATAGTTTGTTGGGCTTTAACAGAACCATCCTCTCTTCTTTCCCATAAATCTGTTTCCACAGTAAGTGCATAAGGAATTTCTTGATGAAGATATGTAAAAAGCTTTTCTCTAGTGATTTCAGCAGCCAAAAGCTTAAGAGGCATATCAGAAATTTGATCCTCAGGATAAAACCATGGGCTTAAAGGGAGATTTTCTGCTAAATATCTATAAAAATCGTCAATATGTTTGCCTGTAAGTGCTGAAGCCATAAAAGTTTCTTTGAATTTCCCAACTGAATTTAGCTGTGCAATCAAAGATAATAAATTTTCTTTTTTCACCAAGTCAATTTTATTCAAAAGCAAAATTGCTTCAAGTTTATTTTCATTAAGTTTTTTGATAATTTCTCTTGTTTCTTCGTCAAAACCACGTTTAGCATCAACCACTAGAACGATGATATCTGCATCATTTGCTCCATTCCAAGCCGAAGAGACCATTGCTCTATCAAGCCTGCGTTTTGGTTTGAAAATCCCTGGTGTATCAATGAAAATGATTTGAGAATTTTCGAAAATATTAATCCCTCTCACCAGAGTTCTTGTGGTTTGAACTTTTGAAGACACAATAGAAACTTTTGAACCTACAAAATTATTTGTGATTGTTGATTTCCCGGCATTTGGAGCACCAATAAGAGCAACGAAACCACATCTTGTTTGATTATTTTCCATGTTTTGCCCCTATTTCTTTTATCATTTTTGTTGCAGCTTCTTGTTCTGCTAATTTTTTATTTCTGCCAATGCCCATTTGAGAAGTTAAATTAGAAAGACTAACTGACATATGAAAAACTGGTTCATGTTCACTTCCTTCTCTTTTAACCAACTTATAAATGGGACTTCCAAGAGATTTTGCATGAGCCAATTCTTGAAGCTTGGTTTTTGCATCTTTAGGAGGCTCTATATTTTTATCAACCAAACTTGTCCAATGTGCATGAATAAACTTTACAGCCTCATTATAGCCTCCATCAATAAAAATAGCTCCAATGATTGCTTCACAAATATCACACATCACATTTTCGTTGGTCCTAATTTCCTCATTTGCAACATAGATATATTTATCCACATTCAATGACAAAGCCACAGAAGAAACTGTTTCTTTGCAAACTAGTCCAACGTATCTTTGAGAAAGGCTTCCCTCTTCTTCTTCAGGAAAAAGTTTGTAGAGTAGATTTGAAACGGTTAGACCAAGCACACGGTCCCCCAAAAACTCTAATCTTTCATAGTTTTGGTGAAGATCAGAAACATAACTTCCGTGTGTCACAGCTTGCTTAAGCAAACCACTGTCCTTAAACGTATAGTTTAATATATTTTCCAATTCTTCCATTTTTTAACTCTATCATTTTATCGTATTAAACAATCTGTTCCAACGAATTATCTTTGGCCAAGTCCAAGGTTTATACCAAGCACCTTCATCATCGTGAGAGAAAAAGAGAACCCTAGCTCTTCCCACTAAATTTTCGACAGGAACATTTCCAACACTTTTTCTGCTGTCTTCTGAATTATCACGGTTATCACCCATAACAAACAGCATATCTTGTGGAATCGTAATTTCAGCATAATTATCTGCAGCTTCTTTATCAGACATTTCCATAATCTTGTGTTGGCGACCTTCTGGCAAAGTTTCAATATACTGTTTATATCTAATCAAATTTCCTTTACCATCTCTGAAAACATAATCTTCAACCTGCTCTCTTTTTACAATCTTATCATTGATATAAAGACGACCATCAATCAATTTGATTTTATCACCAGGAAGACCAATCACTCTTTTGATGTAATCAATTTTTTCATCTTTTGTTGGCTTGAAGACAACAACATCACCTCTTTCTGGAACATCGGCCCAGATTTTCCCTTTAAACAATGGAACACTTAAAGGCAACGAATGCTTTGAATAACCATAAGTATATTTAGATACAAAGAGATAATCCCCAACATACAGTGTTGGATACATAGATGCTGATGGAATCTTAAAAGGTTCAAACAGGAAAGTTCTAATTAAAATTGCCACAACGATAGCATAAACGATGGTTTTAATCGTATCTAAAATATTCTCTTCTTTATCCATAACATTCTCTCTTCAAGCAAAACTTTAAGTTCGTTCATATTAATCATTCTCAAGTTTATATCAAGAATAAATTTAATTTAAGTTAATTTTACCCCTAAAACTTAGTATAACCAACTGCTATATTAGAACTTAATGCTATAATATTTTGGGTTGCATAAAATATTTTTTTCCTATATAATTGAATAAATATTTAGGAGAACCATAATGCATCTCTCTTTCAGAAGAATCTTTCTATTCTTTTTTCTCTTTCTTTTTGTGAGCTTTATTAGCTATGATATTGGTAACGCAAAAGTTTATTTCATTGATAAGTATGACAGTGTTTCATCGACAAGCAATCAAAAACCATGCCAACTAGGTGGCTATAAACTCAGAGCAAAGGATTGTACAAACCAAGGCAAAAAACTATCTCAACTTTGTCCAACGGATGCAAGTTATGGTAAAACATGTGCATGTGATGCAAAATTTAAATATGATGCAACAAATTGTACCGGTGGAAAAAATTTAACCGGCGAACAATGTGGCGGAAAATATGAAAATTGTGGTTGTAATGAGAGCATTTATAAATGGAATTCTGCTTCTTGTGTCTCTCCAAAACTATTAACTGGAAACCAATGTAATAATAATCCTGATGGTGGTCCTAATAGTTCACTTAAAATACTCTATGATACCTGCTCATGTCCTTCCACCTATACTGCCTGTACTAGTGATAAAGTTGGTTCAGGAACAACATGCAATGATGGACAGAATAAATATTCTTCATGTCTTTGTAATTCGACTTTTGTGAAATGTGATAATGGTGGCGCTTCTGGATCTAGCACTTGTACAGACTCACAAGGCACTAAATATACAAGCTGTAAACAAGAAGTATGTCCAGCAGGAACTGTAGATGTTGCAACCTATTTTGAAGGAAACCTAAAATATTTTGCAAATGTAAATAATTATGTTTCTGCAGGTTCAAAAAAATGTGTAACACTTCCAACTTGCGAATCGCTAGGATACTCATCTTCTTATAGCTGTGTCGGACAAAAACAACTAAATTGCCCATTTGATGCTACAAAGATTTATTGCCCAAGCCCAAAAGCTGTCGAAACTTGTGGTAGTACCGTTACTTGTAGCTATGGATGTAAGAGTACATGTGGCGGAAAATGTGTTGAATGCTACCCTGCTTGTACAGTTGGTTATACATATAACTTTAGTGTAAGTGAGTGTTATTTCCGTCCATATAAACTGATATATCAACCAACAAATCCAAACTGTGGTTCATGTGAATGTGATAATAGTCTTGCTGCTTGTGGCGGAAAAGCTTGTGTCTGCGCATACATATAATAATAGGAGTTTAATAAATGAGAAAAAAAATTCACATCATAACTTTATTGCTACTCCTGCTATTTACACCTAGCATTGTAACGGCTCAAACAGTGACATGTGACAGCTTGGGATATACAGATACTGCAACTTATTGCAACTCAAAAAGCCTGAAGTACCTGATTTGCCCTTACGACTCAACAAAGGTTTATTGTGGCCAAAAAAAGACGTGTGAAGATGGTGGTTATAAATCATCCACTTCAGAAGGGGAAGTTGGTTGCACGACTGTTTCGTATGCAGGTAACACATGTTATACTGGATGCACTTCTTGTCTAGGAACATATAACAGATTAAATTTCGACTATACAAAAGTCATCGGGGGTGTTTCTGGTTCTTTATGTAGCACATATACAGCATGGAATGGCATTCGTATGCCTGTTGGTATGGACGAAACTTGTGAAGAATTTAAACCAAGAATACTTCAAGAAGTTAATGCTTATAACAGCTCAATTTGCGGAACCCAATACAAAAAAATCACATCTTCTCCTAGCAACATCAATTGTTATAATTGTTGCAAAAATGGAAACATGATGATTTGTGTCAATGAGCTTTAAAATAAAAATTATGGAGAAATAAAAATGAAAAAATTTAGCAGGTTGATTTTTGCAATGTTTATAGGAACTTGCTTTAATGCACAAAACGCTTTTTCGCAATCTTCTCCAACCTGCGAAAGTTTGGGCTTTACTGCAACAACAGCCACTTGTGCAGCTGTTGGCGTAATCCCTCTGCCTTGCCCTATGGATTCAAGCAAAGTTTATTGTAATATAAAAAAGACTTGCGAAGATGGAGGGTATAGAACAAACCTTTCTGAAGGTGTTGTAGGTTGTACCACCGTCACTTATGAAGGAAACTCTTGTTATGCTAATTGCACTAGCTGTAAATCAACATATGACAGATATAATATAGACTATTCAAAAGTTGTTAAATCTGTATCTGGCACATTATGTAGCCCATACATTGCATGGAGTTCTGGTCAGTTTCTCATAAAAACAGACGAAACTTGCTCAGAGTTTAAATCAAGAACTATAACTGAAGTTAACAATTACAATAATTCAATATGTGGAACTCAATATAAAAAGATTACTTATACGCCAAGTAGTATGAGATGTAATGATTGCTGTCAAAATGGAAACATGATGGTTTGTATTAATGAGATGTAAATTTTATATCTAAACTTAAAGCCTTTTGAAAACTCAAAAGGCTTTTTTTTATTTTCTGAATAAAAAAATATTGCATCAATAATTTAGTTGTGAGATAATTTATTTACAACCAAATTATTAATATATTAAAAAATTAAAAATTATGAAAAAGTCTATTATTTTATTTGTTTCTATTTTTGCTCTTACATTATCAGTTGCAAATGCTCAAAAATTTACTGCACCTTCTCTTACGCAAGAAAAAGCCTCTAAAGCCGATTCTGACCAGATTTTCCTTGCCAATGAAAAAGCGAAGATTATCAGAGAAAACCGAATTGCAGAAATTTGTGCCAAAAAGACTTCTTTGCTACAAAACGCGAAAGATGTTATGCTCAAAGAAGTTGCTGTGGCACTGAGCAATGCCGACAGGGAGAAAGCTTTTGAACAAAGAGATGAAGCCTGGAAGCACTATGCCGATGCAAAACAAATGATTGAAAAATCATTTGAGCAAGAAATTTTAGAAGCAATATAATTACTTCTTCAAAAAATAAAAACACCGCTATCCTCTGGATGACGGTGTTTTTTTCGCTTCATAGAAAAAATATTGTTTTAATGATTTCTAAGCTAGAGAAATCTTATGATGAAGATAGAAACATTTACTATTCTTAGCTTTTAAATCTAAAATCAGAAAAACAACCAAATCATTTGATTTTATATGTAAAAAAAGACCCCCGAAATAACGGAGGTCTTTTTAATTTTTTTTGCTCTATTTTTCTTCTTCACGAGCCTTTGCTGTAGCTGCCAAGTCGTCAGCAATACGAGCAGAACGGCCACGAAGTGAACGAAGGTAATACAATTTCGCACGGCGAACTTTACCTATACGCATAACTTCAATTTTCGCAATATTTGGAGAGTAAAGAGGCAATACTCTTTCAACACCTTCACCGAAAGAAATTTTTCTAACTGTGAAAGATGAGTTCAATCCATCATTTTTACGAGCAATACAAACACCTTCATAAAGCTGAATACGTTCTCTTTCACCTTCAATTACTTTAGTGTGAACGCGAAGTGTATCACCGGCTTTGAAGTTAGGAATGCTTTTTCCTTCAGTAAGCTTGCTTACTTGCTCTTTTTCAATGCTCTCAATTATATTCATAAGTTTAACCCTTTATTCTTAATTTTCTTATCTATATACCTAAACCTTTTGTAAATCAAGATATTTTTTATACAAATCTGGTCGTTTTTGTTTTGTTATTTCAAGAGATTTTTCCAATCTCCATGCCTTAATGTTTTTATGATGCCCCGAGAACAAAATTTCTGGCACAGATCTGCCTTCCCATTCAACTGGACGCGTATATTGCGGATGCTCCAAAAGGTTATTTTCAAAACTTTCTTCCTCAATTGATTCAGAATTTCCAAGAACTCCTGGAATCAATCTAACACTTGCATCAAGCAAAATTTGCGCAGCTTGTTCGCCCCCTGTTAAGACATAGTCTCCAATGCTCACTTCTTCAATTTCATAAGCATCAATCACTCTTTGATCAATTCCTTCGAATCTTCCGCAAATGATTGTGAGGCTATCCTCGTGGCTCAGTTCTTTTGCAAGTTTCTGGTCAAAAACCTTTCCTCTTGGCGACATATAAATCAATCTACCACCTTTTTGGTGATTGGCTTTAATTGCCTCTCCTAAAACATCTGGACGCATAACCATTCCGGCTCCGCCTCCACAAGGTGTATCATCAACTGATCCATGCTT
Source organism: Alphaproteobacteria bacterium (assembly GCA_047975765.1). Lineage (GTDB taxonomy): Bacteria > Pseudomonadota > Alphaproteobacteria > RF32 > CAG-239 > JAQWBS01. The sequence goes on from JBKEEF010000011.1 coordinate 18,698, forward strand.
ATCAAAAGCATAATCTCTGATGTTGGTAACTTCCATAGACCACAACCCTTCTTTCAAGGCTCTTCCTGTAAGCGAACTTCCTAAAAAACCAGGAAAGAGTTCTGGAAATATGGTAAGTATTTTAACCTTCATCTTCAATTTCATCCGCTTCTAATTCTAAATCTTCAGCAAAATCCATAAGAACTGTTTCAACAATAATATATCCCTCTTTGACCTTAATTTCAGGAACGTAAGATTTCGTGAAAGGCAACATTTCAGACTTGGTAGAATCTTTCAGTTTAATTTCCAAAACATCACCAGCACCAAAATTATATATCCCAGCCACTTCTCCAACAATAGAATCGTCTGCTTTGAGTTTTACATCTAGACCTATTAAATCTGAGTGGTAGAACTCATCTTCATCTTCCAATTCAGGGAGATGAGATTTCAAGACATAAAGCTCTGTCCCTGTTAGGGCTTCAGCATCATTTCTGTCTTTTAGACCTTTTATTGTGGCTCTTAATATCCCCTTAGAACTTCCATTTATTTTGATTTCAAATTTGCGAGAGCCATCCTTATTTTCCAAAGGACCATATTGCCCAATATCTTCAAGGTCCTCAGTGAAGCTCCTAATTTTAACTTCACCTTTGATGCCTTGAGCACCGGCAATCACTCCTAAACAAACTCTTTCATCTTTTGACATAAAACTCAGTCCTAATTGTTCAAAAAGTTAAGAAATAACAATACAATAAAATTATTATTCAGCAGAAGCAGCTTCAGCAGCTTGCTTTGCAGCTTCAGCGGCAGCAGCAGCTTTTTCTTTCAATCTTTCTTGAGCTTTTGCTTTCGGTTGAGCTTGTTTAGTTTGAGCTGCGAAAGAAGGAGCTTTGCAAAGACCAAGATTAGAAAACAATTTTTCCAATCTTTCTGTTGGGAGAGCACCTTTGCTCAACCAATTTTTAGTTTTTTCAACATCCAAAACCAATCTTTCAGCATGGTCTTGAGGAAGAAGTGGATTATATAAACCCAATTTTTCGATAAATCTACCGTCTCTAGGAGATCTGGAATCAGCAACAACTACACGGTAAAAAGGACGTTTCTTAGAACCCCCACGAGATAGTCTGATACGAACAGCCATATTTTTTTCCTTATATATTAATTTTACCACACATTTTCCAAGCTGAATAAACAAAATTTTCATCTTATTTAAACCACTACCGCGCCAGTGTGCGAACCCTCGCTGACTGGCGGTACTCCTTGGAGTATTAAAAACTTCAACAATTTATGATGAATTTTTATAATGTAGGGTCTTTATATATAAGAAAAACAACAGAGTCAAGAAAATATTTTATGCATAAAAAAAGGAGGGGTTTTTATAACAAAACCGCTCCTTTTTTATTCAATTTGAGTAGAACATGATTGAATTTTTCATATCACATCCAACGTTTCCCCAGAAATGCTCCTCAATATAACTATCAAAGTCTTTAAAGTTCTCTGAAAGCTCAATAAGTTTTTCTTCGTCAATTTCTGCCTTGTAATAAAACTTTGCAAGCAAAAACATTTCTATTGAAAAAGCAAGATTGGTAACAGCCTGATTGTGCAAATCAACATCTTCATCAAATAAAATTATCCTAATGTTTTCCTCTTGACTCTCTACATAATGCATAAAAGATTCAAGAAAAACTTTCGGAATTTTTGCCTTTTGGTGATGCATATTAACTTGATAGAACAAATCAAAAAAATCGAGATTTTCAAAAGGATATCCTACTTGCCCAATCTCTTCTTTTCTGCCTCGAACGTTCCATACATAAAACAAAGACAATGCATCAATCACTTCATCTATCGATGTTGTGACAAGTGTTTCAAGTCTTTTTCTTTCCATAACTTCAAGTTTAATTGTTTCACAAAACAAGAATCAATTCACGAGCACCCAGTCTCCATTAGGTGTACGTTCATAGACTTCAACATCATCAAGTTTAGGATAAATTTCGAAGAGATCAACAATAAGAAGTCCCCAATATGATGCATTAGGAGAAATGGAGTTTACAAAATAATTCCCCAAATTAATGAGCATTTTTGCAACCAACTCAGAATTTTCCGCAATGTTATAATAGCCACCCTCTTCTTGAACATCATCGATAATTTCTTCTTCCCATTCGACAGCATAATCATTAAGATATTTAACTAAGCCAAGAGGAATTTTATCCTTATCTTTATGTGTCCAGACCAAATAGAAAAGTTCAACAAACTCAAGTTCATCAAAAGGTTTGTGAACGACATTTTCTTTGGTACAATAGTCACGAAGACGTCTGATCGAAGAGATAACATCATCAATAGATGTGTTTAAAATCTTTAGAGGATTGATATTTACCTTCATGATGAAATAATTTAAATGTTAATAATTTTTAATTACCATCATTTTAGACAAAACAAACTTTATCGTCAAGAATTAAAACAACAATAAACCACAGAGAAGTGCAATTCCAAGAACAAAAGCCACAGCAATATAATTTGCAATGGTTTTGGTTTTGTATAACTCTTCAAGTTTTTCATCATCTGTCATGATATTTCTTTTAAAAAGGACGTTTTCCACCCATACCGCCAAGCATTCCGCCGAGTGGATTTCCGCCCATTCCGCCCATCATCATTTTCGCCATGGCGCCCATGCCACCCATTTTTTTCATACGTTTCATCACTTCGCTCATCTGATCAAAAGATTTCAAAAGTTTATTCACTTCATGAACTTCAACACCACTACCTGCGGCAATTCTCTTTTTTCTAGAAGCCTTAATGATGTCTGGGTTTTTGCGTTCTTGCTTGGTCATTGAAAGGATAATTGCTTCTTGATGTTTGATGATTTTATCCCCATCCATTTGTTCAATTTGATTTTTAAACTTCGTCATCCCTGGCAACATTCCCATAATTCCGCCAATAGAGCCAAGTTTTTGCATCTGTTTAAGTTGACTGAGCATATCCTCTAAGTCAAACTTACCTTTCATCATTTTTTGAGCCAGTTTTTCAGCATCTTCATGGTCTACATTCTCAATGGCTTTTTCCACGAGAGATACAACATCGCCCTTACCTAAAATTCTACCAGCAATCCTGTCTGCATGGAACTCTTCAAATTCATCAATTTTTTCGCCTGTTCCCAAAAACTTAATTGGAACATTTGTCACTTTTTTCATAGAAAGTGCAGCACCAGCACGAGATGTTCCATCAATTCTGGTCAAAACTAAACCTGTGATACCTAGTCTTTCATTGAATGTTTGCGCAACATTACAAGCTTCTTGACCAATCATAGAGTCGGCAACAAGTAAAATTTCAGTTGGTTTTGCAACTTCTTTGACTTTATCAAGTTCTTTCATCAAATCTTCATCAATTTGCAAACGTCCTGCTGTATCCAAAATGATAACGTCAAAAGAACCTTTTTTACCTTCCTCAATAGCACGTTTAGTGATTTCTACTGGCTTTTCGCCACTGACAATAGGCAAAGAGTAGACTTCAATTTGCTTTCCAAGTTGTGCCAATTGTTCTTGTGCAGCAGGACGATAAATATCTAGTGAGGCAAGCATCACTTTCTTGCGACCTTTTGTGAGCTTGGCAGCAATTTTTGCAGAAGTTGTTGTCTTACCTGAACCTTGCAAGCCAACCATCATCACACAAGCTGGCGGAACTGCATTAAAGCTTAAAGAAGTATCTTCATCAGAACCAAGAAGTTTTACCAATTCATCATGAACGATTTTGACAACCATTTGCCCCGGCGTTACAGATTTAACGACCTTTTCACCCAAGGCTTGAGTTTTTACCTCAGCAATAAATTCTTTTGCAACTGCCAAAGAAACATCTGCCTCAAGCAAAGCAATGCGAATTTCTCTCATTGCTTCATCAATTTCTTTTTCACCCAAAACCCCACGAGATGTGAGTTTCGAAAAAATTGTATTAAATTTGTCGGTCAAATTATCAAACATATGATATCCCTAAAAAGCTTTGATGTTGAATTTTATATTTTTTATACTTATTTTAATGAATATAGTCAACAACAAGGACAAGGGCAATGGTAAAACTTTTAGTTCTCTGTGGACCACCTGCAACGGGAAAAGGTTATTTCACTAATATTTTAGAAAAAACACTTCATAATAAAGGTGTGAAACCTTCAGAAATTCAACTCATTCCAGTCGGAGATGTTCTACGAGAAGAAATTTCCAAAGGCAATGAACTTGCAAAAAAAATCTCCATTCATGGAGAGACCCCTGAAACTTGCAATATTTTGATGAGCGTTTTTGCCAAAAGATTGGATACAAAAGCAAAGTTTGTGATTATTGATGGACTTCCTCGCACAATGTTACAACTGAAAAAATTTGAAGAAATTACTAAAAAACTCAGTGTTTACATCATCTTTTTACATGCTAGCGAAAATATTTTAGTGAAAAGAATGCTTGAACGTGCCAAAGAACAAGACCGTGCTGATGATAATTTAAAAACGTTCAATTTACGTATGAGCACATATAAAAAATGCACCCTCCCCGCCATTAAAGAAATGGCAAAAATATACAAAAACAAATTTATTAAAGTTGCTACAAATTCTGATATGACTGAGAGAAAAGTGAAAAATATTCTAAAGAAGCTAAATATTTTATTGAATAATTAAAAGCTAAATGTTATTTTTAAATATCAAAACAATTATTCATATTTATTAAATTTATTAACCCTTAAAAAACAAAAGTTATGGCAACTCAAATTTTTGCAGATATTATCGGAGGCGGTCTTTTTGCAACATTGCTTCTGTGGGGAATTGCTTCAATGTTTCTTCCTACAACCAAACGAGAAGAGAAAATTTAAAAACAAATTGAAGTATGAAAATGATTATTATGAGTTAAAAGCCTTTGATTTTCCCAAAAAGAAAATTTCAGAGGCTTTTTTTGTTTTTAAACAACTCAAGATAAATTATAATTCTTGCACCTTTTTTACTTTGATGATATTTTGAAATCTCAAAGTAATTATTCGCATTTATTAATCTCTAATTTTTTTCATCATGAACTCAAATGCTGAACTTTTTTCGAGTGCAACGGGAGTTTTTGTCCTTTTACTCATTATCATTATTGGCGTTTTTGCAACGTTTATTAAAGGGAATCATGAACAAGAAGACACAACAACCAATGAAGACAATGAAAAATTATCCTAAGCTCAACAATCCTGTGCCTTTTCTATAAAAAGAAAACAACACAGGATTTTTTTGTTTTTAAAGAGTATCTATTGATTTTTTGTAAATGTTTCATAAAATTCAAATTTATCAATTCCATTGATTGTCGTGATGTTTTCATTTTTCAAAAGCTCAGGAAGTTCCATAGAATAGAACACACTTCTTGGGTCTGCTCCTTTAACAAAAGCAACTACACCACCTTTGGCTTGTTCAATGAGCCTCTTGGATGATACTTTCCAAATTTCACAGACTTCTTCCAAGCTCAAAAATTTATCCAAATTCATTGCCATTAAAGCCTTACCGCAAGGTGTGTTATCTATAATTATCTTATCCGGATTTTTTTTCAAAAAGGCATGAGCTTGCTCTTTATTTTCTTTGGTTGGCAAATAACTCACACTAAACAAAACAATAGAATTTTCTTTTGTTGTCACACTTAAAGAGGAGGAAATTTTCATTGCCTCCCAATAGAGATTTTCCTTATTTTCTGACGACATCAAGTTCTCCGTTTTTCAAAATTATTTCAACCTCGTCACCGTCAGAAATTTTGTTGTCTAAAATAGCAATTGCAAGTTTATTTTCAAGATTGTTTTTAATTAACCTTTTCAGTGGTCTTGCGCCATAAACTGCATCATAACCATTTTCAACAATCCAACCCATTGCGGAATCCTTAACCTTGAGCTTAATTCCTTTGTTCAAAAGCTTCTTCTCAATTTTTGAAACCTGAATAGCTGCAATATCTTTGATATCAACTTTACTAAGCTTATGGAAAACAATCATCTCATCAACACGATTAATGAACTCTGGTCTGAAATGTGTCTTGACCACATTAATCACAGACTCCTTAGTCTTTTCATTAAACGGTGCATCTGCCAAAATGTTTGAACCTAAATTTGACGTCATAATGATAATTGTATTTCTGAAATCAACCGTTCTGCCTTGTCCGTCTGTCAATCTGCCATCATCAAGGACTTGCAAAAGCACATTGAAAACATCGGGGTGAGCTTTTTCAATTTCATCAAACAAAACCACTTGATATGGGCGACGACGCACTGCTTCTGTCAACGCACCACCTTCCTCATAGCCAACATATCCTGGAGGTGAACCAATCAATCGAGAAACAGAATGTTTTTCCATATATTCTGACATATCCATACGAATCATTGCTGTTTCATCATTGAATAAAAACTCCGCCAAAGCTTTACTTAATTCTGTTTTACCTACACCTGTTGGCCCTAAGAACATAAATGAACCAATTGGTTGGTTAGGATCACTAATTCCTGCACGAGAACGCCTAACAGCATTTGACACAGCGGAAATTGCTTCTTTTTGACCAATCACACGTTTACCTAAGAAGTCCTCCATGTGAACAAGTTTTTCACGCTCACCTTCCAACATCTTATCAACTGGAATGCCTGTCCATTTGGAAACAACTGTCGCAATGTTCTCATCTGTCACCGTTTCATTGATTTTTGACTTTTGTTTTTTAGAACTTTCTTCCAACATTTTGAGTTTATTTTCGAGTTGAGGAATCACACTATATTGCAATTCACCAGCACGTTCATATTTACCATCACGTTTGGCAATATCGGCTTCTGTTCTAGCTTTATCAAGTTTATCTTTCACATCTGTAACGTTCGCTAAACCTTGCTTTTCTTCTTTCCATTTTTCAGTCATGGTACGTGCTTTGGCTTCTAGCCCAGAAATTTCATAATTGATGTGTTCCAATTTTTCTTTGGATTTTTCATCACTTTCTTTTTTCAAAGCTTCACGTTCAATTTTGAGCTGAAGAATTTTTCTATCTAGTTCATCAAGTTCATCTGGTTTAGAATCAATTGAAATTCTAAGCGAGCTTGCCGCCTCATCCATCAAGTCGATTGCTTTATCTGGCAAAAACCTATCTGTGATATATCTATTTGAAAGTGTCGCCGCAGAAATCAAAGCAGAATCGGAAATTTTAACCCCATGATGAAGTTCAAATTTTTCCTTAATCCCACGCAAAATGGAAATCGTGTCTTCTACATTTGGCTCTTCAACATAAACAGGTTGAAAACGTCTTGCAAGCGCAGCATCTTTTTCGACATATTTTTTGTATTCATTCAAGGTTGTTGCACCTAAACAGTGAAGTTCACCTCTTGCTAATGCTGGCTTCAATAAATTTGAAGCATCCATTGAGCCTTCACTCGCTCCTGCCCCAACAATAGTGTGCATTTCATCAATAAAGAGAATTATTCCACCTTCAGAGCTTTCAACATCCTTCAAAACAGTTTTCAATCTTTCTTCAAATTCACCTCTAAACTTTGCACCAGCAATCAGAGCTCCCATGTCCAGTGCCATAACTCTCTTGCCTTTTAAGCTTTCAGGTACATCATCATTGACAATTCTAAGTGCAAGCCCTTCAACAATTGCTGTCTTACCAACACCGGGTTCTCCAATTAAAACAGGATTGTTTTTGGTACGTCGTGAAAGAACTTGAATGGTTCTTCTGATTTCTTGTTCACGACCAATCACAGGATCCATATGACCTTCTCGAGCCTTTGCTGTTAGGTCTATGGTAAACTTTTTTAGGGCTTCAAAGTTTTCTTCCGCATTTTCATTATCGGCTGTTTTACCTTTGCGATATTCATTAATTGCTTGATTGAGTTTGACAGCATTGACACCATTTTTCTTCAAAATATCTCCAGCCGAACAATTCTTCATCACTAAAGCTTGTAAAATTCTTTCAATGGTCACAAATTTATCATCTGCTTTTTCAGACAAGGTTTGTGCTTCCTGCATCACATCACTAAACTCTTGTGACATCAAGCTTTGAACTGTTTTTCCGATAACTTGAGGAATTTTTTCTAAGGCAGTATCAACATCTTTTCTAATTTGAGAAATGCTTCCACCTGACTTGATTATCAAATCTGGAATTTTTTTGGAATTATTATCATCAAGCAAAGCTTTTAAGACATGTTCACTGGTAACATATTGATGTTTTTCCTTAACTGCCAAATCAATAATGTCTTGTATCAAAGTTTTTGATTTACTTGTAAGTTTTTCAAAATCCATTTTAATCTCCCTCCATATACCTTAATATATAATACTTGAGAGAAGCAAAAATCAATATCTGCTCTTATTTCTATTTAAGGATATATTGTTGGATTTAGAAAGAGATTTTAAATACTTATGCAAAGGTAATTCAGAATTGATGAGGACAGCCCCCATTCCTACATTTTTTGCGGCTTCAAGATTTCTTGAAGTATCATCAACTAAAATACATTCTTGAGGTTTTTTAGAAATTTGTTGTGAGAAAAGCTTTAAGCCAATTTGAGATTGTTTAGGATAAAACAAATCACCATATTTCATATCTGTGATATCATAACACATCACACCACTTTCATATTCAAATTCTTCAACTGAGCGATCGAAAAGCTTATCAAATACTTTTTCCAAATGTGGACGTGTATTGTTTGTTAAAATTACGACATCAAAGTTTTTACCATCATTCATTGATTTGAGAAGTTCAAAAAGAGGTTCATCTCTTTCAATTCGGGAATAGTCGACTTTCTGCGTCATCTCCTGACAAAAATCAGCATATTTTTTATCATTACTATCGCATAAGGCATAAATAAAATTATACATTCCTGGTTTTTGATCTTTTGTTTCTGAAGAAATTTTTTCATAATTTTCTTTAGAAATTCCAAATTTCAAAACCGTTTCATTCATTGCAGAAACAAACTCTTGAAGTTGCAAACTTTCCTTAGGATATAAAACCCCGTCACAGTCCACAATCAAAGTTTGTTTTTTCATGTTATTTTACCTCAGGTTTAATATCAATCACTGTGATTTCAGATGGTGCTAAAAATCTAAGAGGTGGTCCCCAATAACCAGCTCCACGAGAAACATAAACCTTTGTTCCTCTTTCATCATAAAGCCCAGCTAAAAACTTATTTTCAAGTTTTGCAGGAATATGGAATGGGAAGATTTGTCCACCATGAGTATGACCAGAAACTTGCAAATCAAACATACCTTCAGGCAAACCTTTTGCAACATCAGGTGCATGAGAAAGAATAATCTTATAGCTTGTCTCAGGTGCATTTACCATAAGCTCATCAAAATTTGGTGTATATTCAGGATAAGTTCTGAAAACTCTTGTATCTGGAATTCCTAACAAGTGAACATTTGCCAAAGGCAAAAATTGTTCTTGATTATTCAAAAAATAAAAACCCTCACCCATATGAGAAAATTTTTGTGACCAAGATTGAAGTCCGTTATATAGTTCATGATTTCCCAAGCTCAAATATGAACCATATTTTGCTTTCAAGCCTTTCAGGACATCTACTTTATTTTCTAAAACAGGTAAACGGTCATCAATTACATCACCAACCAACAAAATCACATCTGGATTTTGAGCATTCACTCTAGCAACTAAATTATTAAGTTGTTTGATTGTTGTTCCTTGATTGATATGTGTGTCTGTCAACAGAATAATTCTAAAAGGTTCACTAATTTTAGAACTTGTTATTTCGACTTCCTTCAAACGAGGAGCTCTCAAACCTTCATAAAGCGAATAGCTTGCAATCAAAAAACTCAAAACGACAACAATAACATTTGTCAAATTGAGAAGTTGAATATCTTTAGGGCTTGGAAGTTTTTTCAAAGCATAACCAATATACCAGATGATATCTCTTGAAAGCAAAAGTGCAAACAAGATGAAAGCTAGTCCAAAGAAGAAATAGAGAACATAGGAAGCATTAATAACAAAAGGAACATTCGTATATGCTTTTTTCAAGGACATTGACAAAACAGGTGCAAACCAACTTGCAGTGACCAAAATTGTTACAATAATTTTGAAAAAAAGTGAAGTTGATGTATATCCAACTAATGTCTTAATGGTTATTGCAGAACAACAAATTGCAATAACTGATGACATTATAACAAACAAAAGCATACCTATAAACTCCTACCTAGTTCTATACAGCCTCAGCTGTTAGAACTTTTTTTTTATAAATTCTGCGTGGCTTAGCAACTGCTTTTTCTTCGCCGTTTTCAGCCGTTTCTTTTTCAACAGAATTTTTATTTTCTTCTTTAATTTCTACAACTTTGAAAGATTTTCTGGAAACAATTCTTGACTTATTTTTTGTTTCAGAAGAAGCCTCAGATTGAATATTCTCAGCATTATTTACATCAGCAGATGAATTTTCAACAACAACATTTTCATCAGATGAAACAACAGATGTTTCTGCAGAATTTTCATTATCACGACGATTATTATATGGTCTATGATTTCCATTATTTGGGTTGCTGTTTTTCTTTTCGTTGATGTCTGTCACGATCTTACGATAGTGTTCAGCATATTGACGAAAAAGTTCTGCCGTGACAACATCACTATTATTCATCGCATCTTTGGCCAACTCATTATATTTTTTAATAAGTTCTAAAGCGGTGCCATTGACTTTTCCTGCGATGCTGTTGCTGTCAAATCTATAATTAAGCGAATATACCTGTGAAGAATGGCCATTATTATTGCCATTGCTACGAAATTTAACGTTTGTTCTTTTCATGCGTTTACTTATACAATTCCGTTATGAATTAATACCAAAATGGGAAACTATGAGTGTTCTATTTATATTTATTAAAAAAAAGAAAGAAAAAGGTTTTACGACAAAAAATATAAAACCAAAAACAATCTATCAACATAGTCATAGGCAGAATAATACATATATCTTAAAAAATTGCAAATTATTTTTTAAAAATTATGCACCTTTCAATTCCGCTCAAATCTTTTGCCTTCTCAATCAGCTCAAATCGTTGATTTTCAAAAATTTTTACAACAGCATCTGCTTGATTTATCCCCACTTCAAGCAAAATATGTCCACCATTTTTTAAAATAGATTTAGAAACTTCAGCAATTTTTCGATAATCTCTCAAACCATCTTCACCACCATCTAAGGCAGAAAGTGGGTCAAAATTTTTCACTTCAACATCCAAACTTAAAATATCTTGGCTTGGAATATATGGCGGATTTGAAACAACAATATCAAATGTTTGATTTGAAAGCTTCTCAGCCAGATTTTCATCAAACCAACTTCCTTCAACAATTTGAGTCTTTTTTGTCTGCTCAAGCAAATGAACATTCTTTTGAGCAATTGCAATAGCCTTTTCTGACAGCTCTAAGCCCACTCCAGAAATGTCATCAAATTCTGAAAGAATAGAAAGCAGAACACAACCAGAACCTAAACCAAGTTCCAAAACTTTTGGGGTATTCAATTTTTCTTGTTTCAAAATATCAATCGCCTTTTCTACCAAAATTTCAGTATCCGGACGTGGTGAGAGAACGTCTTCACTCACGATAAAATCATATTTATAAAAACCCTTACTTCCAATCATTTTGCAGACTGGCATTCCCCTTAAGCGTTTTTCAATCAACTCAAAAAGAGTGTCTTTTTCCTCGCTTGTAAAAGCAATAAAATCTTTTCCTTGCCCCACAAATTCAACAAGCATAGAAACTTCAAGACGGGGTGCCGAAACACCACCGTCTTTGAGTTTATTCAATATCTCTTGTAGACTATTTTCCATTAAGCTGCTTCAGCTTTAATAAATTCCGAAAGTTTTTCAAAAGCTCTCTTTTCAATTTGTCTTACTCTCTCGCGAGAAATTTCAAATTGTTCTCCCAACTCTTCAAGTGTTGCAGGCGTATCTGTCAACATACGTTTCTTGATAATAAGCTGTTCTCTTTCATTAAGTTTTGCAAGACATCTTGCAATCATTTCTTTTCTTTGCCTTTGTTCTTCACGAACAGCATAATTTGCCTCTAGATTTTGACTCTTATCAACCAAGAAGTCTATTTTTTCACGACCTTCACCTTCATCATCGCCCACAGCAACATTGAGTGAAGAATCTCCACTGAGACGACCGTTCATCTCAATCACGTCTTTTTCATCCACCACAAGTTCAGTAGCAATTGATTTGACGATACTTGGGTCAAGTTCTTTGTTTTCATAGATACCGAGACGAGACTTGATTCTGTTCAAGTTATAAAACAATTTCTTTTGAGCTGCCACCGTTCCGATTTTCACCAAAGACCATGAACGCAACACATAGTCATTGATTGTTGCTTTAATCCACCAAATTGCATAAGTGGAAAGACGAACTTTTTTCTCTAAATCAAATTTTTTAATTGCTTGCATCAGACCAATGTTTGCTTCAGAAACAATATCAGCCATTGGCAGGCCATATCTACGATAAGTCATCGCAATTTTAGCCGCCAAACGCAAGTGAGATGTGATTAATTTATGGACTGCTTCTAAATTTCCATTCTCGTTGAAATCGAGAAAAAGATTAACCTCTTCTTCTTCGGTCAAAATAGGGAAAGACTTAATCTTCTCCAAATATGCGGACAAACTATTTCCATTGTCCAAAACTAAAGGTAAATTTCCACCATTTTTTGCCAACACAACGTCAGAACCCATAAGAAACTCTCCTCTTTTCCATCAATATAAACATCTTAACCTTGAGAATATAGCAACTTTTAAATCTAAATTCAATAGGTATTCAAAAGATATTTTTTATCTTTTAGTCAGCACCAATTTCAAAACTAAGTTGATCAACATTTATACCTTCTGTGGTGAAGTTGATAACTTTTCCATTAATTTTATTGTCCTTTTTATACATAAGGACATACAAATCTTTTCCGTCAATATTTTTGGTACATCTACAAATTTGAATATTTTCAGCATCAACACCTAAGTTAATCTTCGTTTTGATGACTTCATTTGCCAATTCAAAATCTTTTTTATTATCAATTTTTTCTTGATAAACAGGTTCAAAATCTGAAAGTCTTTTCAAGATTAGAAACTGATTTCTTTTTCCAAGAATGGTTATCTCTTTATTATTTTCTTGATAGTCTGAAATCAGTTTCACAACCTTTTGACGCAAATTTTCATCATGACATTTTGGCATTTCAACTTCTTTGACAGAAAAGACCACTCCTTCAGGTTGGTTTGTTTCAAGTGCTTCTTCCAAGGAATTATCAATTTCAAACAAGCTTTCTTTTTCTTCTTCAGCCATTACAACTGACGCTGAAAACATTACCCAAGAAAGTGCCATAATGAAAAATTTATTCATCTTTCTCTCCTTTTATTTTTTTCCTAGAAACTAATTGAATTTGGTGTTCTTGGGAAAGGAATAACGTCACGAATATTTGTGATACCAGTGATAAGCATCATCATTCTTTCAAAACCCAAACCAAAACCAGCATGAGGAACAGAACCATAACGACGGCTATCTAAATACCAGTCATAATCTTCAACTTTCATCCCCATATCCTCAATTTTCTTAACCAAGACATCATAACGCTCTTCACGTTGAGAACCACCAATGAGTTCACCAATTCTTGGAACTAAAACATCCATCGCTGCAACTGTTTTACCATCTTCATTGAGCTTCATATAAAAAGCCTTAATTTCTTTTGGATAATCGCGAACAATCACAGGTTTTTTGAAGTGAACTTCAGCCAAAAATCTTTCATGTTCAGTTTGCATATCAATACCATATTCTGGTGCATATTCAAATTTATAGTCAGATTTTTTCATAATTTCAATTGCTTCAGAATATGTGATACGTGCAAAATCGTTGTTCACAATTGTATTAAGTGTTTCTGTGAGTGTTGGATCAACAAATTTTGCAAAAAGTTCAATATCTTCTGCGCAATTATCCATCACATATTTTGTGATAAACTTAACCATATCTTCTGCACAATCCATATCATCAAAAATGTCAGCGAATGCCATTTCTGGTTCTATCATCCAGAATTCTGCAGCATGGCGTGTTGTGTTTGAGTTTTCTGCTCTGAAAGTTGGTCCGAAAGTATAAATATCACCTAAACCCATCGCATACATTTCACCATTAAGCTGACCAGAAACTGTCAAATGAGCTTCTTTTCCAAAGAAATCTTCTTTATAATCTACTTTTCCTGCAACTTTGGGAGCATTTTCCAAATCCAAAGTTGTCACACGGAACATTTCACCAGCACCTTCAGCATCTGAACCCGTGATGATTGGTGTATGAACATATCTGAATCCACGTTCTTGGAAAAATTTGTGAATGGCATAAGCCAATGTTGAACGAACTCTGAAAGCAGCACCATATTTATTTGTACGAGGTCTCAGATGAGCAATTGTTCTCAAGTATTCATCCGTATGTTTTTTCTTTTGAAGCGGAAAATCTTCATCAGCATAATCATAAACCAAAATATTTTCAGCAATCACTTCATATTTTTGACTACCACCTTTAGACTCAACCAAAGCACCTTCAACAGCGACAGAAGACCCTGTTGTCAACTTTTTCACATCTTCGTAATTATTGAGATTATTATTTGCGATAACTTGAATATTTCTCAGACATGACCCGTCATTAATTTCTACGAAAGAGAAGTCTTTTGCATCTCTTCTTGTTCTAACCCAACCTTTTAATAAAATTTTATCTTGAGTTGTTTTTGAATCCAACAACTCCTTAACTTTTTGTCTTTTTAGCATCTTTTTTTCCTATATTTAAGTTATTGCAAATAAACCGCTTGTAAATATATATGATTATGAAAATCTTGTCTAGATTATCATTCACTTATTCTCTTATAAAAAATTGATTTAATTTTATCACATTTTCTTTTGTTAGCTTCATTGTAAAATTTCAGTTTGTGAATATATATTAGAAAATTGTCATGGTTGACATTTCTTTATGCCGCTATAAAATTTTAGAAAATTCAAAGGAGAAATAATTATGAAAAAACTTTTTAGCTTACTTATCTTGCCTTTATCTATGTTCCTTTCTTCCTGTGCGGACAACATTGGAGCAAATTCTTATGAATCTTCAGCGGCAGGACAAGTTAATAGTGCACAAATTGGCACAGTGATTTCCGTTCGACAAGTTAATGTTGCAACATCTAATGGAACTGTTGGTTCTCTTGCTGGAGGGCTTGCTGGTGGTGCTGCTGGAAGCATGGTGAGTGGGAAAGGCCCTGTGAGTATGATTGGTGCAGTTGGTGGTGCCCTCCTCGGCGGAATGGCAGGAAGTGCTGCTCAAGAAAAGATGTCTAGTCAAACTGGGTATGAATATATTGTTAAACTAGATAGTGGAAGTGTTGTCACAATCACACAAGGAGCGGATAATATTCTTGCTGTAGGTCAGAGATGTGCTGTTTTGAATGCACATAGTGGGGAAAGAGCTAGAGTAATTCCTTATTAAACCCCAAAATTACATTAAATAAATTGCTATTTTCGGAGAAAAGAAACCAAGTTTCTTTTCTCTTTTATTTACTATTGTTAGTATTAAGCATATAAAAAAAATAGAATAAAATCATAATGTAGGCCTTATATAAATCTATTGCTGATGTTATTTTGAAACAAATATTTAACATAAAATTACATTGCAAAGTTCATATAAAACAGTTATTCTGATATTAGCAGAGATTAATGTTTAAGAGGAATCCGCCATGAAAAAATTAAATTACAAACCCCTGATTTGGACAATTTGTACGGTCATTTTATGTACATTTTGGACAGCCAGTGCCTTTTCGAAGGTGCATTTTATTGATAAATCTGATAGCAACAACTATGTTGCAGCAGACCGTCCCTGTCAACTTAAAGGATATAAAATAAGCCCAAGTCAATGTACTGATGGCAAAACGCTTTATGACAAATGTTCTAATGGAGATTTCTATAAAAGATGTGAGTGTGACACAAAAGCCCTTCAATATACAGCAACATCATGTAAAGATAACAAAACACTTGGTGGAAAGTCTTGTGCTGGAACTTACTATGAAAAATGTGAATGTGATTCCTCTGTTTACAAAGTAACTAAAGACAATTGTGCAGCTCCTAAAGTTCCATCAGGAAAATCTTGTGATGGAAAATTTGAATCTTGCGCTTGTCCTAGTAGCTTTTCAGAATCTTGCCCAACTCCAATGATTGGTGTTGGAGAAACTTGTGGTGGAAAATTTCAATCTTGTAAATGTCCTGAAGCTTGGAATTCTTGTTCTGACATGGGACCTGCAACTGGTTCTGATAAATGTACATTAAATGGAACAACAACTTATGCAACTTGTTGTTCATGTGTTGGTTTCACAAAAAATCTAAGTGATGATGCTGTAGCAGAATATGATACTTGCCCATGCAATCCTTCATATAAAAAAATTAAGACTTGTAAAGAAGGCTACGCTTTGAAAGATGAAAAATGTGTTAAGGTTGGATGTGCTGATGCTGTCAAAACACTTCTTGAAGGCTCATCATATTCATCTTATGGTATATTTGAAGGTGAAAAATTAGGTTCTTCTAAAAAGACATATATTGTTGTTGATGACGTTTCAACTCCAATTGCTAACCTTTATAATGTAAATACAATATCTGCTGCTGGTTTTGCTCCATCTCTCAGCTCTAGCTCTGCTGAAGCAAAAAAAGTAAAAGAACTTTGTACTGAAATTCCTCAAGTGAAATTTACAGGTAGTGTTACACCAACTAGCCCTGTCACTTTCACAGCTTTGAAACTATCAGCTTCAACAATTTACAATGATACTACATTCACTTGTACAAACTGTAACATTGATGTTTATAGCTTCTATTCAACAAACAGTTCAAAGAAAGTTGGTAAAGTTTACTTGAACTATAATGCTTCAACAGCAAATGCTAGTAATATGATTTTCAAAGCATCTACGCTTACAATTGATAGCACTTTCATTTCTAAAGGATATAACTTTGATATTGCTTCCCAATTGATTATTGGTACAACATCAGGAACAAAATATTCATATCCTGTGTTCTTTGAAGGTATTAGCTCAAGCAAAAAAATTACAATCAAAACACCTTTCACAAGAATTAGATATGCTGTAAGTGGTTTCAAATATGCTACTGTTAATTCTAAGAAAACATTGATTGGTGTGAATGGTTCACCTTCAACTGCTGAAGGTAGTTTGACGGCTGATGGCGATGGCTTCACTGCAGTAACACTCTACCAGACAGATTGGAAGATGTATGATGCAGATAGTGGAAGTATCAATAACTACGTTCTTTATATGGGACGTCTCTCTATCCTTGGTTTCAAAAAAGGACTTGATGCAGACTCTAATGACAATAGCTATGGCAACAAAATTGCTTGGAGCAGTGGCACTAACTCTGCAAGATGCCGAGTTAGAGGTACTCAAAACCACCAAAAGAACGGAACAAACAGCTGTAAGAACCGTATCGGTAACACTAACTTCTACTACCTTGACACGAGCGGAACTCGCCAAACAGGTAACACTGGAAGCTATAACTCTGAATGGTGTAAGGGTTCTGGCGGTGACGGTCCACTCTCAACATCTGTTGGTAAAATTTACCTCAACAAATACTCTTGGGTAAACGGTGGTGGTAAAAGACTTAGACTTGAATGCTATTAAACAATAGCAAAGACTGCTAAAAAAAAGGCTCTCGTTGAGAGCCTTTTTTAGGACTTCTTTTCTATTTTAATAAATATTTTCAATTATTTATAATTGTATTTATTCCTTTACAAATCTTTACTTTATATAACATTGTTCTTCTTTAGTTTTCTATATAAAATTATATATATGGAGGATTATAAAATGAAAAAACAACATTTACTATATATGATGATCTCCGTCATTATTTTTCAGTTCACATCGGTCACAGAAGCAAATTCTGCAGTATATTTTATTGAAAAAGGAGACAGTGCACATGGTAATTCAAACAAACCTTGCCTGTTAATGGGATATAAGTACACTGTAAAAAACTGTGACAAAATTTTAATGCAACCTTGTTCAAGTGATGGCAATTATTACAGGGTATGTGGTTGTGATAGCTCATATAAATATGACACAACAAATTGTGAAATGCCAAAGACTGTTGGACCTAGTCTTTGTGCTGGAAAAAGCAACACATGTAGTTGCTCAAAAGATTATGATACAACAACACAGCAATGTGAGGAAAAGGGTTTACTTCCTGAAGGAGAATCTTGCGACAACTTATATAAAGGATGTACTTGTGCTCCTGAATATTCGCAAACCTGTACTGGTGGCAAAATTGGTATCGGTGAAGCTTGTGACGGAAAATATAAATCATGCAGATGTGATGATACATATATGATTTGTAAAAACGGCGGTGCTGCAGGTGCTTCTTCTTGTAATGATGAAGAAGGCGCAAAATACACAAGTTGTAAACCGGATGTTAAACCAGGATGCCCAATTGGATATGTAGACACATCAAGTTTCTGGGGTGGTTTTTGGAATGCCTTTTATACAAATGCTACAACAACTTGCCCAATTCAATAATTAATATTTATGGAGAAAATCATTATGAAAAAACAATATAAAACAATTTTAGCAGCAACTTTTTTAAGCTTGGCTCTTTCTACACAAGCTAATGCTCAAACAACATGTGCAGCAACACCAGACTGTGCATCTATGGGATATAATTTAAGCACACCTAAAAACTCTATTGGCTGGCATTGTACAGCTTGCCCACTTGACCCAACAAAATTTTCTTGTACTGCTAAGGAATGTCTTCCATTTGAAAAAACAGAGAAAACAGTATCAAAAAGTTCTAAAAGTGCTGATTTTTATAAACTTGAATATGAAGGTGTGGCTGAAATTCAGATGAAGCTGTCAGCACTAAAATCAAGCAAAACCTTTTCAATATCTTCATGTATTTCAACAAGTCATATGGCGGGTGATAGCTATTGTGTATTAAAAAGTAGTTATTTTTCTAGTGGAGAATCTTTTAGTAATGCTTTTGCTAACACTATGTCAAGAAATGAAATATCAGTTAAAAATACTGTAAGTGCTTATACATATTTTATTACTCCACAAGCATATACGCAAGCAGCCCTCGTTCCTTGTCCTAATGGCTATATTAATGCCCTTGATGCTGAAATTATCAAATAAGTCTTATACAACAAAAAACCCTCTCGATTGAGAGGGTTTTTTTATTTCATTTTCCAACGATTTAAATAGGCAAGCTCAGATAAATATGGTTCTGCAATATTATATCCAATCGTCATCAAATTTTTATTATGACAATCATCGCTAATCACCACGGGAATATCCAAATCTCTAGCTTTTTCTAGGAGAAATCTGTTTGGTGAAAAAAACTCTAAAACATCAGACTTTGCAGTATTGAGTTCAATTGCCATATTTTGTTTTTTAATAAGTTCCAAAAGAGCAACAAATTCTTGTTCATATGCTTCAGTTGAACAAACTCCTGAACGAGAAATATATGTTAAATGCGCTGTGAAATCAAACAAACCAGACTTTATTGCTTTCTTATAGTTTTTAAAGAACCAGGAAATGACTTTCTTTTGAACTGCTTCATCTTCGCTATAATCACTGATAGCTGCAGCATCCAGAAGAACATTTTTATCTTCATCAAAGCAATAGTGATTACCGATAATCATATAATCAATATCCAATCCTTGAATGAGATTTCTAAACTTTTCCTCCCAACCTTCATAGCTAAAATAGTCCACTTCAAAACCAACCCAAACCTTAATTGGATAGTTCTTTGCGACAGCACGAATATTAGAAATATGCTCCCTCACCTTTTCCCGTGCAGAGACAAAGTCATAGCGATACATATAATGTTCTTGATAGAGTGGATTTTTATGAAAAACTTTATTTTCTCTGAAATATTCATTCACAATCAGATGATCACTTATACCAATTTCAGAATAACCAACGTCCACAGCTTTTTCCAACATTTCTTCAATTGAATTTTTGCCGTCAGAAAAAACTGTGTGTGTATGGTAACTAAAATCCTGAATCTTAGAGGTTTTCAATGTTTTTCAAAGCCTCTTCAACTTTTGCTTTGCTTTCCAAAGATTCCACCTGACGACGTCTTTCTTCTTCAACAACTTGAGCAGGCGCTTTTTCAACAAATCTTGGATTTGCAAGCTTAACTGCCAACACTTCCAAATCTTTGTTCAAATTTGCAAGTTCTTTGTTCAAGCGTTCTCTTTCCGCAGCAAAATCAACTACTCCTTTGAGAGGAAGAATTATTGTCGCTTCTTTGAAAACATTTTGAACCATATCTTGAGAGATTTCTCCAGTGAAGGCTTCAATCTTTTCCAATCTTGCCAAAGTGCAAATAATTCTTTCAAAAGCCTTGATATTGCTCAAAGATTTTGCATTTGCATCTTTCAAATAGATTGTTAGCTTTGCTCCCGCTGGCAAATTCATTTCCGCACGAAGCGAACGAATAGATGTGATGAGTTCAATCGCCCAATCAATATTGGCCATTGCATCTTCATCAATCTTTTCATTTAAAGGCCAAGCATGGTGAATAAGTTTCTCATCTCTCTGCGCCAAGTTTTCCCAAAGTTCAGTTGTAATAAATGGCATAAATGGATGCAGAATAACCAAAATTCTATCTAAAACCCAAGCTGCTGTTGCTCTTGTTTCTGCTTTTTCAGCTTCATTATCGCTGTAAAAAATTGGTTTAGACATCTCAATATACCAGTCACAGAAAGATCCCCAAATAAATTGGTAAACTGCATTTGCAGAATCTGAAAAACGGTACGCATTGAGATTATCTGTAATTTCTTTTGATGCTTTTTTAACTTTTGCAACAATCCATTTATTGATATCCATCTTCACAGATGTTTCATCAAAATCTTTAACAACTTTACATTCATTCATTTCGCAAAAACGAGAAGCATTCCAAAGTTTTGTAGCAAAATTACGATAGCCTTGGATACGGCTTTCTGCCATATTCACGTCTCTGCCTTGAGTTTCCATTGCTGCCATAAAGAAGCGGAGTGCATCTGCACCATATTCATCAATCGTCACAATTGGGTCAACCACATTGCCCTTAGATTTGGACATTTTTTGACCTTTTTCATCACGAACCAATCCATGCATATAAACAGTTTTAAATGGAACTTTTTTCATCGCATACATAGACATCATCATCATTCTAGCAACCCAGAAGAAGATAATATCAAAACCTGTTACCAAAACAGATGTTGGGTAGAAGGTGTTTAAAAATTCGCCTTCATCATCTGGCCAGCCAAGAGTTGAGAAAGCCCAAAGTCCAGAAGAGAACCAAGTGTCTAAAACGTCTGTATCTCTCGTGAGTTCAACCTCTTTGCCATAATGTTTTTTTGCTTCGGCTTGTGCTTCTTCTACATTTTCTTCGCAGAATGATTTGCCATCTGGACCATACCAAACAGGAACTTGATGTCCCCACCAAAGTTGACGAGAAATGCACCAAGGTTGAATGTTTCTCATCCATTCAAAATAGGTCTTTTCATAGTTCTTAGGAACAAATTGCATTTCGCCTTCTTCAACAACTCTAATTGCCTCAACTGCCAATTTTTGAGCATCAACAAACCATTGGTCAGTGAGCAAAGGCTCAATCACAACATTTGAGCGATCCCCATATGGGATAACCATTGGATTGTCTTTGATTTCATCCATCAAGCCAAGTTCGGTCAATGTTTCAATCGTTTTAACACGTGCTGTTTGTGTGTCCATGTTTTCATATGGTGTATTTTCATTCAATGTGCCATCAAAGTTCAAGATATTAACCATTGGAAGGTTATGTCTTTTACCTACTTCAAAGTCATTAAAGTCGTGTGCAGGCGTAATCTTAACTGCACCTGTTCCCTTCTCAGGATCAGCATGTTCATCACCAACAATTGGAATGGCTTTATTGATAATTGGAATGATTACATTTTTACCAATAAGGTGTTTCAATTTTTCATTTTCAGGGTGAACAGCAACAGCTGTATCGCCAAACATGGTTTCTGGACGAGTTGTTGCAATTTTGATGAACTCATTTGTACCTTCAATTTGGTAGCGGTAATAATACATCTTGCCAACAGTTTCATGTTGGATAACTTCCAAATCTGAAACAGCTGTTTGGAATTTTGAATCCCAGTTTACAAGTCTTTTATCTTTATAAATCAACCCATCTTTGAACATTGAAACAAAAATTTTGCGAACGGCACGAGAAAGTCCTTCATCCATGGTGAAGCGTTCTCTGTTCCAGTCAATGGAGGCACCAAGACGGCGAAGTTGTTTTGTGATTGTGCCACCAGAGTGAGCTTTCCATTCCCAAACTTTTTCAATGAATTTTTCACGAGCTAAATCGTGACGTTTGATCCCTTCTTCTGCCAAACTTCTCTCAACAACCATTTGTGTTGCAATCCCAGCATGGTCTGTTCCAACTTGCCACAGAACTTTTTTGCCAAGCATACGATTATAGCGAATCAAAATATCTTGCAAAGTGTTATCAAGCGCATGCCCCATGTGCAAATAGCCAGTTACGTTTGGTGGAGGAATAACAATACAAAATGCGTCTTTTTCAGACTTCATATTCGGGATAAAGTCGCCTTCCTTTTCCCATTTTTGATAAATTCTTTCTTCAAAATCTTTTGGATTATAATTTTTTTCTAACATAAAACTTCCCTCAAACTTATTTTTTTAATTTTTATACATAAACACTTAAAATGCCTCTCAAAAAACGTCACATTTCGGGAGGCAGAAAACTCTAGAGGCTGACACCAACTCAAACTATTGGGCTTTGTCAACCTTTACCATCACTCGTTCTAATTCTTGATTTATGGAAGATTGTATCAAATCTGGCAAGTTTTCGTCAAGCCAGACTCTTGTTTGCAAAGCAATTTCTTCTTCAACGATTTCTTTAATTTTCAAATCGGAGTCAATATTTTTCACAACCCAATTTTCAACTGTTTTTTGAACTTGAGCCTTTAGCTCATTTTCATCATATTCTGTTTCCATTTTAGGACGTTCAACTTTTGTTTTTTTAGAAGATGAATAACCTTCAAATAGATTTGAAAAGGCGGAGATGATATTATTCGCAACATCTTCCAACTGAGGCTTTTCTTCTCCAGTTTTTTTATTATCTTCAGGAACATCAATAATTTCTTCTTTTTCAAAAGAAACAATATTTTCAACTGAGTTTTCAGCTTTTTCTATTGGTGATAAAATTTCTTCAACTTCAACAATTTCTTCAGCACTCAAATCAAGAACGTCTTCAACTTCTTGTGCTTCAGACAGCTCATATAGCTCATCTTCAAAGATTTCATCGCTCAAAGGTGTTTCTTCTTTTTCTTCCTTAATCACCATAGCCGAAGTTAAATCATAGATATCAACATCTTCTTCGATATTTTCTTCAATAGTTTCAGGAACATCAGTATCTACAACTTTTTCAGAACTCAAATCTAAAATTTCATCAGAATCATCAATAGAAGTCTCTTCAGCATTTTCATCTGTCAAAATTGTTCGAATAGAGGAAAGGATTTGCTCCGTCGACATATCTTCTTTTTTTGCTTCTTCCATAAAAGAGTTCCTTGAGTCCTTAATTAATCAGTAGAAAGTGTAAAGAGTTTATCTCTTGTATCCTTATAATGTTTTTTAGCATCATAATGATCAACATTCAACTGTAAATCTTGGGCTGTGAATTTACCCATAGCCAAAAGCAACTGCATTGAAGAAAGATAGTAGTTTGTACGAGCTTTAACTTCTTCCACATTGGAGTTCAACAATTCTTGATATGCATCAAGTACATCCAAAACTGTACGATTTCCGACAGCTTCTTCTTTTTGAACACCATCTAAAGCAATTTCATTCGCTTTAATTTGAGAAGCAATCGCCCCAATGCTTGCTTTATTTGCCAAAACATATTCCCAATAGCTTGTCACATCAGAAATAGCTTGTCTTTCGGCAGACATAATCAACTCTTGTGCTTGCCATTTTTGATATTTTGCTTGGCGAATTTTTGCTCTATCTTCTCCTGCACTATAAAGTGGGACAGTAGCATCTACTCCCCATTGGAAACTATCAATATCTCCATCATTTTGCGGACCTTGAATTTTTGCTTTAGAAGTTGTTGCTCCTGCACTAAAGTTGACTTGTGGCATCAAAGCACCTTTATTTGCATCAACTTCATGTCCTTTTGATTCCATAACATGTTTTGCAGAACGTACTGCAAAGTTGTTTTCTTTTGCATAAGAGATCGCTTCATCAATTTTATCAGGAAGCATTGCAATAATTGCTGTTGGTTCTTCTAGTTCCTCTGGCTCTGCCCCAACAATTCGGATATAATTTGAACGGGAAGCTTCCAAATCTCCTTCTGCTGTAATTCTGCCAGATTTTGCACGAGAATATCTTGCCTCAGACTGTGAAACGTCTGTCATTGTTAGTTCACCCACATTGAATCTTTCTTTGGTTTCATCCAAGCGCTTTTTCAAAAGATGTTCATTGTTTTTTTGGATTTCAACAATCATCGCATCTCTTAAAACATTGAGATATGCTTGTGCGGCACTTAATAAAATTTGTTGTTCAACATTGTTCAAATTTTCTTGTTCTGAACGAATATAGCTATCTGCTGCTTTAACGGAATTAACAGTTGAAAGACCACTGAATAATGGCTGAACGACCTGTGCACCAACTGTAGTTGTTCTGTTATCCAAACCTTGCGCAGCAATTGTTGCACTATTTGTGCTGCTGGAATGATTGTCAGCATTTGCATATTTTCCTTGCAAATAAACATTTGGGCGATATCCAGATTTTGCAATTGAAACATTTTCATCAACTGAACGAAGATAAGCACGCTGTGCTCTCAAATCCGGATTTGTCTCATAAGACATGCTCATTGCCTCAAAAATGCTATCCGCATTTGCAACTGTTGAAATTGATGTTGCCAATAATACTGTTGTCAAAAATTTAGCTTTCATTCATTCACCTCTTGTAGATTTCCATAAATAAATATATATATTATAGTTCGAAGTTTAATTTGCAACCCTTTTATTCCAAAATTGTGTGCTTGTAATAAAAATTGAATACGCAATTTTGACAGTGTTTATTTAAGATTGCCATCGTATTTTAAAGCTTTCTTTAGTATTTAATGATTAAATGGAATGCAAGAAAACTTCCCAGCCAAACAAAAAGGAGAGATAGGGTGAGTAAAGATAAAAAAAATTTACAAGATATGGAACAAAATATTGATAAAGCTCGATTGAAACAGTCTATCGAACATTATATTAAATATTTTATCGCCAAAAGAGCCATGGAACTCAGCAAAGAAGAAGCCTTAAAAGCTGTTGCTCTGGCTGTTCGAGAATTTGCACTCGATAAGATGTATGAAACAATTGCGAGATACAATGAAAACAACGGAAAAAGAATTTACTATCTTTCAGTGGAATATCTCCTTGGTCGTTCTCTAGAAAACAACCTTCACAACCTTGGTTTGTTTGATGTGATCAAAAGCATCAAGATTGATGGTATGCCAGATATTAAGATTGAAGAAATTTTTGATACAGAATATGACCCAGCTCTTGGAAATGGTGGTTTAGGAAGACTTGCCGCTTGTTTCCTCGATTCGATGGCTTCCCTTGGAATT
The DNA here is from genome assembly GCA_047975765.1 of Alphaproteobacteria bacterium. Classification (GTDB taxonomy): domain Bacteria; phylum Pseudomonadota; class Alphaproteobacteria; order RF32; family CAG-239; genus JAQWBS01. The sequence goes on from JBKEEF010000011.1 coordinate 44,261, forward strand.
CCTGGTTTTGGATATGGTATCAACTATAAATTTGGGCTTTTCAAACAAACTTTTGAAAATGGATACCAAATTGAACAATCTGACAGTTGGGATTGGGAAGAAAGCCCTTGGGAATTTTCTCGTCCAGATAGAACTGTTAAAATTCCAATTTATGGTGAAGTCGAAGTTTTGGAAACAGCTCATGGCAAAACATTTACTTGGGTAAATACAAAAAATATTTACGGTGTGCCATACGATTTCCCAATTGTTGGATATGATGGAAAATCTGTCAACTATCTTCGTCTTTTCTCAGCAAAATCTGATAATGCATTAGATATCAATATCTTTAATAAAGGTGGATATATTGATGCTGTGAAAGAAAATATTGAAACAGAAACAATTTCAAAAGTTTTATATCCTTCTGATGCTGTTGAATCTGGAAAAACACTTCGTCTCATTCAACAATATTTCTTTGTTTCTTGCGCGATTCAAGACATTATCCGTCGTTTCTTAGAAAAAAGTAATGACTTCAAAAAACTTCCTGATTTGGTTTGTATTCAACTTAATGATACGCACCCAGCCATTGCGATTGCGGAAATGATGAGACTACTCATTGATACTTATGGTCAATCTTGGGAAGATTCTTGGGCAATTGTTACTAAAGTTTTTGCATATACAAACCACACTTTGCTCCCAGAAGCTTTGGAAACATGGCCTGTTAGACTTTATGAAAAGCTTCTCCCTCGTCACCTTCAAATTATTTTTGAAATCAACAAAAGATTTATGGAAGTAGCGAAAGCAAAATTTGGTGAAAATGCTGAAGTTTTAGAAAAACTTTCAATTATTGCCGGAACTGAAGACAATAAAATTATCAGAATGGCAAACCTATCTATTGTTGGTTCCTTCAAGGTTAACGGTGTAGCAAAGCTTCACTCTGAACTTGTTAAAACAACTTTGGTTCCAGAATTTTATGCACTTTGGCCTGAAAAATTCACCAACGTAACAAACGGAATCACACCTCGTCGTTGGTTATTGCATGCAAACCATGGCTTGGCAAACCTAATTACAGACAAAATTGGTAAAGAATGGGTTACACATCTTGATAAACTCAAAGAAGTTGAAAAATTTGTTGATGATGAAAAATTTGTGAAAGACTTTATTGATATTAAAATGAAGAACAAGCAATTTCTTGCACAAAAAATCTTCAAACTCACAGGTGTTCTAGTCAACCCAGAAAGTATGTTTATTGTTCATGCAAAAAGAATTCATGAATATAAACGTCAATTGATGACAATTATGCAAGTGATTGGTGATTATTTGGACATTATCAAAGATAGTGTATATCCTGCTTGTCCAAAAACTTATATCTTTGCAGGAAAAGCTGCACCATCATATAAGTTTGCAAAACTCATTATTAAACTCATTAACAATGTGGCAGAAGTTGTCAACAACGACCCTCGCGTTAATGATATGCTCAAAGTTGTGTTCATTCCTGACTATAAGGTTTCTGTGGCTGAATTCCTCATTCCAGGTGCTTCTGTGAGTGTTCAAAGCTCGACAGCTGGTTATGAAGCTTCTGGTACAGGTAATATGAAATTTGCACTCAATGGCGCACTCACAGTTGGTACATTAGATGGTGCCAATGTTGAAATTAGAGAAGCTGTTGGAGCTGAAAACTTTTATCTCTTTGGCTTGACTGAAGAAGAAGTGAATGCAAAAAAAGAGACATATAACCCGCGTGAAATCTATGAAAGCTCAGAATATATCAAACGTATTATGAATGCGATAAATTCTAATATGTTCTGTGAGAAAGACTATTTCCTCATTTTCAAAATGATTTTTGAAGAAATTATCAATCGTGATACATTCTTTGTTTTGGAAGATTTGAAAGCTTTTGACGATGCTATCTCTCAAACGGAAAAGGACTTCCTCAACCAAAAAGCATGGGCGAAAAAAGCAATCCTTAACGTGGCAAGAATTGGAAACTTCTCCAGTGACCGCTCAATTATGGATTATGCTAAAAATATCTGGCATATCAAACCTTGCTAAGATTTTTCCGAACCTAATTGAAAAGCCTCTCGAATGAGAGGCTTTTTTATTCTTGCAAAAATAATAGAATACGTTTAATCTCGCCTACGGAAAGAGGAGTTTTCTTTCTGAGGTTTTGTACCCTCTCAAATAGCGTCTGTGTAAGACGAAATTTTGCATGCCTTTTAGCCTTATGACTGGAAGGTGGCAAAATAAGCTGTTTTCAGCCAATATGTCACACTGTCTATTTGCAGGTACAAACTTCCAGTCGCCTTTTTTCAAGGCGACTTTTGTTTTATAACTTAGGGAGTTAAACAAATGTTGAGCAAAGCAGAACATAAAAAAATCTCAAAGAATTTAGAAAGCTATTCATTGAAGATCTCAATCGCTTGAGGCAAGAAAGAGGATTGTCTTTAGATGAACTCGCCGAACAAAGCAAAATCCCGCTGGCAGAAATTTGCAAGATAGGTGGATGTAGCCATAAGAACTGGGGCACAATCTTTCAACTAGCCCGCTTCTTTGACCGAAAATTTAGAATTAATTTTTATTGAAATTCTTCGTCATTTCATTAAATCATTTTTTTGTCATTCCCGAGAAATCGGGAATCCATCTTCTTTGTTTATCATTTTCATATCTAGTTATGTCATTCCCAGCTTGACTGGGAATCTATTTACAGAACTCAGTACATTATAGATACTCGGGTCAAGCCCGAGTATGACAGTAAAAGAACCCTCTCTTAAACCAAGAGAGCTTTCTTTAGATTACTAAGATAAATAACAATCTATATCCTTACCAATTATATCTGAGACCGATGTTAGTAGAGATAGC
>JBKEEF010000012.1:0-362050 GCA_047975765.1 Alphaproteobacteria bacterium
TCGTTTAATGTTGAGCCTGTCGCGTTTTCTTGATTAATCACAATCGCATCCGCCGAACCTCCGTCTCCTCCCGCTGACGTTAGGTGAAGCGTATTTGTCCCACCACTCGTCGAAATATTATTATCAATCGTCAACATATCGCCTTGTGTCGCGCTGTTACCAAAGTAAATGCTCATATATAAATCATTACTACCAATTAACGATAAATTACTTACATTACTCCGACCAATAGAACGCCAAATACTGTTGGAGAGATTTGTATTTAGGATATTACCATTCAAATTATCATTTATAGCAGCTCCACTAAGCTCAGAATTTGTCGTCGTTAAATTAATGGTTCCAGACATTCCCAAGTCTGTTGAATCTTCTCCAACACGGGTAGAAATTAATGTTGTTGCATCATAAATCTTTACATTATCAAGTGTAATATCTGCATTTCCTGCGACATCAAATCCAAGCCCTTTACTAATCATATAAACATCTGAATTTGATAACCTAAAATCGCCTTCATTTTTAACTAAAGCTAATGTATTATCAGATGTATAAATGTTCATATTTTCAACATTTAGAAACCCACCAGTGTCTTTAACTGAAGTTGAAAAACTTGTTCCTGAAGCATTATCACTGAAAATTATTTTATTTCTTTCATTTGCTCGACCAATTATGTTCAATTTTGCACCTGTTGTAGATGAAATTCCTCTAAAAGAGTTTCCTTTAGCTTCAATATCCATATCAGATATATTGATTTCTGAATCTGCTCCAACAGAATAAATTCCAAATCCTTGTGCATGCCCGTTATTGTTATTCGCTTGAATATAATTAGTACCCGTAGTTATACCAGAGATATTTATTTTTCCTCCGTTACTTGCTAAAATACCATTTTTAGCATTTCCATTTGCTTGAATATTCATATTTTCAATATTAATCTCAGATCCAACATCCAAAGAATAAAGACCTTTTCCATCTGTGCCAACAGTATTAACATTATTATTTGCTTGAAGTATGTTTGAGCCATTTGCGATACCTGTAATGTTTATCTTACTAGTATTAACGGCTTGAACACCATACACACCATTTCCATTTGCTTGAATGTTCATGTTTTCAATGTTTATTAAAGAGTCTGTTCCATTAGCTTGAATTCCTATACCTGATGTTCCAGTAGTATCCTTATTGTTATTTGCTATAAAATAGTTATCACCACTAGCATTACCATTTATTAAAAACTGCCCTCCACTATGGGCAATAATTCCATAGATATTTTCACTGACTTCAATATCCATATTTTCTATACTAATTTTAGTAGTAGCTACTCCATTCCCTTGAACTTGAATACCACGACCTAGAGAACCATCTGTTTTCATATTGTTATTAGCAGTCAATTTGTTTTTATTGATGTTAGAACCTTCTAGTTCTAAGATCGTTCCTTCATAAACAAGAATACCTGTCCCACCATTGCCATTTGCTTCAACGTCCATATTCTTAATGGTATTTTGAGTATTATTACCGTAAGTATAAATCCCTACTCCTGATCCTGTAGCATCCATATTATCATTTACTTGTAGTGTATTTGAACCATCTACTATACCTGTGATTTCAAGACTTCCACCATCAAAACTTCCTATACCATACTTTCCATTTCCATTGGCCTCAATATTCATATTTTCAATATTAATCTCAGAATTAGCATCTTTAACATAAATTCCAATTCCATCTGTTCCTGCTACATTTTTATTATTGTTTGCTTGTAATGTATTTGTTCCGCCAGCAATACCTTCGATATTAACTTTTCCGCCATCGAGTGCCTGCATACCATGAATATTTTCATTGGTTTGAATATTCATGTTTTTTATATCAACTAATGAATTTGCACCATTCGATTGCATCCCAACTCCTATTGTAGCGGCTAAATTTTGGTTTTTGTTTGTTACAACTGAATTGCTTCCATCAACATTCCCAGTGAGAAGAACTTCTCCTCCACTGTGAGCAACAACACCATATAAATTTTCATTCGCTTCAACATCCATATTTTCAATTAACATTGTACCTGTATTGCCAATCCCTCGACCGCCAGTACCTCCAATATTACCATTAGCCTTGAGATAATTTACCCCAGAAACATTTCCTTTAGCATTGAAAGTTCCTAAATTTTCAATACCAAAACCACCACGATTAGCAGAAATATTATTATTTGCTTCAACATTCATATTTTCAATTATTACACTTCCTCCCGGTGCCTGATTCAAACCAAAAGCATTATCATCTGTTGAGCCCGTCATAGCAGTACTACTATTATTATTCATTTGAATGGTTATATCTTGAGAAGAAGATATATTTATAATTTTCAAAACAGAACTTACACTTCTCAGACCAAAAGCACCATCATTACTTGAGCTATTGTTATTCAAGTAAATATTTCCATCTGTAGTAATTTCATAAGTACCACCACTAGGATTATATAGTCCCGCAACTAAAGAAGCAGAGCTATTGTCACTATAATCTGCGCCACCTGAAAAATATTCGTCTTGTGTCATCGTGAGTGTGGCAGCATTTACTGTTCCAATCATTGCGATGGAAAAAACGGAAGAAAGTAAAAGACTTCTAAATTTCATAATATATCCTCATATGTAATCAACATTTATAATTACATATAATCTACATTATATATACTTAAAGGGTAAACCCTTACAATAGTCAAGGATTAACAAACCGTTAAAGCCTTATGTTTGTGATGATTTGCACTATTTTTAGCTATTCTTTAATATCCTGAACAAACTTTAGATAAGTATTTGAAAATACACTTTACTTTGCTCCTATAATATTGTTCAATAACCTTAATTTAATAAGTATAATAGGTGGAGTAAGAAAATGTCTGTTAAAATCACTTTTGAATCTCATTCAACAACATATGATAATGAAGCAAAAAAAGCATCAGGTTGGAACGATGTCCGCCTGTCTCCTTTAGGATATGAACAATCTGTTCAACTTGGGGAAAGACACATTGGAAAAGATATAGACGCCATTTTTTGCTCCGATTTACAAAGAGCATATTTATCTGCAGAAATTGGTTTTGCTGGGCGAAATATCCCCATTTTTAGAGATAAAAGACTTCGTGAATGTAACTATGGTGATTTGACACAAGCTGATTCCAGTATTATTGAATCTCAAAAACATGAAAGAATTTCATCCCCTTTTCCTAATGGGGAAAGTTATACAGATACCAACAATCGTATGAAAAGCTTTCTTGATGAATTAAAAAATAACTATGATGGCAAAACTGTTATTATCGTGGGAAGCAGAGCAACACAATATACCCTTGATCACTTCATTTCAGGAAAGCCGATGGAGGAAATTGTGTCTAAAAAATTCAAATGGCAACCTGGTTGGGAATATGAATTGAAATGATTAAACTCAAATTTTTAGGAACTGGTGGTGTTCCTCAATGGAATTGCAATTGTAAAACTTGCTTAAACTCAAATAGTAAAAACAAAAGATTTAGGTCTTCACTCTTTGTTGAGGTTGATGACGTACATATACTTATTGATTTCGGACAAGATTGCCGACAACAACTTCTTCAAAATAAAATAAAAAAAATTGATTATGCTTTTTTAACCCATGCTCATGGTGATCACAAAAATGGGATGGAACAACTTAATCTTCAAAAAAATATTAAAATCCATATTCCTGAAAAAGTCATGCAAGAACTCAATACTAAAGGAAATTCTCTGCAAGGACTCATTAATAGAAACCCAACAGCACAAATTGAAAACTTTAAGCCCTTATCAATTGCTGATTTTGATATTGATGTTGTTGAACTTGAACATAAAAAGAAATATGCAGAATCATCACTTTCCTCCTATGGATATCTTTTTATTTCAGAAGAATTTAAATTTGCTTATCTCACAGATTATAACCGAATTATTGATGAGGAAAAAGTCAAAAACCTAGATTTAATCATTTCAGATTCATGCACATGGGAAGATGAAGGAATTGGACATGTCGGAGTTAAAGGTGCTATTAAAATTTATAACAAACTAAAACCCAAAAAAATGATATTAACTCATATTAATCACACCATTGAACATGATGAAGTTCAAGAATATGCAAAACAATTTGGCAATATTGAAATTGCTTATGACGGAATGGAAATTTACAAATGAAATCTCTAAAAAACATTAAGCTCTTTTATCTTTTCAATTTTTTAGATGGCTTTTGGCCATGTGCTCCTTTTTTTGTAATCTATTTTTCAGAAATCACTGGAAGCTTCACTTTAGCAATGAGCTTAGGAGCTATTCACAACTTAACCACAACATGTATGGAAGCTCCTACAGGAATTTTATCTGATAAATTCCAACGCAAAACTGTGACCTTTTTTGGCTCTCTTTCTGTTCTCATTGCTGCCTGTCTGTATGCTATGGCAGAAACTTATGAGTTGCTCGTGCTTGCCAGCATTTTTTATGGAATCTATAATGCATTGATGAGTGGAAACAATGACGCTCTCATTTATGATAGCCTTAAAGAAAACGGTAAAGAAAAAAAATATCACAAGGTTTTAGGAAAAAGTCGTGGATTTAAAAGCCTTGCATTTGGTATTTCCGCACTTGTTGGAGCAGGAATTGTTTGGCTATCAGGTATCAGAGAAACCTTCTATGTTGTTATTGCTGTAAGCGTTCTATTGATTATTATTTCCTTACGCCTTCATGAACCAAAAATCCATACTGGAGAAATTAGTGAAAATCCTTTTGCTCATTTTGGAAAGTCTATCAAAAATGTATGGAAAAATAAACGTCTTCGCTACCTAACCCTTGCAACTGGTTTGGATTATGGAATTGGTATGGCTGCCTACGACTTTGTGAACGTATTCTTTAATCGCTTCGTTCCCACTTGGGTTCTTGGTGCTTTGAGAACCTTTGCGTCCTTTTTAGGGGCTTTAGGAAACTTTTTATCTCATAAGATTTCAATGAGTTTTGGATATACAAAAACTGTTTTGGGATTTATTGGGCTAAACTATGTAATCAACATTGTTTCTGTCTTATCAAACTCTGTTCTTTCACCTTTCATTAAGTCTTTTGATAACTTAACTTATTGTATTGCAGAACCTGCCCAAAATACACTTATGCAAAAAGAATTCACCGATAAACAGAGGGCTACAATGGGATCTGTAGTATCTTTGTTCAGAAGCTTTGTTTATGGAATATGTTCATTGCTAGTGGGTGTCTTGGCTGATATATTTATTGATTATGTATATCGCCTTTTTCTTCCTTTTGCCAATTTACTACAAAGGACTGAAAGCAAAATAGTCATTCTTCTTTGAAAAGACGATACACTTTTGAACAAAAAGCTCCTGCAAGAACGGAAAAAGCAATTAAAATGATTATGGCTTGTGCAAGATCATATATTTCAATGAATGATTCTTTGAAATATAAACTTCCATACTTCACGGCTAAACCTCTTACAAACAGCAAAGATAAGAATGCAATAAAATATCCACCAAGAACAGAAAAAAGAAAAGTCTGTTTAGGCTTTTGTTCACGAAACTTATTCAACTTCGGAAGCCCACAAAAAAAAGCTTTAACACCCAAAACCAGCAAAGAGAATGGAAATGCTATAATGACAGTATCAACATAATCTTCAGCATAAGTGGATACAAATGCGTAAAGCATAAAGTAAAAACCTGCAAACAAAAACATGGATTTCAAACTATCTTTCATTTTCTATTCTCCTAAAAACTATCTACCAATTCCTTTGTAGGTAAAACCTATAGTCTGTGCTTTTTCTTTTGAAAGCATATTACGACAATCCACAATATTTTTATGTTTCATCAATTCTGAAGCTTTATTCAAGTCTAAATTTCTAAAGTCGTCCCACTCTGTCAACACTGCAAGAACATCAACATCTTTGAGTGCTGAATACATATCTGTTGCGTAGGAAATCTTATCTCCCAATATTTGGCGTGCCGTTTCCATGGCCTTTGGATCATAAGCGGTAATATGAACTTTGTGCTTCAACAACTCAGTGATAATTTCCATTGCAGGGCTTTCGCGACAATCATCTGTCCCATTTTTGAATGCCAGACCCAGAACTACAATTTTAGCATTAGGAATATTTTGAACTGCTTCTAAAACTCTTTCTGCCATTTCTTTTTTTCGTTCTGCATTTTGTTGAATTGCTGTATTAATCAACGTCAAATCGACACCATTTTGCCTACCCATATAAGCCATTGCCATTGTGTCTTTAGGGAAACAACTTCCACCATATCCAGGACCAGGATTTAAAAAACGATTTCCAATACGACTATCTAGCCCCATTCCTTGTGCCACTTCATCGATATTTGCACCTGCTTTTTCACAGAAATTTGCCATTTCATTGATATAATGAATTTTAATCGCTAGAAAAGCATTAGAAGCATATTTAATTGTTTCACTAGAACGACGATTCACATAGAGCATTTTTGTCTTACCATCAAATGGTTTATAGAGTTCTTTAATGAGGGAAGATGCTTTTTCTGAATTTGAGCCAACAACAATTCTATCCGGATTAAAGAAATCGTGGATTGCAAAACCTTCACGTAAAAATTCTGGCAAAGAGACAACATCACAATTTGCCTGAGGATTTTTCTTCTTAATCAAACTTTCAACATCATCACCTGTTCCAACTGGTACAGTCGATTTCGTTGCTATAACAGTATAACCTGTTATATATTCCGCCAATTCAGTTGCAGCAGCATGAATATATTTCATATCAGCCTCTTTAGTTACTGGATGTGGTGGAGTTCCCACAGCAATGATAACAATATCAGCATTTTCAACCCCTTCTTTCATTGATGTTGTGAACTTGAGTTTTCCGCTCTTGCAATTCTTAATCAAAAGCTCTTCCAAACCATCTTCGTAAAGTGTAAGTTTTCCCGCTTGCAAAGCTGAAATTTTGTTTTCATCCTTATCAATACAGATAACATCATTTCCAAGTTCCGCTAGTCCGATGCCTGTTGGAAGCCCAACATATCCCGTACCAATAATTCCAATTTTCATAATCTCAAAGCTCCTTCATTATTGACCTTTAAGGTTAAACTAAACCTCAATAAATATGATATAGAGTTATCACAAAAACGAATAAATCAAACATTTATAATTCAACATATCCCCAAAATAAAAGTGCAACAAACTAGGGTAAAAATGAAAAGCTCATTAAAAAGCATAAAAATGTTCAAAAATAATAAAAAAGTGCTTGCATTCTATCAAATAATATCATAGATATATGCCTTGTAAGATTGTAGAACAACGCTCGCCCGCGAAGTTTTCGTTTTATTGAGGTTGTTGGCAGGTAACTGTAAAAACAATTTCTAATGGGGTATCGCCAAGTGGTAAGGCACCGGTTTTTGGTATCGGCATTCGGTGGTTCGAATCCATCTACCCCAGCCAAGTAAGAAAGCTATCATTAAAGATAGCTTTTTTCTTTTTTTATTAACCTGATGATATATTTTATCATTGCAGTCAAATTGAAGAACAAAACTATTGTTGTGGTTAGCAACCCTAAAGTAACAAAGAACATACTAACTTCAAAGTCACTAAATAACGTAATGCTAAAAGCAATTACACTCCATGCTGACATTGCCAGCAGAAAAATATAGTTAAATATAAACATTAAATTTCCTAATCAAATCAAAAGCAAAGTTGTAGTTTTTATTGTATTCTAATTTTATTATTTAAACTATTTATTTTTAAGTGCTTTATAAAACATCATGAATAAGCAGGCTATAACGGCAAAAAGTCCGATAATAACAATTACACCTCTCATTAGCTCACAAATGTCTCTCAAATTTTCTAAAAAGGAGGCTGATGAAATTAAATGACTTGTACTCCAAATTATAAAATCTAAGATTAGAAATGCATAAAAATAGCCACCCAATATACTTAAAAGCATATTTAGGCTTGGATAATTTTTGCCAAAACTATTCAACCATATAAGTTTATTTTTATAAGATAAAACAATTATTGCAATGATTATGATTGGATAAGATAAAACGGATAAGGTACCCAAAATATCGCTAAAAAAAATAAATAAAAGAGGAGAATATAAAATAAATCCCTCCAAAAGATAATACATTTCTAAATAGGTTCTTCATCTTATATTTCTCCATTAATTGATTTTTTAAAAAATAAATAACTATTAATTAAATACAACTATTTTTTATTAGTTTTATCCTTTTTCAAGTATCTAAAATAATTCCAACTAGTTGTAATTTACACAACCAAACAATCGCTGAAAATTTGCTTTATATTGTATCAAGATCATAAATATTTAGAACTATATTATATAGATAATTATTACTATTATCTCCTGTACTATTTACAATATCTAAAGTTAATATTTTTAGATTGATGAATTAATGTTAGTATAATCAAGGATAAAAATATTTTTTAGGAGAAATGAAATGAATAAGCAAGCATTTATATTTCTGAGTTTTACGATATTTTTACAAGTTAGTACATCAAGTGCTGCTATTCTCAATTATAATAACCAAACAGATACAATATTAGCGAATTTTGACGTAAATCAAGGTGAAAAAATAATCAATATCGAGAATAACTCTGATATTATCATATCCAACGATTCAAAATTTGAAAACCAGGTTATTGATGATCTTTCTTCTAAAATTGGTGGATTAATAAATATTGATTCTTCAAATGTTGCTTTTGAAGACAATATAAGCTTTTCCAATAACATAGTAAAAGCTGAAGATACATTTGACTATTATTATAGCGATAATACAAATGTTAGAGGCGGCATAATTAATATAAATAATAATTCAAATGTAGCATTTGGAAATAATCTAAAATTTGACAATAACAAAATTTCCACCTTATATAATTATACAGGTAATGATTTCTCTATGGGACATTCTGAAGTTTATGGTGGGATTATTACAACACTTAACTACGGTAACAATACTATTAAATTTGGAGATAATATATCTTTCTCACACAATCAAATTCTTGCAGAACATTATACATCAGAACAGTACTCAATGGGTAGTGCTATGGTTTATGGAGGTTTGATTTGGAACGGTGTCAATATGAAATTTGGAAACAATATTCATTTCGATAATAATGACATTAAATCAATAGCTTCAAGTTCTTATAATGCAAATATGCAAGGCGGGATAATTAATAGCCAAGGTGATATAGAGTTTGGTGATAATATAACTTTCAAAAACAATACTGTAGGTGCCATTATGAACTCATCAAATAATACAAAAATTGGTGATCTTTATGCATCTGATAATAATGTTACTGCTGGCGGAGGTATTTCTGGTGGGGTATTTTCTTTTGGTGGATCAGGAGTTAGCGGAAAAATCGTTAATTTCTTGGGCAATGTTAATATTGTCAATAACAACTCATCTTCAATCAATGGTAATGTTTATGGTGGAGCAATCTATTTACATGCCTACGGATATGTCAATTTTTCTCCAACAGAAGTAGGAAATTCTATATTAATTGAAAATAATAAGACTTATAGCGCATCAGGGAATGGTAAGCTAAGCTCAATATACTTTAGTGAATTTGGATCTGCTGCAACTTCATATGTTAACTTTGATATGATTGCAGGAACTTGGGCAAATCTTAGAGATCCAATGGCAAGTGCTGGTGTTAATGCTGTTGTAAATAAAACAGGCGCAGGTAGTTTATATCTATGGGGTGACAATAGTGAATATAGCGGCGATCTTAATATTAAAGATGGCAGCTTCTATGCTATGTTTGAAGATAAACATGATGCAATAAACGATCCATTAGGGCAAAGACTTAATTTCAATCTATCTAATGCTACAACAACATTTGAAAACGGAAGTCTATTTAGACCAAAAGTGACAACAAATGGCAAAATTGCTGATTTAGATATGAATAGTGTTAGTGTAAACGGAAACGTTGATTTAGTTCCATATGACATATCAAGATTTGATGTTGGAAGCTATTCTTATAGTAAGGATTATTCAGCATTTGGAAGCTGGGAAAGTGCACTTGCTAAAGTTGATACAAATTCAGCAGGAACAGTAGAGCTTGAGATTAAGAGAGATTTAAAAGGGTATGATAATTTGACTGCATTTGCAGATATATATCGCAAACGTGGAGACCTTTCTCTTAATGAAAGAGAAGAGCTTGATAATCTTTATTATACTGGATTAGTAAATGATGATTTCAAAGATAAACTGGACGTTTTAGATGGTGGTGACTTAGTAAATTCAGAACAAATTCATAAGTCTTCAATCAGACAGTTCAATCGTCAAATTTCATCACGTATTCAAAACAAAGACTGTCCTGAATGTGGCATTAATGATGGCTATTCTGATGAACACTTCTGGTTTAATATCGGTCAAAACTGGATGAAGAAAGATACAAATAGCAAGTCTTTAGGATATACATATAACCCAACAAGTTTTGCTTTTGGATATGACTATGACTTTATTCCGAAAGAACTAAATTTAGGGATTGCTGCAAGTTATGCATTTGGTGAATCAAAAACTAAAGTAACAGGTTTATCAAGTGAAAATGATATAAATGAATATCTAATCTCTTTATATGGTAAATACAAACCAAGCAAAGCATATGTATCAGGAAGTATTGGTGGTGGTGTTATGACAAATGATACAGAAATTGCAAGCTCTGGAGTTAACTCAAATGCCGATTTTAATACTTATGTATTATTTGCAAACTCAGAGTTTGGTTATGGCTTCGGTGATGAAAACACTTATGGATTATTAGAACCATTTGTAGGTTTAGAATATACACATATTGACAATGAGGCTTATACAGAAAAAGGCACAGGAGCTAGACATTTTGATAGAATGAATTGGGATACCCTTGAGTTACCAATTGGTATGAGATTTACAAAAAGCTTCAAATATGAAGACTACATAATAACGCCTGCTGTTGAGATAGCTTATGCAAGGAATATTGGAGAAACTGGAAGCAATACTAGAGCATATTTTGTATCTAATGCTGGAACAAGCTGGAAGGTTAATGGAACTGCAGAAGGTAGAGATAGCATTAGAAGTAATTTCAATCTAAAAATCAATAACTTATCTACACCATTTGCATTTAACCTTGGCTATGCTAGGGATACAAGAACTGACTATAAAGATGATCAGTTTTATTTGACTGTTAGGTATAACTTCTAAGGTAGATAAAATCAGCTTTTCACTTGAATTTTCATAGAGATTTTATGTTTCTCTTTTGGGTTTAGACGAACAGCAAAATCTCCTTGATTTGCAGGTTCTACACAAACAAATTTTTTGAATTGCCCTTCACTCATTTCTACATAATCCTTATTAGGATTCCAGACAACTGTGTTTTTTGAGCCTGTTTTTTCTATAATAATGGTACGATTTAAAGCTTTATCTACAATCTCAACACTCTTTGTATGATTTTGAAATATGGCATCAAACTCACCTTTAATCTTAATGTCTTCTTCAAGTGTATAAGTTTTAGCATCTAATGAATTTATATATTGATGATTTGAAAGACCTTTTATCACAACGTCATCAAGCAAACCAACATTAAAATAAGCATGGAGTGCTTCACTAAACTCAAACACTTCATCTCCATTGTTAATTGTTTCTAATTCATACTCAAGTTTATCTGTAATTCTAATATAGAGATTTGCAATCAAATTGAGATTAAATTTTTCATCTGGAATTAAAGACAATCCAACTTCCATTTTATTATCATCAACATAGATATTTTTCACTGTCCAATTAGAAATTCTTGCAAAGCCATGACGAGGTAAATTTTCGTTTCTTTTTTCCTCTGCAAACCTTGGCCAACAAACAGGCACACCACCTCTAATTGCTTGAATATTATCAAATTTATTGAAATCTCCAAGCCAAAAAACATCATGTTGCTGATTTTTTGGGCAGTACGATACAATATTTCCTCCCCAAAGAGAAATTTTACATTCTGCCAATTTATTACTTAAATTTATAAATCCACTCTGATCAATATTCATTGAAATTTGCCTTTCTCTTTTTAATATATTGCGTATATTTCCATATCTAATCACTAAAGCAAAGATTTTATTTTATGAATGTAGATAAGTAAACATGAAAATAACCTGCTTAACATGAATCAAACAGGTTATTTTATCAGATAAAATATTTCTCAAAAACTAGAGAGGCATTTTTACCCAAGGACTTAGTTCATTTGTCGTCAAATCGTCAGCAATCATGTTCATACCATCATTAACAGTATTTGTTCCACCCCACATAATTCTTCCAACAACATAACTATTTGCAAAAGTTTTCCAATCTTTGAATGTTTTCTTCGTCAAATCATAGCTTTTATTAATATATTCCCATGCTTCATCTTCAGTAAACAAACCATGATCATAACAAATTCTTGCCAAGAATGTTGCTCTTCCAAAATCCCAGCCTGCTGATGTCGAAGACTTGATTGTTTCCTTGTCTTCTATAATTTTTAGCTCAACCATTTTATCAAAACAGCTTTTCAAGTTTTGAGCACGAGAAATTGCTTTTTCAACATCTTCTCCATTTTTCAATGAATTAAGAATCATATTTTGCATTTCTTCATCTGATTTTGTTTCAAACACAGCTTTGTAGGCAGCATCAAAAAAACATCTATCACCACCATTTAGAAGCATATCAATAGTGTTTTCTGCATCTGCTTTATTATAAATACCCCACCATTCGTTCAAGATTGTTGGCACATTTGTAATCCCTGTTTCAACACTATTTAAGAAACCTGCTTGTTGTGCGGCATAAATAGAACTCACAGAAACCTTTTTATATTCTTCATCAGTTAATTTTGATGATTTATTCAAAATAATATTTCCATGCATCATAATCTTTATAATTGGCCAAAGGAATTTATAAAAAACATAGCCAAGAATGGCTGCCCAAACTAAATAATCAACTTTCATCATCTTCTCCTATTTTATTTGTTTTAAATTTAGTTCATCTAAAATATTAATAGCTGCCACTATATCTTCATATATTTCTGCTACTATATTTTCATCCTGTTTATTTTGGATTCTTAGTGTTAAAAAACCTTCAGGCATACTCACTGCAAAATAGAAACTGCTATCACAAAAAGACAGCATAATATCTCTACCAAATTTATTTCTTAAATCTGTTAGCTTTCTCATCATAAGTGGTGTTAACACTTTTCTTGTTGCAATTTCATCATCTGAATAAACAACATAAACTCTTTCAAACTCTGGATCTTCTAGTTTCACTAGTTTATTTTTATAAACTGTTCTCATTGCATGAATATTATCAGCTAAATACCCTAGTTTTTCATCTAAATGATCTGGGAAAATGAGTACATTTGCATTAATATTTTGAGTTAATGATGCATGTGTAAACATCCCTCTAAAATCAAAGATCGAACTTTCAATACGATTGCTAAAAACAGGTTTTAAAAAAGCAGTATATAGAAACATAAAGTATCCAGTAATATTATTAGATTTTATTAGGGCTTTTGTTTTACCAAAACTCACCCCAACGTCATATATACTTAATTTCGAGCTGTCTGTGTCTATCTTAATAGAACCAAATGTGCCACAACTTTCCATCATCTCTTTACCAAAACCAGGAAAAAGCTTGCTATAAGCAATGTATCTTTCATTTATAGAATGCTCTATTCCTGTGTAATATCTCGCTCTAGGAAATATTTTTTTGATAATTTTTTGGATTGTTTCTGTTTCAAGCTTGCTAAATTTGATAAGTGCTGGAACGTAAAGCATTTGGAATGCAACCATTACACCAATAGGAATCAGCATAATATATTGAAAATTATTTGAACTAACATTTTTTTGTACTGATGCTCCTGTGACTGTATTAAAAACAATCATAATCACAAAAACAAAGGCTGAAAGATAAACAGGAATCTTAAACCAATTGACCAGACGTTTACCTAAATGTGCTTTTTTAAAATTAGATTGCAGCTCTTCATTCAGAGCATTGAGTTGTTCACTGTTCACAATATTTCTCTACTTAAACAATTCGCTGATATTAACATTTACTTTTTCGGATTCAGGAATTTCAATAAGTTCCATAACCTTCAAACCTTTTCTTGAAGCAATGATTGAAGATGGAAACATCTCAACATAATTGTTAAAATCTGTTACTGCTGCGTTATATGTTCTTCTGATAGCCTGCAACTCATCTTCCATTGCTCTGATAGAATGTTGTAAATTCATGGCACTTTCATTAGCACGCAATTCTGGATAATCTTCGACCATAACATTAAGCTTTGGAAGCATTGCAGAAATTTGATTTCCAAGTGCAATTTGTTCTTCATCTGTCTTAGCATCAGCAGCTTTGCTTCTGAGCTCAACAATTTTTGTCAAAGTCTCGTTTTCATGTTTCATATATGACTTAACTG
This sequence comes from Alphaproteobacteria bacterium, assembly GCA_047975765.1. GTDB lineage: Bacteria > Pseudomonadota > Alphaproteobacteria > RF32 > CAG-239 > JAQWBS01. Next base: position 14,394 of record JBKEEF010000012.1, read on the forward strand.
TTGCAACAAGATTTGGCAACATATCATTTCTTTGCTTCAAGGCAACACATATACCGCTGCTGCATTGTTTTGCTCTATTGTTTTTTGCAACAAAATTATTTGAAGTAAAAACATACCAAAGTAAAATCAAAACAACGACACTGATTATAGATACTAGCGCAACAATCATAAAAAACACTCCACTTTTAAATTGATATTAATGAAGCTTTTATAGGTACTAACCATCGGAAAGTAAATATTTATTAGCCAATACTTGACCAAAGTTAAGGTTAGCAACAAAACTGTATATTTTCATTATTTAATTCACATTCGGTATTTTTCAATTTAGATAAAACTAGAAACTTCATTTTCTTCAATGTATTTTAGCCATCTATTATAACGAGCAACTCGCTTGGAATCATTATAGTTATTAAGTATTCCACCATAGCATCTTAGCTTTTGAATAACTTCAGCATATTCAAGATTAACTTTCCTTCCGCTAATTTGTTCATAATATGCTGCTATTCTCTGCACAAGTGCAAAATCATGTTTCAACAGAGGTGCAAAGTCGAAACTAGAATCACAAAGGCAAGCATTTCCAAAATCAATAACACCTTCAAGCTTTCTATTTTTAATAATGAAATTATTTTCATTCAAATCTGTATGGCACAAAACAATATCCTTTGGATTTAAATTTCTTTCATATTCTTTATATTGCTTTAAAAGATGTTGCAGTTTTTTGATTTCTTCAGATGAAAATATTTCTGTAAATCTTTGTGTCTTTTCTAAACAAGGATATTCCTCCAATATAGTCTGACCAATTGGTATATCTATTTTTGAATGGTGCATTTGTACTAAAAAATTTGCCAGTTCAGATGCAAGTTCTTCTTTTTCTTCCTTGTTCATTTGAGAACTTGCAAAAGTATATTGTGTTCCAAGAATCATTTTATGCTGTGTAAACATAACGCCACCAATTTGATGAAGCTTCAAAAGAGGAACTTTTGTTTCAACTTGTGAATGAATACAATTCAAGACTTTTTCTTCTTGAATATATTCTTGATAAAAATCTGGAGAAAGAGGGAATCTAAAAACCCATTCATTATTTATTATAATGGCAAGACTGTGAAATCCAGATTCAATGAATTCTGCTGTTTTAATATCTAAATTGGGCTGTGCTTTTTTGATTAGCTCTAATTTATCTTTGTGCATCATAATGCTTCCTTATAATTACGAAAAAACCTCCACTTTTCAGCAGAGGTTTTTTGAAACTTCTAAATCTTAAAAAGTCTTAATTAGATTTTTTTAAGGTTAGTTGCAGAAGTTTTACCTTTTTCAGTAGTCAAGTCGTAAGAAACTTTGTCATTTTCATTCAAAAATCTCATACCTGATTTTTCTACAGCTGAAACGTGAACAAATACATCTGCTCCGCCGTTTTCAGGAGTGATAAAACCATAACCCTTTGTAGAGTTGAACCATTTAACTGTACCATTTGCCATTTTCTTTATCCTTATTAAAAAACAATTCGGTAATTTGAGCATCGCTGCTCGGTCTCATAACTATTGATGTGGGGATTATTCTTTAAATAGGATATTGAAATATTCTGCAGTAAAAAATCGTCTTAAGCCACAATATTAAGCTATAATTTCTATATATACGCATTTTTTATAAAATGCAAGCAAACTATTCGTAAATTTTCATCATTTGTTAAATATTAATATAAAAAAACAATTTTTTTTGAGTATATTGTTTTTCCAGTGCAAAACTCCTATTTAGAATTACAGATAAAAAAAATGGGATTAAGCTCCCTTCCATTAGAAAAAAAAGAAAGAGGTTTGAAATGGATTATGCAAAAGAGGCTCTCAAAGCACATAAGGAATGGCGCGGAAAATTTTCAATCACACCAAAAATGGAAATAAAAACAAGAGAAGACCTTTCTCTTGCTTACACACCTGGTGTTGCTGAACCTTGCTTAGAAATTCAGAAAAATCCAGAAAGGAGCTATGAATTGACAGGTCGTTGGAATACTGTTGCGGTGATATCTGATGGAACGGCTGTTCTTGGTCTCGGTGACATTGGACCTGAAGCAAGTATGCCCGTTATGGAAGGTAAAGCCATTTTATTCAAAGCTTTTGGGGATATTGATTCCATCCCTCTTTGTATTAAATCTAAAAACGTTGACGATATTGTCAATACCGTAGCTTTACTCGAAGGAAGTTTTGGTGGGGTTAACTTAGAAGATATTTCTGCCCCTCGTTGTTTTGAAATTGAAAGAAAACTCAAAGAAAGATGTTCTATTCCAATTTTTCACGATGACCAACATGGAACAGCTGTCGTGACTTTGGCAGCCATGATAAATGCACTTCGTTTTACAAAAAAAGATATTCACGATATCAAAGTTGTTGTCAGTGGAGCTGGAGCGGCTGGAGTTGCCATTACTAAGCTTCTCATTGCAAAAGGTTTAGAAAATGTTGTAATGTGTGACAGTCAAGGAGCAATTTATCAGGGACGTGAAGGGCTTAATCCTGAAAAATCAGAAATCGCACTTATTTCCAACAGGGAAATGCATAAAGGCAAGTTGGAGGAAATTATCAAAGGAGCTGATGTTTTTATTGGTGTTTCCAAACCAAACCTATTAACTGCTGAAATGGTTGAAACAATGGCAAAAGATTCAATTATTTTTGCTATGGCCAACCCTACACCTGAAATTATGCCAGATTTAGCAAAAAAAGCTGGTGCTGCCATTGTAGGAACAGGTCGAAGTGATTTTCCAAACCAAATTAATAATGTTTTGGCTTTCCCTGGAATTTTTCGTGGAGCATTGGACGTTTGTGCAAGAGATATTAATGATGAAATGAAAGTTGCCGCTGCTTACGCCATTGCAGAGCTTATTTCAAAAGAAGAACTTCGTGCGGACTATATTATTCCTTCCATTTTTGACCCTAGAATTAAAGATTCTGTTTCAAAAGCTGTTGCAAAAGCAGCAAGAGAAACAGGCGTTGCAAGAATATAAAAAAACAAGGAAGAACTAAATGAAAGTTTTACTAATTAATGGTAGTTCAAATGCCAAAGGCTGCACATATACAGCACTCAAAGAAGTTGCAGACTCTCTCAATAAAGAAGATATAGAAACAGAAATCATTCAACTTGGTAAAGGTGCATACCGAGACTGCATTGGCTGTCAAGCATGTAATAAACTTGATAATCAATGTGTTTTCAAAGACGATATGGTCAATGAAATTATTGAAAAAGCAAAATCGGCGGATGGTTTTGTCTTTGGTTCACCTGTTTATTATGCACACCCATCTGGCAGAATTCTATCTGTTTTAGATAGAGCTTTTTATGCTGCCTCTGATGTATTCAAATTCAAGCCCGGAGCAGCGGTTGTTTCTGCAAGAAGAGCTGGGACGACAGCCTCTGTTGATATCTTGAACAAATATTTCACTATAAATAATATGCCAGTTGTTTCTTCAAGCTATTGGAATATGGTTCATGGAAACACCCCTGAAGATGTCAAACAAGACATTGAAGGACTTCAAATTATGAGACAAATTGGAAAAAACATGGCTTGGATTTTGAAAAATATTCAAAAAGGGAATGTTGCATATCAAGATGAAGAAAAAATTTATACAAATTTTATTGCTTAAAATTTTGGTGCGATTAGGGAGACTTGAACTCCCACCGAGTTACCCCGACTAGTACCTGAAACTAGCGCGTCTACCATTCCGCCATAATCGCAAGATATCTGATATTTTATATAAGGATATAAATTATTATTCAATCATATTTTACATAGAAGCACCTGTTTTTCTTTGTAATATAAATTGAGATGAAAAAGGATACATTCTGTGGCATACTTCCCCTATCGTTGAATTATTCCTTTTAAGGATTATCTCAAACGATATCTTAAAAATTTTATATGGAGGTATCATTATGGATCGTAAAATCAGAGCTGCTCAATATGGTTGTGGTAAAATGAGTCATTATCTTATGCGTTATATGCTGGAAAATGATATTGAAATTGTTGCAGCTTTTGACGTCAACCCAAAAGTTATTGGCAAAGACATCGGTGAAATTCTTGGAAAAGGCAAAAAAGGTGTTGCAATTTCTGATGCCAAAGATGCCGATAAAGTTTTGTCCCAACTCAAACCTGATGTTTGCGTTGTTGCAACAATGAGTACGATTGCAGATATCTATGAAGCATTCAAAGCTTGTGCTAAAAATGGGGTCAATGCCATTTCAACAGCTGAAGAGGCAATTTACCCATGGAATTCTTCTCCTAAACTCACACAAGAATTAGATACACTTGCCAAGAAAAATAATGCGACACTTTCTGGAAGTGGGTATCCTGATATGTATTGGGGTGTTTTGGTTGAGACTTTGGCTGGTTCTATACACAAACTCACAAAAATCAAAGGAAGTAGTAGCTACAACGTTGAAGATTATGGAATTGCTTTAGCAAAAGGTCATGGTGCCGGCTTATCAACAAGCGAATTTGAACATGAAATTGGCAAATACAACAAACTTTCATCAGCAGAACAAAAAAAGCTTGTTGAAGGTGGTGAATATGTTCCAAGCTATATGTGGAATCAAAATGGATGGCTTTGTAGCAAACTTGGACTTACTCCAATTTCTCAAGTTCAGAAATGTATGCCAACAACACATAAATCTGACCTTCATTCCACAACTCTAAACGCAACAATCAAAGCTGGACAACCAACCGGAATGTCTGCTGTTGTTGTGACAGAAACCAAAGAAGGTATTACGCTTGAAACCGAATGTATCGGAAAAGTTTATGCACCTGATGAATTTGACAGAAATGATTGGACATTTTACGGTGAACCAGAAACAACAATCAATGTGAATCGTCCAGCAACTGTTGAACTCACCTGTGCAAACTTGGTCAATAGAATTCCTGCATTGATTATGGCGGAAGCGGGATACATCACAACGGATAAACTTCCAAATAACAGATATCCTGTTAAACCGCTCAATACTTATGTGAAAAAATAAGTCTTCTTAAAGCCCTGAAGAAATCAGGGCTTTATTTTTTAATTCCTAACTTTACAACAGACATAATAATCCCTATATCTTAAAAATAAGAATTTTTAGAGAGGATTTTATAAAATGAAGATGCCAGTAGTTTTTGTGGGACATGGTTCTCCGATGAATATTATTGAGAAAAACAGATTTACAAAAACTTGGTCAGAAATAGCTCTCCAAATTCCTGAACCAAAAGCAATTCTTTGTGTTTCTGCTCATTGGTACACTGAAGGACAATATATTTCAACAAATCCTCAACCACAAACAATTTATGATTTTTATGGATTTCCCAAAGATTTATATCGCATTGTCTATCCTGCAAAAGGAGAACCTGAAATTGCTCAGAGAGTTAAAGACTTGTTGGGAGATGATGTTCAAACAGATGCTCAACAAGGGCTTGACCATGGCGCTTGGTCTGTTCTGAAATTTATGTTTCCCAAAGCAAATATTCCGGTTTTGCAACTGAGTGTTGACCGCCTTAATTCTGCTGAAGAAAGTTATAAAATTGGTCAAAAGCTCAAAATATTGAGGGAAGAAGGCGTACTTGTTGTTGGGAGTGGTGATGTTGTACATAATTTGCGTCTTGTGAGCTGGGACAAAGAAAACGGCTACGACTGGGCAGATTCTTTTGACGAATATATCAAAAAAGCTATTCTTTCATACGATATTGAAAACATTATTAACTATCAAAATGCCGGTGAAGAGGAACAAAAATCTTTTTATTTCCGAGACCATTTCGATCCCTTGTTATATTGCCTCGGAAGTGTTGATAAAGAAGATAAAGTTGAAATCTATAATGATGAACGTGTGATGGGCGCTCTTTCTATGACTTCATATTTGTGGAAAGAATAAGCCTCTTTCAGTGCGTTGAAATCCCCAGATAGACGATTACATTGACTCATAGTTTCAATTTAAATACAGGAGAGCTATGAGATGAAAATTAATCGCAATATCTTGTTCATTGCAAACTCTACACATTGGAAAGATGAGCACCCTGCTCTGTCTTCCTTGGAAAAACTTGAAGAAGAACTTATCAAACTCAATTTTCAAGTTCACTTTGCTTGGTCTTTGGAAGAAGGGCATATTCTTTTAAATGAAAGCCCAAAATATAGTGCTGTTGGCATCTATTGGGATGAAGAAAATTCTAAAACGGAAAAAGAAGTTGATGCACTCATCAAAAACCTTCGTTCTCGTGCTGAAAATTTGCCAATTTTCTTACTTACAAGAAATGATATTATCTCTAAACTCCCTGTTCACTTGATTAAGGAAGTGAAGGAATATATTTATCTTTTCTCAGAAACAGCACCTTTTACAGCAAACAGAATTCGCACCGCCATTTATGAATATAATAAAAACTTGCTCCCTCCTTATTTCAAAACACTTAAAGATTTTACAGAAGACGGTGATTATTATTGGGACTGTCCTGGACATATGGGCGGAATGGCTTATCTCAAACACCCTGTTGGCGTTCAGTTTTTTAATTTCTTTGGTGAAAATATGCTCCGTGCTGATATTGGTGTGGCAACAGCAGAAATGGGAGACTATTTGGTTCATGCTGGACCTCCTAAGAAATCTGAAGAAATTGCAGCAAAGCTTTTCGGTTCAGATTGGACATTTTATGGTGTTTCTGGTTCATCAGGCTCAAACAGAATCGTAACACAGGGTGCTGTCGGAGCAAATGAAATTGCTGTTGTTGACAGAAACTGCCACAAATCTCTCAATCATGGCTTGACCCTTTCTCAGGCTCGTCCTGTTTATCTCAAACCAACACGCAATGGCTATGGTTTAATTGGACCAATTCCACAAAAAAGAATGACTAAAGAAAGTATTGATAAGCTTGTGAAAAATAGCTCTTTGGCAAAAGGGGCTGTTTCTCCAAAACCAACTTATGCCGTTGTTACAAACTGCACTTATGATGGTTTTTGCTATAATACAACAAAAGTAGTTGAAAATCTAAAAGATAGTGTGCCTCGCATCCACTTTGACGAAGCTTGGTATGCTTATGCTAAATTCCATCCACTTTACAAAGAAAGATTTGCAATGGGTGTGAGTGAAAAAATCAAAGATATGCCAACGCTTTTTGCTGTTCAATCTACACACAAAATGCTCCCTGCGCTTTCTATGGCATCTATGATTCACGTCAAGAAAAGTGAACGAGCTCCGCTTGATTTTGATGATTTCAATGATTCTTTTATGATGCATGGAACAACCTCTCCATATTACCCAATCATTGCGTCCATTGATGTTGCCGTTTCAATGATGCAAGGAGAATCTGGATATTCTCTAGTTCAAGAATCCATTGAAGAAGCTATCGCTTTCAGAAAAGCTGTTGTGGCTGTTAAGCGCAAACTTAAGGAAGAAAAGGCTAAAGACTGGTTCTTTGATGTGCTTCAACCAACTGAAGTTAAGGAACCTAAAAAAAGCAAAACTTATTCTTTTGAAGAAGCTCCTATGGATTTACTCAGCCACGAACCTTCTTGTTGGACACTCAAAGAAAATGAAAAATGGCATGGCTTTGCAAAAGAAGATATTGCAGGAACAGATTGCATGCTTGATCCCATTAAAGTTTCTATCACTTGCCCAGGAATTACACCTGACGGAAAATATGAAGAAACAGGAATTCCAGGTTATATTGTTACCAAATTCTTAGACGATAGAAGAACAGAAATTGCTAGAACTGGTGATTATACACTGCTCATTCTCTTTTCTTGTGGTGTGACAAAAGGAAAATGGGGAACACTCATTGAAAGCTTGCTCGAGTTCAAACATCTTTATGATACAAATGCTTTAGCTATTGATGCGATTCCTTCTTTGGCAAATGAATCTCCAAAATATGCAAAAATGACACTCAAAGAGCTCTGCCAATCTATGCATAAAATGATGCGCGACCTTGGCTTGATGGAACATTTGGACAAAGCTGTCAGTACTGACCCTGTTCCTGTCATTTCTCCAGCAGATGCTTATCAAAAAGTGGTTCGTTATAAAACGGAACATATCAAACTCAAAGATTTTGCGGGCAGAATTGCTGCGAGCATGTTGGTTCCATACCCTCCGGGAATTCCTGTCTTAATGCCTGGTGAACGCATTGCCAAAGACGACAAAGGAATCATTGGATATCTCAATGCACTTCAGGAATTTGATAAGAACTTCCCAGGTTTTGAACATGAAATCCAAGGGGTAAATGTTGATGAAAATGGCGATTTTTGGGTCAGAGCAGTCATTGAAGATGATAAAGCTCCACGAAAAAAAGCTGTTTCATTTAAACCGCATAAAGTTTCAACCGCTATCAAAAAAGGTAGATAGGATATAGGAGAATTTTAGATGTCTGATAATAATAGTACAGTTAAAAAACTTGGATTTTTTGCCCTTGCCACTGTGGTTGTGAGTTCCATGCTTGGGGGTGGTGTTTATAGCCTCCCTCAAAACACAGCTCAAGACTCTGCAGCTGGTCCAGTTATTGTGGCTTGGCTCATTGCCGGCTTCGGTGTTTATTTTATTGCAAATTCCTTCAGAATTTTGGCAAACATTCGTCCTGACCTCAAAGCCGGTGTATATATGTATGCTCGTGAAGGCTTCGGAAAATTTATTGGTTTCATTGCTGCTTGGGGTTATTGGTTGATGACCGTTTTTGGAAACGTTGCCTTTGCTGTCATTTTGATGGATGCCTTCAACTATTTTTTCCCAGGAACTTTCACAGGAGGAAATAACCTCAATTCAATTATTGTTGGGTCAATTTTGATTTGGATATATTACTTCCTTGTACTTGCTGGAGTCAAAAAAGCCAGTGTGATTAATGTCATTGGAACGGCAAGTAATATGATTCCTATTTTCTTGTTCATTATGATTATGGGATATGTATTCAGTTACACCAACTTCACAACTGATTTTTGGGGGAATTCAGCACCTTTGGCTTATCAAGATTTAGGTTCTGTTTCCGCTCAGATTAAAGCTCCAATGCTTGTTGCATTCTGGTGCTTTATTGGTGTGGAAGGTGCAGTTGTGCTTTCTGGTCGTGCAAAAAGTCCTAAAGATGTTGGAAAAGCAACTTTACTTGGCTTTGTTGTTGCACTTGTCATCTATATGCTTCTTTCCATTTTGCCTTTCGGTTTCACTTCTCAACATGTGTTGGAAAAAATTGCAAACCCTTCAACTGCAGGTGTTTTAGAAATGGTTGTTGGAAAATGGGGAGCTTGGTTGATGAACACTGGGCTTATCATTTCCGTTCTTTCCAGCTGGTTAGCTTGGACAATGCTTTGTGCTGAGATTCCAATGGCAGCAGGTGAAAATGGAACTTTCCCTAAAGCTTTTGCAAAAGCAAATAAAAATGGAACAGCTTCCTTCTCGCTTCTCATCAGCAGTATCATTATGCAAGGTGCAATGCTCCTTGTCTATTTTGCAAATGATGCATGGAACACCATGCTCAGCATTTGTACATTAGTGATGCTACCAGCTTATTTGACGACAACACTTTACCTTTACAAACTTTGCAAAACTGAGGAATATCGCCAATATGCGAAAACCGGCTTTATGCAGGCAGCTGTGAGTGGTGTAATCGGTTTCATTTTCTGCCTATTTATGTTCTATGCGGGTGGAATGCAATATGTCTTGATGGTTCCTATTTTGCTCACACTAGGTGTTCCTTTGTTCATCTGGTCTAGAAAAGAACAAATTTCTTCTGGTGACAAAGATCCATTGTTCTTGGAAAAAGAAAAGATATATCTTGCGGTACTTATCATTCTTGATGTTCTCGCACTATATCTTGTCTGTTCTGGAACTGTGAAACTCTAAAAATAAACGACACAACTCACCTGTCTATTTGAAGTCATTCAACAAGACAGGTGAGCTTTTTAAGGAATAAAATATGTCAGATGATACATCTAACAAATCAAACAATACAACAGGAAATCTTGGTTTTATTGCTCTGGTTTCAATTGTTCTAAGTTCTATGATTGGAGGTGGAATAGACAGTCTGCCACAAAATGCGGCTCAAAGTTCTGCGGCAGGTCCAATTTTAGTTGCATGGCTCATTGCCGGTTTTGGGGTATATTTTATTGCAAATTCCTTTAGAATTCTCTCCGACATCAGACCCGATTTGAAGGCTGGCATCTATATGTATGCTCATGAAGGCTTTGGAAGCTTTATTGGCTTTATCGTTGCTTGGGGATATTGGATTATGACAATGTTTGGCAATATTGCCTATATTATTATTCTGATGGATGGCATAGACTATTTCTTTCCAGGGAAATTTACTGGAGGAAATAACTTAAACTCAATCATTTGTGGCTCAGTTTTGATTTGGGGATTTTATCATCTTGTTCTTAAAGGCACACAAGTTACTGGAAAAATCAATATTATTGGAACGGCAATGAGAATGATTCCTCTGTTTCTATTCATTCTTATTTTGGCTTTTGTACTCAATTACACCCAATTTACAACAGATTTTTGGGGAAATAATGCACTTCCTGCTTCAGATGATTTAGGCTCTCTTTCAAAACAGATTATGGCGCCTATGATTGTTGCATTGTGGTGTTTTGTTGGGGTTGAGGGAGCTGTTGTGCTTTCTGGACGTGCTAAAAGAAAATCAGATGTAGGAAAGGCAACCATTATCGGATTTATCCTAGCTTTAGTAATGTATATTTTGATTTCAGTCCTCCCTTTTGGTGTTGCAGACCAACAAACGCTTGCAAAAGTTCCAGATCCTTCAACGGCTGGCGTTCTTAAAATGGTTATGGGCGAAACTGGTGTTATTTTGATGAATATAGGGTTAATTGTTTCCGTTCTTGTAAGTTGGCTTTCTTGGACAATGCTTTGTGCGGAAATTCCAATGGTTGCGGCAGAAAATGGAACTTTCCCTAAAATTTTTGCCAGAAAAAACCAAAATGCTGCAGCAGATGTTTCTTTACTCGTCAGCAGTATTATTATGCAGATTATCCTGATTTTGATTTATTTTGCTCATAATGCATGGAACACAATGTATAGTATTACAACGGTGATGGTTCTTCCTGCTTATTTTTCTACAACGCTTTTTCTATTCAAACTTTGTAAAAATAATGAATATTCAAAATATGCGAAAGATGGAAAGAAAGCAGCTCTTTTTAGCGGTATTATCGGTTCTCTCTTTTGCTTATTTATGCTTTATGCTGGAGGTTTGAATTATATTGCAATGATGCCTCTTATCCTAACTTTGGGTCTTCCTCTATTCATTTGGTCAGGAAAAGAACAAGCTGCTTTGGGCGATCCTGAACCTATGTTTACAAAAAAAGAAAAATTATACCTTTCTATTCTTCTACTTCTTGATGTCCTGGCAATTTATTCGGTTTATTCAGGAATCGTGAAACTCTAAAATAAAGCCCTCAACAAGTGAGGGCTTTATTTCTATTCTACAGTAACAGATTTTGCCAAATTTCTCGGTTGGTCAATTTCTCTTCCCAAATAATCAGAAATATAATAAGCCAGTAATTGCATTGGGATTGTGCTTAAAACTGTTGAGAAAATCTCCAAAGAAGATGGAATTTTAATCACTTCATCAAACTGGTTTTTCAAATCCTCGTCATCTGAAGAAGTAATAACCACTAATTTTGCTTTTCTGGCTTTTGCTTCAGCACAATTTGAAAGAATTTTATCATAAATTGGTGTGTTTGGAACGAGAACAGAAACAACCACTGCTTTTTCATCAAGCAAAGCAATAGGTCCATGTTTAAGTTCTCCTGCAGGATATCCTCCAGCATTAAGATAGCTAATTTCTTTTAATTTCAAAGCACCTTCCAAAGCTGTTGCAACATTCATTCCTCGAGCAATATAGAAAAAATCTTTATGGAAACAAAGTCTTTGAGCCACATTTTGAATTTCTTTTAGGTGAGAGAGAATTTGTTCAACCTTACTTGGAAGTTCTAAAAATTCTTGCTTAATTTCAGTCATTTTTGCACCTTTTTTTTCTGCCATAAAAAGGGCTAAAAGAAACAAACTAACCAACTGAGCTACATAAGACTTCGTCGCTGCCACACTCACTTCAATTCCAGCACGAAGTGGAATGATGCTATTGGCATATCGAGTGATGGTTGAATCTGTACGGTTGGTAACAATAAGGATATGTGCCTTATTTTCCTTTGCTTGTTTAACAGCCGTTATCGTATCAGCAGTTTCACCAGATTGAGAAATACCAATAAACAGTGTGTTTTCGTCAGTCAAATTTTGACGATAAATATATTCACTTGCCGGTTCAACAAAAACAGGCGTTTTCAATAATTCTTCAAAAGAATTTTTCACAGCCAAGGCCGCATGAAGCGAACTTCCACAGGCAACAATTTCAATGCGTTTGATTTTTTCTAAATCTAGATTGACTCCACTTAATAAAATTGGAGAAGAAGCACTGATCATTCTTTCAGAAAGGATATGACGAACAATTCCTGCTTGCTCACAAATTTCTTTCAACATAAAATGTTTATAGTTTTGTTTGCTGATTGTTTCTGCTTCAATCGAAATTTTTTCTGGTTTTTTACTTATAATTTCACCTGAAAAACTTTTGAATAGAATTTCATTTTTCTTGATGAAAGCAATTTCTTCATCATCAAGATAGACCATTTCATCGACTTTTCCTAAAATAGCAGCCACATCACTGGCAATAAAATTTTCATTTTTACCAAGACCAACAATCAGAGGTGCATTTTTTCGAACTGCAATAATTTCATCTTTGTTTTCATCACACATAATGCAAAATGCGAAAGCACCTTTGAGTTGATTGACTGCACTGATAATTGCTTCATCTGTTGTTGCAAATTTTTTGCTTTCTCTATCAATCAAATTGACGGCAACTTCTGTATCTGTTTCTGACTGAAATAGATAACCTTCAGACATAAGTTTTTCTTTGAGTTCTTTATAGTTTTCAATAATTCCATTATGTACCAAAACAAACTTTCCACTTGTCGCACGATGTGGATGAGCATTTTGAACGGTTGGTTCGCCATGTGTTGCCCAACGAATATGCCCAATTCCAACATGACAAGGCATAAAATTTTCTGTAGAATTCTTGAAAATATTACAAAGATTATCTAACTTTCCTTCTGCACGATAAACTTTTGTTTCTTGGCTGTCATTCAAAGCAATCCCTGCTGAATCATAACCACGATATTCTAAATTTTTAAGTCCGTCTAACAAATTGTCTAACGCAGCATTTCCACCAATATATCCCACAATTCCGCACATTTTAGTCTTCCTTTTTGTTCATTAGAGTAACAACGCGCAGAACATTTTCTTTATTTCTTTTTTTGATTGGTTTGATTGGACAACCAGCATAAACCGTCCAAGGCTCAAACTTATAGCCAGAAGGCACGAAACTCAAAGCACCAATACTCACACCTTCAGGAATATTATTTCCTGGCATAATCACAGAATTTGTGCCAATTCCAGTATAAGCTCCCAGAGTGACATCACCTTGAATTTCTTTAACGTTGGGAACAGAATGTGTAACAAGTTCATTGACGTAGTCATTACTACTCAACCAAATTTTGACGCCCGCTGCCAAACTTGAAAAACTTCCCATTGTAAATTTATAAAGTCCATCGCCACCTGAGATATATGTTCCTGTGGCAATCTCACATTCCGAACCAATGTCACAAGCTGAAGATATTCTGCAAAAATCTGAAATTCGGACATTATCTCCAATTTGCACTAAATCCGGTTTTTTGATAATGACATACTCACCTAAATTAAAATTTTTTCCGTGTTTCATGGGTTTCTCCAAACTCAGTTGATAATAATAAGAATTACAAGCTAAAAGGGATTATGACAAATCAAAAATAATTTAATATTATTACAAACCATTGAAATATATGGAAATATTTCGTTATTTCTCATATAAAAAATGCCTCAGCTAAAACAACCTAACTGAGGCACGCACTTTTAAGGATTAATAATATTAGATATATGTCACTTTGATGATGTTAGACTATTGATATATAGCTACTTTTATAAAAATTTTAAGGTAGACTTATGCTAAAGTTATATATGACTTTTCATTTTTTTTACAAAAATGAGACTGAGTCTTGTTTTTGGTCTCCTGCTGATTACATTATTTAGAAGACTACTAATCTATTGAATCTACTAGAACTCTCCGAACTACTGAACTAATGCTTTTAACCTTCATGTTTAAGGAGAACGTTAATGCGTTATTTTTTAGTGCTTTTTTGCATTTTATTACCGCTTAAAAATGCTCATTCTGTGAGTACTTCAGGAAATGCTTCTGTCGTCATTCAAAAACTCATTTCTATTAGTGAAACAACAGCAATGAATTTTGGTCGTGTTTATTCAACAGCTTCTCCAGGAGATGTAACTCTCGCACCTGCAGGAACACGTTCATCTTCTGTATCAACACAGTTTGACCAAACTGCCACAGCAGGTGTTTTTGCAGTTACAGGAGAAGCAAATACAACAATGGACGTGACCTTCACACCAGGAACGCTTTCTAATGGAGCAAACACAATCACCCTAGATAACTTGTCACACACACCAGCTGTGGCAACAACAAATGCCAGTGGTGATTTGACTCTCAATATTGGTGGAAGAATTACAACCATTGCCAATCAGGCTGCTGGAACTTACAGCGGAACTTATACGATTACTGTAAATTATCAATGAGAAATCTAACCTCTCTCATTTTGATTTTTTGCTTGTTATTTGCTTTTGATGCGAAAGCAAACTCCGTTACTTATGATCGAAAGCTAAACTTCGGAAAACTAGTCCCAACAGCTGCATCTGGAAGTTTAACAATAAACACCGCTGGAGCAACAACAAGCTCTAGTGGTGTTCAGATCATCCAATCTGGAACAAGTGCGATGTTTGATTATGAGGCCTCTGGACTTTTAGCTATCATAAGTCTTGCTCCATCTATTACCGTCCTTCAATCTTCTGTCGTCTTAACAAGTTCATATTCTGGTGCTCCAAACATAACAATAAATAATTTTACGACATACTTAAATGCTGCACTTCTTGAAATAAACCTACCAAGAGTAACTATAAGCGATATGTTGCTTGGAGGAACTGTGAATTTCACAGGAACACCAAGAGGAACTTATACAGGAACTGTTTCAGTTCGCGTTGCTCTGACCTTAGGACTACTTGGAGCCACAGAAGGAACAATCCCAATTGAAGTTACCTTCTTAAAACCTCTTGGTATTGTTGAAACAACGCAAATGAAATTTGGAGCAATTAATGTCACTCCTTCTTCTGCTGGGGCTGTTCGCCTTACACCTACTGGTGTTCGAACAATTGTTTCAGGAGGTGGGCTGAGCCTTGCTTCCAACGCAGGAGTTCCAACAGCTGGAAGTTTTTCCATAACTGGAGAAGGAAGCCAAACTGTAAATATATCTCTACCTTCAACAACAACTCTCAGCAATGGAAGTGGTGGAACAGTCACACTTTCAAACTTTTCTTCCTCTCCCTCTGGCTCTGCTCTACTAAATAGCAATGGAGATTTGACACTTAGTGTTGGAGCTGATGTCAATATTTCTACTGGTCAACAATCTGGAACTTATAACGGGACTTATACCATTCAAGTTAATTACTAGGAGACGATAGATAATGAAAACGATATTGAAGAGCCTTTTTTACACAATCATCTTTTTAATGTGCAAAACTGCCAGTGCTAATATCGGGATTGATAAACACTATCTTGTATTTGATGCAAATAGCAAAAATAGAAATCAACAAATTGTCTTCTCCAACACTTCAAAGGAAGAAAAAACTTATCGTATCAAACTTGTTAATTATCGACAACTTGAAAACGGTGAATATGAAGAAATCTCAGAACCTTTACCACAAGCTCCTTTTGCGAATAAATTTCTTTCTTTTTCTCCTAATCAAACAACACTTAAGGCTGGACAAACTCAAATTGTCAGAATTCAAAGAAAACCAATGATAAACACACCTGATGGTGAATATGTTTCAAGACTTCTCATCAAAGAAGTCTACACAGCCAAAGAAGAAACGAAGTCTCAAAATGATAGAGAAATGAGAATCAACGCTCAAGCTCTTTATGCTGTGACAATTCCGATTATCATCCAAAAAGGAGAGCTTAAAGCTTCAGCGAAAATAGAAAACCCTCAAATTATAAAATCTCAAGATAACACTGTCTTAAAAATGACTCTTTCCAGAGAAGGAACAAAATCTCTTTTTGTGAATGTTCTGGTCAAAAACAGAGGTGGTGACACCATTGGGATTTTGAACAAAATCAGAGTTTATCTCACAACAAATAAAAGAACGATAGAAATCCCACTAGAAAATTATAATCCAAACGAAAAACTTAGAATTGAGTTGATAGATGTTGAAACAGATGAAAAGATTATGTCGAGGGATATGCCTTAGCTTAATCTTTTCCTTAAGCTTTGTCCAATATATCCAAGCGAATGAGTTGCTTATCTTAGAACCTATAGTTCAAGATATTGTTGTGAGTGACCCACTCATCACCCTTGAAAAGGATGGAAAATATTATATTGAAATAGAAGAGTTTTCTCAAACAATTGGATTAAAACTCGAAAAAAATGATAACATATATTCTGGATACCTCTCTGATCCTGAAAAAAAATTCAACATTGACCTCACCACATTAGATAAATCTGACTATATTGTTGAAGATTCCAGATACTATTTTTCAATGGATTTTTATGAAAAAAAATTTCCCATAAAAATTAGTGTTGATACCTTTAATATGCAAATTATCATTACATCACCACAAAAACTTCCAATTAAAATTGCTAGTGAAAAAGATGCTAGAAGAAGTTCATTACAAGAAAAAAAACTAGACACTTTTAAAAACTATACCTTTGATGACCGTCTATTCTCC
The DNA here is from genome assembly GCA_047975765.1 of Alphaproteobacteria bacterium. GTDB lineage: Bacteria > Pseudomonadota > Alphaproteobacteria > RF32 > CAG-239 > JAQWBS01. Next base: position 31,249 of record JBKEEF010000012.1, read on the forward strand.
TCACCTTTACTTGATTTTACTTACACTAAAGGAATTTCAAAAAACAGCAGCAAAACTTATAACTCAGACTATTTCCAATTAGACATGTCCATGCTTGCTATGGGCTTCGACACAAGCCTCACCGTTTTTGATAACAATGAGCCTTTTCACAACGACTCTGCTAGATATCGTTTTTTGGCTGAGAGAACTTTTTTGGATGAACCAACCAATGACCTCAATTTAAAACAAATGAAAATGGGTGATGTTCCATCTTTTCAAAGCAATTTAGTTGATAATGCTGGTTATGGACGAGGCTTATATTTAAGTTCATTTAAAGATTTGATTATGACAGCTGATAAAACCATTGATATCAATGGACCTCTTTCAGCAGGTTGGGAAGTGGAACTTTATGTCAATGAACAACTCATCGGTTTTCGCCAAAATTCAATTTCTGGAAGATATAATTTTGATAATATTCCAGTCGGTTATGGTCTAAATATTTTTAAACTTGTTTTTTATGGTCCTTATGGTGAAATCAGAACCGAAGAAAAAAGATATTATTCGGGTACATCTCCTGTCAAGAAAGGAGAATTGGGATATAATATCAATGTTTATGAGAAAAACCGTTTCCTAATTGAAAACAATGAAGAACTTTATGATAAAAATGACGAAGCAAGTTTTGATGGCTCATTTTATTACGGTTTGAGCGATAATATCACTTTGATGGGTGGACAAAATCGTACCGTTGACGTCTACAATCAAAATATCGTCAAAAATTTTAGTAATTTAGGGGTGCAGACTGTTTTATCTGGTGCTTCTGTTCAATATAACACCATATATTCATCTGATAAAAAAGAATTTGGGCATCATGCAGATGTTCAAGGAAATATTTATATTGGTGATATTTTTGCCAGATATGAATATTATGGCAAACTCGAAACTCCAATTTCTTATTATAATGGAATTTATCTCAAAGATTTAATGGAAACAAGACTCTCAGGTCTTTTATATGAGATAGATATTCCTTATTATTTATCCTATAAAATTATGCACTCTCATGAAGAAGAGACATATCGTGAAATCAGAGCCCGCATTTCTCCAAATTTTTGGAGATACTATAACTTAAGCATTGAAAATGTTTGGGAAAAAACACTTTATAATCGCTATAATTACACTCAGCTTATTTTCAATGCACAATTTGATAAACTCGGATTGAGTGCAAATGCTCAATATTATACATATCCCCAATCACAACTCAATAATTTTGGAGGAAAAATTGATTATCGTTTAGATAAGAATACTTATGTTCAGTTTGAGTGGAAACACTATAATCAGCTAAAAAACAAAAGAAATTATTATTACCTTGATGAATATATAACTATACATCATCAGAAAAAAGCTTTGATCTCTTTACTGTGAGTGCAGGGAAAATATTCAAATTTGGTGGATTAACACTAAGCTTAAGTGCGGATACCAAAGATAACTATTCAGCATATCTCACCTACAATATTTCGATTGGTAAAGTTCCTGATAAAAATGAGCTTTTTTCCAATTCTCAAACTAAAATGACAGACTATGGTTCCGTTCATGCCAAAGTTTATGATGAAAATGGGAATCCAATTCAAAATGCCAAAATTTGGGTAACAGGAACAGAAAAAGCTGTTTATACAGATGAAGGAGGAGAAGCACTTATCACTGACATTCAGCCCATGAAAAAAGCACACTTTTCCTTTCTCTTGATGATGTTGAAGATATTTCTCTTTATCCAGATAAAAACGAATATAAACTTGTCTTCCGCCCTGGAACAATTCTTCCTCTTGATATTAAAGTCTATCACAAAGGAGGACTTGAAGGACAAGTTGCGCTTGAACATGGAACTGAAACATATCTTGTGAAATTGGTTCAAGATACTTTCTCTCTGGAAACAAAAACAGATGCTGAAGGCTTCTTCATTTTTGATGACATTAAATTTGGACGCTATGTTCTCGAAATTTATGATCTAGAAAACAATCCTCTCTTTGAAAAGAAAATCTTGATTAATGAATCTCTTGTCACAATTGATGAAGTTATTTCATTGAAAATTTTTGGGCTTGAAACTCAAGCCCAATAAAATTTATTTTTTAGATTTCTTATCTTCTTTATCTTCAATCAAATTAGAAAGATTGATGCCTTTTTCTTCCAAAAAGCCAGGAGGAATTAGGAAATAAACGGCAATTCCAACAGCCGCAAGAATGACACCATAGATGAGTGCTATTGCACCAACATAAACAGTCACCAAACATAAAACAATACCAATCACTACCCTAATCGTACTTGTTTTTTGAGTAGCATCTTCATTTTTATAGAAATCTTTTTTCTTTGTTTTCAAAAAAGACAATCCTTGAGTGAAGAAACTCTTCAACTTATCGAAATATTTAATTTTCATAACCCAACCTCATAAAAGTTTTGCTTTCAATGAGCTATAATATTTATTTTAAAAAATTTTACAACATAATTATAGTCATATTTTCTTTTTAACCTCAAACATAGAAAAAAGCTCTATTGATGATTATTTAGTATAAAGAATTGTCACACATGAGGAAATGTCATGAAAAATGTCAGATTTAGAAATTTGTTTTTGAGACTTTTACCCTATTTTATCTCCCTTCTATCTGGAGCAATTATCTATCATCTTTCAGATATATATTGGACAGATGAAGAATTTAGTACCTTACTAATGAATCTTGCGTCAACACTTCTGAGCGTGCCAATTGTCTTCATCTTCTATGAAGTCGTAAATGATTTTTGCACCAGAAATCTCAATCATTCTCTTAGTAAAAGTCTTATTTTTGAAATTAATTATGCCATTTCAGACCTAATTACCGTCATTCAAAGCATGCTTGGAATAGAAAAACCTCTGGATAGAGAGGAGCTTTATATCATTTTGAATTATGACCGAGAATTTATCTTAAAAAACCTTGTGATTAACGAAGATATATCTAAAAAAATTGAGGATGAGAAGAAAAAGCTTTTCAATATCTCACATGGACATTTCAATCTTTCTGTCTTAAACGAATCTCAAATTAAGGCAATATTGGCAATCATCAGAAACATTACACTTATCTATAAAGAAATTGAAAAGAAAAAAGATCCAAACAAAGATATGATAACTGAAAATCTCTTTCAAGCCATTCAGTATATTGCTAAGTGGGTCTATTTGAGTAGCGATGATGATAACGGAATTGTTAAAAACTAATCGTCATTTTTCTTGATTTATACATTTTGTTCTTTTTTTGTTCTTTTTTATTGCTTTTTATAAGAAGAATTACTATATTCAAGTTCTACTTATAAGAGGAAAAGAAATGAGCGATAAAATTGAAATCAGAGGAGCAAGACAGCACAACCTCAAAAACCTAGACTTGAGTATTCCAAAGAATAAGCTTGTTGTGGTTACAGGGCTTTCAGGGAGTGGAAAATCATCCCTCGCCTTTGATACGATTTATGCGGAAGGACAAAGAAGATATGTTGAAAGTTTGTCTTCTTATGCACGCCAATTTTTGGAGTTAACCAGCAAACCTGATGTCGACTCGATTGAAGGACTTTCCCCTGCTATTTCAATTGAACAAAAAACCACATCTCACAACCCACGTTCCATTGTTGGAACTGTGACCGAAATTTATGACTATATGCGTTTACTTTGGGCAAGAGTGGGAATTCCCTATTCTCCAGCAACCGGTTTACCTATTGAATCTCAAACCATTTCTCAGATGGTTGATAAAATGCTTGAAATGGGAAACGGCTCAAAGCTTATGATTCTTGCACCAATTGCTCGTGGGAAAAAAGGTGAATTCAAGAAAGAATTTGAAGCACTCCGCCGACAAGGTTTTCAAAGACTCAAAATTGACAATGAAACTTATGATATTGAAGAATTGCCTGACTTAAATAAAAATCAAAAACATGATATTGAAGTTATTGTTGACCGTGTTGTACTTAAAGAAGAAATTGAACAAAGGTTGGCACAATCTCTTGAAACAGCACTCAAACTAAGTGACGGAATTATCTATATTGAAAATATGGAAACAACCGAAAAAACAACTTTTTCTTCAAAATTTGCCTGCCCTGTTTCAGGTTTTACGATTGAAGAAATTGAACCCCGTTTGTTTTCCTTCAACAACCCTCATGGAGCTTGTCCTCATTGCGACGGAATTGGGGCAAGACTTTATATGAACCCAGATTTGATTGTTCCGAACGAACATCTTTCCATTGCTCAAGGCGCTGTTGCCGCTTGGGGAACAAATGGTGGTTCTTTTTATATGCAAGCCTTAAACTCTCTGGCAGACTATTTAGGCATTTCTACGAAAACGCCTTGGCAAGAATTACCGCAAAAAGCCAAAGATGTCATTTTATATGGCTCAGGAGAAGTTTCTATTCCAATGTATTATTCTAAATTTATGACAGACAAACCTTTCGAGGGTGTTGTTAATAATTTAGAGCGTAAATTTTTAGAAACTGATTCTGCAATGATGCGTGAAGAATATGCAAAATATCAAAGCGCTGCACCTTGTGAATTTTGTTCAGGAAAAAGACTTCGTCCTGAAGCTTTAGCCGTTAAAATTGTTGGTCAAGACATTATGGAAGTTTGTGAAATGTCTATTACCAAAGCCCTTAAATGGTTTGGCAACATCGGTGTTGAACTATCTCCAAAACGTTTAGAAATTGCTTCTAAAATTTTGAAAGAAATCATTGAGAGACTCACTTTCTTGCAAAATGTCGGCTTAGGATATCTGACCCTTTCAAGACAATCCGGAAGTCTTTCTGGTGGTGAAGCTCAAAGAATTAGACTTGCTTCACAAATCGGTTCTGGTCTAACTGGTGTTCTTTATGTTTTAGATGAGCCATCTATTGGCTTACACCAAAGAGATAATGATCGCCTATTAGAAACATTAACTAGACTTCGTGATATTGGAAACTCTGTGATTGTGGTCGAACATGATGAAGATGCAATTAAAGCTGCAGACTATCTCATTGATATCGGACCTGGTGCTGGTGTTAATGGTGGGCAAATTATGGCTCAAGGCACTGTTGAGGAAGTTTTGAAAAACCCAAAAAGCTTGACTGCAAAATATATTACTGGTGAAAAAGAAATTGAAATCCCAAAGAAAAGACGGAAAGGAAATGGAAAGTTTATCGGATTAAAAGGTGCAAAAACAAACAATCTTAAAGATGTTGATGTCAAAATTCCACTTGGAACAATGACTTGTGTCACTGGGGTTTCAGGAAGTGGAAAATCTTCCCTCATTTTGGAAACCCTCTATAAGGCATTGAACAAAGAACTTAATGGTAACCGTGAACCAGCAGGAATTTATGATAAAGTTATTGGAGTGGAACATATTGATAAAATCATTGATATTGACCAATCTCCAATTGGAAGAACGCCTCGCTCCAACCCTGTGACCTACACTGGCGTTTTCACAAATATTCGTGATTGGTATGCAAATCTACCTGAATCTAAAGCAAGGGGATATAATGCGGGCAGATTTTCATTCAACGTTGTTGGCGGGCGTTGTGAAGCTTGTAAAGGTGATGGTGTGACTAAAATTGAAATGCACTTTTTACCTGATGTTTATGTTGAATGCGATGTTTGTAAAGGCAAGCGTTTCAATCGTGAAACTCTGGAAGTGAAATATAAAGATAAATCCATTGCTGATGTTTTGGATATGTCTGTTGATGAAGCTTATCCCTTCTTTGAAGCTATTCCTTCAATCAAAAACAAACTTGAACTTTTGAAACGAGTTGGACTAGGTTACATTAAACTTGGTCAGCAAGCAACTACCCTTTCTGGTGGCGAAGCTCAAAGAATTAAGCTTTCTAAGGAGCTTTCTAAACGTGCCACTGGGAAAACGCTCTATATTCTTGACGAACCAACAACAGGACTCCATTTTGAAGATATCAATAATTTATTGAGAGTGCTGCAAGAACTCGTCGATCAAGGAAACTCTGTTGTGATTATTGAACATAATTTAGATGTAATTAAGGTTGCAGATTATATTATAGATATTGGTCCAGAAGGTGGCGACGGTGGTGGAACAATTGTTGCACAAGGTACACCTGAAGAAGTTGCAAAATGTGAGAAAAGTTACACTGCAAAATATCTGAAGGATAAGCTGAAATAGTTTACATCTTAAAAAAGGAGTTCTAAGTATGCTTAAAAAAATTGAGAGAAATGACCCTATTTTCAAATCTGAATTATTTTTGAAAGATGTTGTTCCTTTTAACATTATGATATCTATCGTTGAGAGTATTGATAAATATCCCACACCAAAAATCTTTTCAAATGGTTGCGATTGCATCATTGTTAATAGCGATTCAGAGCACCCTGTTATTGTTTGGACATCTGATAACTTTGATGATTTTGGGAATTTATTTCTTTTTATTCATCAAGAATTTTCCGAAAACAAACCATTAAAAATTATATCGAAATTTAATTTTTTTGAATTTCTTAAAACTAAAAATAAATTTTCCTTTGTGGATACGGAAGAGCTTGGGGTATATGAATGTCGCAAATTAAATAACATTGAGTATATAGGCTTTCCAGATAATATCAAAAAAGAAGAAGTTTTGACTGTTGCAGAACTCCTTGCTTTGTTTGGAAAAGAAACTGGCACAGATAAAAACGCAACAACAGAAAAATATATTGATTTGGCTCAAGAATTTATCACCAGTACTTTAAATAAAGCATGGAGAAATAAACAGGGTAAAATTGTAGCCCTTACAAAATTAAAAGTTTCTGAAGCTTATGCAAGAATTGGTCATGTAATTACAGACCCGAAAGAAAGAGGAAAGTCATATGCCAAAATGCTTGTTCATTTTATGACAAATCATGCCAAGAGCCTTGGAAAAACGCCTATTCTATATACTGACTATAATTATCCAGCATCTAATAAGTGCTATATGGCTGTGGGTTATGAATATCTTTGCACGATTGCAAATTATGAACTTGAAAAAAGCTAGTATTCCTACCCCCCTTCAAGTTAGAAAATTCTTGCAAAATATATGGAATAGGTTAATCTCACTTTTGGAAAGAGGTGTTCTCTTTCTGAGGTTTGAAACCCTCTTGATTAGCGTTTTGTAAAACGAAATTTACGTCCTTCTGGTCTTATGACTGGAGGGCGATAGAATAAGCCTATATGGTGAATATATCGCACTGTCTAATCACAGGTTTCAATCTCCAGTCGCCTTTTTTAGGCGACTTTTGTTGTAATAACAAGGAGTTAGAAACATGTTGAGCAAAGAAAATCACAAAAATAATCTCAAAGAATTTAGAAATACGTTTATTGAAAACATCAGCCGCTTATTGAAAGAAAAAAATCTATCTTTGGAAGAACTATCTAAGCAAAGCCAAATTTCACAAATAGAAATTGATAAAATCATCTCAGGAAATTATCAAAATTGGGGGGCACTTCATCAACTCTCGCGCTTTTTAGAATGTAAGATTAAGATTGTGTTTTATTGAAAAAAACCAGAAAGGCAGGGAAAAAAGCCCTGCCTTTCTTAACTTAATCTTTTCTAAAAACTTGATTATTCTTTTTCCACTTTCTCAAGTTTTTCAAAAGCTTTTCCATCTCTTGGATGAGGAAAATTTTTATGTTTGAATTGTCTTTTATGCTCAGCTTTGATTGTTTCAAGCTTTGCCTTTTGTTCTGGAGTCAAAATAGCTTCAAATTCAGCCATATTTTCTTTTCTCATTTCATCCATTTTCACACGAATATCTTGCATTTCTTTCATTAAAGGTTCAACTTTTTTACGACCTTCTTCACGAATTTCTTTAGCTTTAACTTGTTGCTCTTCAGTCAATCCAAGTTCTGCAGCCATTTTCTTTTCCATTTTTTCACGCATTTCAGGACTTGGTCCACGACCTCTTTTTTCGCGATCCATAGCGTCTAATCTTGCTTGACTTTTTTCTACACTATCTCCAAATTGGTGTGGTTCTCCAAAATTTGGTTTTTCAATTTTTGGGGGATTGTATGGATGCTTATCTTCTTCTGCATTAACAGAACCTAATCCAAACAAAATTCCTGTTGCACATACAGATGCTAATAATATTTTTTTCATTATTCTTCTCCTTTTAAAAATTGAAGTTTTTCGCTTAATATTTTTCTGGCATTAAATAGCCTAGATTTAATTGTTCCAACAGGAAGTCCTGTTTTTTTGGATATTTCTTCATAACTCATTTCTTCAAACTCAAACAGATAGATAATTTTTTTCATCTTTGATGGCAAACTATCGACTGCTTTTAAAATAATTTTCTGTCTTTGTTTCGCATCAAGCTCTTCTTCTTGCTTTGCTTGAGTAGAAATATTTTCCAAAATTTCTTCATCACTCACCTGTACAGCTCTTTCCTTAAAACTGCGAGATCTAAAATAGTCTCTGCAAACATTTGAGGTAATCACTGAAATCCAGTGAGAAAACTTCCCTTCTTCCTTATAACTATCTAAATTTCGCCAAGCTTTGATATAGACTTCTTGCTCAACATCTTCATTATAAGATCCTGTCAGTTTCCTGATAATAGATTTAACCAACTTCTTGTTTTCTTCAATAAGCTTTTTCATATTTTTATACCATCAACAAACCAAAATCATCTACTGGAAGTCCCATATCTTCAATAACAGAGCCATTCTCTGTTAAAGAAATCTGTTCTTCAAAAGAAGTTGAATAAAATGAATATTCAATTGTTGAGGTATTTTTATGATTTTGAGGATAAAACAAGCTCAGCATTCCAACACAAAGGAAAACTGAAAGAGATGTCTTAATCCGATTATTGCGTTTTTTTCGTGCAAAATATATCGGCTTAGCTTCTTTGATTAAACTTGAAATATTATCCATAATTTTTCTCCTTACATAAGAGTATAACGAAAGAGATAAAAATAAAGTTCATTTTTCTTTTAAATTTTATGCCGCAATTTTTTTAGAAATAGATTTTTTCCAATCTATAAACTTTTTAATTCCTTCTTTGAAAGTCGTTTGAGGATTATAACCAAGGAGCTTCTGCGCCTTAGACCAATCACAAATTGTTTTTTCAACATCTCCCATTTGCATTGGTAAAATTTCTATTATGGCTCTTTGACCAAGAACATCTTCAATGGTTTCAATCATTCTTTTCAAAGTAATTGGCTCTCCACCTCCAATATTGATGACTTCATAAGGTGTTTTATCATAATTGATTGCAGAAATGATACCAGCAACAATATCTTCAACATAAGTATAATCTCTCATTGTTGAACCATTGCCATACATCTGGATAGGTTGATTCTTTTCAATTTTATCTACGAACTTACGAATAGCTAAGTCTGGTCTTTGTCTAGGACCATAAACAGTAAAAAAGCGAAGACAAACAGCAGAGAGACCATAAAGTTTATGATAGGTATAAACAAATTGCTCACCAGCTGATTTTGTTGCAGCATAAGGAGAGATTGGTTCCGTTACTTTCAGATCTTCTGAAAATATACTTTCTTTACAGTTTCCATAAACAGAACTTGAAGAAGCAAAGACTAATTTTTTAATATTAAAATCTTTCATCAACTCTAAAAGAATGACTGTCCCTAATATATTTGTCTCAACATATTTTTCAGGTTTGTCAATGGAAGGGCGAACACCAGCACGAGCTGCCAAATGAACAACCGTAGAAATTTCGTTTTCTTCAAAAACTTTACGAAAACTTTCTTTATCACAGATATCTAAACGATAAAGTTTATAATTATCATTTTGAAGATTTTGAGAAACATTCTCTTCTTTAATTTTGACATCATAATAATCATTAAAATTATCGACAACAACAACCTTGTTGCCTTGCCTCAACAATTCATCCGCTAAACTTGAACCTATAAACCCCGCTCCACCTGTAATTAGTATTGCCATTTATTTTGCCCTATAATTTGTTTTTAGCATTTTCCTTTTTTCTTAAAATTTTCGCTCTGGTTTTACCAAAGGTAAGTAGAGAAAGCACAAAATACTTGTAATAGTTTATTTTTGAAGGTTTTATTCTTTTAATTTTATCTACTAAAACAGAACTTTTGTGAATTCCAAATTTTTCTTTTAATGCAATATACAAAGATCTATATAAGAAATATAAATCATTCATGTACATTTCAGAAAATTTAATATTCTGAATAGATCCTGTATAATAACCATCTTTTTGTACTAAATAAGGGATAGCTCTCTCAATAGCATGAGTTAATATACCATCTGTTGCAGGAATTGGTTCAGGAGGAAAATCCTCAAATTTCCAATTCTTTTCCATAAGTGTCTTAAATGCTTTACCTCTAAACCAAAACATTCCACCAAATGCTGCCTTAGGATATCCCTTAGATTCAATATTCACATCAAATTCAGATAATAATTTTTTTATATTATCATAATTAACCGAAAACTCATTTCCAATTGTAAAATATGGATTAAAATTAACAGCTGGAGGTGTTAAAAAACCTAAGTATTTATTATTTTTAAAAGTTTTAATCACATTTTTTACATAATTTTTGCTACAGAGCAAATTTTCAAAATTTTGATAGGAAAAATCTTCACCAAAAAAAGGATCAACTTGGGCACATTTTTTAGCGTGAGCAAAACAAATATAATCATATGTCTTGATAACAGGTGCACCACTTATTAGCAAAGCTGTATTATCTCTGCCCCTATTTTCCTGAGTGATATATTCAACATTGTTTTTAAGATTTTTAAAAACATCCGAAATTTTTTCTTTTTTTTCTTTACTACTGGTTACAACATAAACATCTGCTTTTTCAGGCATAGACTGAGCATAATGGTAACAATAATCTATTTTATCTTCTGGATAGATATGCATAATCAAAGCGATTTTTTCGTCTGTAATTTCAAAATCACTATGCTCTTCACTTAAGATATAGTTGAGATTAAGGTTTTCATACAATGTTGACATAGGAACAGTTTCTATCAAATCTGACCATATTAAACCAACGTCATATGTTGTTTTTTTATCAATAAACTCTAAACTTTTTTGTAATTTATGGGTTAATCCTCTTTCCAGATGCGTAAATTTATCTAAAGAAAATATATTTCGCTCTAAAATAGGAGAGCCACATTCTAAAAGACTATCAGCCAAGACTAGGGAATTATCAGTGAATAAATCTTTATACTTAGTACTATCCATATAACTGGATGATTTAAATCCTTTACCTTCAAGATAATCTGATAAACTAACTTTTTTAGGAGAAACTTTGTTCTTACAGGTTTCAAATTCTGATAATCCCAACCAAAAACTTTTAAAATCTTCAGACACTAAAATGTTTTTTCTGAATACAAGCCAGCAGCTTTGAATCGGGTTTATTTTATCATCTTTATACTGATTTTTAGAATGTTTAAAAACTTCCCAAAAATCACAATCTACCCCATTCATTTTACTCCACATTTCGGAAAAAGGAAAAATAGGTCCATAAAAACTATCATTTGTTAACAAGATTTCATCATAGTCAGCTATTTTTTCATATCCATAATATTCTATGCCCATTTTCCATCTACTTAAATCAGATGTATAAAATTCTTCAGAAAGAACGGTGATACCCATATCTTCTAAGCTTTTTTTACTGCTAGAATTCAAAGAGTCATTAGATACAACTAAAACATCATCAACAATGCTTTTAATGCCTTTTAGACAGACAGAAACATAATCTTTTATATTTCCTTCAGAATTATTATAAGTATAGATTGCAAGTTTTCTCATATATTATTTCCAGAAAGAATATATTTTTTTCTCAGTTTCATAAACCATATTTTTCACTTCGTGATTTGGTTGAGTAACAGCCCATTCAAACATTTCATTGATTGTTTGCTCCAAATCTGTTCCATCCTTAAAATTAAGAAGACTTTTAGCTTTATCATGGTTGCAGAAAGCAAATTTTGCCTCATGTCGTGGTTCAAAATGGATAATATCAGGAGAAAAACCAAAGTTTTTAGCACATTTTTGAACTAATTGTGCTGCTTCCAAAATAGTCCTTTCTCTATCTGCTCCCAAATTAAAAATTTCACCATTATAATCAAACATTAGTTTTTCAAATGGTTCATAGTAATATTTTACATCGGAGAATGCTCTTGTTTGTAAACCATCACCAAATATTGTCAAAGGCTCATTATTCATAGATTTTCTAATCCAAATTCCAATTACATTTCTATATCTATCCCAAATATTTTGGTATTTTCCAACAATATTATGCGGACGGATAATTGAATAATTCAAACCAAATTGCTCACAAGATAATTTCAAATCCATCTCAACAGCATATTTGGCAATTCCATATGGATCCATTGGTTTAGGTTGCATTGTTTCAACAAATGGTGGAATATTTTCTGAACCATATGTTGCCATTGAAGATGTAAAAATAAACTTTGTAACATCGTGATTGATAGATGATGTAATTAAATTTGCGGAACAAATTAAATTATTTGTATAATTAAATTTTCTAACAAATGGACTTAACCCTTCAGCAGCATATGCTGCAAAATGATAAACATAATTAGGTTTTTCTTCTCTAAAAAACTTATCAACTGCCTCTAAATCCGCCAAATTGATATCTGAACATCTAATTCCTTCAGCTAAGTTTTCTTTATACCCACCAGAAAAGTCATCTATTCCAACAACATCATAACCTTTTGATATCAAATATCTTGAAAAATTGCTTCCAAGTAATCCTGCTATCCCTGTAATTAAAACTTTTTTAGACATTATTAACTCCTAATTATTGTACTATTTAAAATTAAATCCTAAAGTTTTTGGATCAGTAAAAAAATTCTTAATCATTTTCATTTCTTCAAAAACTCTTTCATATTTTTTTCTGTTTTTTTTCAAAATCCCCCAACCTATATAAGATAAAAACTTATATTTATAATATTTTTTTGGGGCAACCATTTTGAAATTTTGAATATTTTCGGTTCTTTTCAAACAATTCACAATGAGAGAACTATCATAGTTAGTACATTCCTTCACTAAACATATCAATTCATATTGATTAGTATCTTCAAGAGGATAACAAAAATGAGGTCCTTCTGCAATTTGAAAAATTTTTCTTTTTAATATTGGATTTCTATCTTCTAGCAATTGTTGTTTAGAATAAGAAAAATAAGGTATTTTGGATAATTTTGACATATATTTTTCAGAATTGACATAACAAGAAGATTTAAACCCTAATTCTTCGAAATAATTTGTTGCTCTCAATTCATGAAAGGCGACAGCTTCTTCATAAGAAGTTACAGGTTGCAAGCTTTCCCAATATTTTTTGAAAGAATCATTCTTTAAAATCGAACTTCTAAAAACAAGAAAATATGACTGAATATGTTCTTCAATTTTTATACCAGCATATGAAGCTTCAATTGCTGGATGTTTAGTTATTCCCCAAAAATCTACATTTCTTTTTGACATTTCATCGAACATTTCCGAAAAAGGATATATTGGACCATAAAAAGTAAAATTACAAAGAATAACTTCATCATATTTTTTAAGGTTTTCATAACCATAATGCTCAATCGCATGTTTATATGCCCAAGAATCAAAACCAATATTTTCCCTAATTAAAAGAGTGTTACATTTTCTTTCAATCTTTTCTCTTCCTTGCTCCTGTAAAGAACCATTTACAACGACACAAAGTTCCTCACAATGAGACCTTATTCCATCTAAAAAATATGGAACATAATCATCTACAATACCATCTTTATCATAGAAAAAATATATAACCAATCTTTTCATTATTTTGTTCTCCTCACTATACTTTCTATTTTATCTGTGTTTCCCCAAATTGCAGGGCTATCATATAACCGTGATGGAAAAACACCATATTGAGGTCTAATTTTAAGGTTATTTTCTTCAATAAATTCTTCAACTTTTTCTTTCAATGTAACAGGATTTCCTGAACAACAGTTAATAATGCCAACAACATTATTCTGTATTGATGACATTGCAATTTGTCTTGCTAATTCATCAACTTTTATAAAATCATACTTATTTTTTCCATCCGTAAAAGGGAAAGTTTCTTTACCTTTTTTTTCAAATTGTAATATCTTTGTAAAAACAGATTTATTTTTAACATCATCACCAAGAATATAGAAAGCTCTCAACCACTTCAAAGAGATATCTTTATCTCTAATATAGAGAGAAATCGCTTGTCTTAATGCATTTTTTGAAATTCCATACAAAGATTGAGGGCGACAAGGTGTTTCATCCTTAATCTCTCCTTCATAATATCCAACTTCATGCATCGTACCCATAACGTTAATATTCTTACAACCACTATCAATCATATTTTTCAAGAACTGATAATGTTTATTTAGATTAGCCAAATGGCTTTCGGCATTATGATTAAATCCATCTTGCCACGCCAAATGTACGACAACATCTGGTGAATTTAACTGTTTATACAGACTGTCACTACCTGCCTCATTTAATATATCTATATTAAAATATTTTACAGATTGATTAATATTATCATTTTTGAAATCAACGACAGAGATTTCTGTGTCTTTTAACTTTAAAAACTCATTTACGACATGCGAACCAATATAGCCATTTGCTCCAGTTATCAGAACTTTTGTCATAGATACATATCCTTTATAATTTTGCGACAATATTTTCTTTTTCTTTTATTTAATATAATTCTTGTTATAAATAACTTCATCTTTTTGGAAAATAAAGAATTACTTATGATGTATTTATATAAAAAACTATCTTTATTTAAGTTCAAATGCCAACCAAGATTTAATGAATCAATTTTCTTAGCTATGTCATAGTATGTATTTTGAGAAAAATGATAAATATTTTTATCAACCAAATTTTCTTCAACAGTATCTGCTGTGATAGAAATTAGATTATCATATTTTTTTTGTAGTTCATTTATTGCTCCTAAAATTTCACAAACTCTTTTTTGATACTCTTCTCTTACTTCAAAATCCATTGGAAAATGCATATAAATAATTGGAATTTTTCCATATACATTTATGACTCTTTCAAAAAAAAGATTATAATAATTTTTAATTTCATCAATTGGCAACAATCCCAAACATTCATATTTTTCATCAAAATCACTATCATGGATAAGATCTTTGTAGTGAAAAAGAAACATCTTTTCATTCTGTTTATTGATAAACAACTTATCTGTTAATTCTGAAAATGAATCCATAATCAACATTGGTGTTTTAGTATATTTAAAGATATCTTTTGTTTCAGCAAAAAGCATATTTTTCCGATAAATATTTCCTTCTGCATTCTGATTAATAACATATGAAGAAACTTCATCATAATCTACTACTAAATCTGGTTTATCATTAATTTTAAGACAATAATCAATTCTGTTTTTACAATGATTAATTATCTCATATTCTTCAGAATATAAGTTTTCCCAAACAAATTGCCCTAAGCATACTGTTCGGCTCAAAACAACTTTTTTATCTCTTTTTCTTTTAAACAACACTCTTTCCTTTGAAATAGAAGCAAACAGGAATTTTACAAATTTTTATTATTACTTTTCCTTTTGACGTTACTTTTTTTCGATAAAGGAACAATCCAATAGGTGCATAAAATCTCACTAAAAACTGTTTTAATTTAGACGTATAAACATCCTTAACTTGACAATCCTGAGCCTCTATTATCAACCCTAATAGTCTTTCAAAAATATGAGCCTTTGTTGTTACAACTTTTCTTGTTGGAATATCAAAATCAGATAATTCCAAATTCATATTCTTTATTACATTAAAAAGCTGCGCTCTTGCAATAAACATTGTTCCACCGATGTATGCAAATTTTTTAATTTTCAAATCTACTTTGGATAAATATTTTTCACACTCTTTCAAAGCTTTTTCATCAAAAGTTTCTTTTTTGACAATAAGTCTAAAATTTCCGCTCATTCCAAGTTTCTTATTATACTCAAGATTATCAATGCATTTTTGGATATTCTTCTTCTCTAAAAAAGAAAGGAGATATTTGCGCCACCTATTTCCTGAAACATTTATACTATGATTGTATGTGCAACCAACAAACATATCTCTTTTTGTATGAAGTTTGATAAGGTAGGAATAATCATCAAGATTGACCTGATTCAGAACATGGATAAATGGACCGACATCAAAGCCTCGGTTTTCCACAATTTCAACTTTAGCATTAGGCTTAAAAAGTTTTATATCTTCAATAATATTCTGATGATTTTCAACAAAAGTTACATGCAAATCGTAAGGATATGCAGCTAGGTTTTCAAGATAGCTTTTTAGTTCCTTCCACATCTCAGGGTAATATATATGAACATGCACTAAAATAGGCTTCACGACTCTTTCTCTTTGGCTAATTAATTTAATAATTCATTTATATTAATATATTCAAAATTGTAAACATAAAAAGCAGAGTTATTTACTTATAATATCTCTTTTTAACCTTTTTTCCACTTTTAAGACGCCAATATTTTCTAAATTCACAAAGAGAATTTTGAATATCGTGCAAAGCGAGATATGGAAAATTTGGATATTTCTCATTTTTCCAGCAAACCTCAAACCAATCTTTGCCTTTTTTGTGCAGAATTTGTGCAAAAACATCCTTTTGAATAGTATGAAGAAAACGACATTTTTCATCTGCTTCTTTTTGGTTCAAATTTTTTCCGAAAATTATATTAAGCCCCCACAATGCTCCTGGACCAACAATCAAAAAGTCATCTGCTGTGTAAGAAACAATATCTTTGCAATAAGTTACATCAAGGAGAATCTGCCCAGATAGGAAAGGTCCTGCCATAGAAATATATTTTTCAATAATTTTCAGCCCTTCTTGTGGTTTTGCACTTCGAAGCTCTACTATCATTTCAGAGATTTTCAGTCGCAAATCATTCAACATCAATAAAATCTGTATATGTTTATCTTTGGGACGATAATTGGGATTGTAAGCATGTGCCGTAATTAAATAGGCATTTGAGAAAATACTTTCACTTTCCTTTATTTTATCGAACCTTTCTTCATAAAACTTAATATCAAATTTATGGGGATTGAGCAATCCTCCGAAGAGATTTTCCACTGTATCTCTGCGATTGAAAAATCTATATGCGATGATATTAAATAGTTTTTGTTCGGGAGAAATGTCCGTTTGAAGATATTTCGTTAGGGCTAGCGTTCCTCCGTCTAGCTCTCGATAAACATTGCAAAACCTAAAACTTTGCAAAATATCATCATCTGTCCAAGGAGCATTTTTCATCAACACATTTCTTTTATACCAAACAGATTGCCGGTCATATATAAATTCAAAAAAACACTCTATCATTTCTTGCATTACAAAATTCCTAAAAAAAAGCCCACTCTCATTATGGAGTAGGCTTTCTTAAAAAACACATAACTAAATTATTTTCCGCAAGGAGCAACCAATTCAGAAATTGAAAGAACACCAAGCAAATAATCATTTGTACAAACTTTTTGGCTTCCAACTGTTCCACGTGTTCCTGTACATGCTGTGAGGGCTAAAAGAACAGCTAATACTGCTAATTTTTTCATTTTTAAATCCTTTTTGATAAAAATTGAATCAACTTTAACAACTAACAAGCTATATATGATTGAAAAAACATTCAAATAAAAAATAGAATTATCAACTTTAAATTGAAACAGAGATGGTGCCGACAATAGGATTTGAACCTACGACCCACGCATTACGAATGCGTTGCTCTACCAACTGAGCTATGTCGGCATCTCTTTTGTAGTAGAACATTCAAACATAAAATGCAATAAAAAAACACATCACACTAAGCTTAGTATTTATTTTTGATGTAATAAAATGTGAATATACAACCTATAAATCTCCTTGCTTTTTTGTCCAAATTATCTACATTTAGTTATTATGAAACGAACTATGAAACTTATTTTAATCTTCTCGCTCTTTGTCTCAGCTTTTAATGCTGTAGACTTGGACGATTATTTCGAAACAAAGAAGGAAAGCATTATTCTCTCTTTGTTTGGATATCACGATGAAGAATCAAACGAACATGAAGTTGACGCCTCCCTCTCTACTGTGGGAATGGTTCTTAATATCTATATTCCTGCCACAACATATGAATATGTTATAAAAGATTTTTCAAGTCATACATATGATTCCAACATTTCAGAAGACATTTTATATTCTTTTTCACTCAACAGAAATCAATTCCGACCTCCTATTTCCTAAGAAAAACATCTTTAGAAGTACATAAATTCTGCTCGTAACAGGATTAAAAGAACTAATCTTAATAAATAGGAAAAAACAATGAATATGTATAGTGAATTACATAAGCTATATGGCAACGACGTTAAAATTTCACATATCTCACATAAAGAAAACAAAGAAGTATATAAACTTGAATACAAGAACAATACACTTTTTGCACTCTATCATCATGATTGTAGCCCTGTAAAATTTTATAAAGCATCACATTCTTTGGGACTTCAGAACAAGCTATATCAAAAGAATAAAAATGTTTCTAAAATTGAAAAAGTAATCTACAGTGACAATAGTATTCTAACAATACACGAATCCTTAGAAGGAAGAGAAAGACTAAAAAATAACCCTCAAGATCTTTTTCGTTTAGGACAAGAAGTCGCTAAACTTCACTTAGCAACTTGTTCAAAAAAATATATTAGACCAATTCCGTTGATTGAGCATCAAAGTTTATATTACAGATTGATTATTGGTGTGAAAAATTTATTAAATCGGGTTTCTGACTACTTTAAATATTTTTCAATGAGAAATCTTCCCAAAGGGGTTTGTCACAAAGACTTGAACTTAGCAAATACAATTTATCAAGATGATGGAGAAATTGCTTTCATTGATTTTGACCGACAAAGATATGTTCCCTTAGTAGTTGAATTCATCATTATCTATCAAAAATATTTGAAAAATGTGAAGTCTCTACTTTCATTTATTGAAGGATATAACACTATTCGAAAACTCTCAGTCGAAGAAATTTTAGCCATTGAAAAGAAACTAAAAATTAGACTGTACAATTAGTGAAATATTACTCTTCATAAATAGTGATAATAATTATCATTATTTATATTGATTTAAAAAATATAATGACATATTACTATTCGTGGAGTAATAAAAAAGTAGTAATGTTTTAATAAATCAAATAGAAGTATAAGAAAATGGAAAAAATTGTAACTCTTCTTGAAAATCAAATTCTATTGACAATGTTTTTGACCATTGCCATTGGTTATCTCATTGGAAAAATCAATCTTCGTGGTTTTTCACTAGGTTCTGGAGCTGTGCTTTTTGCAGGCTTGTTTATTGGAGCTATTGCTCCAAAAGCTGCTCCTCCAGCAATTTTGGGAACACTTGGACTTTTGATGTTTCTTTATGGCGTTGGAATTCAATATGGCAAACAATTTTTCAAAGGCATGACAAGTATGGAAGGGCTCAAAGCCAATCTTGCTGCCATTCTTGGCGTTGGAGCTGCAGGAGCTTTTTCCCTTATGCTCATTTTTATGCTTAATGTCGAAACAGAAGAAGCTCTAGGAATTTTTGCAGGTTCAGGAACAAGTACTTCAACTTTGCAAGCAATTTTAGCTGTTTTCAAAAATGATAAAGCAACTGTCGGATATAGCCTTGCTTACCCATTTGGTGTTGCAGGTCCGATTTTAGCAATTTATATATTGAATATTTTTTACAAAAAAGACATTCCAACGCCTAATCTTCAGCAGATTAAAATTAAACCTGTCCTTTTGAAAAATGAAGAATTTATTGGAAAATCTCTTGCACACTTTTTGAAAAAAGCCCCTAAAGACATCTCAATTGTTGCCATTCGAAGAGAAAGCAGAAATCAAATTCCAGAAAAAGATATGATTTTAGAAAACAACGACCTTTTTTTAATTTCAACCACAAACAAACATTCACAAGAAAAAACTGAAGAACTTTTAGGAAAAGTGAGTGATAGTGATAATCACATCATGGAAGATCGCAGAGATTTTGACTATATTCGTGTTTTTGTTTCCAAACATAATGTCGTTGGAAAGAACTTATTGACGCTTGATATTCCAAGTCATATCAGATACTCCATCAACCACATTCGTCGTGGTGAAACAGACATGATGCCTCATGACAACTTTGTTTTGGAAGTTGGTGACAGAATCTGTATTTTCGTCGACAAACACTATAAAAATGAAATCAGAAATTTTTTTGGAGATTCTATCAGTTCTCTTGCAGACTTTAGCTATATTTCGATTGGAATTGGAGCATCTTTAGGACTCCTTATTGGGCTTATTCCTTTGCCGATTCCTGGGGTTGGCACAATTTCTCTTGGACTTGCCGGACTTCTTCTCTTGGCTCTCTATTTGGGCAAAAGAGGTCGAACAGGTTCTCTCGTGTGGGAAATGCCTCTTCCAAGCAATCTCGTGTTCAGAAACTTTGGTTTAACAATCTTTCTGGCACAAGTTGGACTTTCCTCTGGTGGCTTATTCTTTAAAACAGTGACAGAGATGGGCTTCACTTATATTTTATATGGTGCAATCGTTCTACTTTTGATGGTCTTTATCACAGCTTTTATGTGCTTAAAAGTTTTCAAACTTCCATTTGATTTGTCTATGGGAATTGTAGCAGCTGCAACAGGAAACCCTGCCATTTTAGCATTCACAAGCCGACTAATCCCAACTGAAAAACCAGATGTGGGTTATGCGATGATTTTCCCTTCTATGACGATTGTTAAAATCCTCTTTGTCAGAATTTTAGCAGAAACAGTATTCTTATAAAATCGTCATTCTGATTTAATTATCTAAACCCAAAATTGCAAAGAGGAAGACTGGACTGTCTTTCTCTTTGTTTAGTTTTTAAATATCCCTTCTTCCATAAATTTTAGCAATTAACAAAATACAAAGACGTTTCTTAACTAAAAAATTTAATTCATTGGTCCTTTTACTTCTCCAAGTAAAACAATAATGAATATCAAATTAGGATTATAAAAAACTACATTAACAACCTTAAATAGTGTTTGAATGTTATTTTTTATTAATCTAAAATTCAACCAGATACAACCTTTGCGGAGTCGTATATTATGAAACAAAATATTAAACAAGAAAACCAAACTACAAATTTAAGCGATGATAACCAATTAACAATAAAGTCAAAAATAAAATATGGAATATTTTTTATTTTGTACTTTGCAGTTTCAATTACTCTAGCATATAGAGATAATGTATTGGAATTATCCAATCACACATATATCCTAACATTACTCTTTTTATATTTTATTTTAAGTGGTGTCTTAATATACTTATTTGTTAGATTCAATAATTTCTATAAACAAGTAAATATGTGTATTATGATAGCTTTGATTTCAACTTTACTAATTATGATATCTTTTATTTTTATAAATGCCGCTGATATATATAGTTGTTTCTCTCAACCTTTTTCCAAAATTAATAGAGATTTGTGTACCCATAATAAATATCGGCTTATTTTTTATACAGCTTGCCTATTTCATTATTGCTATATATCAATAGCGTCAATTTCATTAACTAGTTTTTTTCTGTTATTTGTAAAAAAACATTAGATTTTATAAAGTTCCAATAAAAGATATTTTTTAAACCTTAATTAAAATTACCATTAAAAAATTATAGAATTAGCAAAAAAGAAAAAAACATGTCCACATATAAACTCCAAATAAAATATAATGATGTACTTTGGTTCGGAGAACATACCGGGTATTGCCTCATTGAATATGATAATGATGGTACACCAACAAATGTTTACACTGTTGATCTTCAACCAACAACTAACTTAGAAGATATAACTTTTCAAATTAACACAACTCAATATGACACACTTGATCAAAATTTCTTTAAATTTCAAGACATTGGAATATCTGGAAGTAATGCTATAGAAATTTTCAATAAAATTGAAAATATTTATTTGCAATAAATATTTAATAATTTTGTCCAATTCAAAGATTGACAATATATCCTCTATATGATATATATTGAGTATAAAATTAAAAACATTGTAAATTATTTATCTAAAAAAATAAAAATTATGGAAGTACTTATTATTACTGTTGTTATTGTTGGCACTTATATATATTGGAAATATAGCGAAGACAATGAACAAAAAATAAAAAATGAGGTAAAATGCAAATATGCTGGTCTTTTAGACGAACATTACCTTTGGAAAGCAGGCACAGATAATGAATTCTTTGATTTTGAAAAAAATTTCATTAAGGGTTTTGAAGAATGTATTCGACGTAATGGCGTTCATAAGAGTTCAGAGATACCAGAGTTCATACCCGTTTGGATTACAACAGCAGATCCGGGTTTTGGAGAATATGACGCTGTATTAAACTTCCATATTATGGGTGGTGTTTATGAGTTTAAAGTAATATCTATAACCAATAGAAAATATACTTTACACAATGAGATGCTAGGTAAGTTAGAACTATCACAAAAAAAATGTGAAAAGTATAGAGTAGGAGATACATTTAAACTAGAGTTAATTCCCTATTCCAGTGAGCACGAGGACCTAAAGCATATTCGTTTTCAAGAAACGAAATAACACAACTTTTAGCACCCTTAACCAGTAAATGGTTGGGGTGTTTTTTACTGTCAACGCTCTCCCATAAGAGGGTTTGCAATGAATAACTTAATAAAAACAACACTTATTAATTAAATTTTGTGCAAGATATACAAAAGCTGCTCATAAAGAAGACTAAGATTTTAATACTTATATTTTTCAATAAATTCTTCAAAAATGTTTGTTGTTTAGAATACACCAGTTTAACAGAAACTCCGCCAAAATGGTAATACTCTGTTAATGATATTGAGGGCTAATTTCTGAATTATTTAGAACTCAACCTAAGAACAGATTATCGGACTGTTAATCAAAACATCAGTAAAAAAAACAACAGATTCACATCCTAACATCTATCTGATATTATATATTTATGCATTTGTATTCTGGCATAAAAAACGTCCAAAACTATTAGTCTGGACGCTTTTCATATCTTAATAGTAAAGACCATCTGTTTTGCTTATAAAAATTAATAAAAGCAACGATAGTTTTATCTCCTTTCTCTGGCTGTTCAACAACCATCAGAAAATATCTTATTACTCAAGCTTTGAAGAAAGTCAATTACTATAAGCAAATATTCTTCACAAAATTTCTAATTTTCCAAGATACTTATGCTATTAGCGTCAACTTCTTCTGGTTGTACTATTAGTAATACGTTGTTCATCTGTCTATTTTCCAGCTTTATTATGTTCTACATTGGTTCTATCAGAGTCCACAGTGGTAAAAATTGCTGCTAAAATAACAGCAGGTCCTAAAAAGGCAGCAAATACAGTGCTACAAAATTGAAACAAAAAACAAGGATGTTCATTTGCGTAGCCCTCATCTTAACCGCAAGTAAGGTAACCTCTCCATAATCAGGTTTTGAAACAATAAATCCCTTAACCGATGCCAAGCGAAGTTCATGACCCGCACGGGAAGAAGTGTTCTTTACATCTAGACGTGTTGCTTTAAATTCATAACGTCCAGAAATGACAGGATAGCGATATGTTTGATATATTCCATTGTGACTATTTGACGTATAAGTCTCCTCACCCAAAACAATCCAATCTCCAATGGCTTCATCTTCTTCATCAATTTTCCTTGCTGAAATTTGCCATTTAACAGACAAATTACCCATCGTTCCATTATCATTTGCATAATAAAGTCCGCGTTGCAAAGCCATATCAACTTCAATGATATCAATTTCCGTTTCTTTCTGATTTAGAATAAAAGGTCCGCAAACATTGTCTTTCAAAAGCTCTTGCCCTGCAATTTCCATAGAAGTTACAACATCATCTCTAAAAAGATTATTTTGCTCATTAGGATTGATAATTTGATAAGTAATCTCTTCAAACGAACTGATTGGTGTGTCCTCAATTCTAATTTGCTCAATATCATATAAACCTTGTCCAATAGCATGTAGCTGAAAAACATATTGTTCATTATGCTCATAGCTACTATATGGCTGACTGGCAAAATCTGGATAGACTAGATGCCTACCATAGATGACAGGAATTGGACTTCCTAATCTTGCTTGATTCCCCTGAGATTGCAAAGAATAAGTTGAACTTTGAGAGGACAATGACGAGGTCATACCATTCAAAGAAGCTTTTGGTGGGGGAACCAAGGCATTAATCAACATACTTCCACCGATGGAAACACCGGCTGCTGCAACGCCACCCCAAACCGCACCATAAGCAGCTCCAACCACGCCTCCAGTATAAACGGTTAGAACGACTAAAGCCACCATTAACACCACATTCAATGGATTTGAACTTTTGCCACCGCCGCCCAAAGGCAGTGTGATAAAACTGACAATAGACTCATCTGAAACTTTTTGATTCCAACTTTCTCGCAAGACTGCTGTGCCATTAATCAGACAAATAGTCGGCTGTGACAAATCAATCTTTTGACTTTTAATGATTTTATGAATGGTCAAGTCTTTTTGTTTTAAAGCATAGCTCAACCTCCCCTTGTTTGGTGAAAAAGGGTTTATAATCTGCGTAATGTAGGGCATTTATTTTACTCTATAAAAACTATCTAAAAACCAACCGGAGAGATTTAAGGATTGGACATTTTGAAAAACTACGCCATGTTCACGAACGCAGTGTAAAATGCCACCACCATCAACCTCAACCCATAATCCAGCATGAACAGGATTTTTAGCTTGCCGAAGCAAAACCACATCTCCATCTTGGGGAATTTCTACTTGAACAAAGGCTTTGAATGCTAAATCCTTATGAAAAGCAGATAAAACATCCTTCAGATTATCTGGGTTAACATTCACCTGCGGAACCTTGATATTGTACTCCTGCTCCAAAACAAACCTCACGAATCCCCAACAGTCAAAACTGTTCGGACCCTGTTCCCCTGCAACCCACGGCAACCCGATATACTTATTCGCAAAATGCACAATTAAAATTCCTTTTAGGCAAAAGAAAACCCCGCCAAAGCGGGGAAAGGAGTAACTAGAAATACTAATTCAATAACTCCTTAACTTGATCTAACTCACCAACTATTTTCATAAAATCACTGTACCTACCTAGTTAATCCTGCATATTTTTTTGCGGTGTAGTTTTCTCCGGGGAAGGATTTGTTGCCAATGTCCATCATTCGGGCGGTTGCCGTAATCTTGAACACGTCTGCCACAATATTTGTAATCACCAAATTAATTGGAGGGTTCATTTGTGGACAAGACAGGTCATCAGAAAGATAAGGACGATAAGTCATTTCAATCATCTCCTGCCCTTCAACTGCTAAATCCAAATAAGCCATAATCTCCCTACTGACATTATCTAAGGTCAGGCTAATTTCAGGCAAAGGCGTTGTATTTACGGGCGGAAGCTCCAAGTCAAAAGCCATTGCTACAAATTCAACCTGTTGTCCTGCATCAAGGATCGCTGTATCTTCCAAAAAACAACAATGACTAACATGATCTCTCACAACTCTGATTGCTGTCTTTTCTCCATTTTCATCAACAAATGAAGGATGGCGTAGTTCTAACGTGTGCAGTAAAACAACCTCACTCGGAGCAGAAGCATATGCCTCTTTCAAGGCTTCAGATAGTGTATTGTCCATGATTTTTCCCTGATTTATATTTCAATCTAAATATTAATTTTACCGACGAATGTTAATTTAATAATCCCATTAGCCCCATTTCCTCCAAAAGATTCTGATGCCGTAGTGCCAGCTCCTCCAGCCCCTGGTTTTGTGCCATGTCCTCCATGAGGAATTCCTCCTCCCGTTTCTGTTAATTTTGAATTAGCTCCTTTTGCCGGAGCATTCATATCTCCAGGACCGCCATTGTTTCCAGCGGCTCCTATAATTTTTGAAATAATAATTTCAGGCATAATAAAATTATATGTTCCACCTGGAGCTACATTATTACGAACTGCACCAAACATCCCTCCACGTCCACCATTACAAACAACTATTCCACTAATTTGGCTAGCACCTCCCCATTCACCATCACTTCCGCCGATATTATAGCCATTGATGGTTGGTCCAGAACTAGTTCCTCCCTTACCAACGATCATACTAAGCGTTCTCGCTGTTTCAATCTTAATTTGACCTTTAAAGGCAGCACCACCACCTCCTCCACCGCCAGAAAACATACTTTTACTTGTTTTGCTGGCTTTTCCTGATTTTCCACCGCCTCCTGAAATTTCTAACAAATAAATTCCCTGCTTTACAAAAACTGAGTAAGTTCCAGGAACACTACTTTCAAAAACAATCGAATTAATCGGAGGAAGATTTGATTTACCAATCAATCTTCTCAAAAACAAATCTCTTTTCATTTTAATATTCCACAGTGCTCACAAAAAACTTATCTAAAGAAGAAATATATTGGATAGCCAACTGATAAATCTTACCCGTATTTAATGTCGGAACGACATCATCTGCATATAATAAATTTGTGGGAGCTCCAAATGTGATACCTGATGAATTAATCTCTAATATAAGCAAACGAAACCAACCAATACGATCGTTTTTTGGTAAATTTATAAATGACAAACTAAATGCCCCCGTTAGAGAAAAGATATAATCTTCTTGTAAGCTCCAGTCTATTTCTAAAATGCCAGAAGTCTCTTCACGGAATACTATTGGATAGTTTACAAGATTAGCTTCGGTTTCAGCACGCCTTGCTTGCTCCGTTGCTAAAGCAATTTGATTTTCTCCCTCTCTTTTTATTTCTGAAATCTTATTGACTGTTTCTGCTTGAATTGCCCCAATCTGTGTATTTCCCTCCTGTTGTACTTCTGAAATAGAGATTGCTGTACTTGTTGCAATATTATTAAATGTTGTTTGAGATAGATCTTTTAAAACTTCCGTTTCATCACGAAAAGATTTTGTTTCCACATTCAAGGCTTCAAATATATCTCTCAATTCTTCAGATACTACTTTAGCAGCATTAGCTTCATCTCTGGCTTGTTGAGCCTCAGAGACAACATCACTCACCCCTCCAGTGATTTCAAAACGAATATCTTTAAGCTGTTTGGCAACACTTGGAACTTTGCCGTTTTCTGTTTCAACTTCACAAGTTTCATTACCATGGATAATCTTATGCCATTTCAGTCCATCTGCTTCTGCTTGAGTAACAGTTGACTGAAGCCTTTCTTCCATATTCATCTTAAAAATCCTTTATTATTACGGGGCAAATATTATGAACAAAATTATGCAGATGATTGACGGCTATTGTTAGTCTATCAAAATCGCAATCCAATAAAATACCAAGAGCTCCCTCTGAAAGTGTTGGACGGTCACGAATCTCTAGCTCAGAAGAAACTGACCATAATATTCCATTCAAAAGGGCTGCTTCAAATTGTTTTGTAAACCTTGCTTCCTGCTCAATTAAGCCTAAACCACCCAACAACTTGATATAAAACCATTCAGCTCCTTCTTTTGCATAAAATTTATACCACGCTTCAAAAAGAGAAAATTGCCCACGATTCATCACCCATTTTACACTTATTTTGCTTGGGGTTTGCGTATATCTCCGCCTTTGTCGGGCAGGACCAGCTTCCATATCCGTCCTAACGATTGCTTCATCAGGACGAATCAAATATCCTTCTACTGTCGGATATGGCAAATGTGTTGGAAAAGATATCATCTATAACTCCCCATTGCTGGATTAAGGGCATATCTTTGCTCCAAGAGAGGCGCTAATCCTTCACCTCTTCCAATATTTCTGCCAATTGTGTTTTCTATCTGCTCAATCATAATATTCAAAGACACATTACCATTGGCATCTTGTGTTGATCTGGCTTCTGCTTTTGTTCCTTGTGCCCTATTTATCACATTTACCTTAACCATAACCTGATTTTTACTATTTAGCTCTGTTCCCAAGGCTTGCATTTGTCCTTGTGTGAACACAGCTTCGCCTCTTTGTGCAATAATTGGGATTTCATTACCGACCAAACCACCCGTGTGATATTTTTGTGCGCCTGTAAAGACATCTGGATTGACCGTTTTAACCGAGAGATGATCCGAACCAATTACCCCTCCACTATGAGCAGTTGGCATTGGAATTCCCATTGCTCCCATCATTCCGCCCATCAATGGCCTAATCACAGCATATTGTACTGCCATTCTCACCATCTCTTGCAAAATAGAATTAACTAAATCGGCAAAACTAGCTTTTCCTGTCATCACAAAAGTAACTAATGTATCTTCCATTGACTTAAAAGAACTTTTTACAAATCCCTCTGCCATCTTCGCTGTATCTGACATTTCTGAATAAGTACTCTGCATCCCACGTTTTATTCCATCATCCCACCCTTTGGAACTCTGCAAAGCCGTTTCATTCGCCTTTTTTAGCATTTCATCATAAATCAGGCTAAT
Organism: Alphaproteobacteria bacterium; assembly: GCA_047975765.1. Taxonomy (GTDB): domain Bacteria; phylum Pseudomonadota; class Alphaproteobacteria; order RF32; family CAG-239; genus JAQWBS01. The sequence goes on from JBKEEF010000012.1 coordinate 59,591, forward strand.
TTGTGATTTAAAATTTTCATATCCTGCTTTCGTTTCATCTAAATGTTTAAGAGCATTATTTTTCCATTCCTCTGCTTTTTGAGTGGCTTGCTCATAAGGCGTTTGAAGTTCAAAAATATGTTTTTTGATTTCTTCAATATTTTTCTTATATTCTGTCGTATCAACCTTCGGAAGGCTTACTGTTCCCCCGACTTCAGAAGCTTGAGGACGAAGTTCTGGGGTTTCAATATACTTAAGCTCTTCTTGTGCTTGATACATATCTTGTTTGGCAGCTTTAAGTAATAAAAGCTTTTCCTGAATAGCATCAGCTTGTGGCTTGAAATCAGGATATTCTGCAGCTAAATCCCAAACCTTTTGTTGATATTCCGTAAAATCAATACGAGATTTTCTTAAAACCTCCGCATTATCTTTCGCAAAGACCTCGTAGTCTTTCAAAAGTGCATTCGGCGTATGACGCACGCCAAAAGAAAGCCCTCCTGTTTTCTTTATTTCTTCATTTAAATCTTCAACATTTCTTGTTGCTATTTTCAGCTTATACCCCCACTCGGCCAATGCTTCATTTTTGCTATTCATTCCAAACATATGATCCGCCGATTTTGAGGTTGCTTCTAACTCAATTTGTAGCTTCTTTAAGGTTTCAGCATGATCACCAGCGGCTCTTTTAGCAACATCATGACTTTCTACCAATTTATAAATGGCCACTCCTGTCAAAATTGCCAAACCCGCAGGACCACCAATTAGTGCTAATGCTCCTTTCAAAACACCCGCAGCAACAGCCGTTAATCCCATTTGAATTGCCGCTACTTTAGAAATTTGTGACATCATCAAAATTCCGGCAACGGCAGACTTTGCTGACAAACTCATACTGACAATTGCCATATTCAAATAAGTTAAACTCCCTGACAATAATGTTATGCCACCCATTATTGCTGACGAGCCAAGCCTTGTTGCCAACAGGGTCAAAAAAACATCTGCATGCTCGGCTAAAGATAAAAAAGCTTTTCCTGCTATCTGTACTGCTGCAGTTAAAACACTTCCAATTGTTTTGGAGGTTGTCAAAGTCTTTGCCAAAAGTTCGTCAAATCCCTTTAGAATTTCTTTAACTGCTTTATTAAGCCCTGACTCCCCAATCGTTCTGGAAACTTTTGCTAGGCTGTCTTCAATATTAGAGAGAACGCCTCCCATCGTATCCATTTGTTCAGTCATTGCACCAGCAAACTTAACCTCTCCTATGGAACGAAGATAAGCTTCAATCTCTGGAGCATTTTTGCCAACTTCTGTTGTCATTCCCTGAAAAATAAACTTTACTTTTTCTCCTTCTGTCTTTGCTTTTATCCCGAATGTTTTTAACCTTTCAAACTCTCCAACCGTTGCTGAAGAAACCGCTCCGGTAAACTCCAAAATTGTCTTACCAAAGGCTGAAGCCGTATTTCCATAAGAGGTCAAAGCTTGAACAGATGGATCTAACCCCATCGCTTTTAAACGGATGAAAGCTTCAACAATCTCATCTAGCTGATATGGTGTGTCTAGTGCAAATTGCTCAATCATTGCAAAAGCCTTTTGAGCTTCAATCGTTGATCCCGTGACTGTCTTAAGAGATCCCGACAATTGTTCAAATTCACGGTTTGTTGACAAGATCGTTCCAAAAATAGATTTTAAGCCTCTAAGTCCAAGATAAGCACCTGCCAATCCTGCTGCTTGTTTCAAAACATTATTAAAAGCCTTTGCTGTTGTATCAAGTGCCTTCAAATTATCATTAGCAGGCGTGATAACTTCAGTAATTCTTCTAAATGCTTTAACGCCATCATTACCAAGCAGATTGAATTCCTGCCGAACCTTATCGCCACCCACCGCCTCAAGCCTGATTGATAATTTCTTCGCCGCTGTCATCTTATTTTTTCCATAAAAAAACACCCCAACAAAATGTTAGGGTGTATAATATAAATGATAGTTCTTTATCTGATAAATAACTTACAAAGCTCTTCATAATTTTGCAAAGCTTTGTCAAAAGTTACTTCAGGTTCAGATGAATATGACATTGTGGAAACATATTTTTCATATTCTTCCTTATAAAGCTTATCCGTCTTTAATGTTAGGATAGTCTTATTAATAAAATCTATGAGACTAATATCTCTATTTTTGTTACCGCGAACCTTATCAATCTCATAAATTTGTTCAACTAATCTCTTAAACTCGGGTTCATTGTTAATTAAAGGATATAAAGCACTGAGGTCATACAAATGACGTATCAGGGCTGGATCATTGAACATATGATTAAAAGGTCGTGAACGATCTTTTATATCAATACGCCACATTAAGGCACTAAACTTATTTGCAGCCGTTTCAATAGCTGAAATACAGTCTATTCCAATTTTTGGACAACCTTCAATATATTCTCCAACAAACGAATTAATTTCTTTCTTGATTGGTTCTAAATATGTTGATTTAAAACTTAATTCTAATTTTAAATTATTTCTCAAGGAATTATCCAAGTCAAATTCCTTTGGATAATTTATATAAAAACTAGTGAATTTATTCTTATCTTTGGATTTAATGCTATCCATCTCAACATTTAGAACATCTGTTGCATTAATTTTCTCTATCAAATTATCTCTATACTGTCCTCTCGCTGCTCGATTAGAATCTTTTATTCCAATTATTGAAAAATCAACATCTTCCGAGAATCTATGAATGAGATTATATCCCTTTGATAAGGACGTTCCACCAGCAAAAACAGCTTTAATGTTATCCTTATTCAGGGACAAGATAACTTGTAATACGAGAACTAAGTACCAATCCTTTTCAATATAAGAAGGAGCAATGCCTGTTTCTGCATAAATATCATCAATAATTTGTTTGGTTAACTGTTTCATATCTGATCCTAACTTTTCCAAAAACAATATTGCGAGATATTCTCTTATTAACACCTATAATAGAAGTATTTGGCACTTGTGTTGTTAAGCGTTCATTATAAGCACGCTCTGCCTGTGTTTGTAGCACCTCTACACCAAGTTTCTGCATCGTTATTATTGCCACAGTACGTAAGTTATCTTGTGGAACATAGCCTTTTGAAACAACAGAAAGACGAGCTTTACTATATACACCTTTACCAACACGCAATAAAATGTTCTCTTGCATTAGCTTTCTTAAGGCTCTCAAAATTTGATCACGACCAGATAAGTCTGCAAAATCCTTAACAAGAAAAACTGTTTCCTTGCTCTTTTTTACTCTATACTGTATTTTATCTTTCAGTGTTAACAGCCTAGTCATTTTAACCTCTATTACAAAAACACGACAACTTAATAAACAATAAATATCACACCAATCATTAACTGTCAATAGATATAGACACATCATTAACAATAGATGAAAATATTATTTTGCATCGTTCTCACTATTAATCACCTCTTTAATAGCTTGTATACCTACTGGGAGGAGCTGTGCCATTAGTTCCATATTAAACCCTAAGTGATCCGCCAATATGAGCGCTTGTGTCAAATCTGGTTCTGATAACTTTTGTAAGACCTCCCAAGCTTGCTGGCCTATATCTGTTTTTAGCGCTGTTGTGTTATAATGGCACTTTGCGAGTGGGCAGAAGAACCCTTCTTTTCCACATCCTTGACAGTAGCTTCTTCCGTCACCAAAGTGCCATCTAGCACGGAAGTAGAGGCGTTTTTTTCTGCAGCTAAAATTTCTTGAACGCCACAATATTGCTGCCTAAAGTTTTCTGCTATCACCCAAAAATTAGAAAATAATTCCTCCACTTTTTCTTGTGTAAGTATTGCCTTTTCATCTTTTTCAGAATCAAGCACCCCTTCCCAATCCAAAATGCCGGCAATTGCCAAACCAAGAATCAGTTGCTGATCAGCATAAGCCTCCCTCTTTATTGGGTTTTCCAAATCCGGTAAATTTTTATCAACTTGTCCAACAGCTTTTGCTGCTTTATACAAATTTGCCATATCCGCAATCTTTCCATTCATAAAAGCTTTGGCTTCATAAAAAACAGCTGAAGTACATGGTTTGACAAAAACCTTCACGCCATAGCCAAGATCCAACCAATAAGGTTCTTTCTGAATTTTTAGTTTAATCATCAATAATTCTCCACATCATTCACTAAGGTTACTGTCATCATTTTGCTAATGGCTCCATCTTTTGCTCCCTGAAAATCATAAGAGCATTCAATTCCTCCCGGGCCATTGATTGAACGTTTTGGTTTTGGCAAATAAACCTCATGACAAGTTAAAATAAGTTTTTGTTTATCACTCAAGACATAGCCCATTTCTAAATCAACAGGTTCTCCACTACGGGCATTAGTCATCAAAATATTATCACCATATCTCGCAGCAATATTGCCGGAAAGAGAAGCAACCCCCAAATCAATCGCCTCAACTTTGCCATCATTACGAATAGTCTCAATCTTTTCCAGATTATTTGAATAAGTCAGACTGGATGACGTAATATTAGCCAAAACCTGCCCATTACTTTTAATAAACCCTTGGAATTGAGAAAATCTTGTATAATCAAATAATTCAGGATTGATAGATAAAGGCTCCATTCCTGCCACCTCACCTTGAGCTAACAAAGAAACGGTCACTTGTGCTTCTCCCGATCTGGCAAAGTTAAAGGCAATACTATTTGCTTTCACCCCAACAAAACGAATAAATTCAGGAATCTCCGGAAGCCCTAATTCTAACGTAAAACTTGGCAAAAATGATTTTCCACTTTCAAACACATGCGTGAATGTACCTTCATCTTCGCTCGTTTTTCCATCTCCAAATACAGACTTCAACCAAATCCCTATATTTCTTAAATCAACCGGTACAGACAACTCTCCACCAACATTTATAATATCTTGAAACGGTTGGGTAGGATCACGCCCTAAACCCAATACATTTGAAGCAATCAATCCTTGTTCGCTGTCAATTGTACTTGAAGAAAATGGAATTTTCCGAAATCCTGTTGTCGGTAATATGCCATATTGACTTTCTTGGGCAATTAAAAGCTGGGCATTCCAGCCATAAGCTCTACTCATTTTTTTATTCCTTAATTAAATGTTCTTATTAGAAACATATTCCAAAATAATTGGAACAATAGCTGCCTTGAGCGGGATTACTCCCTCACTCGCCTCCAAAAGAAATTCTGGAGGTCCAAGCAAGCAATAATCAACCGCTCCACCCAAAGTCGTATCCCTAGAAAAAATCTGTACAATATTTTCTAGAATCTCATCTAGCAATTTATCTCTATTTTTTGCCTTGATATCCTGAACAATAACTTCCAATTCAGCCGTATGATGATAGATATATCTTGGTGGCGAGAGCAAAACTTCTGGTTCTCCTAGATTTCCATCATGCAAAAAAATAATTCCATTTTCTGGAATTACTTGTGGCAAAGGCTCGTTCTTAAAAACTTTTATATTTTCCAATTCTTTGAGCTTTTCAAATAAAATGCTCATCACCGCTTCATTTTTATTCATCATCTCTCCAGTTTTGCAAAATTAAGTTTGGCAATTTATCTTGCCAGTGTTTTCCCTCTGTTTCAAAAGTGATTAGTTTGGGCATTTTAACTTGTGGCACTAAAAGAAAAGCAATCACTGTTTTCTTTTTATATTCGTGAACCAAAAGAGAGACATTACCTCGCCGATAAACGAATCTCAACTTGACATTTTTCGCTTGCTCATAAAGTTTTGGTGTCATTTTCTTCCCTCTAATTCTCTTCGGGGTTGTACTCGTTGGAATGGCTAACCAAAAACCAGACTTTCCTCTAATTACTGTCTGATACTCAAATCCCTCCATAATCTTTTGAGCATTAGAATAAACAACTCCAGCAGCTGAAATACTCTTTTTGCTTTTAGGATAAATAACGCCCCGCCAAGTATTTGCCAAACGAGGGCTTAATCCAGCAGACTTAACTTGAGTTCTCATAGAACTCTTCAATCCATCTGTTGCTGAGCTAATTCCCTTTGTTACTGCTGATGCTCCTTGTTTATATGAAACATCTAAAAATTCAGAGAGTTTTCCCTCTATTGCTAATTTGAGCTGCATTCTACCACCCATACCAAGCCATTAAACTTTTTTAAGGGTTCAGAAATCACTTTATAAATCGTACGCTCTGCCACAATTTCATCCCCTAAGGATAATTCAGGAATATCTGAAACCCTTATTTTTATGACCGAAGCAGAAACATGTGCCTTAGAAAAACCAATTCCAAGAAGCTCGTCTGCTTCGGACAATAAAAAAAGGACTTCTCGCCCTTTATATACCCCTTTATATCCCATATGCTTAAACAGACTAGTCATCACCCTGTTCATCGGAATCATCTTCCTCTCCTTGAAGTTCGTCTTCACCGTTTTGATTTATAGTATCTTCAGGTGGCGGAACGATGCTTTGTGATTTTGCTTGCTGTTTATTACTTCTAGAAGAATTCTTTGGAAGTTCTTCTGCAAATTTATTAGCAATTAAGCGTTGAGCTTCCAATTCAGAAACATCTGTTATCTCATTAGGCAAAACTTCTATGCCTTTTCCAACAACTAAGGTAATAAGTGCTTTAATTTTTGTCATGTTTTTATTCCTTACCCGATTGTGACACACATTGAAGCATTGGGACGATATGGCACAACCAGCGGTGCTGATTGTAACAAAAGCCAACGAACAGCTGGATCTTCCTCTAACCATGATTTAGGAAAATATCTCGTTGCTAAAAAATCTGCACGTTCATCATGAATTGCACCATAACAACGTGTTCCTTCTAAGCCATCCTTACTCCCCAGAATAACTGTCTTGGCAGGCAACAACTTTGTTTCAACCCCCTCATCATTGAGATAAACATCATTATAGACATAAAGGTCAAAATCACCGATTGCCCCAACATAGCGTGCTTTACTATCTTTGCCCCTGACCATTGGGTCAACATTCAGACTATTATTGGTTCCTCTTCTCAAATCCACCAAATACTTCTCCACAAAAGGATTGCTACGAAACACTTTCCAAGCTTCTGGGTCCATCACAACCGTTTTAGCCACAACGCCTGACTTGCTTTGCACATCTCCTGCCCATGTTTCCAAATTATCCAAAGGATTTGTGCTCGCCGCTGCCCATGCATTTGTACCCGTCAAAGCTTTCGTAAAAGAAATATCTCTACCAAAATTGACGGTTTGTGATGGATAGCCTTCTCCTGAAATAATTACCTGCCCCGTACGCAAAACTTCTGCAGCCATCACTTCTTCTCGTCTGGTAAGATTATCTAATTGATCTTGCAAAGTGGTGGCAATCGCTCTCTCATAGCGCTGTTTTGGTGTGAAGCTGCCGCCGATTGTTTCTCCTGCCAAGCGTTTGAACGGAACATTGGCATCAAACCTTCTTTTATCCTTAACATAAGCAGGTTTGAAAGATTTTGTCTGATACCCGCCACCATTGACCACCTTTCCAGGCATATATGGCGAAACGAAAGGAGAAATTCTCGGCTTTGAGCTTGTTACATCAAAAAAGATTTCTTCCTTGTCCGAAGTTTGCACTTGCGGAAAGAACATATCTAGCAGAAAACTTGACGGTGTCGGCAAGTATTCTACAACTTTTGCCAAAACATGTGTTGAAAAAATATCCATTACTAGCTCCTAATTGTTTTTAATAAAAATGCTTTTTGCTCTCAGAGCGTCTCGCATTGAAGCGACATCAGAGCCCGAATTCACGACAAGAGAAGAAGCATTAAATTCTCCTGTTAAATAAATGATTGCTTCCACCTCTGAGCCACTTTCAACATCTTCTGCCAAAATGGCTTCTGGAATCTGGCTTCCATCCTCTGCAGATAAGTTGAGAGGAACATATTTTTGAGTAGATTTTATTTTACCTAAAATGGTTCCTTTTTGATATTTTCCACTTTCTAAAGTGACTTTTTCCATAACTCTTGGAAACTCACCGGAAAATAAATTATCTGGATGAATCTGCCCTCTATCCCTAAATTCAGTATAATTTCCCATCATTATATCCCCTTAAGTGAATTCACAACGCGCATTGCCACTGCCTCTACAGTTTGTGGACTATCAGAAGCGGGTAGAATGTCAGGATTTTTTACTTTTCCCATCGCTTGTTCAAAAGCATTTTCCGTTGTTGTTGCTGTTTTGCCCAAAATCTCCACAATTTCTTCTGATGATAAATCTGTTTTAGAAAGCAGAGCTTGTGCCAAGTCTTCTTTGCCTTTAGCTTGTGCCAACACCTGAAATGTTCGCTCTCGCTCCCTTGAAACAATTTCTTGTTCATTCATTATATTTTCCTTTATATGATTAAGGTCTGTGATAACTTCTTCAAATGAAGAAAGACTGTCCGCCAAACCACTACGAACAGCATTCGTTCCAACAAAGACATCTCCACCACCAAACTTTGTGACAACATCTTCACAGGAAACTCCGCGATTGCGTGAGATTTTATTGATAAAGACTTCTGCTAAATCATCTATTCTTGCCTGAATTTTTACCCGCCCCTCATCGCTTTCAGGATCAAGTCTTTTATGAGGACTTTGAGACGAAACAATTTCTATAGATTTTTTATCATCTTCCTTGCGATAAACAGAAACCACCCCGATTGATCCTAAAATTGCAGTATCTGCAGCTTTAATCTTATCACAAGCTGATGCAATCCAATATGCTCCTGAGCAACAAGCTCCCGAAGCATAGGCAATAATTGGTTTCTGACCTCTTGCCTGATAAATCATATCAGCTAATTCAGAGCAACCATTCACCTCTCCTCCCGGACTATCAATTTCAAGAACGATAGCTTTTATTGTTGGCTCCGCCAAAGCCCTATGAAAATCTTTAGCTAGGACTTCATAAGAAGTAGCCCCGCAAATCATCGTTAATAAATTTGCATACCGAAACAAAGGCCCTGATACAGGAATAATGGCGACATTGTCACGGATTGTGACCTTTTGAGCATTATTCATTTCCTTGCCCATCTCTTTGGCAATAACTTCTATGGAGCTATTCGTCCGCTCTGCGATTTCCGAAATTGTGTTCATCATCTCCGGCGTGATCGCCCATATCGTTTGGTTTAGATATTTCATTTGTTTCCTCCAATCCTAATTCCTTGATTTTTGCTTTTTCCCTTGCTCTTTGAAGCAAAACCTCTTCCCAATCCAATCCTTGACTGGCGCATTCTTCTTCTAAAGTTGACAATCCACTTTCCATCCTAATCTTACAAGCTTGTGCTTCTTTGACTGGATCAACCCAGCCTCGTCCTGGTCCAATCCATTTACAACGTGTGTAGGCATATTTATTTTGATAAAAATCAGGAGCCTCAATCAACCCCTTATTTATTGCTTCTTCCAACCACAATTCATAGACAGGCGTTGCCCAATAAGTTGAAAGCCATGCTCTTCTGCCATTAAAATATCGCCAAGCTTCCAACAAAGCAGCTCTTGCCGATGAATAATTTGTTTTAGAAAAATCTTTCAAAAGCAATTCATATGGAATATTTAAGCCCGTTCCAATATGTCTAAGAACATTCTCAATAAAACTTCCATATGCAGAATTAGGACGAGAAGGCGTAAACGAAGAAACCTTATCCCCTGGAAAGACAGGAATGACCGACCCACCTTCTAGCTTAACTTTCCAATCTTTTTTGGCGTTGAAATAATCTTCTGATTTTCCGCCAAATAGTTCATTTAAACTTTCGCCATCCATCGGTGTTTCAATAAAAGCGGCAATCATGGCATTGACAATCGCCGCCTGCAACTCAGAACGTTCATAATGATCTAACATTTTAAACATGGGCATAATTGACGTTAAAATTGGCTTTCCTCTGGTTTGTCCAATTCGGTCACGGTCGTAAACATGCAGCACTCTCCTTCTTCCAAAGGAAGTTGTTGCAGGAACTCTCTCCCATGTTTCAGAACCACTTCCCAGCCAATAATCTCCAGGGTGTGTTTTACGGATATGATAAGCGACAGGTGTACCATACCGATTAATCTCCACGCCGCCTCGTAAGTATTTACCATCACTACAGCCATTCGGATTTGACAAACGGTCTGGTTCTATCAGCTGAATTGTCGTAGCAAAGTCTCTATCTTTCTGCCACAAAGGAAGTGCTAAAGCCTCTCCATTAATCAAACAAGAACGGAACACTTGCGTTGTTAAGCCATTAAAGTTTAGCCCTAACCCTGCATCACAGTTAAAAGTTTCTGCCCAAGAACGCCACAAACTTTCAACCTTAACCTGCCATGCTTCTTCCCATTCTTTTGTTTTACCTAACAGCCTATAATCAGGTCTAGAATATAACCTAAAACCAACGCCAACAACATTATCCGTCAAAGTCTGAATTGCTGAACTGGCTACCCCATGATTTCTTGATAAATCACGAGATCTTGCAACAATCGTAGAAAGTTCAGGCAATAAGTCACTATCTGCCGAACCATTGCCTGGTTGCCAAGATGAAATCTCCCGCAAACTGCGAGATGCCGACGTATATGATGTATCTGTCATTAATATATTTACCTTTTTAACAAGATATGTTATCATTTTTTTGAAATTAATATTTCTTTATGTCTTTTAATTATCCTTATTGACTTTTTATAAATTTTAACGTATACTTTTTTATAAGATGAGTGCTCGTAGAGGTGCGAGCCGTAAATAAAGAAGTCTCAAATAGAGTAATGTTCGCAGAGCTGCGAACAGGATAATCAAAAAAAAGCTCAAACAGATTGAATACCCCTTCGTGGGGTATTCTTTATATAATAAAGAGACAAACCAATGAAATTTAGATTTCTCACACAACAATTTTATGATGACTTCAAGCATTGTGACCAAATTTTAATCAAAGAAAAAAGACCATACACTTTTGTCCTTCTAGATATTGGCAATGTTCTTGTAGCTATTCCCCTACGCTCAAACATAACACATAAATTTGGAATGACTACGCCTAATACTACAGGTGGTTTAGACTTTAGCAAATCTGTAATAATAACTGACAGCAAAAAATATATTGAAGCCAGAACAAGTCCCGTTGTGAGAAAAGAAGACTTCAATTTTTTAAAAGGTAAAGAGTATTTTCTAAAACAAAGACTGGAAACTTTTATTGAAACATATAAGAAAAAAGCCTTTCAAAAGAATAGCTCGCTATCCCAAATGTGTAGTCTTCAATATTTTCACAAAGAATTGGGAATTGGAACTATACCTGAAGAAACCGAAGAATAACTCCTTAAAATTCCACTCTAATAATTCTTCTTGTTGGTTTTCCTTGTATCCTTGCGATCTGCGATTTAAGGTCAGAGATATATCCTTCCAAATCCTTTTTGTTGGTTTGGTTATAGCTTGTTGAACCAAAATTGCTTAGGGTTATACTAACTTCTTTTTCGCCAAGCATAAGCTTATGATAAGCAACTTCTGCCTCAATTAAACGCTGCTTAAGTTCCGATATCATCATTTATACTCCTAAATTTTAATAAATTTATGATTTTAGAGATACAGATAGAGCAAAAATAGGAACGAAAAAATTTTAGTGTATAAATAAATACATGAATTTTGAGTACCGCATTTTTGCTCTAAATGGGATATAAAATTACAAAGAATTAAAATTTCATAGCCATGGGTCGTTAATCTTTGTTGGTTTTAAGGGTTCAAATTTAGGAATAAGTTTTTTCTTTATCTGATTAGGTATAGAAGGAATTAAGCTTTCCAGCTCTTCCCAATGCTTATCACCAAACCTGTCCAGTCCATAGATTGCGGCCGCTGCTCGTGCATAAACCCTACAATCTAAAACTTCATTACGAATATTTGGATCTTTTTCCCAAACGGGGCGAGGATAACCTTTATGCAGTCTTATCACCAGTTTTTCAGAAGTCAGCTGCTTAAAATATTCCTCATCATAGCTTGGAAAATGACACCACCCAAAACTAGAAAAACTTTCGCCAACCCGACACATTTTTAGCCAGCGATAAAGCTCCGTCTTAATTACTGGACCAGAAACATTCCAAACCTTAATTCCTTTTTTTCTGGTATCTGCTTTTGAAGTTGAAAGAATCATTGCCGTATCACGCGATTGTCCTTTAATCGCAACAACAGTCCTTGGTGCGTTTGCTCTTGCACCGTTTCCACCCCAAGTGGCCTGAGAATAATGCTTCACAAAGTTATATACATCTTGTGTGACATAACCACTATCAACGCACATCACCCTGATCGGCAAAGTTATGCCGCTCTCATGGACATAATCTTTTTGAAGTACATCATCTAAATTCTGCCAAACATCTGGTCTTGCCGTATCTCCAAATAAGACAATATAATCAACACTCCAGCTTTGTTTATGACGTCCCCAAGCGACAATTTCACATTCAATCCTATCTTTTTGAATATCCACCCCAGCAGTTAAAAACAAACCTCCCATCGGCACTACAGAAATTTGATAATTCCCACGACAAGCATATAGAGTTTGCCATTCAGGGGCTTCGTTTGCTTGTTCATAGGTTTCTCCTAAAATCGTATTTTGAAACCCCTGCATCAAATTGGCATCATCTTTTGCTTTATGATAAATCTTGACACATTCAGCCCATGAAAGCCAACCAACAGGAGAATATAATGAAGAAATATGAAACCCTGCCGTCACCCCATCTCCTAAAGTGCTTGCTTCCCATTTTCCTCCAGCAAGCATCTGTGTTTTATAATGCTCATCAATGAGCTGGTGACACTGTTCACATTCATATTTAACTTTTCCGTCTTCGCCACTTTTTATGTTGTTCCATTCCAGTTTTTGAAATGCACCACAAAACGGGCAAGGAACCAAATAAAACCGTTTATCAGAGTTCTCAAATTCTCTTTCAATATTTGAAGCACCCTTGATCGTTGGCGTTGACACTAAAAAGATTTTTTTCTGCCTCTGAAACGTTGCAGTTCTTCTTTCTGCCAATAAAATTGGATCTCCTTCTCCTTCAATATCTCTCGGGTAACCATCAATTTCATCCATAAATAAATATCTTGCTGGCATTGAACGAAGCCCAACAGCAGAATTTGCTCCAGTCATCACAAGCAATCCTCCTGGAAACTCTTTGGACAACACCGTATTTCCGCTATCTCTGGAACGTGCAGGCTTAATCAAGTTCTTTAAGATTTGACAATCTTCAATTAAAGGATCAATGCGTTGCCTTGAGTTTCTCTTAGCCATTTCAACTGTTGGAGAAACCGCCATCATCGGCCCTGGGGCTTGATGAATCACATAGCCAATCCAATTATTACCACACTCTGTTCCTCCAATCTGAGCTCCTTTCATAAACACCACTTTTTGAATGGCACTATGTGGCGAAAGACAATCCATGATTTCTTTTAGATATGGCGTTCTAGCCGTTCGCCAACGCCCCGGTTCTGCTGCAGATTTTGAAGACAAAACTCGATATTGATCTGCCCATTCTGAAACAGGATGATAAGAATCTGGACTTAGAGCTCGTCCCCAGTTTTGTTCAACTTCATCCGCACCATCATAAAGAGGAAGTTGGCTCTCCAAATTCTGATAAAAAGGCTTTGATTTGTTCATCTAAAATAACCCTAACCTGATGTTCATCCACATTTAAGCGTGCAGCAATCAATGGTGCTTCTCTTGTTGGAAACAACAACAGAGCATCTCTCAATGCTCTGCCTAATCTAAAAATATGTTCATTTACTTTTGCACGTTCTACTAACTCTTCCTTATATTTACGAAGCCGCTCTTTGACAAACATTGCCTGATAATATTCTCTAGCTGTCCGAACTTGCTGATAACCGCCATGAACTTTTGGTGTGTTTCCCTCACTAAACCCCTGAAAGGAATTCCCTTGAACGTCATTTTCTTCTTCCTTAAATTTATTACGAGCAGGATTAGTATTTTTTTGCCATTCAATATCTGCTTGCTCCGGCGTTATTGTCTTATCACTGTTCAGTTTTATTCTGCCACTCTTTATGGCTTTCTGAACTGCCGATAAACTTACCCCTCGCATTCTTGCATATTCTCTTTGCGAAACACCCATAGCATTTATTCTTCACCTTTAACTAAAACAGCTTTTTTGCCTGTCCAATCTTCCCAACGTTTGAGGATGACATCACAATATTTGGGGTCTAATTCAATCAGTCTGCATCTTCTTTGTGACTTTTCACAAGCGATTAAAGTAGAACCAGAACCCGCAAAGCCATCTAAAATTAAATCCCCAGCCTTTGAACTATTCTTAATCGCTCTTTCAACCAATTCCACAGGTTTCATTGTCGGATGCAAATCATTACGAACAGGTTTATTATACTCCCAAACATCACTTTGATTTCTATCTCCGCACCAATGATGCTTGCCACCGCCAACCCAGCCATAAAGAATTGGTTCATATTGTCTTTGATAATCAGCACGCCCTAACGTAAATGTATTTTTTATCCAGATGATAAAAGTTGACCACTTTCCCCCAGAAGAGACAAACGCATCATAAAGTGTATGCAGTTCAGAAGAACTCATACAAACATAAACCGCTCCTCGGCAATACATCAGCATATTTGTACATGAATCAATCAAAAACTGAGCAAAATCTTCTCCCAAATTATCATTCATAATTTTTCGTTCAGACTCAGAAGCAACGTGATAACGAAGCTTATCTTTCATCGTTGCACCATAATTCACATTATATGGCGGATCCGTAAAAATCATATCCGCGACATCACCTTGCATCAGTTTTTTAACATCATCAATCATTGTCGTATCCCCGCAGATCAATCTGTGCGTTCCGAGCTGCCAAACATCTCCTCTTTGGGTGATTGCTTTTTCTGGAATTTCAGGAATAACATCATCTTCCACTTTTCCAGCAACTTCTTCTCCAAATCCGTCAAGCTCTGAGAGTTCTTCTTCTGAAAATCCCAACAAATTTATATCAAAATCAAGCTCTTTCAATTCTTCAAGCTCAATTTGTAACAAAGTTTCATTCCAGCCTGCATTAAGGGCTATTTTATTATCGGCAATAACCAAAGCTCTAACTTGAGTGGATGACAAATGAGACAACCTAATCACTGGAACATCTTTCAGTCCTAGCCTTTTTGCAGCCATTAACCTTCCATGCCCAGCAATGATAACATTCTTCCCGTCAATCAAAATTGGATTTGTAAATCCAAATTCCTGAATACTTGCTGCAATTTGTTCAACCTGTTGGTCATTATGCGTCCTTGCATTTTTGGCATAAGGAATTAATTTATCTACTTCTAAAAACTCTAAATCCATTACTCACCTCATAAAAAATGTCAAAAAAATAAGGTGACCACGCATCATGACCACCTCTTAAATCTTAGTGACCACCTAACTGACCACCCTATATAAAACAACACTCTAAAACCTAGTAAAACAGCCATCTTCAGCTGACCACTGACAACCTCAATTTTTACCTAACGCTAGAAAAATCCCGCGGCTTGAACCCCCGCATACAGAAAACTTTTAGGAAGGACCCGCTCAAATTTTGCCAAGTGATTTCTCCCTGTTTTCTTGGATTTCCAAGCAAAAAGCCTTGGAATTCCTTCCAAGGCTTAGGCTTTTAGAGACAAAAATCAATCATAATTCATTTTATATCTCTTTTTTTTACTTTTGTCTTGTGCTTTTTTGTCTGGACATTCTCTTGCCCAGAAATCCTACGATCTTTGAAAGGTATAAGTCATATTTGACATTCAGTTGTGAGCGTGACAAAGCATATTCATAACATAAAATCTTCCAAGGAATTTTCTCGGCTCGCTTCCAGACCAGCTTTCGCTCAAACGGTTCTAAAATATCTAGCCAAGAGATTGCTTCATCCATCCGATCTATTTGCTCATTGGTTGCCTGCAATTTGATCGGTTTTTTATCCATCATTAACAGTTCATTTGGATAATACTTAATCTCAAACCTCACCGTCACATAGCCTTGAGCTTTAACTTGAGGCAAAAGTCTCATCACATATGCCGCCTCCAACAGACGTTCCTTAATTTCTGCTTCCGTCATCATCTAACAATCCCTCCGCTTTGTGATTGAGACAGCAAGCTATCCATCTCATCAAACAAACCAAGCTCTAAAGCCTTTTTATATTTTAGCCCAAGAACAACATTCGCATCCTCCGAAGAACGCTCCAATGCTTTGTATGCTGTTTCACCTATGGCTTGTGAAAGCTTTGAAGTCAAGAGATACTGGAAAACACGGCGGTAGTGATTGCGTGTATAAAACTTTTTTCCCAAAGCAGCATCTTGCTTAAAAAGTTCGTCCTCAATACAAAAAGATTTACCTAAAGCATTTGAGGGAAGTTTACTTGCCTGACATGGCACATCTATCAGCATTGCACCAATATGAGCCAAGGTCGGAAAACTCTTGCATTTGTCATACTTGAACAGTGCCTGACATGCACGTCGCAAATCCGCCTCGCTATAGTCACCAAGCTCTTTAACCCACTCATTCAAGATCATTTCTGGATCTTGCCCCTCTTTGGGACTGATTAGCCATTTGGGTTGTCCATAAAGCTCTGTCAGAACGTCAATCACATGTTTGTTGATTTTATGCTTTTTTGAAAGGAGGTCTAAAACAGTCATTGCTTAGCCCTCCTTGCTTCAACCCTCATAAGGATTGTAAGAACCCTCAGCAGGCACTTCCTCCTTGCCAAGCCCTCTTTGAACTTCTTTCAAAATCCAATTCTGCCAAGTAGAAAACCAATCTTTTTTATAGGGATTTCTTGCATTCTTAGAAGTCCAATAATTCTTAAAACGCTCAAACTCAACTTCAGGATTTATAAATCCATAGCCTTGAGCATAAGCCCGCCATTCTTCCGTCAAAATTGAATCTTGTGGCAGTTTGGTTCTTTTTTTAACTAACTCGTAAGAGTTAGTATTTTTTAAATTATTATTTATATTCTTTATTTCTTTAAATGTTGCCCTTACGTTGTCTTTTTGAGGACTTTTATCTGACTTAATCTCGCCCCTTTCAAAACGTTCAGACTGAAATAAGTCATATTTTACAAGGGTTGCAACTTGCCTTTTTCCTGACTTTTTTAAGACGATATTTTGACTTAATTCTAGCTTGTTCAATGCTAATCGCACTTGCTTAACGCTTAACCCTAAATCTGAAGCAAGCCCCTGAAATGTGAAGTAACAATCTCCACAACCAAGCTCTAAACCATTCCATGATTTGTCTTCATAGTTGGCTTGTAATAAGAGATGAAGATAAACGCGTAGAACGTTTGCATCCCTATACCATTCCCAGCTCAATATCTTGCGATGAAGTTTAATCCAGCCTTTGTTCATGCCCTATCCTCCAAAGATTTCTTTAAACGGATGACGCCTTGAACCCAGCGATGAGCCAAAATAGCCTGACGACTTTCATCAAACAAAATCTGCTCAATTTCTTTTAATTTTGTGTCAGATTTAGCAAGTAAATCCCCAACGGCTAACCGCTGAATCTTCAAAAATAGCGGTTTTCTTCTCTTTTTCTTCAACATCTATAACTCCTTTTGTTCGTTAATAACAAAAGGAACTACGTCAAAAAATGCAACCCAGTCCGTTAAAGAATGATTATTTAGTAAAAATAATTACAAACTATTTTTATGAATCGATTTCTTTGCAAAAATTTATGATTTTCACTCTCATAAGAGAATTTATGATGTATAAAACACACATTAGAGTATAAATATTTCTTAATATTTACTAAAATTAAACAATATGATGTATATTTCCATATTGTGATAATATGGAGTCTATGTTACACCATTATCGGTAAAAAATTGTTTTAGGGAGAACTCCTATGAAAATATATAGCAGAGTCTTGATGCTAAGCTTGTTGATATTAGTATCTGTTTTGATGTATTCAGCCAAAACAGAAGCTAGTGTTGCAAGCACAAGTCGTTTTCAAACTTTAGACAATATAAAGTCTGGAGCAAATGAATATTTAGATTCTTCTCCATCTTTGATTACTTTGAGTGATATTTCCACAAGTGAAACCATTGAAGTCAAGATAGATGATACAGATTATTACTTTATTCCTGATACGGAAAATGCTGCATTTTTAAAGATACTCTCTCAAACTCCTGCCGGTAACTTGATTGAAACGACACAAGCTGATGCCCTCTTTTATAATGCGGCAGACAGTAAGTATTATACTTTCAATATGAATTCTATTCCTGATAGCTCCTTTGAAATTAGAGAAAGTACCGATACAGATTATAACTTTATTGTCAAAGAGACTGACGAAGGTGGAAATCTTTCTGACAAGCATTATAAAATCAACCTTAAAATCGCTGAAATGACAACATCCCCTAATATTACTTGGGAAGAAGTGACAAGTTCCGGAACAGATGTAATAGAGGTAAAATTATCTAAAAACGGTATAAAAAATAGTGATATTAAATATTTTAAATATGTCTGGGCTAATAATGATCCTACCCAAGGGAGGTATATAACCAGACAGACATCCCTCACAGGTAATGTAAATGCAGATTTCATTGGAGCGCGCTCTTCATCTTATGGCGGTGCTATTTCTAATTATGGTACCATAGGCGACATCACAGGTGATTTTATCGGAAACTATCTTTCTAGTTCTGATTATGCTAATGGCGGAGCTATTTCTAATTATGGTACCATAGGCGATATTACAGGGAGTTTTATTGGGAACTATACTAAATCTGATTCTGATTATGCTTATGCTAGTGGCGGTGCTATTTCTAATTATGGTACCATAGGCGACATCACAGGTGATTTTATCGGAAACTATGTTTCTAGTTCTGATTATGCTAGTGGCGGAGCTATTTCTAATTATGGTACAAATGCAAAAATAGGCGACATCACAGGTGATTTTATCGGTAATTATGCTTCCGGTGCTTATTATGCTTATGGCGGTGCTATTTCTAATTATGGTACTATAGGCGACATCACAGGTGATTTTATCGGTAATTATGCTTCCGGTGGTTATTCTGCCAATGGCGGTGCTGTTTACAACACCTGCACTATAGGCAACATCACGGGTGATTTTATTGGAAACTATGCTTCTGGTTCTTCTGCTTATGGTGGAGTTATTCATAATACTAGTGCCAGTGCAAAAATAGGCGACATTACAGGCAACTTTATCAACAACTATGCTTCTGGTTCTTCTGCTTTTGGCGGGGCTGTTTACAACACCCGCACTATAGGCAACATCTTTGGTGATTTTATTGGAAACTATGCTTCTGGTTCTTTTAGTGCTAGTGGCGGGGCTGTTTATAACATTAGCACTATAGGCAACATCAGTGGCGACTTTATAGGAAACTATGCGACGACATCCTCTACTTCTAACTTAGCATTAGGTGGAGCTGTATATACAAATACTGATATAACTTTTAATGCTAATGGTGTTAATAATCATTTTAGCGGCAACTATACTCAGGATAATGTAAGAGGTAAGGTTTATAATGCTATTGCTCTTGCAAATACGGGACTTAGGACTTTAAATTTTAACGCAACAAATTCCGGTTCTATTGTTCTAAATGACCAAATTGAAATGGCTGCTATGTTTTCCGGCACTTCCGACTACAGTATTTCTCATAACCTCTCTTTGAGTGGTGACGGCAGTGGTGTTGTAAGTTTTAATAATAGTTTGATAAATGTCGGGACTATTGATGTATCAGATTCAACACTTCGTTTGGGCTCAATTAAATATGATGATGCTCAATTTACGGACAGCCAAGGTTATAATCATGGTTTGTTTGTGCCGACTTGGAACACGGATATAACTTCGGCTTATACGCCTGTGACCAATTTGAGCTTAAATAATGCTACATTACATTTAGACTACAACACTTATCAGCAGTTAAGAGTAAATGACTTTACTTCAACAGGCAGCAATAATAATCTTTCTTTCGGAGCTAATTTTGAGAACCATACTTCCGATAATATCTATATTGCGGGTACAGCAAATGGTGAGATGAGATTAAAGCAAATCAAGCTCAGCGGTAAGATTGACGGCACTAACTTAGGAAACCCTTCCACTCCCAACTACTGGGTGGATTTATTCACAAACCCGGACAAGTTCTTAAATATTACTAATCTTGATACTTTCCGCTTAGTCTATAAAGGTGATGAATATAAGTTAGCCCAAGATGACGGCAAATTATATATTGATTCTGCTACCGGCGGTAAATCTTACATTATCTATGTTCCAGTGAACGATACGTTGGATATGGAATCAACAGATTTAGATGCCGTCAGTACAGAGGGTGTTATTTATAATGATAATGAAACCATCATTAATGAGTCTAAGTTCAGCAATAACAGCAATGATGGTAATGCTTATTCGGCAAACGGGAACGGCGGTGTCATTTATAATGGTAGTTCGGCGATTATGGAAGTTGTTAACTCTGACTTTAGCGGCAATAGTTCCGTAACCGGTAAGGGTGGAGCGATTTATAATGACGGTGATTTGAAGTTAACGGCTAACTCAAAGACGATGAGCTTTAAGAATAATGAGGACAGCAGCGGCGCGAATGACGTTTATGTTACAGCCGGTAAGGAGCTTAAGATTGAGGCTGTCAACAATGGTAAGGTTAGCTTTGAGAGTGGTATTAACGGAGACGTTGGCGGTTATGACATTGCCATTAGTGGTGACGAGAGTGGTGAAGTTGACTTTGCTGCCGCAGTTGAGAATGTGAACAAAGTCAGCTTAGCTAATGCTCAGTTAAAACTGGCTAATGAGGCTTTCTTAAACAATGCCAGTATTGATATTACACTTGGTACTTTGAATATTGCCAATAACACAATCTCTTCTATGAACATTGCGAACTTAACTTCTAACAATGGTTATGTTCACTTAGATGTTGATCCTTTAACCAACACTGCCGATGTCTTGATGATAGACGGAGACATTGTCGGAGATGTCGGATTAATCTTGAATGTCTTATCGATTGATAAATCAACGGCCGATATCTTATTTGCGGATGCTCAAAATGATGATCCTTCAACATCCGGGGGCTTTAGTGTCTTCCGTGTCTTGGGCAGTCCTTATGAATGGAGTACCAGATATGATGATGCTTCTAAGCAGTGGTTCTTACCTATTCCGACAGCAAAAAGTACTTCGGTTACCTCTGAGGTTATGAGCTATGTTGCTCTTCACTCAGCAGCTTTAGAACAAACTCGTTCTATGGTTACAAACATCAAAGACAAAGTTGCTAATAACAAGAGCTCTTCAACAAGATGTGCTCTATGTGATGAAGCCTATGACGGTAAGCCTTTGAACAATGCTTGGGTTAACCCTGTTTATTATACTTCAACCATTAAGTCGCCTGTTCATATGGATAGTGAGATAAGCGGTCTTGAAGCCGGCTTTGATGTTCAACATGACTATAATAACAAGTTGGGTGTGTTTGCTTCTTATCGTAAGGGTCAATATGACTTGGACGGTCGCGGCAAGAAGTATAAGTCATCTGTTGGCAGTGATATTGATATAGATAGTTATATCGGTGGTTTGTATCATAGATATGACAAGAACAACTGGTGGACTTTTGCAACATTATATGGTGGTACTCAAAGAAGTGAGATTAAAACTAAGGACGGTGTTAAGAGTAAGATTAACGGTCGAGAGTTAGGCGGCAGCTTTGAGTTGGGAAGATTATTCCATGTTGCCGAGGATATTGCTAAAGACGTTACTTTAGAACCAAGTATCGGCTTATCTTATACCGAAGTGAGCTTTGATAAGGCGAAAGATGCTTATGGCAAGACGGCTGATTATAACACAATCCGTCAAACAGAGATTGAGGCTGGTGTTAAGTTAGAGAAGAGCTTCTATGCTGATGAGGGAATGACTAAGGTTTATATCAAACCATCTATTGTTAAACCATTTACCAGCGGTGCCAGAGTTGAAGTTACGGGCATGGGTAATATGGATACTTATCATGACAGCACTTTAGGAAGAGTTGAACTCGGCTTTAAGCATTCGCTTAGCAGCTCCGTCTCCGCTTACGGCTTTGCTTCACACACCGCCGGCTCGCAATACAAAGCATCCTCTGTCGGCATAGGACTTAATTATAGCTGGTAAAATAACTAACCCGAATTTATAATCCTTAATA
Source organism: Alphaproteobacteria bacterium (assembly GCA_047975765.1). Classification (GTDB taxonomy): domain Bacteria; phylum Pseudomonadota; class Alphaproteobacteria; order RF32; family CAG-239; genus JAQWBS01. Next base: position 81,605 of record JBKEEF010000012.1, read on the forward strand.
ATAAAAATCCCCTATCCATAAACAAAGATAGGGGATTTTGCTATTTTATACAGATTTACTTAAGATGTTACCAATTTTTCTCTTATCCTTTTCAAAATTCTATAGAACTTTGATTTACCGATGTTACATTTTTTAATTGTTTCATTAATACTCATGTCTTGCATTAAGCATAGACAAAGGGCCTTCTCATCCACATTGAGAAAGCCCATTATTTTTGCCACATCATATTTATTTTCAAATGCTTCAACTAAATTTTTTTCATCATAAAAATCCGACTCAAACTCCATTAATACTTCACAATTTTGCCCTCTTTTCTTCGCTTTTCTGGACCTCAACATATCCCGTGCTTTATTAACCATAATTGCGTTAATATAAGTCTTTCGTTCTCCCTTGGTTTCGTCATATCCCTTAATTTTTATGAGATATTCTATAATCAACTCTTGTTTAATATCCTCTCTCTCATAATTATTAAACCAACTGCTGTAGCACATTTTATATGCTAAAACGCATGCAGTATTAACCGCATGCGCTTCAATCCCCTCATAATTCATAGTTTTATGCCTTTTTTGTTAAAAAGCAAAAGTCTATGCCTATGAATTAAAGCTGTCTTTATTTCATGTTAACAACTGTTAATGGATTAAATTCTAAAAACCATACATCTTTCTTTGGACCTCCCAGTCATTAGGGATGCCATTCCTTAAAAGATCTCTAGCACATAAGGTGCTTGGATATTTTCCTAAAACAATTTTCTCAATAATATCAGGAGCAAGATAGTTTAGTCGTAGAATTTTCCCCGTCGTGCTAATATCCATTTTCTTAATTTTTGCAAAATTACGGATGTTCATATTTTTACTTTCCATTTCAGCTTTCCACTCCAAAGCCTTTTTTATGTAACTCAACAAGGTCTTATCTTGCTGCTTGTCTTGGCCATATTCTCGTTTTTGACCATCAACCAACTTGGTCGCCCTGCCACCTTTCTTAAAATAAGCAGGAACCTCTATAACCAATAAAGTATTTTGCTCTTTATCCATATATGTTAACATGCTTCAAACTCCTTTAATTTGCTAAACAACCCAGCTATATCCAGCTTAATTTCTATCTTATCAGTATAAATAGTGACTTTATTTAAAAGACTTCTCACAATCTGATTTATCTCTCCAGGATATAAATATTCCCAAACACTTTCAAAGCTCTTCATGCGGCTGATAAAAACCTTCTCATCTGTTTTCCTATAAAGGCTTAAGGTTTCTTTATATGTTCTGGAAATCACCTCTGGACTCTTGATTAAGTTTTTAATCTGTTCAACCACTAGCCCTTCAATCTTTTCTGCAGGAATACAGCCAATCTCACAATTTTCATAGCCTCGTTTGTTGGCATTTATTGAAACATAATAACGATAATGAATATTTCCCCGTTTTGTATGAGAATGAATCATTGCTGAACCACAGCATCCACAATGTATCAAGCCTTTTAACATAGGTTCTTCTTGCCCTGTTTTAATGATATTTCTTTGGGCATAAGGCGTTTTAATAATCTCCCTAACTTTTTCCCAACTCTCCTTATCAATAATTGGTGCATGCAACCCATCATATTCCTTATCTTTATGCTTAATTTTTCCGATATAAAGTGGATTTCTCAAAATGTTATAAATCATACCTGTATAAAATGCTTTACCACCATATTCAACGCCGTTGGCACTCGTCCATTTTTTTGTTCTATAACCCAGAGCGTTTATATATCTTGCGGTCTTCTGATAAGACTGACATTCAAGATAACATTCAAAAATCTTACGGATAATCTTGGTTTCTTTATTATTCATAATCAATTTACGATTTTTGATATCATAACCCAAAACCGGCATTCCGCCCATAAACATCCCTTTTTGCTTGGAGGCGGCAAACTTGTCTCTAATTCGCTCGCCACTCACCTCTCTTTCAAACTGAGCAAATGAAAGCAGCATATTTAAAGTCAGACGCCCCATGGACGTTGATGTATTAAACTGCTGCGTTACCGAAACAAAAGAAACATTATGCTTATCAAAGATTTCAACCATTCTTGAGAAGTCTGTCAAAGAACGTGTCAATCGGTCTATTTTATAAACAACAATCATATCAATAAAACCAGACTCAACATCCGCCATCAGCTTCTTAAATGCTGGGCGATTAGTATTTCCACCGCTATATCCGCCGTCATCATATCTAGTTGGGATAATACTCCAACCTTCGTGCCTTTGGCTTAAGATATAATTTTCTCCAGCCTCTCTTTGAGCATCAAGGGTATTAAACTCCATCTCAAGCCCTTCATCTGTGGACTTGCGGGTATAGATTGCACATCTCAGTTTTCCCATCTACTTAACTCCAAAAAACAAAGGACCAGAGGTTTTGCTATCCGTTATTATGCTTGCTATCTTCGTCAGGCTCCGATAAAGCATTCCATTAAACTCAAAACCTCCTTCTACAATCGTTACCCTGAACTCAATCCCCTTATATAATCGTGTCAAAACCACTCCTGGTTTTTGTCTCATTTTAGTTCTAAGCTGTTCTTCAACATCCTTTAGATTGCGATTGAGCACCTTAATAATCTCTGGTCTTAGCCCTCCATACCTGAGTTCTTGCACACGATAAGCTATTCCTCTCACTAAATAAGGTTTATTTACTTGTTCTGGCACAACCTCAAAATAATCTCTCCAAATCTGCTGAAGTTCTTTGACTGAATAATTTTCTAAATTGGCTATATATGCTGTTAAATCTGACATAAATTCTCTCCTTTTTCTTCACGCTTGCCTTCAACAGTAATGCTTGGAAACGCTCCTTTATCCAGTCTTTTCTGACAAATTATGTACTTTCTATAATAAGCCAAAGCTAAAAGCCGACAAAGCGTAACATAAGGGTATTCCTGAGACTCCATAATTTTTTCCTTTCATAAAATGAATAACAAAAGGAACTACGATAAAAAACGCAGACTGGTCCGAAAGTGAGATTGTTTAGATTTTATGACGACTGCTAAGCACTTTTTTACCAAAACACCTCAAAAAAATTTATATGTAAAAACAATAGAATAAAAGAGTTAAGCGCCCCACATAAAGAGAGATATTTTAGAATTGGAGAGAAAAAATTTAAGAAAAAGGATACAAATGGAGAGATATACACCCAAGGGTATATTTTGCTAAACGCCCTACAGACAAGCCACACAGACGAAATATGAAATGGGCATAAAAAAACCCCGACTTAAAAAGTCAGGGTTAAATTGGTGGGCGCTGAGAGGCTCGAACTCCCGACCCTCTCGGTGTAAACGAGATGCTCTACCAACTGAGCTAAGCGCCCGCTTAACTGAGAGTGTTTATACAAAATTAAAAACAATAAATCAAGTAAAAAATTTAAAAAATATCACTTTTTTCAGCATAGACAAACTAACTCCTTGTTTATATAACTAAAAAAGTTTAAATTCACTACAAACAAGGAAATAAAATGAAGCATAAATATTCTGAAACAACAGTAGCATCTTATGGACAGAGAGTTAAAGCAGGCTTTGTAACAAGCATTGTCGGTCTCGTTTTGTTTTGCCTCTCCTTTGTTGTTCTTTTTTTGAATGAAGGTTCTTATATCAAAACAAAGAAAATGCTTCAAACTGGGTTACAATCTGTTATATCAATTCCTTCTGATGAAATTGATATAAAAAACAATAAAGCTCTTGTTCACATTTCAAATATGGCTCATTCAAATCAAATGCTTTCTGATGATGATTTTGGCATAAGTATATCAGGTATCAAACTCAAAAGAATCGTCAAAATGTATCAATGGAAAGAATATAAATCTCAAGACAGTAATGTGAATATGGGTGGAAGCGAAACAACGACAACGACCTATGAATATAAAAAAGTTTGGGAAAAAGATAGAATCGACTCCGATAATTTTAGAATGAATTCCTATACAAACCCCTATCCTCTTTTCTCATCTAATGAGAAAGTGAATTCGAATATTGAAGTTGGAGTTTTCACCATTTCTTCCAATCATATTAATCGTTTTAATGAATATATTGAATTTACGATGGAAATGAAAAAAAACACCCCTAAAGGCTTTGTAGTACATGAAAATTTTCTCACAAATTCAGAAGATATCACTGCCCCTAAAATTGGTGATATTAAAGTTTATTTTGAATATATTCCTCTACAAACCGTTAGTGTAATTGGAGCACAAGATAACAATCTAATTATTCCTTTTGCTACAGAATATGGTGACATTGTTATTTCTGATGAAGGTAGTGTTACAGCTTATGAAATGTTTAGCAACGAATTGAAGAGCAACCAAATAATCACTTGGATTGTTCGTTTCGTTGGCTTTCTGATGATGTTTACTGGTTTGAGAATGTTGCTTGGGGTTATTGGTATTATCGTTTCTGTTTTACCTTTCATGCAAACAACATTTGCTTTTATTTCAACACCTGTTGTTTTCTTATTTTCACTAGCTCTTTCCATTTTAACCATTGCTTTATCTTGGTTATTTTATCGTCCGCTGATTTCTGTTGCACTTTTTGTCGCAATCATCTTCATCTGGAAAAAGATGAAACAAGTTAAGGCTAAAAAAAAGCAAGAAATTGAAGAAGAAATTAAAAAAGAGAGTGCCTCACCAATTTCTCAAATTCTTGAAAATAGCTATAATGAACTGGAACAAAAAGCAACAGATACAAAAGATAAAATTGTTGGCATATTGAACAAATTTAAATAATTTAAAGGCTCCTTTCGGAGCCTTTTTTATACTTCAAATTCCATACCATCATAAGAAAGACAGAAACCTTCTGGTAGTTTTGCTTCATCTCTCTCATGGTCTACCTAGCTGGAAATGTGATTCAAAATGACTTTTTTTGCTTTCAAAACCTTATTTATTTCAAAAATATGATAAAAGTCACTATGACTTCCTGTCGGACTTGCTTTATGAAAACCTTCATTCGCATTGATAAGTAACACATCTAAACCTTTAAGATTTTCCATTGCACTTGGTGATAAAATATTGAAATCCGGAACATAAGCAAATGCCCCACATCTGAAAGCTGTTGGATTCAAAACACCATGTATCACTTCAAAAAACTTCACTTTTTCACCAGTAAAATCCACACTTCTACCATCTTCAACAATTTCAAAATCAAGACGATCATGGGTTCTGTGGTTTTTGACAGGGTTAAATAAATCTGCAAATCTTTGAGTGATAATTTGATGTGTTTCCTGAGAAAGATAAGTCTTTATCCTATGGTCACTATCTAATCCAAACTCAAGTGTATCTGAAACCCCGTCTATGTGATCGCTATGACCATGGGTATAAAGCAATGCATCAATCTTTGAGATGTTATATTTATTCATGTGATATCGGAAATCCGGACCAGTATCTATATAGAAATTCTTTGAGTTTATCTCGATTAGAATCGAACTTCTTGTTCTTTTATTTTTTTCATTATTTGGATTTGCCTCTCCCCAAAAACTTCCTGCTTGAGGAATCCCTTTAGAACTCCCCGACCCCAATATTTTCACCTTCATTTAATTTATACCTTAGTCTTTTGTTAACCAAATTAAGCCTATAATTAAACTAACAGATAATAATTATCACAATATTAACAACTACAAAGGATTTTCTAATGAAAAAAACTCTTCTTCTTGCGAGCATTGCCGCTTCTATTTTCGTGGCAGACGCCAAAGCTTTTGCTATTGAAGCAGATCCTTATGTCGGTTTCGACTATTCTTCAGCTAGATACACATATGGAAGCAAGTATAATGGGATGTTTAAAAAAGATTATAATGCTTTTGATTTTGTTGGGGGAATTAAGACAGACTATTACTTTGGCTTAGAAGCTTTCTTACAAAGATCAAATCGTGAAACTCAATATTCTTCTTTTGGAAAATTTACAACAAATCATGTGGCCTTTGGTGCTGACTTGCTTGGTTATTTGCCAATTTATGAAGATTTAGACCTCATCGGTGGTGTAGGTTTAGGAAGTTATTACTTCAGAGCAAGAAATGCAACTGCATCAAATTCTAACAAACACACTTATGGAACGCGTTTCACACTTGGTGCTCAATATAATCTTGATGAAAACTGGGGCATCAGAACAACATACCGTTATATCCAAACAAGCCAATCAGACTTCTTCAAAAGAGGAAGTGAATATTCTGTTGGTATCAGATATACATTTAAATAAGATAAAATTAATATAGATTTTATTTACACATCTGTTTTGAGGGAAATACCAAATTCCCTCAAAATTTGTATGAGTTCAGCGACATAAAATTTTTCATGATAATCAAAAAAACCGTCTGAGGTGGCAATTTTCATTGCTTCTTTTACCAATTTTAAAGCCTCTTCTGGTGTTTTAGACTGAATATTATTCAATGCACCATAAAAATCTTCCTCACTTGGATTGAGCGTTGAAATATAGTTTCTGATATAACTTTCACTCAAAATCTTAGCTTCAGGTTTAAGTGCAATGATATAATCCTCTATTGCCTTGATTTTAATTGGAAGGAGTTTTCCGTCACAAGTTGCAATAAAACTCAAAATGATAATATCATCTTGAAACTCTTTAAGAGAACGAGGAATGTTTTTATTTTCTTCTTTTGTTTCAGGTTGTTTCTCTGATTGACTATGTATAAATTCTTCAATCACTTCATGTGCATTTGCATAAATCTTATTGCTGTTTAGATTTGAAATGGAGCGAATATAAAACATATCCAAAACTTGAGATTTTTTTTTGGAATAGATATATAAATCAAAAAATGTAGATTCACCTTTTTTCCAGATATTTTTGATTGCAGCTTCTTCAATATGCATTCTGCCATTATCCAGAAAGCTAACTTTCATATTATAAAAAGGAAGGTCGGAATATTTCTGATTCATGGCAATTCCTATAATAAATCGACAAGTTTGGCGATATAGTTCTTAATTGTTTCTACTCTGATTTTATAGCTTTCTAAATTTTTTTCAATAAATAGTTTTTGATCAGAGCGAACTTTCACAATACCAAACTGCTTAGAGATGAAATCTATGAGTTTTTCAGGTTGCGCAAAAACATTATTTCTGAACATAACCAAAGCTCCTTTGGCTCCGGCATCAATTTTTTCAATATTTGCCATTTTGCAAAGTTGTTTGATTTCTACTGTTGTAAGCAAGTTTTCAACTTCTTCAGGAAGTTTGCCGAATCTGTCGACCAATTCTTCTTTCATATCCAAAATTTCTGCTTTGGTTTTCAAATCACCAATTCTTTTATAAAGCCCCAAACGAACACCTAAGTCTTGAACATAAGTTTCTGGAATCATAATCGGAATACCAATGTTTATTTGTGGAATCCATTCAGCAACTTCTTCCTCTTTACCATAAGCTCCTGCTTTGATACGAGCAATTTCTTCTTCTAACATATGATGATAGAGAGCAATTCCTACTTCTTTGATATGTCCTGATTGTTCTTCTCCAAGAATATTCCCGCTTCCTCTGATGTCCATATCGTGACTGGCAAGCGAAAAACCTGCTCCCAAATTATCAAGAGCTTTCAAGATATTCAATCTTCTTTCTGCAATCGGATTGATTTTCTTACGCTGAGAAACGGTGAAGTAGCAATATCCCCGAACTTTTGAACGACCCACACGACCCTTGAGTTGATACAACTGAGCCAATCCAAACATATCTGCACGATAGATAATCATTGTGTTCACAGTTGGCATATCAATCCCAGATTCAATGATTGTCGTTGAAAGAAGCAAGTCAAACTTTCCATCAGCAAAATCATTCATCACGTCTTCAAGATTTTTCACGGGCATTTGCCCATGAGCCACAGCGATACGGATATCAGGAACAAGTTCTTTGAGAATTTTCTCAACATAAAAAATATCAGACACACGAGGACAAACAAAAAATGTCTGACCATTTCTATGTTTTTCACGATAAATGGCTTCCTTAACCATCACCGTATCAAATGGCATCACAAAACTTCTAGCTGCAAGTCTGTCTACTGGCGGGGTTGCAATCACACTCAGTTGTTTCACTCCCGTAAGTGAAAGTTGAAGTGTTCTAGGAATTGGTGTTGCTGTCATCGTCATCACATGAACATCAGATTTGAAAGCTTTCAATTTCTCTTTGTGAGCAACTCCAAAATGTTGTTCTTCATCAATAATTAAAAGTCCAAGATTGCAAAACTTCATATCTTGAGCCAGAAGAGCATGTGTTCCAATGACAATTTCAATAGAACCTTCCGCTAAACCCTGTTTGACTTCTTTGGTTTCTTTAGGCGTCACAAGACGAGAAAGCATTTTAACTTTAATTGGAAAGCCTTCCATACGCTTTTTAAAATTATAATAGTGTTGACGAACAAGTAAAGTTGTTGGTGCAATAATTGCGACTTGAGCTCCATTTGAAGCCACCGCAAAAGCTGCACGCATCGCAACTTCTGTCTTTCCAAAACCAACATCCCCACAGATGAGTCTGTCCATCGGTGTTCCCGACCCTAAGTCGCTCAAAACATCATTAATTGCATTTAATTGGTCATCGGTTTCTTGATATGGAAAACCTGAACAAAATTCTTGATATAAACCGTCTCTTGGTAAAAAGGCTTCGCCTTTTCTGAGGGTTCTTTCCGCTGCAATCTTTATCAATTTTTCTGCAATATCTCTGATTTTATTTTTAACTTTTGCTTTTTTGGCCTGCCAAGCAGAGCCCCCCAATGTGTCGAGCTGAACATTTTCATTGTCCAAACCATAACGAGAAATGACATCAATATTTTCAACTGGCACAAAAAGTTTGGCATTTCCAGCATATTCAATTTTCACGCAGTCATGTGGTGCGCCACCTGCAACAACATTTTCAAGCCCAAGAAAACGTCCTACACCATGTTCAATATGAACAACCAATTCTCCAACAGCCAAAGCAGAAACATCGGCAATAAAATCTTTTGAACTTGCTTTTTTACGTTTGGTTTGTTGTCTTTTTCCTAAAATTTCTTCTTCAGAAATAATAACAAAACCCTCGCCTCTAAATCCTGTTGGTACAGATAAAACAATCAAAACTATCTTTTTTGAAGCTTTTTGCATTGCTTCTGCCCAAGTTTCCGCAAAAGTCAGATCATCAATGCCATTCTCACTCATCAAAGAAAATAGTTTTTCTCTGGAGCCTTCTGTTTGGCAACAAATAATTCTTTTAAACTTTCCATTTTCAGAAAGGTAATGATTCAAATCAATATACACCTGTGCAATGCTCTGGGCTTTAGCATTTGAGAAATCTCTCCCTGGTAAAACACCTTGCATTGTTGAAGGTTCAGAACTTGAAACATTCATATTTGTAAAAGTTACGGCACCTTTTTTTTGTGCAATTTCTTTGAATTCTTTCTCGCTCAGATAAAATAGCTCTGGCTTAATTGGGCGATAAGTATCGACTTGATTATCTTTTACTTGAACTCCTTCTAAACGAGCCTGAAAATAGTCAATGATACTTTCTTCTTTAGACTTAATTGCACTACCGACTTCATTACCAATAATCACTTCTGCCCAAGGAAGATAATCGAAAAAGGTTGGGAGAGCATCTTCATAAAAGAGCGGAAGCCAGTTTTCAATACCCATATACTTTTGCCCACTGGAAATGGCTTCATAAATTTCATCTTTATTTGAGTTTAGCCCGAAAGTTTCACGATATTTAGAACGAAATGTTTTGATGGTATTTTCATCTAAAACCACCTCACCCATAACTTGAAATTCATATCTTTCTAAATTTCCTGTCGTCCTTTGCGAAATAGGATCAAAGGTGCGAATTTTCTCAACTTCATCATCAAAAATATCAATTCTTATTGGCTCAACTGAAGATGAAGGAAAAATGTCAAGAATATCTCCACGAACAGCATATTCGCCTCGTTCCATGACTTGTTCAACACGAACATAGCCATTGATTGCAGCATAATGAAGAAAATTATTGAAATTGAGCTTTCCTCCAATTTTAACTTCTTGGATGGAATTGATAAAAATTTTCTTCGGTGGCAGTTTTTGCAAAACCGCAGAAACCGTTGTCACTATAATTCTAGGCTTTTTGGGTGTTGAATTAACAGCCAGTTCCGAAAGAGTCTCAATTCTCTGCCCCATAATATCCGCGTTCGGAGAAACTCGATCATAAGGCACTGTGTCCCAAGCTGGAAAAGGGAGAACTGTTACATCAGGATTGATATATTGTAGCAAATCAACCGTTTTATTCATTCGAAAACCATCGCTAACAATATAAAGAAAATCTTTATCCGATTTTTTATATAATTCGGAAAGTAAAATAGCATCATAACCGTCGACTACTGAAGAAACAACCAATCCTTTGATTTTATTTATATCGTTTAACATCTGATCCTAATCTTTTTCTAAAACTTGAATAACTTCATCTTGTGCTTTTTCTTTTTGAACAACATCTATCAACATAATTTCATCTTTGTTTTGAAACTTGCAAAAAGCTGAGGCTCTTTGTTCTTTTTCAAAGACACTGCAAACTCTATCTTCTTTTTGATATTTTACTGTTTCAACAAAATTCTGTTTTTGATAAAAAGACTGAACAGTCTTTAGATTTATTCTCTTTACAAAAGCCTTATCAACATAAATTTTTCTCACAAGAATTGTCTTTTCTCTTCCTTGTTGCAATTTGATTTGTGAATATTGTTTTAAGAGTTTATCTCTGAGGCAATCTTGATTTTCCTCACCCTGTTCACATTCTCTTGAAATCCAAGGCCTAAAACCACCTTCAACCAAACCGTATTGTGCCAATGCCAAGATAAAATCTTCATAGACAATTGTTTTTAACTGTCCTTTTTCTAAAACAAACGCATACTTGAGTGTATTTCCACTTTCATCAGGAACAATATATTTCAAAACCTCAGTTTGACCTTCTTTTATCTCTTCTGAAGGTTTTCCAAAGGTTTCAATTATTGCCTGTTTATTATAGTAGTTTGGTGGCAAGAAATTTATATTTTCTTCAAAATATTGAACAACATCTTGTTTCTTTTCAAGAGTCACATATTCAGGTGCTGACACGCAGCCCAAAAGACCAAATAAAAATATAAACAGCCCTAGTTTTTTCATCTCAACTTCCGCATAAAACATTAGTTTATTTACTTTGGGCACATCATATAGTATAAAAATGATAGGAGCAATAATTTTGATGAATAAAAAATGAGACCAAGCCTTTTATTTCCCCTTTTTTCTTCAATCACCAACCTAGGAGGCATTGGTGAAAAAAACGCTAAGCTTGTTGAAAAAATGGCTGGAGGAAAAATTGTCGATTTACTTTGGCACTTGCCTTATAACATCATTGATCGTACTTATTCCCCTGCACTTATTTATGCAGAAAGCGGAAAATTGATTACTGTCAAAGTCAAAATTTTAGAACATATTGAACCAAAAAGTAAAAAACAACCTTACAAGGTGATTGCAACGGACGGTACTGCAGAGATTGAACTTATTTTTTTCAAAGTATATGCACAAACTATTGCAAAGAATCTCCCTCTCTATGGTGAGAGAATTATCTCAGGAAAAATTGAAAAGTATAATAATTCAATCCAGATGACCCACCCTGATTATATTGTTCCTGTTTCTCAAGAAAATCTTGTCTTAGGCTTTGAGCCTGTCTATTCCTTGACAGCTGGAATTTCCAATAAGTTTGCCAATAAAATTTGTAATGAAGCAATTAGCAGATGTCCAAAGATGCCTGAATGGGTGGAAGAACATCATCAAAAAGCAATGAACTTTCCAAGCTTCAATCAAGCTTTATTAGAAGCACATAATCCAACCTCTTTAGCGGAAACAGAACCAACTAGTCTCTCACACCAACGCTTGGCTTATGATGAACTTTTGGCAAATCAACTCGCTCTAGCTATCGTGCGTCAACGTGTCAAAAAACAACTGGGTAACAAGCTTCAAGGCAATGGTTTACTGCGAAAAAAGATATTAGATTTTCTCCCTTTCAAACTAACATCTTCTCAAGAAAAAGTTTTAAGAGAAATCTATGGAGATATGGCTGGAGAATATAGAATGCACCGCCTCTTACAAGGAGATGTGGGTAGTGGAAAAACGATTGTGGCTTTTATGGCAATGCTCAATGCAGTTGAATGTGGGAAGCAAGCAACAATTATGGCACCAACAGAAATTCTGGCAAAACAGCATTTAGAAACCTTAAAACCCCTCTGCGATGAAATTGGCATCAGAGTGGAACTGCTAACAGGAAGAGTTAAGGGTAAGGCTCGAAAAATGATTTTGGAAGACCTAGCCGAAGGAAAAATCGATATACTTGTTGGAACACACGCTCTTTTTGTTGAAGATGTTACTTTTGAATCTTTGAGCTTTGTTGTAATAGATGAGCAACATCGTTTTGGGGTTCATCAAAGATTAGGTTTGTCCAGTAAAGGAGATAAAACAGACATTTTAGTCATGACAGCAACTCCTATCCCAAGAACATTGGTTTTAACAGCTTATGGTGATATGGAATATTCTAAAATCGACCAATCTCCAGAAGGCAGAAAACCGACAGAAACAAGGGTGATGCCTATCACGAAAGCAGACGAAATTATCTTTGCGCTTCAAAAACAAATCAAAGAAGGTAGAAGGGCTTACTGGGTTTGCCCTCTCGTGGAAGAAAGTGAAAAAGTTGACCTTGCTGCGGCAATTGGACGTTTTGAAATTTTGCAAAAATTCTTTGGCAAAGAGGTTGGACTTGTTCATGGTCGGATGAAAGAAAAAGAAAAAGATGACGTTATGGAAAAATTTAAAAAGGGCGAAATAAAAGTCCTTGTTGCCACAACTGTTATTGAAGTTGGTGTCAATGTTCCTGAAGCAACCATTATGATTATTGAGCATGCTGAACGCTTTGGTCTAGCACAACTGCATCAACTCAGAGGAAGAGTTAAACGTGGCTATGAAGCCTCAAACTGCATTCTGCTTTATGCTTATCCTCTTTCTGAAACTTCTAAGTCTCGACTTAATATTATGAGAGAAACGGAAGATGGATTTCTCATTGCAGAAGAAGATTTGAAACTTAGAGGTGGAGGAGAAATTCTTGGCACAAAGCAATCTGGTTTTTCAGAATTTAGAATTGCGGATATGAATGTTCATCAAAATTTGCTTTTGACAGCGAATAAAGATGCAAAGATGATTTTGGAACTTGACCCTAATCTAAAAACGCCAAGAGGAGAGGCTTTAAGAACCTTGCTCTATCTTTTTGAAAAAGATGATTCCGTTCGAACCTATCTTGCTGGATAGTATGTTTTTTATTCTTAAATACTTATATAAAACACTCCCTTTCCTATCATTCCCACCATATAACCTGTCAAGGATAGACTGAGGATGACAGAAAAAAGAACCAGAGGATGACTAAGATAAAAAGAGTGAATATAACAATAAAAAACACTTAAGCATGACTAAAAAATAAGAGTGAACATACTCAAAGAAAAAGCTCCCAAATTTCAGGAGCTTTTTTTGACTTATTGAAGTTTAGTTATTCTTACTCAATTCTTCAATCACTTCTCTTTTCAAACTTACGTTATCTGTTTTGCCTGTTGCAAATACAGGAATATGATCTTTGAAAAGAATTGTTCTTGGCAAATAGAGTTCAGACATACTATTTTTCTTGATATATTCATGGATTTTAGATTGTGTAACATCTTTGTTATTTGTTACCAAAACAATCTGTTCACCCTTGCTTTCGTGAGGAATTGAAACAACACCATAGTTATATTCATCTCCACCTTCACCTTTGTAAGCACTGCGAACCAATTCATCAACAGCATTCAAAGAAACCATTTCGCCGCCAATTTTGGCAAAACGTTTGATTCTGTCTTTGATGTAGAAGAAACCAATTTCATCCATTTCAACCACATCACCAGTGTTATACCAACCATTTTTAAGTGGAACTAAGACTCCTGGTTTGTCAGAAAGATAATACCCCAACATCACGTTTGGACCTTTAACATGGAGTTCACCACCTTTTTCAATTCCCTCAACTGGAACAATTTTATATTCCATTCCAGGAAGAAGTTTTCCAATTGAACCAAAATGGTTGAAAATTCTATTGTTTGCAGTAACGACAGGGGAACATTCTGTACTTCCATAAGCTTCCATAACGCGAATACCCAATCTTTCCATCCACATATCTCTAGTGTCGCTCTTAACAGCTTCTGCACCCGCAAACATGAAACGAATATTATGAAAATCCATTGGGTGAGCAATTCTTGCATAGCCACGGAAGAATGTATCCGTTCCAAACATAATTGTTGCACCAATTTCATAAACGATTTCTGCAACAACACGGTAGTGCAATGGAGAAGGATACAAGAATAATTTAGCCCCTTCAAAAAGTGGGAAAATTGTTCCAATTGTCAAACCAAAGCTATGGAACATCGGCAATGCATTAAACACCACATCTTGAATATTGATTGTTTCAATTGCTGAAACTTGTTTAATATTTGAAATGAGGTTCGCATGGCTCAAAACAACTGCTTTTGGTGTCCCTTCAGAACCAGATGTGAACAAGATAACAGCTTTCTTATCGCCACCATCTCTGTGTGGAACTCTTTTGAGCTTATATCTAATCAATGCACCAAGTTTTTGTTTCAAACTAATTTCTTTAGCCAATGATTCCAAGTAAACAACTTCGAATCCGTTTTCTTTCAATACTTTTACTTCTTCTTCAAGCTTAGCTTGTCTCACAAAATTGAGCGATGTAACAACCTTTTTCACAACAGCCGTTTTGCACATTGAAACTAAGTTTGTCGCACCCGTTGAGAAATTGAGCATAACAGGAACACGTTCATAAGCTGAAAGTCCAAAGAAAGTGCAAACAGTTGCAATTGCATTTGGCATTAAGACACCGACATTTTCAAAATGAGCTGTTCTTTTTTGAAAATATTTTCCCAAAACAAAAGACTTTATCATAATGTCTTTATAAGAATTTGGTTCTCTTTTAATGTCCTCAACAAACTTAGGTCTTCCTGTGATAAATCCTTGTTTAGAGTGAATTTTTGAAGCTTTCATCAATTGACCAAACAGAGAAATATTCGGATTATACATTGATTCGAAATGCATTTCTCTGAGAATGGTGTAAACCTCATTACTAATGTGGTCACGTTGACGACGCAAATTATCTTTCAATTTGAACTTACGAGGAGCTCCAACTCTTACCATAACTCTCGGAAGCGGACGGTGAGGAATTTTTCCTTTTGTTTTTGAAAAATAACTATATTGAAGACCACTAATCCAAATCGGAATCAAAGGTGCACCAGATTTATCAGCAACCAAACCAGGAGCTTCATAAATTTTCATCAAGCCACCATTTTCAGTGATTCTTCCTTCTGCAAAAATCATACAAAGGCGACCATTGTCAACTTTCGCGATAAGTTCTTTAATATCTGCTGGTTCAATTGGGTTAAACGGCATAATGTCTGCAGTTTTCATAAAAAATCTAATCCACTTATTGCGGAAAAGGTGACCGTTTAATGCAAAAACAGGATTTCCCGGAAGAAAAGCAAAAAGAATGAGTGGATCGAGATAGGAAACGTGATTAGAAACATAGACACCTTTATTAGGCAATTTATTTTCACTAAAATTTACAGTACATCTAATTTTGAATGTTCTAAACACAACTCTTAAACAAAATCTAACAAAGTTCCTCAAAATTCATATCTCCATAGTTGAATAATAGACGAAATTTAATACTTTTGATATGTTTTTGTAAAGGTATATTTTCGATTAGTTAACAGTTTGTTAAACTTTACCCTATGGGTATATAGACTATCCTATTGAATATATATAAAAAAACCTCTTTTATCCAGAGGCAAATTAAATTGATATTGAATCTTAAATTTAAATACACTAATAGTTTTCTGTAACATATTGTCATAAAATGTTATCAAAAAGGCGGTATGTTGCTCTTGGATTAACTATAAAAGTGAAAACTAATGAAAAAAAAGATACTAACCTTAACAGCACTCAGTGCTATTCTTGTTGCCTCAAATGCTCATGCATCTGGCTTTCATCTTAAAGAACAATCAGTTTCAGGTTTAGGAACAGCATTTGCGGGTTCATCTTCAGGTGGTCAAGACATTTCTGCGTCTTATTTCAACCCTGCAGTATTAACAAGATATAAAGGATCTCAAATTGTTTTCGGTGCAACTTATGTTGCCCCAACAGCAAAGCTTAAATATGCAAGATCAACAGCTGCACCAGCTCAAGTAGATGGTCCATCAAGTGATGTGGTAAGCAATGCTGTTGTTCCAAATTTTTATGCTTCTAAACAACTAAATGACGACATTTTTCTTGGAATTTCTTTCAACGCACCTTTTGGTTTGGTCACAAAATATGATGATAACTGGGCTGGTCGTGACCATGGCACATTGTCTGATTTAAAAACCTACACAATGACTCCAATGCTTGCTTATAAAATGGATGATAAAATGTCTGTGGGTGTTGGTGCTCAAATTCAACACGTTAAAGCAAGATTGAGAAATGGTGTTGTTGCAGGACAAGGACAAGCTGTATTAGAGGGTGATACAACTGATGCAGGATATGTTTTTGGTGCACAATATGAATGGCGAAAAGACACACGTTTTGGTGCCGGTTATAGAAGTCGTATTCACCACAAACTCAAAGGTGACATTGACCTTACAAATGTTACACCTATGCCAGCAATGAATGGCTCATACCCAATCAATGCAGAATTAACAACACCTGCAGTTGCCAGCTTTGGTATCACACATGACCTCAATGAAAAAGTGTCTTTGATGGCTGAATTTCAAAGAACATATTGGAGTGTCTTTGATGAACTTCGCATTAAAGGTGTTCCTGGAGGCGACAGTGTAACTCCTGAAAAATGGAAAAATACAAATTTCTACTCTATCGGTGCTTCATATCAATTAAACGATGAGTGGAAGCTTCGTGGTGGTCTTGGTTTCGATAAATCTGCAGTTAAAAAAGAATATCGCACTCCAAGAATTCCTGATTCAAATCGTAACTGGTATTCACTTGGTGCTCAATATAAACCAAATGAAAAGATGGCGATTGATATGGGTTATACTTTCATCAGAGCTGCTGACGGAGCTAAAATCAATTTAGCTAATAAGGTAGGCGGTTCTTTGCAAGCTGACTATAAATCTTACGTTCACATCATTGGTGTAGGCGTAACTTATAACTTCTAAGAAGTTAAAACTCAGAGAAAAGCTAGGATAGAAATATCTTAGCTTTTTTTTGTTGAAGATATTTTAACTCCTCTAATATAGAATAGAATAAAGGAGAAAAAAATGAAAATAGTTGGTGTGATGACAGGAAATTCCCTAGATGCTGTTGATGTTGTTTTGACAGAATTTGAGCAAGACAATATGAAAGACATTGCCTATTTTTCAAAATCATACCCTGAATCACTAAGAAATAATTTTCTCTCTCTTCGAAAAAAAATTAAGGAATCTGGTTTTAGAAATGTTATTAAAACAATAGATTTTGAGTCTACTGTTCAAACTTATACTGAACTCGTTGCCCAAACTGTGAACGAGCTTTTAAAAGATTATGATAAGAAAGAAATTGCGGCTATTGGATTTCACGGACAAACCTTAGACCACTTTCCCCCTTCTATTGCAGGACATAAAAAACCATATACACTCCAAGTGGGAGATGCTCTTCTCTTGGCTACTCTGACACAAATTCCAGTAATTTATGATTTTCGCTCTGATGATATGATGGCTGGTGGTGAAGGCGCACCTCTTGCACCAATGCACAATTTTCACATTGCTAAAAACTTTCAAAATAAGAATATTTTCCCCGTTGCTTTTTGTAATGCAGGAAACACTGGAAATATTTCTATCATTTCTCAAAACTCAAAAAATGAAACCAATGTATTAGGTTGGGATATTGGACCTTTCAATCACTATACTGATTATCTTGTTCGAAAATTCAAAGGAGAATCCTGCGACTTTGGTGGTAAATTTGGAGAAAAAGGTGAAATTTCCCTCGAAATTTTAGAATATTTATTTGATAATGTTGCAATCAATGCAGAAGGTGAAAATTTTTATCTACAATCTCCTCCAAAATCCTCCGATCCGAGTTGGTATAAACTATTGGACATATTAAATTGTGAAGAACATCTTTTCTATGATGTTTTAAGAACTGTGGAATATTTGAGTACATATAGCTTTGTTTATAATCTTAAATATATTTCCGAAGATGTCCAAATGCCAAAATATTTTCTCTTATTTGGTGGTGGTTGGAAAAATCCAATTTGTTTTTCAGATTTCAAAGCTATCTTTGAAAATAAAATGCCTCTTCTAGAAAAACATAGAAAAATTTTTGAAAAAATTTTTAATAGATTTGAAAAAAAACCAATCATTGCTTGGGCAGATGACTATGGATATAGTGGTGAATTTATGGAAGCTCGAATTTTTGCCGATTTAGCTTATTGTAAAATCAAGAATATTCTGTTCACAACACCAGAAATCACTAATTGCAAAAGTCCGACAATTTGTGGAATATGGGCATATCCTAATGATGAACACAAAAAACACGCACTTATTAGCAGAATTGCTTTAGAACAATAAAAAAAACTCTTCGTTTTGAAGAGCTTTTAAAAATTACATTGGAGCGCCGGAGCTTCCCATTCCAACTGGACTATATTGATTTACCCCACCGAAATATTGTTCAAAGAAACCAAGCTCTTTACCTACATCTGGTGTATAAGCACTACTAATTTTGATGTCTTTACCATTTTGAAGATCAAGTTTTCTGATACCACTTACCTGACCATAATCGTCAAATTTCAAGAGTAATATATTCCTTTTAAGTTCTGTTGGACGCATAAAAGCAATTTGCTCAACTTCTGAAGACATGTAAAGCCAAGTATTTTTATCCAGAGAGATAACATTTGAAGGTGCTCCAAGCAAGCTGATAACCTCTTGCTGAGACAATCCTTTTTCAAGTTTTGCAACTCTTTCAGGTGTTGGCATGTTCCCATTATAAGTCGTGAACCACTCCTTTGAACAGCCTGTTGTCATTGTTAAGACAAGTAGTCCTGATAATATTACTTTGTTTATTGACATTCTCTCATCCTTACCATTATATAAATCTAAGAAATATATAACATAAGGAAAAGATATATGCAAAAAGATTTTTCATATCCCCTACTCGTTGCAGATTTGCCTAACGTCGAAAATAAATATAGTCTATGTGCAACAGAGGAAAATCTGGAGTATATTAAAGAAGTGCTAGGTGTTGAAAAAGTGAGAAGTTTTTCAACAGAAATCAAAGTCAAACTGAGCCATAAGAGTGGCATCATGAAAGTTCGTGGCACCGTTGATGCAGAACTTGACCTTGAAAGTGTTATAAGCTTAAAACCTTTCACAAAAAAATATCACCAAAATTTTGAGGTAGACTATGATATTAATGCAACTCAAGAAAATTTAGATGGTGCCAAATTTGGTCTTGATGACAAAGTTTATGATACTATTCAAAATGGAAAAATCGACCTTGTAGACATTGCCATAGAACATCTAGCTCTTGGAATTGAAGACTATCCACGCAAAGATGGTGAAACATTTTCTTTTAAAAGTGAGTTCACTGAAGAAGAAAAACCAAATCCATTTGCGGTTTTATCTGCTTTGAAAAAATAGTTTAAATTTTATGAAAAAAAGACTTGCCAATAAGTCAAAAATTCTATAAAATTCAATAAACTTTGAGTAGAGGTATTAATTATTTTTATTTAGTTGCTTTTTAAAACTAGATGATGTATTAATGCGTCTGAAATTTGTATATGTAACTGTTAAAAAGAGTATAAGAAGATGGCTACACCTAAGAAGAAAACTTCTAAATCACGTCGCGACATGCGCCGTTCACACCACGCTTTGGGTGGAAATTCATATCATGAATGTCCAAATTGTGGAGAATTGAAAGCCCCTCACAATGTTTGTGCAGCTTGCGGACATTATGATGGCAAGGAAGTTGTTGCTAAAAAAACAACTGAAGAATAATAAAACTTTATATGGAGCAGGTTGATTTTGTCTGATAATCTGGTCATATCAATAGACGCTATGGGGGGAGATAATTCCCCCCGAGTAGTGATTGAAGGGTTAGCGATTGCTGCCCAGAAGAATCCTGACGTTAAGTTCTTACTTTTCGGCGATGAAGGAAAAGTGAATGAAATTCTTAAAGAATTTCCCGACCTTCAACAAGTCTGTGAAGTTCGCCATTCCTCAGATGTTGTCTCAAACGACGACAAACCATCCCAAGTCATTAGAAACCGTAATACAAGTATGTTTATGGCAATTTCGGCTGTAAAGTCGGGGGAAGCCAAGGCTATTGTTTCTGCGGGAAATACTGGTGCTTTGATGGCGATTTCAAAACTTACACTGAAGACAATTCAAAAGATTCACCGTCCAGCTATTGTTAGTATGATGCCACATAGAAATGGCAACTACATCATGCTTGACCTCGGTGCCAACACTGAATGTGATGCCATCAACTTAGCAGAATTTGCTTTGATGGGAAATGTTGTTGCAAAAACAACGCTTGGCATTGAAAAACCTAAAGTCGCTCTCCTCAATATTGGGGCTGAAGAGATGAAAGGTAAAGACGAAATTAAAGAAGCTGCCCAAATCATTAAAAATTCTAGACTCGACTTGAACTTCATTGGCTATATTGAACCACACCAAATTGGTGAGGGTGTTGCTGATGTTATTGTTGCTGATGGATTTACTGGTAACATTGCCCTCAAAACAACTGAAGGCACAGCGAAGCTCTTTATGAGAATCCTCAAAGACCGTGTTAAAAAATCTATCTTCGCAAAAATCGGTGTTTTATTTATGCTTGGTGTTATCTTCAAAGTGAAGAAAATTCTTGATCCAAGACTTTATAATGGCGCAATGTTTGTTGGACTTAACGGTCTCTCAATTAAAAGTCATGGTGGCACAGATGCTCTGGGCTATTATGTTGCTGTTAATAATGCCATTAAAATGGTCAGACATGATTTTGTTGCAACAATTAAATCTGAAATTGAAAAAGTTGACCTAGAAGAACTCTCTCAGGAAATTATCTATGACTCATATTAGATCAGAAATTATTGGATGTGGACATTATCTACCATCCAAGATTTTGACCAATGACGACTTGTCAAAAATTGTTGAAACAAGCGATGAATGGATTTCTGAACGTACAGGAATTAGAGCTAGACATGTTGTTGCAGAAGGTGAAAGCACTTCTGACCTTTGTTTTAATGCCGCACAAAACGCTCTGAAGCATGCGAATGTTGATGCTAGTGAAATTGACTTAGTGATTGTTGCAACAATCACACCAGACAACCTCACACCTGCTGTTGCAACAAAAGTTTCTGCAAGACTCGGTGTTCCTGCAGGTAAGCCTGCTTTTGATATTTCTGCAGCTTGCTCTGGTTTTGTTTATGCAATGACATTAGCTGATAATATGATTCGCCTTGGACAAGTTAAAAAAGCTATTATTATTGGTGCTGAAAGCCTTTCAAGAATCACAGATTGGACAGACAGAAATACTTGTATTTTGTTTGGTGACGGAGCTGGAGCTGTCGTTTTACAAGCTCGCGAAGGTAAAGGAACAATCGAAGATACAGGTGTTTTAGCAACTAAAATATATTCAGATGGAAATTATTACGAATCGCTCAAAACAACGGGCGGACCTTCTACAACTCAATCCACTGGCTTCCTTTGGATGAATGGAAAAGAAGTCTTCAAATATGCAATTCCAGCAATGGCAAGTAGTATTGAAGCAATTGTAGAAGAAACAAAAATCACTTTGGATGATATTGATTGGGTTATTCCACATCAAGCAAACATCAGAATTATTGATGGAGTCGCTAAAAAACTTGAAATTGACAACAGCAAAGTAATTGTTACTGTTGCGAATCAAGGAAACACTTCAGCCGCAACAATTCCTCTTGCTTTGTCAGAGAGTGTTGCATCAGGTAAAATCAAAAAAGGTGACCTAGTCGTTTTAACAGCTATGGGTGCTGGATTTACTTGGGGCGGAGCCTTAGTTAGATTCTAATTTTTTTTGAACAACTTATTTTGAGACTTGTTTTTAGTTCCAGAATATTGTAGGTTCTACTTGTAATATTATATAGTTTATGAAGATTAGAGGAGATAAAATGAAAACCGTTACTCGTGCAGACATAACAGAAGTTATCTGCAAAGAAGTTGGCCTATCTAGAAAAGATGCTAGCGATATTTTAGATAACGTATTAGATGAAATTGTACAAGAACTTGCGACTGGAAATGATGTTAAATTATCATCATTCGGAACCTTTTCTTTGAGAGATAAAAAGGCAAGAATTGGTAGAAACCCTAAGACGGGAATTGAAGCTGAAATTTCATCACGTAGAGTAATCTCTTTCAAACCTTCTCAAACGATGAGAAAAATTATCAACGCATAAGAGAAAGAAAAGACATGGTTGTAAATAAACCGAAATCAGCTTTTAGGACTATTTCGGAAGTTGCAGAGGAACTAGGTGTTGCAACACATGTTTTGAGGTTTTGGGAAAGCAAATTTTCTCAAATTAAACCAATGAAAAGGAACGGTGGTCGCCGTTACTATCGCCCTGATGATGTTGAGCTTTTGAGCAAGATTAAATTTTATCTTTATGACGAAAGATATACAATTGAAGGCGTTCAAATCCTTATCAAAGAAAAAGGTATCAAGGCTCTTATTGGTGAAGATATTCAAAAAGATTTAATAGATATGATTGAAGAAAAAACAGAACTTGACGACAATAGTCGAAAGGTTCTGTGTTTTCTTTCTTCTGAGCTTAAAACTCTCAAAAATAAGCTCGAAAACTTGCTTAAGGCAATCTAAATAAATCAGATTTCTCTGGTTTATTTTTTTATTTACGTTTTATAAAGACAATAAGGTGTATGATTTAGCCCTTAGTTAGTCTTGAAAAAAAACATACTATTCGTAATATATCTATTGTGAGATAGATAGTGCGAATAGGATTTTGTATTGTGTATCTAAAATGATTATATATTGAAAGAATGGAAGATGTTGAATTTAATTAGAAGATTTTGTGATTTTTATGGAAGCAATTTTGCGCCAAAATTGCTAGAGATTGTTAAATTAGGTTACCACAAAGAACATTTCAAAAGAGACGTAGCATCGGGGCTAACTGTTGCTATCATCTCCTTGCCTTTGGCTATGGCTTTTGCAATTGCCTCTGGTGTTTCTCCTTCACAAGGTCTCTACACTGCAATTGTTGCAGGCTGTTTTATCTCTCTATTTGGTGGCAGTAGATATCAAATTGGTGGACCAACAGGTGCCTTTGTTATTATCATTTTCAATATCATTCAGCAACATCAATATACTGGACTTCTAATGGCGATGATGATTGCAGGTGTGATTTTACTTTTCGCTGGTTTTCTTAGACTTGGAAATTATGTTAAATATATCCCTTTCCCTGTTATTATTGGCTTGACCTCAGGAATTGCTGTTTTACTTTTTTCAACTCAAATCAAAGATTTATTTGGGCTTCAAATTGAATCTGTTCCAGCAGAATTTTTGCCTAAGTGGCGCTCATATTTGAGTAATTGGCATAGCTTTACGATTGCGTCAATTGCCGTAACTCTAATCACTTTTGGTGTTATCTTTTTTATTGAAATTAGAAAAATAAAACTTCCAGCCTATTTGATTGCTCTATCTTTTGCAACAATTGCAGTAATTGGCTTTTCAATGTTCAATATAGATATTGACACGATTGGTAACAAATTTGGTGGACTCCCTCTCTTTTTGCCAATGCCAGAATTTCCTGCTTTCGACCTTGATCTCGCCTTAAGAGTTTTTCCAAGCGCACTCACAATTGCTTTTTTGACAGCTGTAGAATCACTTCTCAGTGCCACTGTGATTGATAGTATTAGTGGTGACAACCACAATCCTAATGCTGAAATCATTGCTGGTGGTTTAGCAACGATTGCTTCTGCTGCCTTTATGGGTCTGCCTGCAACGGGTGCTGTGGCTCGTACTACTGCAAATTATAAAGCGGGTGCATATTCTCCACTATCAGGTGTGATGCATGCAATATTCTTACTCTTATTCATGCTTTTGCTTTCACCTATTTCAAAATATATTCCGCTTGCGGCTCTTTCTGCAGTGTTGATGATTATTGCATTTAATATGTTTGGCTTCTCAAAATTTATGCGCATTTTGAAAGGTGCAAGAGGCGACAGATGGGTTTTGCTTTCAACTTTTGTTTTGACTGTTTTTGTAGACTTAAACGTAGCAATTAGTATCGGCTTTATCCTTGCTAGTATTATCTTTATGCATTCTATGAGTGAAGAAATTGAAGTTGAAGCTGACGATGCTCTTGAAGTTTACAAACAAGGTTATGATGTAAAAGGTTCTGACATTGATGAAAAACTATCTAAAAAAGGTGTAATGTCCATCCGTTTTTCAGGACCTCTCTTTTTTGGAGCAACGGCAACGATTGCTGGATTTTTTAGAACCATCAATCCTCCAAAAGTTCTCATTTTAAGAATGTCTCGTGTGAGCATTGTTGATGCAAGTGGTGCAAATGCCTTAGTCGAATTTTTAAAGAGAATGAGAGAATACAATACTAAAATAATTATTTCCCATATCAGAAAACAGCCACAACGTGTTTTGACCCCAATTTTGAAAGAAGAAGGTCTCTATAAAGAAATTTCTCAAGCGGCAACTTTTGAAAATGCAATCAACATTGCCAAAAAGCATATTCGAGAACTTGAGAAAAACAAACAAGAAGAAGAGAAGAATGAGGACACTGGTAATAAAGACATAAAACAGTTGATTAATGAGCTGATTTAGTTATATATTGTTTCATAGAAAAATGTATGAAAGGAAAAACAATGTTTTTATTACTTAGTTTAGTGTTTGTTTTGGTTCTGACAACTCAAGCTTTTGCTAATCCTGCTTGTGCAGTTTGCACAGTTGCTGTTGGCGCTTCTCTCGAGATTGCACGCCGTCTTGGAGTTGATGATTGTGTAGTTGGTGTTTGGGCTGGAGCTCTTTTAGCACTCCTCGGCTTTTGGATGCTCAAATGGTTTGAAAAAAAGAATATAAACTTCTGGGGTAGAGATTTTATCTCTGTTTGGGGCTCTGTTGCCATGATTGGGTTTATGTATGTTTCACAAATTCCATATGCTCCTAAACCAATTTTGTTTTTCTATATGGATCCTCTTTTGTTTAGCACTATTGTTGGTGCTTTAGGTTTCATCTGGTCTTCTGATTTTTATCAATGGATGAAAGCAAAAAATGGTGGAAAGGCTCACTTTCCTTTCGAAAAAGTAGCTTTACCAATCGTAACTTTGCTTATTTTGAGTCTAATTTTCAATTATGTGAAAATCGGAACAGCTGCTGACCCATTCAACTTATAGGAGAATAAAATGAAAAAAGCAGAAAATGTTAAAGAATTTGTTGAACAATATGATAATGCGAAAAAGGTCAATCCAAAAGATTTATCTTCTGATCAGGATTTAACAATTGCGATAATGAATTTGATTTCAATTGAAGAACACCTTGTATTTTCTGGTGCCAAAACAGGAAAGACTTCTTACTATGACCTCATCGAAGATGTGAGAGAAACTAGAAAGAATTTGATGCAAACTGTTATTCCTAAATATGAAGGTGAAGTTTGGTGTATTTCAAAGCATTTGCTTGCAACTTCTATGCGTTTGATGGAAGTTGGGACAAAGCAACAGAGTTTGGGCAACCAAGAGGAAGCATATAGTTTATTTAATAAAGCTTATGATATGTATTGCTTGTTCTGGGGCTTGAATATGAATATGCTCAATATCGAAAATGTAAATTGGATTGAAGACAAAACAGAAGATGTTAAGAAAACTGCTCTTAAAGCGGAAAAGAGTGTCTCTGTTAAAGAAGCTACAACTTCTGAAAAAACAGAAAAAGAAACAGAACCAACAAGTGCCCTCTCAAAGATGAAAGCCTTTGTAAAAAAAGCCGTTGATTGCTGTATCGAATAGTTCTTAAAGCCCTGAAAAAAAAAAATTCAGGGCTTCAATTTTATTTTATTGCATAATTTTCAAAAAAAAAAAAATAGAATATATTTTGATATATTATCATTAACTAATTATTTTATAATTTATGGAAACACCTCAATTTATTGTTCTCTTATTCATCTTTATTGTATTTGCAACCATTGCAGCTCGAATTTATCTTTCGACACAGCTCAAGAATGCTAAATCTATTGCAGACAAATGGGAGATTGACTTTCATGATGTTTTTACCAAAGCACATGAAGCTGAGCGGATTCTTAAGTTGCTTGACATTCTTAAAAAAGTTCAATTAAACAAAGGCTCTGGTATTTTAGCTGTTATTGAAACACAGCTTTATCAAGACTATTCTCTTTCATTAGCTGAAAAAAAGATGGCTCAATTTCGAAACAAAGAAATTGAACTCTCAGAATTTCAGCAAAGAAAATTCTTGATGAAAATTGTTGAAAGAAAAGCATTGGATACAAGTATTGTCTATCAGGGGCTTGCCGAAGATCTTCTTTCTTTGCAGTTTTATACTCAAAAACTAGATTCCTTAACGGAAACTTTTGGAGACTACCTCAAACTTCATTCAAAAATCACTCTAGATGACATTTTGAATTATAGCGAAGGAAAGAGTTCTTTTGTTGATAAGGTTTATGAAAGAGTGGAAAGCCGTGTTGATGCTTATGAAACACTTAAGCAAAACATGGAAAATGCAACCAATCGATTTCTAGAAGTCAGAAAAATTTTTGATGAATAAATTTAGAGATTATAAATTTAGTAAAAGAGTGCTCCCTAACCAGAGCACTCTTTTTTTTATTTTTTAGAAACACGATATTCATTGTTTGATGATTTGACGATTTTTGCAAATTCTGCAAAAGACTCCACAGAAAGCTTTGATTGAAATATCTTCTCTTCTCCAATTTCTTGAAGATTAACCTTTCCATAGCCATCTTTTAAATGTTCGTAAACAAAAGCAAGCTCTTTGAATGTGAGCTCAGAGCTAACTTTTCTAGACTTGATTGGTTTTCTGATTACGATTGCTTTTGTTTTCATTATTTTATTCCTTTTAGTAAAAATCTGGGGTTGTAATTTCTTACAACCCCAAATCTAAAAAGAATAAATAACCGATATGTGTTGTAAGTGTTAGAATTTAGTGAGTGGCAACGATGTGCACACGGTCTGATTATCCGCTTGCATCATTCGATTGACATTACAAATTCGTTTACACTTAAACATAAAAAATTTCCTAAAAAATTTTAATAACTTCTCAAAGTCTAAAATTAAAAAAATTTCTTGTCAATTATTTTTTTCAAATAAAATATTGACAGTTCCTTAAAAAAGAAAATATACTGAATTCAGATTAATTTTATTGGAAGCACAATGAGCATAACTCAAAAGACTTTTTCTTTCGTTATCTCCCCTGAACAAACAAATTCAGTTATTTTTGTGTGTCCTCTTGTTTCTTCTCATCTTTTTGTTTGTATGTGTATGTAATTTAACACATTCCTTGAGCCTTCAAATAGCTCTTCAACAAAATAATTTACGACGAGAAGTAACCATGAAAAAACAAAAAACACCATTTATATGAAAAAATTTATTCTCAAGACACCTCTTTGTCTTGTGCTTTGACCTATTTAGAAAATTATTATAAAATTATTGTTTAACAAAATAAATTAAAATTATGAAACAGTTTATTAAAATCAACGATGAAAAAAGCAAAGCCTCTTTTCACAAGTTCTCTAAAAACAATGAAGAAAAAGTTTTGTTAAAAACCGTTCTTGATGCGTTTTTTTTGGGTGAAAACATTGCTTATATTGATGCTGATGAAGACATAAAATCAAATTTTAAAGTCATCACAAATTTTGTTGAAAAGAAAGGATGCATTGTGAATGTTTTTCCTGTCTATTTTGAGGAAAATGAAATTGGAGCTGTTGTTTTTGAGAAAAGCAAATGTCTGCTTGTTGGGAAAGATCAGCTTTCCAACTTTCGTCGAACATATGCAAGCCAGTGTAAGGCCTTTGACTGGGTAATCTAGTTTTTATTTATTCAAAAAAACACCCGCATTTTTACAAATGCTGGTGTTTTTTTGTGTGAGATAGTTTAGAAAAGAAGTGTTGCTCTCAGACTATATACAAAAGCAGTATCACTATCGCTTTGAGCAGGTTTAATGTACATTTGAACATCTGGTGTCAACAAAAGATTATTTCCAATTCCAAAGTTGAGGTAAGATTCCAAAACACTTTCTCTTTTGCGAGAATCTGGATAAATATCTTTGTTAATTTTATTAATTCCACCCGCAAAACCAATACCATCTAGAGAATTTCCTCTATCAAATGGATCTTTGTAAACAGCACCTAAGACATAAGACTGTTTCAAACCAGATGAATGCGAAGAGGAATTGATACGGCTAAATACTGCCCATTTTTTCCCAATATCTTGAGCAAGATTCAATGACCAGCCATAACTATTTTCAGGTTGTGCTTTCACACTTGGTTGATAATAAACCATAGCAGAATAATAACCTTGTCCTAAACCAGAGATTTTTGGCATAAAGGCAACCTGACCAAAGCTTGTGTATTTTCCTGAAGTCATTGTGCCTGTTTTGATTTCTGTTCCTGAGATATTTTGTGCGTCTTGATAACCCACTGTTGCACTCCACTCATCCGTTGGAGCAACTGTTACAAAAGCACCAATACCTGCTGAAGGATATGTGTCTGTTGCATTTTGAGAAAACGAATCGTTAACAAACTGTGTTTGTTGATTGGCGGCATAGGGATTCCCGTCAAAAAGATAAAGAGGAAACTGACCAAATGTTGCAGACAGCCATTTCATATCATCTGGCAATTGGTGTGTATAAGTGAGTTGATTGAAATAGTTATGATTTGAAGTATAATCATTAATACCACTCACAACACCAATGTTTCCACCTAAAGCATCTCCATCTCTTTTGTGTTTCATATATCTATTACTTGTATATGAAACTTGGAATGAGCCGGTTCCAATATCTTCACTTTGAAAAGCTTCCCAATCTGCTTCACCATAATATTGGACTTGAAAAGGTGTGATTTGACCACTTGGAGACCCTCTTTGCCCCAAAATGCTAATTACTCCGTCATAAGTTATGCCGGCATCTTTTTGCAAATCATTCTTGAAATCTTGATAATCATCTTCAGATTTTTGATATCCATTTTCTGCTGTTTTGAAAACATTATTGACTTTGCTGTAATATTTTGCTTCTGCACCATCAATAAAGCCAAAAGCAAGAATTGTTGATAGTCCATAAATAAGTTTTTTATTCATGAAGTTTCTCCTAAATTTATATTCATCATATGACCTAATCATTCTTTTTGTTTTTTAAACAAGCAAAGCTTTTACAATGAAAATTTTTATTTTGACCTTATATAATTATACGTTATCATGTTTTTTTAGTCCTTAAGCGTTCCTTAAGTTGGCAATGATTAACTCTCTCTTGTAAGTTGATAAAAATAATTTAATGGAGAAATAATATGAAAAAAACTTTAACTGTTTCTGCTTTAGCTCTTTTGCTTGGTCTTTCTGGTCAAGCTTTAGCACAAACAAATAATGCTGGTGGATATACAGGACCAGGAATCGAAAAAATCACTGTTGTTGAAGCTCAAAAACTTAGTGATGACACCCCTGTTGTTCTTGTTGGAAAAATTGAAAAAAGCCTCGGTGGTGAAAAATATATTTTTACAGACTCTACAGGAAGTGTGACCATTGAAATCGACGATAAAGACTGGAAAGGTTTAACTGTTGGAGCAGATGATACTGTTGAAATCAGAGGAGAAGTTGATAAAGACTTCACAAGTTTTGAAATTGATGTCGACACTGTCATCAAAAAATAAAACAAGGAAAAGCGAACAAAATGCGCATTCTTATCATTGAAGATGACAGACTCATTGGAGACGGCTTAAAGATTGGATTAGAGAAACTTGGTTTCATAACCGACTGGTTCACAGATGGGCTTGAAGGAAAAGAAGCGCTCCTTCAAACAGCTTATGATGCTGTTGTTCTAGACTTAGGCCTCCCTGGTGAGGACGGAATTTCAATTTTGAGACAGTGGCGCAACAAGGCTCTAAAAACCCCTGTGCTAATCTTAACAGCACAGGGAGACCTTGAGCAAAAAATTTTGGGTCTTGAAAGTGGAGCTGATGACTATTTAACCAAACCTTTTGCTCTTACTGAAGTTTCTGCTCGACTAAAAGCATTGGTTAGAAGACATCATGACACATTTGAATCTCTTTTAAAACATGGTGAAGTTGCTTTCGACCCTCAAAAAAGAAAAGTGATGCTAAAATCTCACGAAATTGTACTTTCACCAAAAGAACTTCTACTTCTTGAACTTTTTCTTCTCAATAAAAACAAGGTGCTATCAAAGCCTCAAATTGAAGAAAAAATATATAATTGGGATGACGAAGTTTCAAGTAATGCGGTCGAGGTTCACGTTCATAATCTGCGAAAAAAATTAGGAAAGAACATCATAAAAACGCTCAATAAAATTGGTTATATGATGGAAGATAAATGAAAAAATTAAGCCTACATCTCAGACTTGCTCTTTCTTTTTTATGCCTCACCATTTTGGTTTGGTTAGCTTCTGCTGTTTTATCTTGGCATGAAACAAAAGAACAAATGGACGAGTTCTTTGACACCTATCAACTCAGTCTTGCCAAACAACTTGCTTCAGCAGACTGGAGCGACATATCACCTGAAACACAAAAGAAAACAAATCAACTGATAAAAAACCTTGATGATGACGGTGAGGAAGAAGATGAAGCTCTTGGCTTTGCTGTTTTTTCCAAAAAAGGGGAAATGATTTTTAATGATGGTGAAAATGGAATGAACTTTCACTTTTCTCCAGTTTCTGGTTTTGACAATCAGCATATTGGACATAAGAAAAAAAATCTATGGCGAATGCTCTGGATCGAAACAATTGATAAGAAATTTTATATTGTCGTCGGACAAGAACTAGATTTTAGACAAGAAGCTTCTCTTGAAATGGTTTTCCAAAGCTTAACACCTTGGTCTATCGGTTTGCTTATTCTTATTCTTCTTTCTCTAGGTGTGATTTATCAAGAACTTAAGCCAATCAAATCCATAACAAAAAATCTGTCTCAAAGAAATGCTAATGATTTTTCAGAAATCACTATGGAAAATGTACCAAACGAAATCTCCCCACTTATAAAGGCTATTAACACGCTTTTTATTCGAATCGATAAGATGCTTAAAAAAGAAAGAAGTTTCATTTCTGACGCAGCACATGAGCTCAGAAGCCCTCTTGCTGCTTTGAAGATCCAACTAGAAGTAGCTTTACTTGCAGAAGATGATAAAAAAATGCGTCTTCACGCTTTTGAAAAACTTTCCGAAGGCATTGAACGTTCCAGTCACCTCGTTGAACAACTTTTAGCACTTTCCAAAGTTGAAGCTAAGGAAAAAGAGATAATTGAACTTGAAAAAATTGAGTGGAAAAAAGTTATTCAGAGCTTAGTTGAAGAATATAACTCAAAAATCAAAACAAAGAATCTCAAGATAAACATAAATATCTCCGAAAAATCTCCAATTGAATTTGGTAATCCTCTTCTCTGCACATTACTTTTTAGAAACCTATTGGATAATGCTATTCGCTATTGTCCTTCAAATTCAGAAATCTTAATTGATATTAATGAAACTAGAATTCTGATTGAAAATATAGCCCATCTTGAAGAAAAAAATATTGATAAGCTAGGTGAAAGATTTTATCGTCCAGCAGGTCAAACAGAAAATGGAAGTGGTTTGGGACTTTCTATTGTTTCAAAGATATCTGAAATTCATAATGTTTTGCTCAAATATGAATATAAAAATGATAAATTCTGCATAAAACTTGAAAAAGATTAAAAAAATTGTCAAAAGACTTTAAACCTCTTTTTTTTCTACCTATATTTATAGAAGACAATAAAATAACTATGAAAGGAAACGAATATGAGTTTACACGAAAAAATGAATCGCTACCTAGCGAATCAACAAGTATCTTACATTAAGTTGCACAATCTTCATTGGTACGTTGAAGGTTCTTCTTTCTTCACACTCCACCCAAAATTGGAAGAGCTTTATGACCAAACAGCTGAAATCATTGACGAAGTTGCAGAAAGACTTTTGGCAATGGGCCACAAACCAGTTGCAAGTTTCAAAGAAGCTTTAGCTTTGGCAACGATTAAAGAATTGGAAAGCAAGCCAATTTCTGGAAAAGACGTTTTGAGTAACCTTGAAAAAGATGTTGATTGGTGGGTTAAAGACACTAAGGAGCTTATTGCTTTAGCTGAAAAAGAAGGTGATGTTGTTTCCGCAGATATTTTCACAGGATATCTCAAAGAATATGAAAAATTGAACTGGATGCTCAAAGCTTATTCTAAATAGTTCCCCAAGAACAAAAATAAAACCTCCTAAACAGGAGGTTTTATTTTTATAATCTTTATTTAAATTTGATTTTCCACATTTGTTTATTTTTTCTTTTCATTACATATATAGAAACAAAATATGCTCCCGCCAAAACAAGGATGCCACCCACAAAACCAATATTTTGAACGCCCATTTTCTTAATTGCAAGACCACCAAAAAATGCCCCTGCCCCAATTCCCACATTGAACAAAGCAGAATATATTGACATTGCAGTATCTCTATCTTTTGGAGCAAGTTTCATAATCCAATTTGCCATTGATGGATAAACAACACCTGCAAAAATACTCCAAATTACCAATAAGAAAGTCATAATAATGACATTACTACCGAAAAGTCTCAAACTAAACAAGCAGACTGCAACAGCCAAAAGACCATATAGTATTAATCCGATCATATTTTTTACAACAAGTTTTGCAGCCATCAGCACACCAAATAGTCCTGCCAAACCAAAAACAAACAGCATAGAAACAACAGCATCATCATTTAAAAGCGTAATCTTATTAAGGAAAGGTACAATATAGGTATAAGTCAAGAAGTTCCCTGTTACAAATAGCACAACCATCAAATAAGCATTCATCAAGGCTTTGTTTTTGAAAAGTTTAGTAAGCCCCTTAATATTTCCACTATTTTGACTTGGCATCTTAGGAAGCATATATCCGAGGATAAGCACAGATAAGACACCAAAGAAGGAAATGATAAAGAATGCACTATGCCACCCCATTTTATGTCCAATAAATGTGCAAAAAGGAATTCCAATTACGCCAGAAAGTGATGAGCCTGCAGAAATTAGAGCAACAGCTTGCGGACCTTTTCCTTCAGGTGCAACTCTAGCTGCCATTGGTGCCATAATTGACCAATAAATTGCATGGGAAACAGCAACAATAATTCTTGAAAAAAGAATTTGTGAAAATGTTGTTGAGAATCCAACTAACAAATTACCAACTGAAAAGATGCATAAAACAATAACAATAAGTTTTTTTCTATCGACTTTTGAAACAAGCAGCGTCAATGGTAAAGAAAGAAGTGCAACAGCCCAAGCATAGTAAGTTAAGAGAACTCCTGTATCAGCCTCTGTTCTACCAATTGCTTCGGAAATTTCAGGAAGAAGACCGACTGGTGTGAATTCCGCTGTTCCCATAATGAATGCAGAAAATGCTAAAATTGCAACCAAAAACCATTCTTTTAAATTCTTATATATAACTGTCATTTCATCCCTACCCTTTTTACAAACCTTAAGGGTTTTAATACATATTCAGAAAAAAGCAAGCTTCTTTTAGATATATTTATTTTGCTTTATGAACAACCATTTGTGGGAATGGAATATCAATATTTTCAGCATCAAATCTTTCAACAATTTTTTCTCTGATTTCATTAGAAATAAGCCCTTTATTTGACACATCAGCAGTATAGCATCTGACCACAAAATCAAGGCTACTTGCACCAAGTTCTGCAAAAGTTACAAAAGGTTCAGGAGTTTTCAAAACAAAATCTTGTGTCTTTGCAATATCCAGTAAAATTTCTTTCACTTTTTTGATATCACTTCCATAAGCCACACCAACCGCAATATCAACGCGAGCTGTTTTGTTATGGTGAGTCCTGTTGATTAAACTGCTAGAAAGAATCGTTCCATTAGGAATAATTACACTTGATTTATCAAAAGTCTCAATTTCTGTTGCACGAATATTAATTTGCTTCACAATTCCTTCTTGTCCACCAATGATAACCCAATCCCCAATTTTGAATGGACGTTCAAACAAAATGATAATTCCTGAAACCAAATTACTTACAATATTTTGGAAACCAAGACCAACCCCGAATGATAATGCACCAGCAATGAGTGCAAGATTTCCCATACTTCCGCCCATCACTGAGATTGCAAACAATGCAGATGAAACAAAACCAATAAAACCAAAACCAGAAGAAAGTGAATTCTTAATGCCATCATCTATATCTGTTTTGGAAAGCACATTATTCAAAATATGTCTTTTCAAGAGTTTGAAAATATAAAGCGATGCAAAAAATACAAATATACCAAATGCAATTGAGATAATTGATACCTTAATTCCACCAACATAAAATTCTGTCAAAAATCTTTTAATATTATTCAGAAGTAGATCTACGGAGACACCCCAAAGTCCTAGAACAATCATAACACAAAGGAATGCCATAACAGGCGTAAGGAGTAATCCAAGCCAAAAATTCATCTTAGAAAGGGTTTTACGACCAATTCCAAAACTTCTATTCCAAAATCTCAATGTAAAAATTCGGCAAAAAATTTCTCTGATTGCTTTATTTAGGATATAAAATGTAATTAATGTTATAGCTGATAAAATCAGACGATTAAAAATAAACTCGGCAAGATTGACATAACCAAACAAAGAAAGTGAAAAAGCACCTACCACAAACAAAGACAATAATAAGATTATTTGAGATGCCGCAGTTGTTTCAATTTCTGCATCACCTTCATCTTCTTCAGTTGGACTAGGTAAAAGACTATCACCCGCAAACCGATGAGATACGATGATGATTGAAAAAGCTTTCACAGCTGATGAAAGCATTGAGAGATAGTTTTCTAATTCAACAGAAAGTTTTGCTTCTTCTGCAACCATTTCCAAAAAAGAAACAATACATATCATTATGATTGAAAAAAGCATTGCACGGCTCAGAGACCTTGCCTTTTTGCTTCTGACTTCAATGAGCCTCCACTTGCTATTTTCTGGAACAAACAAAACACGGACAATTGCCTGAGCTAAAAAAGCAAAAAGAGAATATAACAAAGCATAGTAAAGTGAAATAGTGAAAAGCCCATTGTCAACAATTCCAAATTGTTTCATCCAAAGAATAAACCCTCCAATGATTGTTGAAGGAATAACACCATAAGAGGTGAAAACAGCAATAGCCGCAAAGACTTTTGAACTGTAATCGGGCTTTTCGTTATTCACCTTATATCCATATCTTTTTCTGATAAACAAACTCAAGCCCACTGCAATCAAAAGACTAATGAAAACAGCAGAGAAAACTTTATATAGATTTTTCTGAACTTCAAATTTACTTTCTTGGCTCAATTCTTGATACCAACTAAATGGAGATAAAACCACATCATATATGAACTCTGCAAAAACAATTGTTGAGTTCATAAAATTTGTTGGATAAATCAATGGACCTTTCTTATCCAAGATACTTCCCAAAAGTTCTTGGTTTCGAAGGTTCAAAATCATATTGTC
This sequence comes from Alphaproteobacteria bacterium, assembly GCA_047975765.1. Lineage (GTDB taxonomy): Bacteria > Pseudomonadota > Alphaproteobacteria > RF32 > CAG-239 > JAQWBS01. Next base: position 117,289 of record JBKEEF010000012.1, read on the forward strand.
AAGTTCATCAATTTTTGCCAAAACAACATCTGCTTCAGCAATTTTAGACTTAAGTTTAGAAGATTCTTCTTTGACTTCTTTTCTTTTTTGAACAATTGAATATGGCTCTGTTGTTCCGTCTGTTGGAGCTTCACCCAGAGCTTCAATTCTCTTTTGAACAAAACTCAAATCTTGTTCAATTGCTTTTTTATCCACACTGATAAGTGTTCTTGTCTCATTGAGCTGTTGAATATCAATAACAGATTGCTCCGTTGTTACACTTCCTTTTTTCAAAGAAGTTTCTAAAACTTCGAGTTCCTTGGTAATTTTTGTATAGCTCACAGGAACTGGTGCAACAATAGAAGGTGTTTGCGAAAAAGCATTACAAGAAAAAAAGAACACAAGCAAAAATGACAAGCAAATTTTTTTCATAAGAGAATATCCTTTGACTAATTTTTTAAATTTAATCCATTCTACTCTTTCTTTATTAAAAATCTCTGAAATAAAAAAAGAGGAATAAAATTATTCCTCTTTTTTTATTGTTATTATATTAATTATTTTCCTATTGTTTTCACATTCAACTGCACAATTTTTTTTACAGCTTTTGGAGGGACAACAGGAATTTGTTGTGGTTTGCTGTCTATAAGATTCAAGTTTGTAATATCTCTAATATAAGTTCTATTAAAAGCATTGATTGTATCTTGAGGCAAAATATGAAAAACTTCTCTCATTTCAGGTTTAGCACTTTTTATATCTTGAATAAACCCTTGAATTGTTTTGTCATCAGTCTTTGGTGTCAATCTGCCTCTTCTCGTTGCTAAAACAAACCTTTCTCTTGTCGAAACATCTTCCTTGAAATAATCATTGATGTTTGTCAAATAACAAGCACCAACTTTAAGATCAGGGAAAGTAGACATAAATTCTGGTCTTTCAGACATTGTGAATTCAAAAAATCTTCTTGCTGCTAAACCTCTGTTTGGTTTTCCACCAGCATAGATATGCTTCATAAATGCCTTACCAAGTTCCTCTCCTTTGATTCCTTTATTAATTGCTATGAATACAGGAGATGGTGGTATGACTTTTCCATTTTTCTTATTGGTATAACCCAAAAAGTTTCCTTTTCCAGTGTTATAAATCAAAGAAGAAATTGCAGCCATCTGATTAGGTTCTAATTTTTGTGTCACATTATCCAAGATAACAGGATAAACATGCTCAGCTAAATACTCAGAGACATATTCCATCCCTTTAGAAAGAATAGCATCACGACGTTGATCTTCATCCATATCATCTGTAATTTCTGTAAATTTTGAAATACTATCGCTTTTTCTCAATGGTCTGCCAATATTGGTGATTCCATACCCAAATGTTCTCACTTTGGCAGCACAAAGATATGTTTCATCTCTAAAATCTTCTGTCATCGCAATCAAAACCTTTACCGCAGCATCAGCTTTTTTGATAGATTGCTCATTATATTCTCGAACAGAGAGGGTATCTCTTTTTTGAACGTCCAAAGTGTCCATTCTGAATGCTTTATCATCATTCTCAGATTTCAAATGTGCTTTGACTTCTTTTTTATGCTTAATATCATTTGCTGTATCGGAAGATGTATCAACTTCAGCAGCCTGTGCTTTTCCTGCAACAAGTGCCGAACTCAAGAGGGTACCTACGAGTACTTTATTTTTGAATTTTTTGATTCTTTCAAGTATTGCTTTTTGTTTATCGTTCATATTTTTGCCCTCCTTTCTTATATATAGACATAATAATCTAAATTTGTATAAGAGTAAACAAAAAATAAGCTAAAAATTCTTATTTTTCTAAATATTTTTCAACTTTTTGGATTCGATACAACCTGTACAAGTCCTTGAGTTCTTTACTATTTTTTAACGATTCAAAATTAGACATATCCGAAGCTTTTATGCTAGACAAAATATTGTATATTCGTCTAATATATCCCTTAAAAGATTTTAAACCACTTTTTACATCAATTAAAGGATGAGCCTTTTTAATAGAAAAAACATCAAAAATCTCTTCCATATCATCAAAAGATTTTCCTTTCGTAATACTGTCTATGAAATCTATTAAATCTGGCAAATCAGCTTTTATGAGCTCATCAATTTTGTTCTGATATTTAAAAGACATAGTGGCAAAGTTTTTATAAAGGTTGGGAACTTTCAAGCGATTGCATATATTTTTCACTTCGTATTCATCTTTTGCAACACTTAAAAACAGAGCAAACTTAATTTTTGCTGAAAAATTTTCCGCTTTGGAAAAAAATTTGAAAGAATTTTCTGAAATTTCAGGAAAAAGATATGATAAAGCATTGCATTTCTTTGCTGCTTCAATAAATTTATAAAAATGCTGGCTTTGAAGCGCCTTTTCGGTTTCTTTCCAAATACGCTCAGCAGATAAATTTTCAAGCATCCCCTCTTGAACCATTTTTTTTGTAAGGGAAATTGTTTCTTCGTCAATATCAAAATCAAGTTGTGCCGAAAACCGGCACATTCTGAGAACCCGTAACGGATCTTCAACAAAATGTTTTGCATTCACATGACGAAGAATTTTCTTTTCAATTGCCTCTTGCCCATGATTATAGTCGATAAGCTCATTTGTTGTTTCATCATAAGCTAATGCATTACAAGTGAAATCTCTTCTCTGTAAGTCTTCCTTAAGCGTGATATCTGGCGTAAAGATAAATTTGAAGTCGGTATGCTTATCTCCTATTTTTATTTCTTTTCTAGCCAGCGCATACTCTTCTTTAGTTTGAGGATTTATGAAAACAGGAAAATTCTTTCCAACTTGGAGATATCCAAGAGAAAGCATTTTCTCAATGGTAGCGCCGACCACGACGTAATCTACATCTTGAGGATTAATCCCCAAGAGTTTATCACGAACAGCTCCTCCAACTTGATATATTTTCATCTTTTTCCTTAAAAAAAAGACGACCCGACAAGGCCGCCTTAGTTCTTCATTATATTCCGAAGTTCAACTGAACAACCTGAGTTACAATTCTGTCAAACACTCGTTTGTGCATATCTCTAACATTATCATAAGTGAAAGGCATTCCCAAAGCTAAGAGTAATTCTTTGACTTCCACAGATGTTTCATAATATTGATGGCTATATGTTCTCTTTGTTCTTAAATCAGTAATTCTGACATCATATTGATATCGGTCATTCGTCCAAGAAGGAACGATGAACAACGTTCCGTAAGTTGCATAATTACACCATTTACATTCAGTATAAGTTCCTCTAACAACGACATCTACTTTATATTTTGGTGCATAGACATTGTGAGAAACTTCTCCGAAAGTTCCTGCATCATAAAAACTTCCTGTAATTTCTCTTTCAAAGGCTCTTTTAAGCTCTGCATTTTTTTGCATATCAGCAACGCCTTCATAAGTTGTGAAGACTTGAACTGTCAACAACACATCTGGTCTGTTTGTACCAACAATTTCATTTTTTGGCGTATTACCAACATTATTACTCGTGAAGCTCACGCATCCACTTAAAAAAACAGTTAAAACTAGGGCAAGTGCTTTTTTCATTTCAAAATCCTATATAGTTCAATTAGAATGATTCATTATTATGCTTATTTATTTTAAGTCAACTATTTATCTACAAAATCCCCCAATTGATTAGGAAATTTTTAGGCAAACAATTCCTCCAACGATTAAAACAATTCCAAACCAACTCAAAAGTGTAGCTGTGTCATTAAAATAATATATTCCAAGAAGAAATGTTCCCACAGCTCCAACTCCTGCCCAAGCAGCATAAGCTGCTCCAATTGGAATTGTTCTTTGCGCCAAATATAATAAGAAACCACTAATTGTCATCCCAACTGCAGAGAAAACAACCCATGCCACATTATGTTCAGGATTAACCTGTGCCATCTTAAATCCTGTTGGCCAAGAAACTTCGAAAAGTCCTGCTAAAATTAAATATACCCAAGCCATTCATTTTCCTTTCTTTATTAAATTCACTTAAAAATAAAAGGAAAACGAAAAAAATTCAAGAATTTTCCAATATTTTAATGAATTTATAAAATACAAACACTATATTCGAGGTAAGATAAATTAACTCGGAGAATAAAAATGAAAGAATTTGTTTTTCATAACCCAACCAAAATTATTTTTGGAAATGATTCAACTGCCAAATTTGGCGAACATGCCAAAGACTTAGGAAAAAAGGCACTTTTTGTGTATGGGCAAAATAGCATCAAGAAATCTGGGCTATATGATGAAATTGTTCGCCAACTTAATGAGCATAATATTTCATTCATTGAACATGAAGGTGTTAAATCCAATCCAACTTTGGAACATACGAGAGATGGTGTAAAGAAAGTTTTAGAAAACGGAATTGATTTCATTGTTGCGATTGGTGGTGGAAGTGTTCTAGATGAAGCTAAAGCCATCGCAGCTTCTTCAGCCTCCAAAGTTGATGCTTGGGATATTTTTACGCAAAAAGAAAAAATCACCAAAGCGCTTCCACTCATCACCGTTTTAACTTTACCTGCAACGGGAAGTGAGATGAATGGAAATATGGTCATCACCAATACTGAAACGAAGGAAAAATTTGGACTTGGGAACCCTCTCCTTTATCCTAGAGTTTCCATTCTTAACCCTGTTTTGACCAATACAATTCCTTTGAAAAATACAGCATATTCTGTTGTTGATATTGTTTCCCATCTCACCGAAAGCTATTTCAACAATGAAGGTGGAGATACATCTCTTCAGGAAAGATATGTCCAAGGTTTGAGCAAAACCATCATAGAAGCTTCTTATAAAGTGATGAAAAACCCTGAAGATAATGAAGGTAGAGCAACGATCATGTGGGGAGCAACACTTGGTTGGAACGGACTAAATACTGCGGGTATTGGACATTTCTCCATGCCTTGCCACATGTTAGAACATCCTTTGAGTGCAATTTATGATATTGCTCATGGTGCTGGACTTTCTATTGTTACCCCTGCTTGGCTTTCAAACCATGTTGAAACAAAGACAAAAAAAATCGCTCAGTTTGGTCGAGAAGTTTTTGGTGTTGAAGAAAAAGATGACAAGAAAGCGGCAATTAGTGGAATTGAAAAACTTAAAGCTTGGTACAAAGATATTGGGGCACCAACATCTTTCAATGAAGCTGGAATTTCAAACCCTGATGTTGATTTCATTGTTAAACTTGTGATGGAATCTGTCCGCTTGCGTGGGACAAAAGGTTTAGATGAACCATTAATCCGAAAAATCTATCAAGATTGCCTCTAGAAAAATGAAGAGCCCCAATTTTTAGAAATTGGGGCTCTTACTTAAAGATATGTTTCACGTTGCTTGTTGATAATTTGGTACATTTCTTCTTGAACTTTGACCTTATCAATGACTTTCTTGATAATTTCTTCGGCTTGAGAAAAAAGTGAATAATCTGCAGGAGCAATAAAACCCACTCTTTTATCTTTAAAAAGTTCAACAGCCATTTTTTTTTGAAGAAGGTTTTCTTTCTTCAAAAACAGCTAGTGCATGTCCGCCTTGTTGTCTCACAATTTTCATACATGGAACATCTGTTTCACCATCACCAATATAAATCATCTGCGAAAAATGAATATATTTCTCTTCATGAGGAACATATTGGTTTACTCTGGTGTTCTCATAATAATTAAAAATACCTTTGTTAATTCTGAACAAATGTTGTGTTTTGTTTGTGTAGTTCACAGCAGTTGCTGTCCCAATAGCTTTTCCTTCATCATCATACAAGAAACTACTTGCAAAAATATGTTTGAAGTTTTCAGCAATTTCTGTTCCCCGAATCATCTCTTCAAGCCCGGAGGAAATGATATAATGTTCGACTTCTACACCAACTTCTTCACCATATTGATTGATTCTATCGAACCAAGTATCAAGTCCGTTAAAGAGTGGAATTTCTCGTCCAAAATCAATCATATCCTCTTGGGTCAATGAAAGTCCTCTTTGTTTTACCTCTTCAAGCATAAGATACATATAGGAAATGATACTGTCCATATTATGTTTCTTTGCAAAATCATTGTTCTCTTTCCAAAATTCTTGAGGATTAATCCCAAATTTGGGAAAGAAAGAGAACTCCTGCATATAGCCTGAAGATAAAGTTCCGTCAAAATCATAGCAAATTGCTATTTTGGTATTCATTTTTTTCATATCAAAATAATTTAAATTAATAATTTTCTAAAATTTTCAACGTCCGCCGTTTCTGCCTTTTCCAAATTTTATAAAGCTTGGCTGAACATATTTTTGCGCAGGTTCGTGAGCCTTTGTCTTTTTAAAGATTGCCATATCTTCTTTCATTTCTTCTCTATGGCTAACATAAATTTCGCTCACATCAACAACACCTAGTCTTGGATGCACCATAAACAATGTTTGGCTTGGATATTCAGCTTCCAATTTCAAGTCTCTGGCATACTGATTATAACCAGGCATATTCGAATTGACAATAGTATGTTCTAGTTTCAAATGTCTATGGAAATGCCCCATCAAAACCCAATCAATATATTTACCTTCCTGTGCATATTTCTGACGTGTTTTATATTGCCCTTTTGCAATTGTTGCACTTACACCAATGAAACCTGTTCCGCCTTTTGCTCCTATTCTGTCACCATGAATTGCTAAGAAATTTGTTCCATAAACTGGGAAGAAAGCTTCCCCTGATTTTGGAGTTAGAAAACTGACATTCTTTGCTTTTTCAAAATGTTTTTCAATGAACATTGTTGAAATTGAATCATAACTTGTTTCAACAAAATTTTTAGATTCCGGTTTTTTGGTTGTTCTTCCATGATTTCCAGGAACAGAGACTATCCAAACATTTTTGAACTCTTTGCGAAAAGTTTCAATCATTCTGCATTCCTGCTTAGCACATTCAACGGCTGCTGCAATTGGACCCAGAGCATTTGTCTTATCTAGCTCATTATGAATGTCTCCTGAAACAGTATCTCCCAGACGGCAGATGACAATTCCAGGTGCTTTTTTGCCTCCCTTACCACGAAGTTTGAGAATTGTATTATTCGTTAAACGCTCAATTCTCTTATTCGCAACTTCAACATTGCAATTGACACCATCTATTTCAACAGGGTCCACAACTTCGCCATAGTGAATATCACTTGTGAGCAAGACAGGAATATTTGGCAACCCAGTCACAAGAGCTTCATCTTGTCCAACTTCTGACCATTCTGGAAGGTTGAACGGCTCCTCGCTCAAATGAAAGATTTCTTCTCTCAAGTTTTGTGCATGGTATAGTTCATCGTGAACATCCTGCAACATTTGTGCATAGTGTTTGATTTTGTTTTCATATACTTTTTTTTCGCTAGCTCCTAGTCCTATTTTTCCATCATATTTTGCTAGCTCATCTTTTAATTTTTCTCTTAGTTTATCCTCTTTTGCTTCGACATCGCTAACTTTCTTTTTTTTCGCTCATTTTTATTTTCCTCTTGATACAAATTCAAATTAAAAAAAATCGCGAATAATATTTCATCAATAGTATATCAAGTGGCAAATCCGGATTGTCACTTCAAGGTTATAAAAATTTTCAAAATAATCATGAAAAAAGGCTACTGAATTTTCAGTAGCCTTAAAAAACTTAAAAAAGTTCCTTATCTAATCTCTTACCGTCTTGTATGATACATAATTTTTTCATTATATGTTCCCTAACAGTTACAACTAAATCTATATCAATTTTTATATAGTTTAAATATTTTATTTATTTTTTTACACAGGCAAAAAAGATGCCCCGATACATGAAAAAATCGGGACATCCATTTAAGGAACTATAATAATTTTGGCAGTTTTACTAAAAATGCACATGACAACATTTTTAAAAAACTCTCGAACATCCAAATTTTTTATTCAAAAAAAACCCACCAATATCAAGAGGCGGGCGGATGTTCGAAAACCGTATAAAGCTGGACGGCTCGGCTTATTTGGCAAAGCCTTATTCACCGACATCCGCCCATAAAGACAGAAATCGGCAACTTTTTTTAGGTCGCATGCACAACGACCAGCCTTATTTTAAGGGTTTTCGAAGCCCTGAGCAGAAAAACACTCTGCCTAGCTGGAAGCATATTTGAATTTCACCTATTTTACAAGCACTTATTTATATATTTCATTTCTTGTGTGCTTTCTTAAAAAGTTGCGATAATTCATCATAACCCAAAGCTATCCTTCTATGGTATCTAGCAAAGAGAGTTAGTTATTTTGAATATACTACCTAAAAGAATATATACCTATTAGTCTATAAGTTTGATCTTTATAATAGATTTTGCACTACGCCCAAGATTGTCGGTCGCTATAATTTCAATTTCACCAACTTCTGTTTTCATTTCTAATGTTTCTTCTGCTTTGCTACTTCCAATAAGCTTTCCATTAGCATACCAAAAAAGCGTGGTCGCATCTGAATCCATACTTCCTTTAAGAATAATTTTTTCGTCAGCCAATTGATGAGAACGGACAATATAGGTGCTTTCATTGGTTGGATATTGAATGATAGGAGGCTTTCCCTGATTGAAGATACCAATTTCATCACAGTCTTCAAGAAAATCTGGCGGTCCTTTTTTGCTAATACCTGCCTGTTCATAAATTTTCAAAACATTTGAAGGCCAGAAATTATAAGTTTCCATTCTAGTCGTTGGTGGAGTGTGTTTACACGCTCTTTTGCCTGTGGCAATATCCACAGGAATTTGCCTTGTGATATTTGAGAGCTTTATACTTGTGACACCAGAAATGAAATATGACTTTTTAGTGTTTTTGCAATTTCCATTATCTATATCTCCCGTTTCTGTACAAACATCAACTTTAGAGAGCTTTAAACCATAAGGCTTAATATCTTCTAGTTTTTGAGTTTTTCCAAGCATTCTAACAATTCTAAAGAACAATGGAGCAGCAGCTGTTCTGCCCACAAAATGATTATTCGAAGTGCTGTCAAAATTTCCAACCCAAACCACAATCACATAATCTCCAGCAATACCTGCTGTCCAAGCATCTTTATAACCATAAGAAGTTCCAGTTTTCCAATAAACTAAATATTCTTTGGCTCTTGCCTTAGCAAACTGCACTTTAACTCTGTCTGGTTCAGGTGCTTTTGAAAGCATATCTAGCGTCATAAAAGAAGCCTCAGAAGAAAGAAGTTGTTGTGGTTCGCAGGTCGGACTACCTTTCACAAAATTCAAATCACAACTTTTTCCCAAATTTGCTAAAGTAGAAAAGGTTTTAGCAATATCTAATGGGGAAAGCTCAAAAGCACCAAGTGCCAATCCAAGCCCATAATAATCAGGACTTTTCATATTTTGAACACCACTTTTTTGCAAAAACTTATAAAATGAATCTTTTTCAATTTGACTCATCAAATCAATAACTGGTAAATTTCGACTCAAATTGAGTGCTGATGTTGCATTAACCAGACCAAGATATCCTCTATCGAAGTTTTCTGGCGTGTAAAAGCTATAGTTTTTAGGCACATCTTTGAGCATTGACATTGGATGAATGATACCTTGTTGCAAAGCCAGTGCGTAGATAAAAGGTTTCAATGTTGAACCTGGCGAACGATAAGCTCTAAGACCATCCACCTGCCCTTGTATTTGAGCATTCCAAAAATCCTTAGATCCAACATAAGCCAAAATTTCATTCGTTTTATGATTCATAATGACTGCTGCAGCATTATAAACTCCTTTGGTTTCGTTTTGTTCAACATATTTCACCAAAATTTCTTCAAGAGAATTTTGCAAACCTAAATCCAAAGTTGAAAAAATTTCTCCATAATATTGATTTTGTAAATTTCTAACAAAATGAGGCGCAAAGCTTGGAATTTTCTTTTGGGCAAATAAAGGTAAATTGAGATTATTTTTCTCCTTGTCACCAAACTTCAAAAACCATATTTCTTTCAACCTTGAAACAGCTTTCACAACTTCTTCAACGCCTTTTTTTCTACCTAAATTTCTTTTGCTAGGATTTTGTGGAATAACAGCTAATGACATTGATTGTTGCAAATTGAGGTTCTGAGCTCTTGTATCAAAATAGATAATGCTTGCGGCTCCAATTCCTTCAATATTTCCGCCATAAGGAGCTAAATTAAAATAAGCTTCAAGAATATCTTTTTTAGAATAGAACATTTCAATTTGAACCGCTCTCAAAATTTGTTCAATTTTTCCAAAAATGGTGGTGCTATCAATATGATAAACAATTCTTGCAAGTTGCATAGTAATTGTTGAAGCCCCTTGAACACGGCTTCCTTTCGCCATATCAAAAACAGCTCTGAAAATACTTAAAGGATTAAATCCTGCATGAGCATAAAACCAATTATCCTCATAAAGAATCAATGCGTTCTGTAAATCTGCGGGGATTTCTTCGATTGGAACAAAGAGACGATATTTATCGTCTAGACTTAAGCCAATTTTTAAAAGCTTATTATTTCGATCATAAACAGCAGAAGAATAGCTATATTTTTCAAGAAGTCGAGGCTTAGGAAGAACAATGTATAGCAATGCAAAACCCATTGCTATACATAGAACTATCCTAAAAAACTTATTCTTGAACAGTGAAAGTGCTTGCTTTCGTATTCGCTCTAACATCTGTGTCATATAATGCCTCTACATAAGTCGCCGGTGCAACAAATTTTCCTTTTGCAATGACTTTAACATTATATGTTGCTTCACTCATTTCGCTTGAAGCTGTCACATAGATTAAAGCTCTGTCTTCTCTCTCTTCTTTATAGTCAAGTGAAGCATTGGTTTCAATAGAGCCACTTTCAATTTCAAAGCATCCTGGCATCAAATCAACAATTGCCACATCGTTAATATAATCTCTGCCACCTGTTGCTTTGAATCTGATGCGAACAGTTAACTTGTCACCAACATTTGCTTTAGAAACAGCTGAGCCTTTCTCATTGATATATTCTTTGGTCACTTCAATGAAATTACTTGCTGCTTTTTGAGCACTTTCTTTAGCAAAACCTTGTTCTTCAATCACATAGAAGAAAGGATTTGGAGAAATTGCTTCAAATGTTTTGTCTTCACTAGAAAGCTCTGTTCTTGCAAAAGTTTTATATGTTGAAGATTTTCCAACAAAATCAATTTTTTTATCTGCTTTTTTATCAAACTTATAATTGCTCAATGCTAATAGTGAGAAAGCTGCTGAATTTGTATTATATCTTTGTTCTTTAAGCGGTTTCAACAAAGTTTTCACAGCTGTTGCATCAATTTCAGCCAAATCTTCAGGGAAATATTTAGACATCAAATCAATATACATTGCATTTGTTGTATCTCCGTTGTCTTTGAACTTATATGCTCCGATTAAGCCTCGTGCTTTTGGTTCATTTTTCAACATTTGATAACTTGCTGCCATGTATGTTGCACTGATTTTAGATTTCCAGTCATCTTTAGAACTCACTGCAAATTTGAGCGCATCTTTCCAATTATCACCTTTTGGTTTGTTCAACTCTTCATAATATTTCTCAATATTAATCAAATAGTTTGTTGTAACTTCACCATTTTTAGTGAGAAGATAAATTGCATAAGCAACTTTTGTATCTCCCAAACCATTAGGATCTCTTCCTGCAACTGATTTTGCATAAGTGATTGACTTATTCAAAAGTGAATTCGGAACATTAAAGCCTTTGTTTTTAGCAAACAACATAAAGTCTAGTGCATAAAGAGAAGCATATTCATCAACTGAAGACCAACTTCCGCTCCAAGCTGAGAAACCACCATTAGACTTTTGACGTTCCATCAATTTTGAGATGGTATCATCATACAAAGCATAGACATCAATCCCCTTAACCAATTCTGGATATTTGAAGAAAATGTCCATAGTTGGATAAATTTTACTGATAGTTTGCTCTGTGCAAGCATGAGGGAACTTATCCAAGAATGCAATAAGACCTTCGCTCAACACAAGTGGAGAAGTTGAAGCAATTGCTTCTTGATTGCGATATTCCTCAAACATTGGTGTCACAAAGTTTTTCAATTTCAATTTTGAAGGCTCATATCCCATCATAAGTTTTGTGATATATGGACTAGATGGTCTGACTCCAATATGATATGGCATTTCAAAGTTCTTGGACGCATCACTCACTGCCTCAACCTTGTATGTAAGTGTTGATGAACCAAGCTGTTCTAGTGCCTTGATTTGGTATTTCACACTTTTTTCACCATTTTCATCAATTCTAAGGGTCTGAACTTTTTCACCAGCAACTTCAAGCCCACCTTCAATATCCAAAGTTACTTTAACTTCATAACCTTTACCTGAATTTTCAACCAAGTTAGCAATACTCACGCCCACTTCAAATTCATCTTTAGGTGAAACATTAAATGGACCACTTGGAACCAAAGCAAAATCTCCACGAATATAAGTCGATTTCTGAGCACTTCCCATAGCTTCTTCGGAAACAGCAACCGCCATCACACGAATTTGACCATTGAAGATTGCTGGAACCTTATATTTATATTCCTGAACATCTGTGGATGTATCGATAACTCCACTCCAGAAAGCCACAACTTCATTCTGCTTTCTAGCGAATGGATTTTGCTGAGCCAAGAGTTCATCTGCTGAATATTCATCATCACCACCCGTTGCCTTATAAAGTTGTAGTAACTTCATATCTGGCATAATCAAATCCATAATTTGAGAACTTGAAACACGTAAAGCCTTTTTCTTGATGAACTCTGACAAAGGATCTGGTGTTTGATATTTTGCCACCTGCAAAATGCCTTCATTCACACCATAGACAATGATTTTTCCTGCCTTTGCAGTCTTATATTTAACAACCAATTCATCTCCTGGTTTGACAACTTCAGGAACATCAAGCTCAATTTTGATGTCTCTTTTGTCCTTATTAATTTCAAAAGGAACAACGGAATATGCCAAAGGAGACATAAAGATTTCTCTTGAATTTGCATCTCTGACAAAAGCTACATTGATATAAGCATTTCCTTCAACAGTATAAGGTAAGCGAATTTCTTCTGTTGTTGTTTTGCTTGATGTCTTAAACCATTTATAGCTATATACTTCATCTCTTTCAATTGTAATCAAGCCATAACCTTCGTATGGAGCAACAATTTTCATCGAAATCATATCGCCATTATTATATTGTTTTTTATCTAAAGTAACTTTCAAGTTTGCGTCTTTATCAAGCATAAAGTCTGTGTTTCCACCACCTGCAATATCATAGGAGACTTTTGAAAGCACAACACCTTCCTTATCTGCAATTTCAACATAAAACTTACCAGATGTTTTTGTGTCAATCACATAGTTATTGCCTGTTGCAGGAATAGAAATTTTGCTTGTATTCAATACATCTTCTTTTTCAATTTGCATATATTTATAAGTTCCGTTTGGCATTTCGACCAAGCTTGGAACATATTTAATTTGAACCAATTTCAAAGATAAATCTTCTTTGGCAATTTTATTCAAATTGTTATCAATCGCAATAAAATTGATGCTTCTTTCAGCATTTTTAGAAATATTATATAAAGCTCCATCTCCCTTATATCCAACAATATAAGTTGCTGGAGAAACAAGAGCCGATTCAGATGTATAAACGCTACGTCCACCTTCAAGTTCAAAGCCTTCAACATTTAGTGTAAAATTATATGTTCCACGAGAAAACTTATCCAAATCCACTTTGAATTCTGTTTTTCCTTCTTTATCTGTTGTTTGCTCAGAAAGAACCTCATTATAATATCTTGTTGCACCAGAAATTTTTGGATCTTTGAAATTATATCCTTTAAATTCTTGGAAAGAAAAACTTGCTGGATACAAATTGAAGTTTGCCTTTACATTATGGTCAATAGAAGGGTTTCCATAAAGGTTTTGTAACAATACATTACCTTTAATTTCTTTTTCAATGTACCAACCTTTTTTCTTAACACCTTCAAGTGCTAATTTGATTTTCATTGTATCTGGCTGAAATTCTTCAACTCTGAAACTCACATCTGTAAGATAGTTTTTGTAGCTTCCACTCACATCATGAACGGTCAAGCGATAATCGCCAATTTTTGCTGATGCAGGAATTTTATATTCATAATCAGCAAAGCCAAACTCGTCTGTGATAATTTTTTTGGAAGCAACCTCATCTCCTTGAGAGTTCATCACACTCACAGATAGAGGGAATTTCTTTGGTGCTAAAAGATCAACATTTCGAAGCATAACACCAAATGAAGCTTTTTCATTAGGTCTGTAAATTCCACGATCTGAAAAACCATAGGCTTTCATTTCTTTTTTATTGGTACTGTCATAAACACCACCGACATCAAACGTAGATAAATCAAGTTTTCTATCACCTCTATTCACAGGCATAAAAGAAATATCACTTCCCTTAGTCACAACATAAACTGTTGGAGATTTCTCTGCTCTAAAATCATCAAAATTTGGAATTTTTGCCATTCCTGCAGAATTTGTATAAGCAGTTAAAATAGCCACACCATTTTTGCCAAGCACTTCAACTTTTGCATCAGCAACAGGGCGTCCTTCAGAAAAACTTGAAATGAAGACATCATGAGATTTGTTCAAATTATCTTTGACCATAATTGCTAAATCTGTAATCACAATCAGTCTTCTATCTTCTGATGTATTATAAGAATTTTGATAATTTCCTCTCACTTTAACAATGAATGTTCCACGTTTAGACTTGAAATATTCATTCAAGTTAACTGAAGAATAATCTTGTTTTGCAGGATGTTGCGTATTGATTGTGAGTTTTTTTCTAAAGATTTCAGAAATATTTTCTTCTGTAAAATTATAATTTCTGAAATATGGATTGGTAAAATCACCTGATGTTTGACTAATAAGGTGATTCAAATCATTGCTTTCAATTCTTGCTACTTCAACATTAATTGTGTCAATTCCTTGTGAAGAAAGCGTCAAAGTCTTATCACCATTCAATGAAAGGATTGAACCTTGAAAAGCAATGCTCGCTTCCATTGGATAGTTTGAAGAACTTGTCATTCTTATCTGATCATCTGAGAAAATAAATCCATCAACAGAGCCTAACCCTTTTTTGATATATGTGATGACACAAGCATTTCTTTTCGGAATATCATATTTAAACATATGAACCTTACCAGCTTCTGTTGCCAAAGGAACAACATCAAGAGATGTTACACCAGCCACACTAGATGGTAGACCAGCTTTCTTGACCTTAGATTCAATTTTACTGCAATAGTCATTATATTGGTAGAAATTTACATATTGTGAAAATTCTTTTGGATCAACAGATGTTGAAAAACTAACAAATAAAACTTGCTCTGGCTCATTATTTTTTAGTTCGTTTCTAATAATTTGACTTGAAACCGAATTGAGCTTGAAGAAAGTTGATGAACTTGGAATTTTCACTTTTACTTTCACACTGTCTTTGATTTTTTCTTGATTATATGCATTTTTAACACCAGAAAGCATAATTTCTGCAAAATCTTCGTCTTTTTTAATTTTTACAGGAGAAGATAAAACATGAAGTTTGCTATTATTGTTTTCTAGTTTGTAAGTGAAGTCATATTTATCTCCACTATGTGTTTTGATTGAGATACTATCTTTGACAGATTCAACATCGACAGGATAGTTGAAACTGAATGTTGCAACAACTTGTTTGATTTTAACATCACGAGGATCTTCATAAAATTCTGAACTTTGTGATCTTGCTACGAAGTTTGGAGAACTGAAAGAAAATTCTTTAGCACCTTTTTTAACTTCAACATTTGGACTGAAAATATCATCGCTCAATGAGACAGAATATTTTGTGTTAGGAATCCAATCTTTCTCAGGAGTAAAAGCCAAATTCCTATCGTCAATCCAACGCCATTCACCACGAATATCAGGAAAGATTGTCGCCCCTTGTGATACAACATTATAAACAAGTTCTGATTTTGCAACGGAATATGGAAAAGAAATTTTTACAAAGTTTGGAGTGACTTTTGAAGATGAGATATATGAATTATCAGGTTCTCTTACATAACCATAATCAATGACTGTTTTTTCAGCTGTTTCTGAAACCATATAGGCTTTTGGAGAAAGGAGATAATAAACAATTCCTGTGATCGCTACAACCAAAAAGATAAAAATCGACAAGATTTTCTTTTTGTGGTTCAAGAAAATTCCCTTAAAATCGGATTTAAAGAAATGAACTAAATTAACTTTAGAAAATAACATACTAAAAAATGTTTTAATCTTATTTGTAGAAACAGGTTTACTCATCAGAATCTTCTCCATACTAAAAAATTATGGCGAATCATACCAAATTAGGTTGTAAAAATAAATCTCAGATATCCTAACTTTAGTTAGTATTCTTCGTCAGAATAAGTAAGCGCTTTTTCTAATTCTTCAACTTGAGTATCATCAAGTTCGACCGCAGGAACAGCATATTTTTCACCAAACCAATTTCCAAGATCTATATCGGCACATCTTTTTGAGCAAAAAGGTTTATATTTTTCTTCAGAAAGCTCTTTACTGCAAATTGGACATCTACTCATTATTCACAAAATCTTCCTGTTCCCTGACAAGTTTCGCACTCAGCTGTGAGTAAATCTCTCAAACTTGGACGACGACGGCTACGCAAAATTTCAACATTTCCAGCTCTACTCAAACCAACCAAATATCCCATATTAGAGTCTCTCTTCATTTCTTCCGCCAAAACATCCAGTACAGGTTTCAAATATTTATAATCTGATGAACCAGCGAAGTCGATAATGATTTTTCCTGAAAGATTACGAAGTCGAATTTGTTTAGCTATTTCAATAGCTGCATCAGCATTCAGACGAGAAATTGAACCATTTCCCCTATCATCTCCACTATCCACATCAATAGCCACACATGCTTTGGTCTCTTCGATTGTAATTCTACCACCATTTTTGAGTCTCACTTCTTTCATCAAAGCATCATTAATTGCTTCTTCAATACCATATTCCTCAAAAGGCTCTGCTTGATATTCAACTTCAAACTCATCACCATAAGTTTCTTGAATCTCTTTTTCAACATTGTGTGAATTAACAACAATCTTTTTTAAAGATTTTTTATATGCCTCAATATATGAAAAAAGAACATTTCCTTTGGAATAGAGAAGATAAGGTGCTTTGTTTTTCTTTGCCTTGTTTCTGATATCTTCATAAATAGCACGAAGCTCAGCCATTTCTTCTTTCAAGTCTTCTAAAGGAGCTTCAACACTAGAAGTTCTCAAAACCCAACCTTCTTGCCCAGTGGTATGCTCCACAACAAAATCTTTATATTCAGAAGCATTTTCATGTTCTTTGATTTTTGAAGACACAAAAACGCCCATGGAATATGGTGAATAAACCAAATATTTTCCAGCAAGTTTGATACCGCGAGCAACTTTAGCTCCTTTTTCTTCTCTTGCTTCTTGTAAAACTTGAACAATTAGACTCTGACCTTCGGTTAAGTTCTTTTCTTCAATTCCTTGCTCTTCCAAGTTTAAGAAAGCATCTTTATCATCTTTAATGTCAACAAAAAAGCCAATTTTTCCATTCGCAAGTTCCAATTTATGCGTCAATCTACCAAGGTAAACATCACCTTCAGATACCCTCTTACTGTCACTAAATTCAAGCTCACGCATATCTCCGTCTATAAGACAAGCTATTGCTGAAAGACTATCTTTTTTCTCAAATACTAAAGTATCAATCATTTATTTTACTCCTGCTCCAATTAACAGATTTCTGGCTTCAAAGAGGGGCAAACCCACAACACCGGAATATGAACCAATAATTTTTTTCACGAAAGCAGCTAAGCACCCCTCAACTTTATACCCAACAGCACCTACCCATTCGTGTGTTGCAACATAATCTAAAATTTCCTGTTGTGAGAGTTTTTTCATCAAAATTCTAGTTGCAACAACTCGAACAGACGGCTTTCCACTTTTATCAATAACACAAACTGAAGTTATAACTTTATGGGCTTTTCCTGAAAGAAGCTCCATCACCTTAGTTTGCTCTTCATCGTTTTTTGATTTATGAAGAATGGTTCTACCAACGACAACAATTGTATCGCTTCCCAGAACCACTTCATTTGGATTTTTTTGAGAAATTTTCAAAGCTTTCTCAATAGACATTCGTTTCACATAAGCCGTTGCAGCCTCCCCCTTTTTGACGCTTTCATCGATATCTGCAGGGTCAATTTTTTTTGGAGCATATCCTATTTGTTCAAGAAGATGCTTTCTCTGAGGAGAGCCTGAGGCTAATATAAAGTCTTTGACTGGCATATCCTATATCTTCATAACCTCATCGTCATAAGTTTTTTCCATTCTTTCATGACGTTCTTGAGCTTCCAAAGAGAGTGTTGCAACCGGTCTTGCTTCAAGTCTTGCCAAACCAATAGGTTCGCCAGTATCTTCGCAAAAACCATATTCACCTTCTTCAATTCTTTTCAGAGCAGAGTCAATTTTAGAAATGAGTTTTCTTGCTCTATCTCTTGTTCTGAGTTCCAAAGCTTTATCTGTTTCGACAGAGGCTCTATCATTCGGGTCTGGTTGATTTAGACCACCCTGACGTAAATCATCTAATGTGTCTTTAGATTGATTAAGCAAAGATTTTTTCCAATTTTCAAGCTTTTGACGAAAATACTCTAAATGAGTTTCGTTCATATATTCTTCATCTTCCGATGGTTGATAATCTGGTGGAAGAATAATTGCTACGCTCATGCCTCTCTCCTTAAATTTATAAAAATTAATAAAATGATTTATGAAAAAATAAACATTTACCTCATTAACTGCAAGCAAAAAAACGTACTTATTAAGCTATTTCATCAATTTGGCGAGTTCCACCTCAACTCTCAGCTCTATTTCTTCAACAATCTCCAATAATCTATCATCTGACGTGCTTGTTTTTTGCTCTTTGACAAACCTTGAAATCTCTACAAGTTTATCTCTTGAAATATAGCCATCCAACAAAGCATCTCTAATGTTTTCCAATTTTTCAAGCAATGTATTTGCTCTTTTTATTAGCTTTTTCTTTTTTTCTTTCTCTTCTTCTTCACCCACCATTTGAGTCGCAAAAAGAGCTTCATTCATAGCTAATCCTGAAGATTTAGCTGTCACAGAAATGCCTTCTTTTTTCTCAACACCTGTTAAATAAGATGAAAAACCTTCTCCACCTGAAGATTTTTTAACTTTTCCAGTAGCAACATCTGTTGATTTATTGATTTCTTTCACAAACATTTCATTTACTCAAAAGTCAGAACAAGTTTATTTGTATTTTCAGTTGAACACTTTGCCATTGCTTCATTTATCTGAAGTGGAAGTGTATTTTGTGCAGCCGTTTGGCTCCATCCATATGTTGTTCCTGAAGCACCTGTTGTTCCTGCAACAGCAATTGACACAAGTGTAGTTGTTTCATCCACACGCCAATCCATTGTTGCCAAGTCAGTGCAAACAACCTTGGGAAGATTTGTAATTGTCAAAACATAATAAGCATTGGTTCCTGAGATTTTCATCTCACCACCAAAAGCATGATAAAACTTGCCACCAGACACCATTTCTGTCGGTACGACTTTATCATCTATCAACGCCTGATTAGTTATCCCAGAATAGGACCCTACAGCCAAATATCTTGCTGAAATCCTCTTTCTAATTTCGCTAACTTGTTGGATGACCTTACTAATTTTATATTTTTTGTAGGCACCATTCACTGCAGACATAAGTGAAATTGCAATAACAGAAATAACAGAGAGAACTAAAATTGTTTCCAACATTGTTCTACCAAGCTCATTTATCTTTTTATGCTTAATCATGCTATCCTCAATAAAAACAATAAATTCTTTATTTTCCATAATTTAGCCAAGAGTAGCATTAATTTATTAGCAAAACAATAATATTATGTTTTTTTTAATTATTCTGTTATAACTATTTTTTTCTAAAAGGTTTCTTTAAAAACCAAAATCAGGTCTTATATTATGTCTTGTTAACTTTAAGATATTAACTTTTAAGGAGTAATAATTATGAAAAAGACTATTGGCGCTTTGATGGTTGCTGTTTCCGCTCTTGCTTTGTCTGCTGATGCAAAAGCAGCTCCAAATTTTGAGCATAATTTCAAACCTTATGTTGGTTTTGACTATTCATATACAACGACATCTGTTAAAAATACGGCTAGACCATATTTTAACTCTGGTAAAATCAACGTTGGTACAGATTACAGCAAATATTTTGGTACAGAATTATTCTACCAATATTCAGACAAATACAAAAAAAGCGAAGCTGGAAACAAATATAATAATAAATTCCAAGCTTATGGTTTAGACTTGTATGGCTACCTCCCTATTAAACTGAAACACTTGGTGTTCACACAAACTTCAGTTTGATTGGTACAACAGGTTTTGGGTTCTATAAATTAACCTCTAAAACTCACACAACATCTAAAGCGCATGACAATGGATATGGCTTCCGTTTTGGTACTGGTATTCAGTATGATATCAACGAAAAACTCGCAGTTAGAGCTCTTTATCGTCAAATCCAAACAGATCAGCTTTATCACATTAACCACTTCGCAGAATATTCAGTTGGTCTTAAATATTCATTCTAAGCGAATGGAATTCATAAAAGGAAGAGAATTTCTCTTCCTTTTTTCTTTTTTAAATTCTATAAATTGAAATATGAAAAAATTTGATGTTGTCATTATCGGAGGAGGAGCTTCCGGATTTTCCTGTGCTGCTCAAGCTTTAAAGCTTGGCAAAACAGTGGCTATTCTGGAACATAACCTTCAACCATTGAAGAAAGTGAAAATATCTGGTGGTGGAAGATGCAATTTTACAAACCTAAATACAGCTCCTGAAAAATATTTATGTTCAAAAGGTGATTTTGTTAAACATGCTTTGCAAATATTTTCACCTCAAAAAATAATTTCTCTCATGCAAAAACATCACATTCCTTTTGCCGAAAAAGAACTAGGGCAACTTTTCACAAAAACTTCTTCACAAGATATTATTGATGCACTTATCAAAGAAGCTGAAAAAGCAAAAACATTCTATGGAATTGAAATTGAAACTGTTGAAAAAAGTGATGGCATCTTCAAAATTAGAACAAAGATTGACCTTTTTGAAGCTAAATCACTTGTCATTGCCACAGGAGGAATGTCCTATCAAAATATTGGAGCAGGAGATTTGGGATATCGTATTGCAAAACAATTCGGCCTGAAAATCATTCCATACCGCCCTGCACTTGTACCTTTTAACTTAGATAATGAACTGATGAAAAAAACCATCAAACTCAAAGGAATTGCTTTAGATTGTCTCGTGGAATGTGATGATAGAAAATTTAGAAACAACATCTTATTTACACACTTCGGAATTTCTGGACCAGCGATCCTTCAAGCATCTCTCTATTGGCTCAAAGATATGCCTGTTCGTTTGAACTTTTTACCTGAAACAGATTTGTTTGAATTCTTAAAACAACAAAGAGAAACTGCAAAGAAGAAAAAAATCAGTTCAATTCTCAAGCAATTTTTTCCTGAAAGATTTGTCGAATTTCTTGTTGAGGAAAGAGATATATTCATTTCAGAAACATCCAATAAACAACTCAAAGAAATATCTCAAAAAGTCAATCAATTCACTTTCACACCGATTGGCACACAAGGCTTCAAATTAGCAGAAGTCACCGCAGGTGGGGTCGACACAGATGAAATTGATACAAAAACTTTTGAGTCAAAGAAAATAAAAGGCTTGTATTTTATTGGGGAAGTGCTAGATGTTGCAGGACAATTAGGAGGATATAACCTCCAATGGGCTTGGGCAAGTGGCTTTTGTGCTGGCGAAAATTTATAAAAAAACAAGGAGTTTATAATGAAAAAAACTTTATTAATTGTGATTATTTTAGCAGTAGCAGGATTTTTCTTTCAAAAGCACTATAAAATCGAAATATTCCCTCAGGCACCAATGAATGAATCCGAGAAAGCTGCCGAAGAAAAACCAGTGGCTTATGTCAATGAAAATAAGTTTGTTCCTGAAGTTAAGTTTGATAGCAATGTTCGTTCATTCAAAACTCAAGAACTCAATGCTGATTGTGAGGGTGACCCTGCAATTTGCGCTGTTGACTTAGCTGTTAAATGTAGTGTGAATCCAAAACTTGATTTTTGTGACAAGAAACGACTCCCACGCTTTGTTTTCATGGAAGACGAGAGTCTTGGCCGCCCAACTTATGTGAATTATAAAGTTTTGAAAATTCATCCTATTGATGCATCCACCGTTGAAGTTCAAACAGAAAGCACTTGTGACGGCCTCTGGTTTGGTCTTTGCAATGGTAATATCATTTATGTTGTAAATAAAGATTCAAAAGGTTGGAAAGTCAATGAAATCTATGCCTTGGAACGCTATATCTAATTGAAATTGATAGACTAAATTTATATTGACTTAGGAACCTAGTTTTTGTTAAACTGGATGTTGGACTGCAATTCTCATAAACATAAGGGATTTATATATGTTTGAAAAAAAAGTTATCATTTGGGATTTAGATAATACGCTTTATAGAGTCACTGAAGAATTTGGACACAGACTCGATGAAACAATGGCAAAAGTTTCCATTGAAGAGCTTGGGCTAGATCTTGACTTTGAAACTGCTCTAGAAAAAGTGAAGGAATCTTTTGCAAAGTATCGTGATGGTGGAGAGATTTTTTATCGAGACCATGGCATTAGCATTGAAGACTTCTATCATGCCTACCATAACAATGTCCCATACGAAGAAATCGTTCCTTATGATGGTCTATATGAGCTTCTTTCAAAGATCGAAGTTGAACAATATATCTTCACATATAGCAGTAGAGATTTAGCAGAAAAAATTCTCAAGAAAATTGGTCTTTATGAAATTTTCAAAGACAGATTCTATTCTGTTGAAGACTTTGGATCTTTCAAAAAAAATGAAAGCTGCGATATTTATCATGATTTATGTGTAGCAATCAAACATGACCCTAAAGATTGCCTCTTTGTTGATGACAGTTATTCCAATCTGGAATTTGCAAAAGAAGCTGGTATGACAACCGTTCGCCTCTTCTATAACAGCAATTCATCAAAAGACAAAGAATATATTGATCATGCCTATAAAGGGATTTTTGCTTTCTTAAAAGACTATGAAAAAGCGTGTCCAAGTAAAAAAAGAGCAGGATAATTAAAAGTGAGACCAAATATTTTTTATTTGGTTTCTTTTTTGCAAATTTCGCCCTCCATTTGGTAGTTTTCCATATTATCTAGTTTGCTTTGTTCTTTTTTTAGCTCTGCTTTGAAAACTTTAACCATTGGTTCAATTTGAGCGATATATGCTTTGGTGATTTTATTATTCACCTCGACAAGCTCTCTCAAACTTGTTGTTTTTTCCGCACCAACCTCTTTAGAAACCTCAGGAAGAACATCTCTAATTTTAGCAACAAAATGCTCCAGAGCTGTTACGTTGATTTGCTGATGAGCCTGCTCATGTCTTAAGACCATATTATATTCACAAGTGTTTTCTTGAAGCCCTTTTGATATATATATGACAGGGTCTTCATAACCGATATAAAGATTGAGTTTCATTGGGATAATACAAACTTCTCCCCCTTCATTTGAAACTCTATTGATGGTATCAACCGAGATTTCCCAATTGATTTTAACTGTTGACAGTCCTGCTGCAAAAAGTCCTTTTTCAACCACACCAAATTCACCACCAACTTCTGTCAATTCTTCTTTAGTTTTTGATCTGTCATAGACTAAATTTCCATAAGATGTTTGAAAATTGATTTCTGGTTGAGGTACAATATCTTCACAAGAAACTTCTTCTGCAAAAACACTATTTGATTTTATGCAAAAAAGTGATAAAAATATAAATGTTGAAACAATTTTTGTCATAGAATTCAATATAAAAAACGTTAAACACTCTAGGAATATTAAGATAAATGAAAAAAAGCATTTTTACAACATCCATTTTCATCTTTTTGACACTTATTTCCTCGTTTGCACTTGCGCAAGGAAGATATGTTAGAAAACAAATCAAACCAAGTGTTTATATTCCAAATTCAGCTTTGGATAAACAAGAGAAACTTCCTGAATTTTATTATCCAACTCAAAACAATCTTAAAGAGGCAATTAAAGATTTTTCTGATGAAGAAACAAAAGTTATTGAGGTAAAGACAGAATATGTTCCTGCACCAGAAAAGACTGTAAAAGTTAATAAAGAATCAGTTGAAACACCAACTCCCGTTGAAAGCAACAAGTTTTCAGAAATGATTTTGGCTCAAAATTCTGATATCCCCCCTCTTTACACTCTGAAATATGATGAATATATTAGTGACCTAAAAATTATTGCAGAAACAAGTAATATTCCTGATAATCAGCTTCTTAAACAAGATTTAGCAAAAATGAGTTCCAATGAAAAAATCAAGGTAGATAAAAAATTTGGCAATTTACCAAAATAAAGGTTTGACAAAAACTCAAAATAAGATAGATTTTTATCAGAGGTTTTAAATATGAATGAATTAAATTTTAACATTTTAACTAAATTGGGCCGACGCCTTCGTACTCGTGGATATAATCTGCGACGATAATTTGTGCCTTTTTCACAAGACAACAATATCGTAGCAGAGGTTTGAAAATTCAAGCCTCTTTTTTTGCCCAATTTTGAAAGATGATAAAATTATGACACAACTTAAAGCTAAAAAGCTCACAGAACAAAATATTAAAGACATTATGGCGCTTCAAAAGACCATTACTGAAAACTTGCATCCTGATGAGCAACATTTCATTTGCAAAAAGTCTGAGCAAGAATTTATGAAAACACTCAAAAGTGAAGAAAACTATGTACTTGGTGTTTTTGATCAAGACAATCTCATTGCGCAATCCACACTTTATATGCCTAAAAATGGCAAAGAGAGAGAGATGAGTGAATATGAAGATCAACTAGCCAATGAAGATGTTGCCATTTATAAAACAATTTTGGTTAGCCCTCATTACAGAAAACATGGCTTGATGAAAAAAATGTTGGAAACATTTGAAACACTAGATGAAGTCAAAGCAAAGAAAGCTGCTTTAATTCAAATTGCTGTTGAAAATCCTTCAAGCTGGGTCAACGCACTTAAGCATGGCATGAAAATCACAAAAGTTGCCAAGGACCCTGAAGATGATGCTATGGTTTTATATATGAAAAAAGCATTTGATACAAAACATGAGGAAAAAGTTGTTGCTGGGGAAGGATATGCTTTAAATATAAATGAGCAACTCTTAAAGCACCCACAAATTCTCTTCAACAAAATGACCCTTGTCTCAGAAAATATGGTTGGCGGAATCTGGGACAAAGAAACTAAATCAATCATTTGGCAACAAAAAGCCAAACAAAATACCAACCAACACCAATATACATATATTAAGGAGAAAGCTAATGCTAGATAAGCTAAATCTTCCCGAGATTGTGGAAACAAAAGACTGCGTTGCTGTTCGCAGAATTCATAAATATAACAAAGAAATGTTTGAAGCCGTTGATAAAAACAGAAATTTCTTAAGAGAATATCTCTTTTGGGTAGATGGCACAAACGCACTTGAAGATGTGGAGAAAACAACAGATTTTTTCATATCTCAATGGGATGAAGGTATAAATTATGCCTATATCATCACAGATAAAAATGACAAACTTTTAGGAATGATTGACCTTCATGCTGTAGATTATAAAAATAGAAATGCAGAATTTGGATATTGGCTAAGCCAAAATGTAAATGGGAAAGGCTATATCAGTCAGATTTTACAAGCTTTAGAAAAGCTGGCTTTTGAACAAGGTTTAGTCAGAATTTATATTCGTTGCGATGTTGCAAACACATCTTCAAATAATGTATGCATTAGAAATGGATATGAATTTGAAGGTTGCATGAAAAAACTTCTAAATACTTATGGTGAATTTCACGACTGCAATATTTATGCAAAAACAATCTAAAAAAAGCCCCGATTTCTCGGGGCTTTTTGTTATTTCTTTGGAGCCACTTTTTTTGCAGCTGTCTTCTTTGGGGCTGCTTTTTTCTTTGTGACTTTTTTTGCTTTTGGCTCAGTGTAAGTTTTAGAAATTGTCAAAGCATTTTCCAAATCTTTTTCATTACAAAGACCAACAGCAACTGGATTTTTCGGACGAAGATAATTCATATCTCTATATGTACCATTGCGAATTGTTTCGATTGTTGGTTTTGTTGTTCCAATCAATTTGCAAATTTGAGAGTCAATGATTTGTGGATAGTTCTTAACAACCCACAAAATTGCTGCAGGTTTGTCTGCTCTTTGTGAAGGAGAAAGAACTTTTTTAGATTTTGCATTTTTCGCTTTAACATTTCTTTCCAAAAGGGAAGCTTCCAAATTTGTTCTTGGGTCTGCTTCACATCTTTTGATTTCTTCCAAGCTCAATTGACCGTTCATCACTGGGCTAATACCAACGATATTATAAGCAACGTCGCCATCAGCAATCGCTTGAATTTCAAGTTCATGAAGTTCGCAAAAAACGGCAATTTGTCTAAATGTCAAAGTTGTGTTTTCAACCAACCAAACCGCTGTTGCTTTTGGCATCAATGGTGCTGTCATAATTTATTCCCCTTAAACTGAATTTTTAATTTTCATAAGAATAGTGAATATTCTTGGATTATACAAGAGTTTTTTTTAGTTATTTTAAGTTTTTGTTTTTAAGTGATAAACCCTCTTTTTAGGAGGTGTTTTTTTAATAATGTGGAGGTGGTGTTTCCTCACTTTGAGGCTTCAATTCATTATCTGCAAGAACACTAGCAATATATTTCCCTTGCTTTACTAAAACATCAATTAGTTTTCCTTGTTTAATAATCACCTGATTGAGATCTTCAATTGTTTTTTCACAATTCGCAAGAGACATCTCAATATTCATCAACCTTTCATCATTTTCAGTCATTTATTTATCCTCAAAATTTAACACCTGTATATAATTTACAAAACAATAGTTGACAGGTCAATAATTATTTTGTATTACTATAACATAAATTATGTGGAGAAAAAAGATGACTGATTTTAGACAATATGGAATTTTGGAAGAAAAAGGCAGAGAATATGAAAATATTGCCTATGTTATGGCACTTATTTATAACATCTGCGAAAAGAGAATCTCCAAAATTTTGACGAACCACAATCTTTCAACAGCACAATTTAATGTTCTTCTTATGGTCAATCTATATGCCGAAAAAGAAGGCATTAGTCAAGTGGAAATCAGCAAACACTTAATTGTCACCCCTGGAGGAATTACGCGTTTGATTGACAAGCTGGCAAAAGAAAAAATGCTCGTTGTCAAACAAAACAAAAACAACAGAAGAGAAAATTTGGTCAACATCACCCCTAAAGGTGTTGAACTCATTGACTTAGTCTGGCCTGAATATAACAAGGAAGTTGAAAGTCTCATCAACCTTGTTCCACAAGAAAAACAAAATGATCTTGCTGAGATTTTAGCAAACTGGTTCACAAAACTTCAAGAGGTATAAAATGGGTAAAATTTTATCAATTCTAAAACAAAGAGCCTTCATTTCCGTTTTCATTACGCAATTTTTAGGCGCTTTCAACGACAACTTATTCCGTGCTGCAATGTCTGGTTTTGTGACATATAAAATCACAACAATCGCAGAAGGTGATAAACAAATCATTGTCACAATGGCAGTTGGTTTATTCATGCTCCCTTTCTTCCTTTTCTCAGCAATTGCAGGAGAAATGGCTGATAAATTTCGCAAAGATGTTATCTTCAAAATCACAAAATTTTTAGAAGTTGTCATTGCTGCTTGTTCCATTACAGGTTTTTATTTCCATAACCCATATATTTTGCTTATTTCTTTGACTCTTATGGGAACACAGGCTGCTTTTTTTGGCCCTGCAAAATATAGTATTCTTCCAGATATTTTGAAGAAAGATGAACTCATTGCAGGTAATGGACTTTTTGAAGCTGGTACTTATTTAGCAATTCTCCAAGGAATTATTATCGGTGGCTTGATTATGTCTGGTGAAAGCTCTGGACTCCTAGCAACTGCAATTTGGATTATGTCTGTTGCACTTATAGGGTTCATTGCCAGTCTTTTCATTCCAAAAGTTGAAGCTGTTGATCCAACTTCCAAAGTGCAACTCAATTTTTTGAAATCCACTTGGGAAAATATGAAGTTTGCAACAATTAAGAGAGATATTTTTCTTTGTATCTTAGGAATTTCATGGTTTTGGTTAATTGGCGCATCCCTCATTTCTCAAATTCCGAGCTATGCTGACCAAGTTTTGAAAGCTGATGGCAATGTATATACTTGGTTGCTCACTTTGTTTTCATGTGGTGTTGGTGTGGGGGCGATTGTTTGCCAATCTTTACTCAAAGGTGAAATTACACCTAAATATGTTCCAATTAGTGCGGTTTTGATGACACTTTTCTTAGCTGACTTGGCACTTGCTAGTCTTCACATCAATCCAGACCACGCACAACAAACACTCATAGAATTCATTAGCTCCGTTAAAGGCATTAGAATTTCCATTGATTTATTTATGTTAGCGGCTTGTGGTGGCGTTTATATGGTTCCACTGAATGCATTACTCCAAACCCTTTCAAGTTCAAAAATTCGTTCACGAGTGATTGCTACAAACAACATCATCAACTCTTTGTTTATGGTTGTTGGTTCCATTATGTGTGTTTTATTGCTCACATTGAAAGTTGGAATTGCGGGAATTTTTGTAGCAATGGCCGTTGCAAATGCTTTTGTTGCACTCTACATTTGTGGGCTTCTTCCTGCCCCAATTGCTAAAGCTGCTGCTAAGAAAATTGTTAATATTTTCTACAAAGTTGAAGTTAAAGGCATTGAAAATTTGAAGAAAATTCGCGGCAGAACAGTTGTCATTTGTAACCACACTTCTTTCTTGGATGCTGTTTTGCTTTGGGTTCACCTCCCTGACAATGTATTCTTTGCAATTAACACCTATGTTGCTAAAGTTTGGTGGATTAAACCCCTTATCAACTTGTGCAAATATGTTACGCTTGATCCAACTAATCCAATGAGTGTAAAACATATTATTGAAGAGGTTAAGAAAGGCAAAAAAGTTGTTATTTTCCCTGAAGGTAGAATCACAACAACGGGAAGTCTGATGAAGGTTTATCCTGGACCTGCTGTGATTGCAGACAAAACTGGTGCAAATCTTTTGCCAATTTGTATTGAAGGTTCACAATATTCTATTTTTGCAAAGTTTTCTGATAAGTTCAAAAAACGTCCAAAGTGCAAAATCATAATGAATATTTTACCTCCTCAAAAACTTAATGTTGATGAAAAACTCAGTGGTAAAAAACGCAGAATTGAAGCGGCTAAAAAGCTCTATGATATGATGTGTGATATGAAATTTAAGACTTTTGACTACAACAAAACACTTTTCACAAGCTTGGTTGATGCATACAATTTGGTTGGTAAAGATAAACCTATTGTTGAAGATTCAAACAGAAAACCAATCACTTTCAAAAAACTTATTCAAACTATTTTTGTTCTTGGTGATGCTTTCAAAAAGCAAACATCAAGAGGTGAATATGTTGGGGTTTTATTGCCAAACTCCGTAGCTGCTGTTTCGACTTTGTTTGGACTTCAGGTATATGGTCGTGTTCCGGCAATGCTCAACTTCTCCGCTGGTGTGAAAAGTTTAATTACTTGTTGCAAAACAGCAAATGTCAAAACGGTTTACACTTCAAAAATTTTTATCAAAAAAGCTAAACTTTCTGAAACAGTTGAACAGATTGAGGCTGAAGGAATTAAAGTTATAAATCTTGAAGACTTAGCAAGAGATATCTCACTTCGTGATAAAATTTCTGGAGCTATCAAGGCACTTAATCCACTCAAGCATATGTCCAAGGTTGACCCTAGTGAACCAGCAGCTGTTTTATTCACTTCAGGATCTGAAGGGACGCCAAAAGGTGTTGTTCTGAGTCATATTAACTTGAATGCAAACAGATGCCAACTTGTTGCGGTGATGCCAATTGGGGTTTTAGATAGTGTCTTTAATGCAATGCCAATGTTCCACTCTTTTGGTTTAACTGCTGGTGTCTTGGTTCCGCTCCTCAGTGGTTTGAAGGTGTTCCTCTACCCAACTCCTCTACACTACCGCATTGTCCCTGAGCTTGTTTATGATACAGACTCAACAATCATGTTTGGTACGGATACTTTCTTGACAGGATATGCAAAAGTGGCTCACCCATACGACTTTCACTCTATTCGTTTTGCTGTTGCTGGTGCAGAAAAAGTGAAAGATGAAACTTTCAAAACTTGGTATGACACTTTTGGTGTGAGAATCTTTGAAGGTTATGGTGCGACTGAAACATCTCCTGTGATTTCTGTGAATACACCAATGAATTTCAGAAGAGGAACTGTAGGAAGACTTCTGCCAAGCATTACTTCTAAACTTGAAAATGTTCCCGGTGTTGAAACTGGTAAAAGACTTTCTGTTAAAGGTCCAAATGTAATGTTAGGATATCTTCTTGCAGACAAACCAGGTATTTTACAACCAACAAAAGATGTTTGGTATGACACAGGTGATATTGTTGATATCAATGACGGCTTTATCTCTATTGTTGGACGTGCAAAACGTTTTGCTAAAGTTGGTGGAGAAATGGTCAGTCTTTCTGCTGTGGAAACAGAAATCAGCAAAATTTGGAAAGACTTCGCACACGCTGTTATCTCTGTTCCTGATGAAAAGAAAGGCGAACAACTGATTTTGTTTACAACAAATAAAGATGCTAAAAGACAAGATATTGTTGCCTTTTTCAAAGAACACGGTGTGAGTGAAATTTCAATTCCTAAGACGATTAATGTTTTGGATAGTATTCCACTCATGGCAACAGGAAAAACTGACTACGTCAAGCTTTCTGAAATGGTATAAGTTGCTAAAAAAAGAGCCTCAAACTGGGGCTCTTTTTTTATTTTATATTTAAAGATATTCATCAAAATCTATCTTCTTGGGAATCGAACGACTTTTTTTAGTTTGACTTCTCTTTTTCTTTTGCACCTTTTTTTGATTTTTCCGGTTTCAAATCTTTACGAAGAATTTTCTCAACCATAAGGGCATATTTCAATTTTTCTGAATTTCGTCTTTTTTCTTTAACTTCAACTTCTGAAAAAGTTCTTTGTTGAAGAACATCTTTCATCAAGAGAAGCATTTCCAAAAAGTTTCCCACATCACTATGTGAGAAAACCACAGTCTCAGATTTTTTTGAATTTGTTGAGCGAGACTTTGCTGCATAGCTTTCTCCTCTTTCACTAAGGAGAATATAATTTGAAATTCGTTTAGTGACTTCATCCTCAAGAATCTGAAACCAATATTCAATGCTATTCACATCTTGAGTGGAAACTCCAGCAGCTGTCAAAGCCTGAAGAATTTTGATGATATCTTGATGAGAAAATTCCGAAACTTTGTCTTCTGCCAAACGCAAAAACTCAACCGCATATTTTCTACGACTAAGATTATAAATTCTTTCTGACTCTATTTTTGTTTGGTAATTATTATATCCAAGACACAAAATTTCTCTTTCGGTTTTATTTTTATTGATAAAAGCGAAAAGAAGTTCTTCGTCCTGATTATAAAAAGAATCACTCATAATAAGTCACTACAACTTGTTGATATATAATATTAATATTTTAATACATATAGAAAGCAAATACAATCAAAAACAATAGCTAGTGGAAAAAAACTAAAAAACATCCAAATCATTATGTGAAAGCTAAAAAGCTTAGTTGATTAGATTATCTAATTAAATTTCGAATATAATTAATATCCTTCACCCAAGGCTCAGCACCTGTTGGCACACCATAGCCTGTCTCCATAGTGATGATAGCATTTTCAGAAGTGAATTCTTTGACTAGACGTTTCAAATCATAATTACCTTCACCATAATGTAAATGTTCGTCTTTGTCAGAATTAAAATTCCCATCTGAAAGATGATACATTGAAGGTTTGAGAGCGGCATAACCTGCCAAATCTTCCCAGATATCACGACCATAAGCATTAGCAGCACAAATAGCATGGGCAAAGTCAAAACAGAATTGACATCCACTTCCCTCTATTACTTTTTTAATTTCTTGTGGGGATGTTCCATGAAGAAGCTTTCCAGTAGCAGTGCAATATGATGGCAAATTTTCAACTGCAATTCTACTATCATCAATTATTTTGAACTGGCGAACACTTTCATCTACAAATTTTTCACCTTCATTATACCCCGTATGTAAAATGATTATTTTTGCATCCAACATATCTGCAAATTCTTGAGAAGACTTCAAATCTTGTAGATTTTGCTCTAAACGTTCAGGATTCCCCGTATCCAAACCAAAAACAGAGTGTGGTGCATGAATAACAACTTTTTTTCCATTAAGATGTTCTTTCACTAAATCTTTGGTATCTTGAAAAGAATTTGGCAGAGCAAAAAGTTCAACATAATCGAATAAACCTTTATCTAAATTTGCAATACATTCTTTTGCAAACGAAAGATTTTTCACAAAATCTTTACTCCATAACTTCACACCAAAACTCTTCATTTCCACTCCTTTGTTTATTCTAATAAAAAAGGTTCCAGTATCTTTCGATGCTGAAACCTTGAAACTTTTATTGAGCATCTCCTACATGAGGATACTCACCTCCGGCAATATGCCAAGTTCTTTTTTTGTTTTCTTCCAGTTTTTTTTCAACGGCTCCCTTCAAAACAAAAAAGGTAAAGTTTAAACTTTGTAAATCTTTTCTGATTTGAATGATGTTTTGCATTGATTCCTCCGGATAAAACCTAGAAAGCCCTGCATTCACAATATACACATCAGCAAGTTCATCAAGTTTTTCTTGCGGCGTGGTTGCTATTGCAAATTCTTGTCTTTCTTCATCCAATTTTTCTTTTTGCTTTTCGGCAACAATATCAGGAAACGTTTCCAAATGCCAAGCAACAATTTGTTTGAACAAATTTTCCATAAATAGAAGGTTTAATAATTAAATAAATTATAAGAGATTGGTGTAAGTATATCTAAGAATTTGAAAAAAGCAAATAAAAAACTCCTAAGAAATTAATGCAAAGGATTGAAAAAATCGAGCTGTTACGCACTCTTTAATTCAATGGCTGCTTCCAAGCCAAGAAACTTTTTTTGAAAAAGACACTCAGAAAGAGTGGAGAGCAAACAAAAATGCTGTGTGTACAAGGATATTAAATCCCATTTGAGTTTGGTCTCCGATTTTCAGTCTTATGGTTCGTTTGCCACTACTACATAAGATAATTTTTATATTCATAGGCTAATAGCTTTCTGTTTGTATAAACCTTGAAAACAAACACGGACTGCTGAACCTTATTTGACCCTGAAGATAAAAAATCATGCTTACTGAAAACCATCTAAAAAACACTGTGTGTGTAAAGTGCATTAAACACAGAAAAAGCTAAATAATTGTAATTATAATATAAAATCACAACACAGATAGCACAGCAATAATAACTTGTCAAATTAAAACATTCTTTTGTTTAATCTTACACCACACCATAACAAAAACCCTCCACAAAGGAGGGGTTAATTTAAATAGGATAATGCCGACTGGAGAGCTAGCTTTCTCAAACAAGTTGCTCAAGCATCTACCCCTCTCACCCCTTGCCTTCGGCAAGCGTTCGTGGATGTCGAATTCAAACTCCCTTCGGAAGTTCATACCTCAGATAAAACACCATAACAAAAACCCTCCTTTGCGGAGGGTTTTTGTTATGGTGCCGACTGAGAGACTCGAACTCCCGACCCACTGATTACAAATCAGTAGCTCTACCAACTGAGCTAAGTCGGCTCTGATGGATAGACTTATATATAAAACTTTTTTCCTTGTCAACACAAAAAATGCAAAAATTTTCAAGAAAATTATTTTTTTTACTTTTTTCGATTTTTTTATCAAAACAAACATAATTTTAACTCTTTTTACTTAAGCTCTTCTTGTTACATGAAAGGAAGTCAAATGAAAAAATATGGTGTAAAATTTTGGTCAAGAAACATTCTGGACACCCCTGAAATTATTGAAGATATTTCTAGAAAAACAAAAGAAGGTATTTTTGATTTTGTTGAAATATTTGCATACAAAGACACCTTTGAGAGAACAGCTCAAAAGCTTTATCCTCTTTTTAAAGACGTTCATGTAAATATTCATGCTTCTCATGGAAGCTTCGGCTTCAATACAGCACTTAAAGAAAACTTCATTGAAAATCAAAAGCAGTTTAATGAGGCTCAAAAATTTGCTGACTTATTTAAATCCGAAATAATCGTCACTCATCCTGGTTATGAGGGAAATGAAAGCTTACTAGAAGAAACAATCAGACAATTCAATCTTTTCAAGGATAATCGCTTGACGGTTGAAAATCTTCCTCATGTTTCTGATAATAATGATAAATATTCTTTTTTTCAAGGTTCTTCGCCTGAAAGTATTTCAGCAATTATGTCTGAAACAAAATGTAAGTTTTGTCTGGATTTTTCTCATGCAATTTGTGCCGCCAACTCTCTTAAAATTGAACCTTTTGAAATTCTAAAAAACTTTGAAAATCTCTCTCCAAATGTTTATCACATTTGCGACGGAACATTTGAAAAAAAGTACGACGAACACTTACACATTGGTGCAGGCGACTATCCTTTAAAAAGCATCATTGAAAACTATTCTGCTAAAAATGCGATGCTCACACTTGAAACAGGTGTTTATCCTTCTGTTCCAGATTGGGAAGACGATATTCGTAAACTAAAAGATTTTTAGGTTTTTCTTGCTTAAGCTCATATAAGCCTTGAAAATACATTTGGCTAAATGCTAGAAAAACATAGATTAAAAGCCAACCTAAACTTATGAGAATAATCTCTATTTTCCGTGGAATCCGATTGCCTATTTCAAAAAACTTTTTGAATTGTCTTCCTCCAATATAGAGATACAAGAGCAAAACACACCCTGCCCAAGTATAGAACAAAGTTTCTCGGGTCATCCCAAAATGATCTACATTTTTATAGTAATAGATGCTAAACATTTGAAACGCATAAAAACTCAACCAGAATATGATGAATATAAATGTAACAAAATGTCTTACAAATTTTATTATTTTTCTCATAATAAAATCTCCTATAGTTCTTAATAACTTGCTTCAATTATCCTTGTTTTTCTAACTTCGTCCAAGTCATAATTAGCTTTTATATTGAGTTGTGGTGCAATTGCAGCAATAATATCTCTTGTTGTTGGAACTGTATTCCAACCAGATGTTACAAACCCCCAAGTTTCTTTAAGAGGTTTCGGTTCGTCCAACATCACATAAAGTGCATATTTAGGATCAGATGCTGGGAAGGTTGATACAAAGGTTGTCATCACTTTTTTATCAACGTATTTTCCATTGGTCAATTTATTTGCTGTTCCTGTTTTTCCAGCAACCTCATATCCCACAATGTTTGCTCTTTTACCAGAACCATCAATTACAACATTTCTCAAAAGTTGACGCATATTTTTTGATGTTGCTTTTGAAACAACACGATATCCTTCTTCTTTATGATCTTTTTTGACAACAGAAGGATAATTATATACCCCACCATTCACAATTGAAGAAAATGCTGTGATGATATGAAGTGGTGTCACAGAAATTCCATAACCATAAGCAACGGTTGCCATAGTATCTTCTTGCCATCTTTTTGGAACCATTGGAACTGCTTTTTCAGCAACATCAACGTCAATAGCTTCAAAAAAACCAAGCTTTTGCAAGAAATTCTTTTGTTCTGTCTTACCAACTTTTAAGACCATCTGAACAGAACCAATATTTGAGGAATAAACCAAAACTTCTTGAACAGAAAGCCATCTATTCTCTCCTCGGTAGTCTTTGATAATTGTGCTTCTTCCTAGTTTCAAAGGTTTAGTAGCATCAAATTTATCCGTCATTTTGATTTTTCCACTCTCCAAACCAAGAGCCGTGTTAAAAACTTTGAAAACTGAACCAGGTTCATAAACACCCTTAGTTGCAAAACTGAACATCTCTTTTGCATCTGGGGAAATGTTTTTATTTGGATCAAAATCAGGGAGCGATACCATAGAAACAATTTCGCTGGTTTTCACATCCATCAAAATTGCCACACCACCATTGGCTTTGAATTTTTCTACACCTTTCAAAAGTTCTTCACGAATCGTATATTGAACACCTGCATCAATTGTAAGCTGGAGGGGAATATCTGACTCAGTCAAACGTTCATCAAGCTCCTTTTCAATTCCTGAAATACCTTCGTTATCAATATTCGTTTTTCCGATGATATGTGCAAATAAAGCTTCGTGAGGATAAATTCTTTTTTCGCCATTCTCAAAATCCAAACCAGGAATGCCTAAATTATTGACCTGAACTTGCTGAGATGGTGTTAAATTTCTTCTGAGATAAACAAAGGTTGACTTGCTTTTGAATTTTTTTAAAAGACTTTCATAACTCAAATCTGGGAAGACTTCATGCACGGACATCGCTGCATTTTCCACATCTATCATTTTTTTGGGATTTGCAAAAAGATTAACCGTTGGTAATGATGTTGCGATAATACTTCCATTTCTATCAACGATATCGGCTCGCTTAATTGGACTTTTGAAAACAGCCTGTAAATTTTCTCCACTAGCTTCTCTTGTAACATAAGTATCTTTTCCAAGGTTACTCAATACACAAAGACTAAAAACTCGAATTGAAATGATGACGAAAGCTAAACAAAATAAGGATACAGCCAGAATGACACGGTTTTTGCACATTCCCAGACTGTCTTTTTCAAACCCATAAGGCTTGAAACCTCTATTTCTATCTATCTTAATTTCTTGTCCCAGTGTGTAAAAATCTTCTTTTCTACCCTTCTGAGAATACAGCTTCCTAATCATGTAGTGCCTTTAAACTATTGAACGTTAACCAAAACTTTTAAGTTTTTATTTTTCTCTGCATAATTGCCTATATTCTTTTGGGCAATCATACGTCGATTAGAATCGAAGTTTTCATACTCAAATGGTAACGCAGAATAGTTAATAATTTGTTCAGCCTTGACAGCATTTAGTGAAACGTGTTTCTCAGCAAGTTTTTTAAGACGGGAGGGAGAGTTTAAGTGGCTCCATTCAGCTTTGAGAACGTGAATGGTTTTGATATCATTTTGAATGTCACTATTGATACGATTCAATTCTTTTTCAAGAGCTTGAACCTGATTTTTCAGAATAAAAGTTCCAAAGGCAACCAAACAAGTGAGGGTTAACCAAAGTCCTAATGTCGCTGTTTTTGTTCCATTCATCTCGCCTATCCTTCCTAGATTTGCGTTATTTTTTCACAGCAAAACGAAGTTTTGCCGAACGAGCCCTGCGATTATTTATCTCTTCATTCTTAGTCGGATGAATTACCTTAGAAACGTCCTTAAAATCTGTTTCAACATCACTTTTAATTTCTGGCATATATCTCGAAACATTCGGATTTCTGCCTGCTTTTTCCTTGAAGAAATATTTTACAATTCTATCTTCCAAGGAATGAAAAGTCACAACGACCAAACGTCCATCAGATTTGAGCAGTTTCGTAGCTGACTCAAGACCTCTTTCAAGTTCTCCGAGTTCATCATTCACTGCTATTCTCAAAGCTTGGAATGTTTTTGTTGCTGGATCAACGTCCTTTGTTTTCTTAACGACAGAGCGAATGATATCCGCAAGCTCAGTTGTGCTTTCAATTCTTTTTGTTTTTCTATATTCGACAATTTTTTTTGAAATATGACGAGATTTAACCTCTTCACCATATTTATAGATGAGGTCAGCCAATTCTTTTTCTTCTAAATCATTGACTAAGTCTGCCGCAGAAAGTCCACTACAAGACATTCTCATATCCAAAGGTGCTTCTTTGGAAAACGAAAAACCTCTTTGTGCTTCATCAAGTTGCATAGAGGAAACACCAATATCAAAAACGAAACCGTTGATTTCTCTATCAGCAAGTAAAACTTCTAAATCTCCAAATCTACCTTGAACAAATTCAAAGCGATTGCCATATTTTTCTTGAAGTTCTTTTGCTCTTGGCAAAACGTTAGGATCTCTATCAATGGAAATCACTTTGCAATCTGATGAATCAAGCAATGCTTGCGTATAGCCACCATTCCCAAAAGTTGCATCAACATAAGTTTCGCCTTTTTGAGGCTTCATTGAGGACAAAACTTCATTCAACATAACTGGAATATGTTTTGGTGCTTGTGTCATCTAATTCTCCCCACTTTTCAAAGTTGGGCGATTTTTAAGCACTGCTTCACGAATTCTTTGTTCTTCTTTTTCCCAGTTTTCCAAATTCCAAATTTGGAATTTCTTGCCTTTACCGACAAAAACTGCTGTATCCATGATACCAGCATGTTTCATCAGTTTTTCGGTCAAAACCACACGACCTGTGCTATCAAATTGAAAACGCTTCGCGTCACCAAAAATGATACTGGTTAGGTCGTCTTGTTCTTGAGAAAAGAAATCTAGGGAAGTTTCAATATCTGTTGCAAGTTTGTCTAGCAATTCTTCTGTACAACCTTCAATGCAAGGGGAAGTAAGACTACGATAACAAACAATTTCCGTTGACAATTCTTTAACGATTGCGCGGTAATCTGCAGGCAAAGATACACGGCCTTTAGTGTCGACCTTATTAATAACTGTATCCATGAAGAGAAATGATTTTCTCAATTACCTGCCCCTTGTAACATTTTTTTAACATACCTAATGGTATAACATGGGAAATTATGGTATGCAATGGGAAAATTTGGAATCTAATCTAAAATCCATGTATTTTCACCCCAAACAACAACATTTTGTGTTATATTTTTAATGAGCCACTAAATATAGAGTCAGCTTTCCAATATTTTTTTTAATTTTATTTTATAAGATGTGGATAAATCGAATCGGCAAAAATATTATGCTTTTTTAGCTATTTTTTATTTATTTTCACCTCATGAAACTTCTTGCATTTATTTCATGAAACGTTTAGTTTGTTTTTTAAGGTAATCGGATAGCTGCGCTTCGGCGAGGAAAGTCCGGACTTCATGGAAACATAATACCGGATAACGTCCGGCTGGGGAGACCCAAGGGAAAGTGCCACAGAAAATTACCGCCGACTATATGTCTGGTA
Organism: Alphaproteobacteria bacterium; assembly: GCA_047975765.1. Lineage (GTDB taxonomy): Bacteria > Pseudomonadota > Alphaproteobacteria > RF32 > CAG-239 > JAQWBS01. The sequence continues at coordinate 156,306 of JBKEEF010000012.1, forward strand.
AGGTTGAAAAGGTGGGGTAAGAGCCCACCGCGAATATGGTAACATGTTCGGTCAAGGTAAACCCTATTTGAAGCAAGACCAAGAACGGAAATAAAACGGGGCGTTTCCAACCCGTCCAATAGGTAGGTCGCACCGAGCCAATATGGTGACATTTGGCCAAGATGAATAGCTATCGCTCTTAGCAATAAGAGTACAGAATCCGGCTTATAGATTACCTTAAACAATACACAAAAAAGGATGCCAAAAGCATCCTTTTTTCATACCCATTCAATTTATAAAGGTATACTTTTTAAGACTCTTCTTCTTTACGATATGAAAAGTCTAACTTTCGATTAAAATATTGATTAAATACATATTTGCGTTTAATATGCTCATAATTTATATAACCATGGATGAGAAAAGCGTTATGATACAACAGAAAACAGTGAAAGAATTTAAAATTGACAACGGAATTGGGCTTCATTCCGGAAAAATTGCCAAGCTTCGTTTTCTCCCCGCAGAAGAAAATTCTGGGATTGTTTTCAGACGTATAGATTTAGCTGAAAAACCAGAAATCAAAGCCACTTTTGGCAATGTTGTTGATACAAAAAATTCTACAAATTTAGGATTTGACGGCAAGATGTATGTTCGCACCATTGAACATCTGATGTGTGCGCTTTATATGTTTGGCATTGATAATGCAATTATCGAAATTGATAATGAGGAAATGCCAATTTTTGATGGAAGTGCTTCAAAATTTATTGAAGTTTTCAAAAAACAAACGCTTGTTGAACAAAAAGCTCCTAAAAACCTTTTGAAAATCAAAAAAGAAATTTCTTTTACTGATGACAATGGCAATATTGTTTCCATAAAACCAAAAGAAACTGGTCTTAAAGTTAATTTTGAAATTATCTTCCCTTCTCCAATTGTTGGACATCAGATTTTTTCAGAAGAAATCAACCAAGATGTGTTTGAAAATGAAATTATGGATTCAAGAACTTTTTGCGAAAAATATCAAGTGGACTATTTACAATCTATCGGACTTGCTAAGGGCGGAAGTTTAGAAAATGCTGTTGTTTTGGACGGAGATAAAATTCTAAACCCTGGTGGACTTCGCCACGAAAAAGAATGTGTTAATCATAAAGTCTTGGATATCATTGGAGATTTATATACTTCAGGGCATCAAGTTGTTGGGGAAATTTCCGCTGCTAAGACTGGACATTTTCACACTAATCAGCTATTACATAAAGTGTTTGCTGACAAAAACAATTATGAAATCATTTAGGATTATAGTATGTCAAAATTTAGATTTATCTTCTCTGCTGCGTTGCTTTCTCTTTTTCTAGCTGGTTGTGCTGATAAAGTTGAACCTCAAAGAACAGCCGAACAACTGTATAAAACAGGTTACAAAGAACTTAAAAAAGACAAATATAAAGCGTCTGCAAAAACTTTTGAAAGACTTGAGTTAGAACACCCATATTCTAAATGGGCTGTGAAATCTAAATTGATGGGTGCTTATGCACATTATAAAGCAGAAGAATATGATGATGCGATTATGTCTTTAGACAGATTCATCAGATTCCACCCAGGAAACAAAGATGTTGCTTATGCCTATTACCTCAAAGCAATTTGTTACTATGATCAAATCGACGTCATTGGCAAAAACCAAAAAGACACCAGAGAAGCTTTTGATGCTTTAAACCAAGTTATCCTTCGTTTCCCTAACACTGCCTATGCAAAAGATGCTGAAGGAAAGCTTAACCTTGCTCATAACTATCTAGCAGGACAAAATATGTATATCGGAAGATATTATTTGAATGAAAAACAATATCTTTCTGCACTCAACCGTTTTTCATCTGTTGTGAATGACTATCAAACAACAGCATATATTCAAGAAGCACTCTATCGCCAAATTGAAATTTACACAATCCTTGGCTTAGAAACAGAAGCAATCAGAAACTACAAAGTTTTGGAACATAACTATCCAACGTCAGAATGGACAAAGGCTGCTAAAAAAGTTTTGAAGGGCTAATAAACACATGCTGATTTCTCTTTCAGTCAGAAACCTCGTTCTCATTGATCGCCTTGAACTTGATTTTCATGGTGGACTTAGTGTTTTGACTGGTGAGACAGGTGCAGGTAAATCTATTTTGCTTGATGCACTTGGTTTGGTTTTAGGGAATCGTGCCGAAACATCTCTCATCAGATATGGTGAAGAAAAATTAGGAGTTGCTGCAGATTTCATAATCAAAGACAAACAGCACCCTATTTATGATCTTTTCAAAGAGTTTGAACTTGAAGCCGATGAAGAAATCAACATCAAAAGAGTCCTAGACACCAATGGCAAAGGAAAGATTTTTATCAACGACCAACCAATTACAGCAAAGCTTCTCAAAGAAATTGGCAAACTTTTGGTCGAAGTTCATGGGCAATTTGACAATCAAGGGCTTCTCAATCCAAGCAATCACCTTTCTATCTTAGACTCATATGGCAATTATCCAAAGCTTTTAGCAGATACCAAAGAAAAACACAGTACTTTTCTTAGCGCAAAAAAGATAAGAAAATCCGCTGAAGAAACTTTAGAAAAGGCAAAGACTGAAGAAGAAAATCTCAAACATTGGGTCGATGAGCTAGAAAAACTGAAGATTTCAGAAGATGAAGAAGAAACCCTTTCAAAACGTCGTTTAGAGCTGATGAATGCAGAAAAACTTCTTGATAGTCTTAATTACGCTTTTGGCTCACTCACACAAAGTAGTGATGTTCAATCTGCACTACGTTCAGCTCAATCGGCAATTGAAAAGGCAAATCATCTCACAGATGGTAAATATGATGAAATTGTTGAGATGTTGGAACAAGCTCTCATTCAAACTTCCGAAGCTGTGAATAGCATTGAAAGTGCAGCTGAAAATATTTCAATGAACAATAATGAGTTAGAAAACATTGAAGAAAGACTTTTTGCACTCAAAGCAATTTCCAGAAAGCACAATGTTAGCATTTCAGATTTACCTAACACCTTAGAGAAATTTAGAAATGAATTAAACACTATTGTTTTAGGCGTTGATAACATCAACAAACTTCGCCAAGCTGAAGAGCAAACAAAATTGGATTATATAAAATCTGCGAAAACCTTGAGCGAACAAAGAATTTTAGCAGCAAAGAAACTTGATGAAAATGTGATGAAAGAACTTCCTCCTCTCAAAATGGAGAAAGCAAGATTTATTACATTAGTAGAAAAATTAGAGGAATCATCTTGGGGAGCTGATGGCTTTGATTCTGTTTCCTTCACAGTTGCGACAAATCCAAATTCTCCGCAAGGGCCAATTAACAAAATTGCTTCTGGTGGTGAACTTGCTCGCTTTATGCTTGCGCTTAAATTAAACCTTGCTCAAAGTTCTAGTGTAAAAACAATGATTTTTGATGAAGTTGATGCTGGAATTGGCGGGGCAACAGCCGAAGCTGTTGGTGACAGACTTGCTCGCCTTGCCAGAGATGTTCAGGTTCTTGTCGTAACCCATTCTCCTCAAGTCGCTTCAAAAGGTGACAATCATTTCAAGGTTGCTAAAAGCACCAAAGACAATATCACAACGACACAAGTTTCAGCTCTTTCTCAGGAACAACGTCTTGAAGAGATTGCAAGAATGCTTAGCGGTGAAAATATCACAGACCAAGCTCGTGCCGCTGCCGAAGTTCTTATCAACAAATAAATCTCATTTTTGCTCTTGATAAACTGAAAAATTGATATAATATCTGAGCAAATATATCAAAAAATGCGAATTTTAAGGAAAGCAACCATGAAAAAAGAATTAGTAGAAAGACTAATTGGCAAAGATGTCAAAGACATCACTTATTGGGAAAAAAGATTTCCAAGACGTCCTGAAGGAATGACTGTAACTCGTTTTGCACCAAGTCCAACCGGTTTTTTGCATATTGGAGCGATTTCAACTTGTCAAATCAATGAAAAACTTGCACATCAATCTGGTGGAAAAATTCTGCTTCGTATTGAAGATACAGATACAAAAAGAGAAGTGGAAGGAACAACAACTCTTATCATTGAAGCTTTTAAAAAATTTAATATGTTTTTTGACGAAGGTCCAACTTCTGACACTGAACAAGCTGGTGAATATGGTCCATATTTCCAAAGTGAAAGAAAAGACATCTACTTAAGTGGTGTTAAATATCTTTTGGAACAAGACTGGGCTTACCCATGTTTTTCAACAGAAGAAGAACTTGATGCAATTAGAAAAGAACAAACTGTTCTCAAATTCAGAACTGGCTACTATGGAAAATGGGCAAAATATCGTAATTTCCCTGAAGAAATGGTTGAGAAGTATTTAAATGAGGGGCGTCCTTTCATCATCCGTTTCAAAAGCAATGGAGATTGGAACAATAAACGTTATTTTGATGATGGAATCCGTGGCAAAGTTTCAATGCCAGAAAATGACATTGATATTGTTATCATGAAATCTGACGGCTTACCAACTTATCACTTTGCACATGTTATGGATGATCATCTTATGGGTACAACTCATGTTATTCGTAGTGATGAATGGCTTGCATCTCTTCCGCTCCATGTTCAAATGTTTGAAACAATCGGTTTTGAAACACCCAAATATGTTCACCTTTCTCCAATCCAAAAATTGGACGATGGCAACAGAAGAAAACTCAGCAAAAGAAAAGACCCAGAAGCTAATGTGGAATTCTATTTGCAAGAAGGCTATCCTGTCGAAGCCGTTAAAGAATATCTGATGAATATTGCTAACTCTGACTTTGAAGAGTTTAGAAAAGAAAATCCAGTCAATGCCGTTGAAAAATTTGAACTTAAAATCGACAAACTAAATAATAGTGGGGCTTTACTAGACTTCTTGAAATTGGATAGTGTTGCCAAAGAATATATTTCAACTTTGTCTTCAACAGAACTCTTTGACAAGCTTTTGAATTGGGCAAAAGAATATGACACAGACTTTGCAAAACTGATGGAAAATGAAGAAACTTACATTAAATCTATTTTGGCAATTGAACGTGATGGTGTCGAAAAAGTTCGTAAGGATTTTTACATCTACTCAAAAATCAAAGAAGAAATCAACTATTTTTTCAGCGAAAAATTTTCTTTTGATCCTAAAGAATTTCCTATTTCTCTTGAAAATGCTCGAGAAATTATTGAAGCATATAAAAAGATTTATTCTCATGAGGATGTCAAAGAGGATTGGTTCCCTAAAGTTAAAGATTTAGCAGAAAAATTGGGATATGCTAAAAACCCTAAAGAATTAGCAAAAAATCCTGAAGCATACAAAGGAACTGTTTCAGATGTTGCTTGTGTTATCAGAGTTCTTATCACAGGGCGTACTCAATCTCCTGACTTATATACAATCATGCAAATCTTAGGAAAAGAAGAAACTTTGAAAAGACTCAATGCAAAATTCTAAAAGATTGTTTTTAGTTGAAACTTTTATAAAAACGTCAATCTCGGTTGACGTTTTTATATTTTTAGTGTTGTTATTTTATTTTTTAAACCGTATAAATCAATTATTAGTTTAAAGAAAAGTAATATAACAAGAGAACTACTACAAATGAAAAAAAATATTGAAGTTGCAGCCGGAATCATTATTAATCAAGGAAAAATCTTGATTGCACAAAGAAAGAAAAATTCAAATTTTGAAATGCTTTGGGAATTCCCTGGTGGAAAACTTGAAAAAGGTGAAACACTCAAGGATTGCCTCAAAAGAGAAATCATGGAAGAGCTTGGTCTTGAAATTGAAGTTGGAAATTTTTTCAAAGATGTTCTTTTTGACTATGAAACAGCAATTGTCAAACTTAATATGTTTTTTGCAAAATCAAAAACAAATTGCATAAATGTTCTTAATGCTCACGAAGAAGCAAAATGGGTTGCGATCTCTGATTTGAAAAGCTATGAACTTGTTCCTGCGGACAGCCTCATTCTTGATGAACTTCTAAAACACTTCCAAAGTAATACTCAATATCTCGCTTAACCTCAACAGGGTTTCTCACATTTTTTAGGTTTACTTTACTTGTTCCTGTTCCAGAGAAAAGAATATTTCCGTAACCTAGTATTCTACCCAAAATGCTTTGAGAAATTTCAACAGACTCAACCTTGGAAAGCAATAGTTCTTCTGATCTTACCCAAATAACCCCCGTTCTCCTGATAACACGCTTATTGGTTAAGGCCATTTCGATCACGGCAACAATAAAATATTTATAAAGTGTCAATGTAAAAAGAATTCCAAATAAAACAAAGAAGATAATTGGATTAGGCATTGGAAAAAGAAACATAAAAACCAATGGTAAAACAGATACAATACCCAAAAACCAAGTTTGCAACCAAACAATCCCATGTTGTTGAATAAAGAACAAAATTTCTTCATCGTAAGATAATGTCTTTTTGATATAGCTTCCGTTATAATACATAATCTTCCCTCCGATAAAAAATTTATTTGTCATAATTGAGATTTTGTTGTATAAATCCCCTACTAGCGATACTACATCATAATAATCTTAAAATCAAAGGGATATGTAAAATGATTAAAAATTTTATCGTAGAATTTCGTAAGTTTGCTATGCGTGGGAATGTTATCGACATGGCTGTCGGTATCATCATCGGTGCTGCTTTCGGAAAAATTGTGGACTCTCTAGTTAAAGATATTATCATGCCACCTCTTGGACTTCTCCTTGGAAAGATCGACTTTGCTAATATGTTCTTCGTATTAAGCAACCCAACTCCAGGAACGAACTATGCTTCTCTTTCTGCGGCTCAACAAGCTGGTGCAATCACTTTGAACTTAGGCATTTTCATCAATGCTGTCATCAGCTTCATCATTGTTGCTTTTGCTGTTTTTCTCTTAATTAAAGCGATTAATACACTTCAAGAAAGAGTTGCTGGTGAACAGGAAAAAGCTGTTGAAAAGACAACAAAACTATGCCCTTATTGCTATTCAGAAATCAATAAGGACGCAACACGTTGCCCAAATTGCACTTCTGAACTTGAACTAAAAACTGTGACTAAAAAGAAAAAGGCTTAAAATATGAAAATTGATGTCAGCTTTGTAATGACCGTGTATAACAAGGAATATTACCTCCCTCACGTTTTGAAAGCTCTGTTAAACCAAACCGGCATTAGAAATGCTGAATATATTTTTGTAGATGATGTTTCAACTGATAGGTCTGTTGAAATTATTCGTGAAGCCACAAAAAACATTCCAAATGTGACGATTCAGATTAATGAAAAGAACATGGGAATCAGCCCAACTGAAAACAAAGCAATTATGCTTGCCAAAGGCGAATATGTTAGAATGTTGGATAGCGACGATATTTTGCCTATCGACTCAACTGAAAAAATGCTAGATCTTGCCAAAAAGCACAATGCAGATATGGTTTATGGAAAGTTTAAAAAGACAGGAAAAAAACCTCAAGATATTTGCAATGAACATTTGAGTGATGACTTAAAATATAAGTATTATCCAGATGCGCTTGAAGGTGTTCTTTCAGGTTCTTTTGTTCGTATGGGACAACTTATCAAGAGAGATATTTTACAAAAATCTGGTGGAGCGGATGAGAGAGTTTTCATTCAAGATGAAAGCATCCCTCTTCGCTCTGCTATTTTGGCAAAAGGTATTATTAAAATTGATGAACCAGCAGTTTTAGTGCCAGAAGAAATTGGAAATTTTTCAGGAAATAAATCTCAATTAAATAATGATCGTTTTTTAGCCTACTATTTTGCAATCAAAGACAACCCAAAAATAGCACAAAAATATCTGAAAAAAATGAATATCAGAGCTGTTTCAGCTTATTGGAAAGAAGCTCGTAAAAAAACTGTTATCCCTTGCTTGACTTCTGCTTTTTGGACATATATTGCTACCAAGTTCTTTAAACCTATGCCTTGTTTAAAAAGTTTATTGAAATATAAAAAATCTTTTGACAAGATTGAAAATATTAGAAGAACTCCAAGATATCACCGTGATTAAGCTATGAAGGCATATTTTTTCAGATATATCTCAAGACTCATTTTCCATGGCGAATGGCGAAGAAAATTTTTGAAACTCATTCTTTCTAATGAAGACTTACTAAAAGTCGCAAAAATTAATTATATTGATAAGAATGACATTCGTAAAAAATTTTCCACCCTTGAAAAAGGCACACATAGAAACACAAAAAACAATAAAAGGGAAAAGAAACTTATTGTTTCACTCACATCTTTTCCCCAAAGAATTGGAGAAGCAATATACTCCATATATTCTATTCTTTCTCAAACAACAAAACCAGATAAAGTCATTTTATGGTTAGGCGAGAACAAGTTTCCAGAAAAAGAAAAAAATCTTCCTAAAGCTATCATTGATATGATGGAAAAAGGTCTTGAAGTTCGTTTTGTTGAAGATTTAAAATCTTACACAAAAATTATTTATGCCTTAGAAGAATTTCCTGATGACATCATTGTAACGGCTGACGATGATATTTTTTATCCTGAAACTTGGCTAGAAAATCTCTATAATGCTTATCTTCAAAATCCTAAGATGATTTATGCAAACCGTGCAAAAATTGTGAATATTACTGAAGATAAAAATATGGACTATCGCAAATGGTATAATATTTCAGGACTTGCAAATGGACTTGCAATCAGAATTAACTCCTATCGCAAATGGAGAAGATTTAGCCATCCCAAAGATGATAAAGTGAATCCTTATCGCATTTTCTTTAATGGGAAAGGTGGGGTTTTATATCCACCACATAGTCTTTATCGAGATGTTACTAAAAGAGAAATATTCAAAGCTCTAATTCCTTTTGAAGATAATATATGGCTTTGGGGAATGGCTCTTCTCAACGGAACAAAAATTTCTGTCCTCACAAATAATATTAATCATTTAACATATGTGAACCCTGAAAGAGAGCTTAATATTTCTGCAGAAAGATGCCTTTCCTATGGTAATATCAGCTATAAGGCAAATGATATGCAAATTAATTCTCTGCTCAGAAAATATCCTGATATTATCACAAAATTAGCACAAAAATAATATAAAACTAAAATCCTATTGAATTTTTATGGAGAGAGGAATATATTTTCTATGTGGAATTGTTCCACATAATTAACAATAAATGTGTGTAAAATGAAAAAAGGTAAATCAAAAAATAAGAAAAACAAGCCCCGAAGTATGAGCTTTTTTTCTAGTCTTATAAATGCCGATTCACGTTTTTATAATTCTTTTTTTTCAAATCTCCCAACTTGTCAAAAGGCGCTGACCAATGAATTGCGCAGAATTAAGGAAAATCTGTCTTTGAAAGGAGTGTAACAATGCTCCAGTTTAGAGATGTGATGACTGCAAAAGATCCTGAGATTATTAGGAACATTGCAGGTTCAACCGGTTTCTTCGATAAGAAAGATACAGAAATCAATTTTGTTATAGCTAAAAATGCCCTTCAAGGATACAACAAAGAAAAATACAGATATATTTTTGCCGAATATAATGGAAAAACTGTTGCTTATGCTTGTTTTGGTAAAATTCTTGATGCTGATTTTGCCTATGAACTTTATTGGCTTTCAACTCTGAATGAATATAGAGGCTTAGGTATTGGCAAAAAAATCATGAATGAACTCTTACTCCATATTAAAAAACTTGGAGGTAGAAAACTGTTTGTGAAGACAGAAGGTACAACAAAATATCTTCCAACACGTCAATTTTATGAAAAATGTGGATTCAGAAATGAAGCAATTTTGAAAGAATATTATCAAACATATGATGATTGTCATATCTATTCTTATCATTTATAATAGAAAAAGAAAATGCTCCGAAAAGGGGCTTTTTCTTTTTCTCCTCACTCTATTTTTCAATTGATCTCTTCAAAACCCACTTTTCACATAATATATATTACCAAAGTCAAGGTTGTTAAAAGTGCTTCTATACCTCAAAATTAATATAAGAGTATATTTATGTAGGAGGCTGTTATGCAAATAAAAAAATATAAAGGGATGATACTCACTTTAGCCATCATTGTGCTATGTGCTATCACCATGAACGACGCAAAAGCAGCTGTCCACTTTATTGAAAAGAAAGACGGTGCTTATGATGATCCTAATCAAAAACCTTGTCAAATGATGAGATACACCATCAGAAGTTCTGACTGCACACTCAATCGAACACTCTATGACAAATGTCCTAATGGAAACTATTGGAGAAGTTGTCGATGCGATATAAACAAATATAAATTTCATATTGGAAACTGCTCAGCTGACATGCTGGGTGGTGAAATTTGTAATAACACACAATATACTGAATGTGGTTGTAATGAAACAAAATTCCCATACACAAAGGACAATTGTGAAAGCCCTAAGATTTTAGCTGGCTCTACAAATTGTAACAACACACATTATCCTGAATGTAAACGTCCAGACACATTCAAAACCTGTCCAGCAGGAATGATTGGTTCTGGTGAATCTTGTGACGGAAAATATAAGAAATGTGTTTGCGATCCTTCAATCTATAAAGAATGTAATTATGGACCTGCTTCTAATGCAAAAAAATGTACAGAAGAAAATGGAGCTTTAAAATATAGTTCTTGTGACACACCAACATGTAATGCTGACGAAGTTAATGCAGATACATACTTTGATGGAAAGCTCAATCATTTCATGAATATTTCTGGTGCTAGATTAGTCGGATCAATTAAATGTATCAAACTTCCAACTTGTGAAAGTTTTGGATACAAAGCTAGCAATACATGTGGAACACATGAAATGTTAAATTGCCCATTTGATTTAAGCAAAAAATTCTGCCCAATGAACAAAAAAGCTGTTACTTGCGCAGATGGTGGATATGTAGATAGCATCCCAAGTGGTCAAGAATGTACTTCCGTTTCTTATGAAGGAAAATCATGCTACAAAGACTGCAAATCAAGCTGTAAACCTACTGTTAATTGTAGCTGGGGCTGTTAATGGAAATTGTGTAGAATGTTTACCAAGTTGTAACTCTGGATACACATACAACTATAGAAGCAGTGACTGCTATATTACACCTTCCAAAGATGTATATCAATCAAGTAATCCTAATTGTGGCAAATGTGAATGTGCCAGTATTAAAGGAGATGACGGAAGGTTTATAACATGTGGTTTTAAAAGAGATTAATAAATTTTAATAAAAAGTTTGGAGAGATAAAATGAAAAAAATAATTACCCTTACAGCTTTTGCATTATTGGCTTTTTCAGTGGGCAATGCAAATGCACAAAGTGTCCCTTCTTGTGAAAACTTAGGATACAAAAAAACGTCTGGAACTTGTGCCTCAGAAGGAAAAGAATATTTACGATGTCCAACAGATACAAGTAAGGAATATTGTATTGGTGAAGGAACTCCTATTAAAACATGTGCTGATGGTGGATACTTAGAAAGCATGCCATCTGGAAAAGCTTGTACCTCTATAAAGTATGGTGACTTAAACTGCTATAAGAATGATTGTACTGTTCCATGTTCAGGTTACTCTCAAAGTTCTTGTACAATAACTGTAAATAATGTGCAGAAACAAGGTAAACTTTCTGGGTCGACATGTACTAAAAACGGTGTGACTTATTACTCAACATGTGATACTTGTTCACCTATTTCAGGTCCTTTCTTCTCAAGCGCTCCTCATGCAAATACTTTCTGTACATCTATTGGAAGAAAAGTATATTATTGCAGCTCACCAACGGGTATAAATGCTATCTGTGATACAGAAGGGCATAGTGGTACAATAACAGTAACGAGCCCTTATTTCTGTGACTTTTAGGCTAAACCGTACCTATCAAGGCTCTCAATTGAGAGCCTTTTTTATTTAGTATTTGTTTTTAGTTTTAAAAATAATACAGGATATGGTCTGCCAGAAGCATCTTTTTCTTTTCTAAAAATAACTTCAAAGCCAAGTTTTTGATAAAATTCTAGCGCCTTAGGGTTTTGTTCGTTGACATCAACCTCATCAATATCTAATTCATCAATTGCAAATTTCATCAACTTCTTTCCTAGACCTTGATGAAAAAATTTTGGAGAAATGAAAAGCATTTCAACTCTATTTTTCTGAATACCAACAAACCCTTTCAACTCATTTTCTTCAATAGCACCATAGACATCAAGTTGTGCTAAGAATTCATTATAAACAACATCTCTATAATAAATGATATCTTCTTCAGAAATGAAATCATGTGTCGCTCTAACTGAAGCTTCCCATATTTCTGTTATTTCTTTATAATATTCTTTTTCAAGTTTTTGTATCATCCTGTTCTCCTTAGAAAAAAGGCGGTCTTTCAACCGCCCTTCTTTTTCTTAGTCAACCAACTTAATTTTGAGTTCTTTAAGCTGTTGTTCTGTGACAACGTTTGGTGCTTGCATCATCAAGTCTTGCGCTTTTCCATTCATTGGGAACAGAATAACTTCACGAATGCTTGGTTCATCCGCAAGCAACATTACTGTTCTATCAACTCCAGGAGCACAGCCCGCGTGTGGAGGTGCGCCATATTTAAATGCGCTAATCATTCCGCCGAATTTACTATCAACCACTTCTGGACCATAACCAGCAATTTCAAATGCCTTATACATAATTTCTGGTCTATGATTTCTAACAGCACCTGATGAAAGTTCAACACCATTGCAAACGATATCATATTGATATGCGAGAATATCCAATGGGTTCATATTCAAAAGCGCGTCCATTCCACCTTGTGGCATAGAGAACGGGTTGTGAGAAAACTCAATTGCACCTGTATCATCGTTTTTCTCAAACATTGGGAAGTCATTAATCCAACAAAAACGGAAAGCGTCTTTGTCAATCAAATCCAAATCTTCACCAAGTTTTGTTCTCGCTTTGCCAGAGAACTTAGTCAATTTGTCTTTTTCGCCAACCATGAAGAAGATTGCATCGCCGTCTTTCACGCCAAATTTAGACTTAAGTTCAGCAAGTTTATCTTCTGAAAGGAGTTTAGCAATACCTTTTGCACTGTCTTTAGCAAAAGCTACATAGGCAATTCCACCCATGTCTGCTTCTTTTGCATAGTCATTCATCTTATCAAAGAATGAGCGTGGCTTTTCAGCAATACCTTCAACCACAATCGCACGAGCAACCTTGCCTTCATTAACCATTGTATCATAAACTGAAAACCCGCTATTTCCGAAGAAATCTGTTGCATCTTGAATGATGAGTGGGTTTCTCAAGTCTGGTTTATCATTACCATATTTGAGCATAGACTCTCTAAATGGAATTCTGATGAAAGGTGCTTGGTCAACTTTTTTACCAACTGCAAATTCATTAAACACACCACCTAAAACATATTCGATTGCATTGAAAACATCATCTTGTGTTGCAAAAGACATTTCCATATCGAGTTGATAAAATTCGCCAGGAGAACGGTCTGCACGAGGGTCTTCATCTCTAAAACATGGGGCAATTTGGAAATATCTATCAAAACCAGAAACCATTAACAATTGTTTGAATTGTTGTGGAGCTTGAGGAAGCGCATAGAATTTTCCTGGGTTCACACGAGAAGGTACCAAAAAGTCGCGCGCACCCTCAGGAGAAGATGCTGTTAAAATTGGTGTTTGAAATTCTGTGAAGCCTTGAGCAATCATCAATTCACGCATTTTTGCAATCACTTTTGAACGAAGCATAATGTTCTTGTGAAGTTTTTCTTTTCTCAAATCCAAGAAACGATATTTTAAACGCAAATCTTCTGGGCTTTCATCTTCCATTGCAACTTGAATTGGCAAAACATCAGCTGAAGAGTGAACTTCAATATTATTAACTTCAAGTTCAACTTCACCTGTTGGCATATTTTTATTCGTATTTCCTTCACGAGCGATTACTTTTCCTGTGAAGCCAACAACAGATTCAGGACGCAAATCAGCAATTTTTTTAAACAAATCTGATGAACTATCAACAACACATTGAGTGATACCATAGTGATCTCGCAAATCTATAAAGCATAGATTTCCCAAATCTCGTTTGCGGTGAATCCAACCCGCAATTTTCACTTCTTTCCCTGCATCAGAAAGCCTTAGCTCCGCACAAGTATGTGTTCTATACATATTCATCTTTTAAAACCTCTTTTGTTTGTTAAATAACAATGATATTCTTATAATCTATTTAGGTTAATTGCAATGAAAAAAAGCTTGCTCACACCACAAAAAGAGATTAATTATAGATATAAATTTATGATTAAGGATTTAAGATGAATGTAATTGATAAAACAGAGAATTTAGTTGAATTTTGTAGTCGTCTAAAGAATAAAGAATTTATAACTGTTGATTTAGAATTTTTAAGAGAAAAAACATATTATGCAAAACTTTGCTTGATTCAAGTTGGAAGTTTTGACGATTGTGCAATCATTGATCCTCTTTCAAACGACCTTGATCTTGAACCTTTTTTTGAAATTTTGTTTGATAAAAAAATTGTCAAAGTTTTTCATTCTTGCCGTCAAGATGTTGAAATCATTTTCAACCTAACCAACAAAATTCCTGAACCAATTTTTGATACACAAATTGCTGCTATGGTTTGTGGCTTTGGTGAATCTGTCAGCTATGAAACACTTGTAAACAAAATTGTGAAACAAGAATTAGACAAGACCTCTCGTCTTTCAAATTGGGCTTTGAGACCTTTGAGCGAAAAACAACTCCAATATGCACTTTCTGATGTTACTCATTTACGTAACGTTTACATTAACCTTAAGCAAAAATTGGAAGAGACAGAACGCCTACATTGGCTTGATGAAGAAATGGAAATTTTGAAAAAACCTGAAACTTATTCTATCAATCCCAACGACGTTTGGCAAAAAATCAAACACCGTTCTCATAATGTACGTTTCCTCACCATCTTAAGAGAACTTGCAGCTTGGAGAGAAAAAAGATGCCAAAGAAAAAACACTTTGCGTCAATCTCTCATCAAAGACGAAGTTTTACTCAACATTGTTGCCATTGCGCCAACCACAATGGAGGAACTTTCTGAAATTAGAAACATTCGCAAAGATGTGCTTTCTGGAAAACTTGCTGAAGAAATTTTAGAAGTGATGGTTGCTGCAAAAAAAATTAAACCAGAAAAATATGTTGTGTTGCCAAAAGAAGAAAACAACAAAAATTTTTCTGTGGCACTTTATGAGCTTTTGAAAATGCTTTTGAAAATTGTGAGTCAAGAAGAAGGCGTTGTAGCAAAACTCATTGCCACTGATGATAACCTAAGAGATTTGTCATCTTTGAAAGATGAAGACAATCCAGTTCTTAAAGGCTGGAGAAAGAAAATTTTTGGAACCCAAGCCCTAGAGCTTCGTGAAGGAAAAATCAGTATAAAATATAATAAAGACAAAAAAACAATTGATATAAGTAAAATGGCTCAGGAATAGAGCCATTTTCATTGCTTATATTTAGCTAAAATTTTTATCTAGAATTCCCATAATATCTAATATTTGCATTGTTTTATCACAATTAATTGAATAATAAATCGTTTGAGATACTCTTCTTGTTTTCAAAATTTTTTCTTTTCTCAAAACGGCTAAATGTTGTGAAAGTGAAGATTGGCTCACACCGACAACTTCAACAAGCTCATTGACACTTTTTTCTCCATCTAGCAAAAGGGAGACAATCTCCAATCTTTTGTCGTTTCCCAAAGCTTTCAACAATTTTGCTCCGGATTTTATTACTGTTTTTTTCATGTATTACTCCTCATAACATCAGATTCTAATTTAGCAATAAATTGAAGGAACTTCTAGATTAGCCAAAACTTAAATATAGCTAAACTTTAGCTTTAATAAAAAAGTATGGGGTTGAAACTTTATAAAGATTATAATAATATTTCTGCAAAGAGGAGAAAAGGTTATGACCGATAAAGAATTAGAAAAATTGAGTTTTGAAGATGCTTTGGTGCAGCTTGAAAATATTGTGAGAGAGTTGGAAGCAGGCAGAATTAAGCTTGATGATGCTGTTAGTGCATATGAAAAAGCTGTTAAACTCAAATCTTTTTGTGAGATAAAGCTTAAATCAGCTCAGCTCAAAATTGAAAAAATTGAGGTATCTCCTCAAGGTGAAGTTAAAACAACTGAATTTATCGCAGAATAATCTCAATGACAGAAATCAAAAAAACATTGTTGGACTATTCAGTAAAGTTTAATACTGACATTTCATCTCTGTTTTCCCTTCCAAAAGGTAAAGAAAAAAGAGTAATGGAAGCAATGCTCTATTCTTTGACAAATGGTGGCAAAAGAATGAGAGCTTTTCTTGTTTATGAAACGGCAAAGCTTTTTGGTGTTACTTATGAAAATTCTTTCAGAACTTCTGCGGCTCTGGAAATGATACATGCCTATTCCCTTATTCATGATGACCTTCCTGCTATGGACAATGATACACTCCGACGTGGAAAACCAACTTGTCACATTGCTTTTGATGAAGCAACAGCCATTATTGCTGGCGATGGACTTCTCACTTATGCTTTTGAAATTTTGAGTGATGAAAAAACACACCCAAGCGCAGAAGTGCGTTGCAAACTTATCCAACATATTTCCAATGCTGCAGGCGCGCATAATGGTATGGTTGCGGGACAAATGCTCGACCTCTATGCAGAAAAATGTGATGCTTCAGAAAAAGATGAAGCCTTTATCAAGCACATTGAAGAAATGAAGACAGGTAGGCTCATTAAATTTGCTTGTGAAGCTGGAGGCATTTTGGGAAATGCTGATGAAAAAGAATTTGATGCTCTCATGACTTATGCTAAAAATATTGGTACAGCTTTTCAAATTGCTGATGATATTCTAGATGTTGAGGGAGATCCTGCTTTAGTAGGAAAAACTTTGAAAAAAGATAAAGATCAAGGAAAAGTTACTTTTGTTTCATTATATGGTATTGAGAAAGCCAAAGCCGTTGCAAACCGTCTTATCTCAGAAGCAATTGATGAACTGCAAATTTTTGGTAAAAGGGCTAAAAACCTTGAACTCCTTGCCCAATATATCATTGATAGAAATTATTAATTACTAAAAAAAATATATATAAAAAAAATAGCTCTCAAATTGAGAGCTATTTTTCAATTTCAACTTCAGAAATTATTTAGCAGCATTGATAGCTGATTGAATTTCGTCAGCAGAGAAAGTTTGGAGAATTCCACCATCCAAAACCATAGTTGGAACGCCACCAATTTGAATTTTACTTGCAAGTTGGGAAATTCCATTAAGAGCTTGAGATGTTTTTTCAGAATCCATAGCAGCTTTCAATTGTTCCAAATCAAGTCCGCTTTTCACAGCAATTTCGTCAACTTTAGCTTCGCTCAATTGACCTTCATTTGCAAACAAAGCATTGTTAAATTCGATGAATTTACCTTGTTCATTTGCTGCGATTACAGCTTTAGCTGCATAATTAGAGATTGGACCCAAGAATGACAATGGTTTGAAAACAAACTTAACATCAGGATTGCTAGCCATTACATCTTGCAATACTGGGTAAAGTCTGTGGCAATATCCACAAGAATAGTCATAGAACAATGCCAAAACTACTTTTGCATTTTCAGGACCAACGAATGGAGATGCTGGATCATTGTTGATTGCTGGCAAGCTGTCTTTAATAGAAGCTTTAGCTGCTTCTAATTGTTGTTGTCTAGCTTGGTCTTCATATTTTTGAAGAGCTTCAACAATCATAGCTGGATTTTTGTTCAAAGCATTTGCAACTTCACCTTCACGACCGAAATTGCTCATTGCACCTAATGCAATACCAACAAGGGCAAGCAAAATTGCAACGATTGAAAGAAAATCTTTTTTCATAATTTTTTTCCTTTAGTTTGTTATTTATATATAATACACATTCAATCTAGTATTTAATCTCAGTATTTACAAGAAGTAAATTAAACTTTTCAAAGATTATTTATTAAATGATTTTTCATAAACTCTCATATATAATCTTAATAATTTAAAAAAAGGATAATAAGCATGTTTAATACTAAAATTTCTTTATTTGGAAGTTCAAAATCACTAGAGAAAAAAATCGATCTCTTTCATGATAATATTATTGATGTAACAATGATTTTCAAAAAAGCCATCAAAACTTTTTTGAGTGAGCAAAGGAGTGAAACTTATAAAAAACTTAGTGGTCAAATCAAACAAGTTGAACATGATGCAGACACTTTGAGACGAGATATTGAAAATAATCTCTATACCAAAAATCTCATTCCTGATTTGCGTGGAGATGTTCTTCAACTTGTTGAAAATCTTGATAAAGTTGTAAATAAATTTGATGAAGTTGCCTATAAATTTTATGTTGAACGTCCTGAAATTCCTTCAGAATATCACATTCGTTTGACTGAGCTTTGTTCACAAGTCACAGAATGTGTGGAGAACATGGTTATTGCCTCACGTTCTTTCTTTAGAAATTTTAATGTTGTAAGAGACTATGCACAAAAGGTTTATTTCATTGAAAGTGAAACTGACCTAACTTCTGGAAAGCTTCGTGAAGCTATTTTTGATTCTGAACTTTCGCTTGCAAATAAACTTCAAATTAGCTCCTTTGTCAGTGCCGTTGCCGACATTGCTGATATTGCAGAAGACTGCATTGATGAACTTCTTATCTTTGCCATTAAAAGAGACATATAGCTATGGATTATATCTTTTTCCTATTTTTAAGCAGCGGTATATTCTTAGGTTGGTCTCTTGGAGCGAGTGATGCTTCCAATATTTTTGGAACCGCTGTTGGTACAAAAATGATAAAATTTCGCACAGCCGCAATCATATCTTCAATTTTCATCATTATTGGTGCTGTTGTTGCGGGAAGTGGTGCCAGTGAAACACTTGGAGAACTGGGAAGTGTAAATGCTATTGCAGGAGCTTTTATGGTTGCTCTTGCGGCAGCATTGACAATTTACATCATGGTTGATTTTGGCCTACCTGTTTCCACATCTCAAGCAATTGTTGGCGCTATTATCGGTTGGAACTTATATAGTGGGAAATCAACAGATATTACTGTTCTTTCAAAAATTGTCAGTACTTGGGTTATTTGCCCTGTTCTTGCTGGGATTATTTCTGTTATCATTTTCATTATTGTTAAAAGCTTTTTGAAAAGATCTCACATTCATCTCATTAAACTTGATAATTATACCCGAATTGGCTTGGTTTTAGTCGGAGCTTTTGGAGCTTATGCGCTTGGGGCAAATAATATCTCAAATGTTATGGGTGTATTTGTACCATCAAGTCCACTCAAGGATATTAATTTTCAATATTTTACCCTAAGTAATGTGCATATACTTTTCCTCATTGGTGCTATTGCGATTAGCATTGGAGTATTTACTTATTCTCACAAAGTAATGCACACTGTAGGCAAAGGGATTATGTCAATGAGTCCGATTGTTGCCTTAATTGTAGTGTTTTCACAGGCTATGGTGCTATTTCTTTTCTCCTCAGAAGGTTTGAGAGATTTTCTGGTGTCACACTCTCTCCCTGCTCTCCCGCTTGTTCCTGTTTCAAGTACACAGGCAGTGATTGGAGCAATCTTAGGTATCGGAATTCTCAAAGGGGGTAAGGGAATTAAATGGTCAATTATTGGAAAAATCGCCATTGGCTGGGTTTTAACACCAACGCTTGCAACAATCATTTGTTTTATCTCTCTCTTCTTTTTGGAGAATGTTTTCAACCTTACAGTTTATTCATAAAGTAAAAAAAACTTACTATAACAAAGGTATGTTGTTATTTTCCAACACCTACTTTGTAACCACTTGTTCTCTATTTGTCATTCCCGAGAAATCGGGAATCCATCTTAACGAAGCTCAACACAAATGGATACTCGGGTCAAGCCCGAGTATGACACATAAAAAAGATATGACATATAAAAAAAAGCCCAAGTCTGACATATCAAAATAGAATAATGTGACTGTAAAAAAAGCTCTGAAATTCAGAGCTCTTTTATTTTACTACATATTCAAATTGTTCCAACCTGAATTATTTTTCTTTGGTTGTTCTTTTTCCCAACCTTTGACTGGCGCATTTTCTCTATTTTGAATATTTACCTTTTCTTTATCAGATTGAGTTTGTGGAATTCCAACTGGTAGAACTTGTCCCAAAAGTGCTGGAGAAACAAATGGAATTGGCTTTGTATTGAAATCTTTAAGTAAAGTATCAATTATTTCTGAACCAGGTGTAAAGTTATAGGATTTGACTTTTCCTGCATAAAAAATTGTAAATGAATAACAAGGCGAAGAAAGCAATACGTCTGTGTAGTCAACACCTCTAACAAATCTCAAAATCATGCGGGGACGAATAATGCAATTTTCTCTTGTTGAAGAGATATTTTCTTCTGTTCCTAGCAAAACAGTTGTCACAACATTTTTCACTTCTGGTGCCATATTCCCGCAATATGATTTAACAGCCATTCCATCAAGCGTATAACCATTATAATCTGGGGTCACAGCTTCAACAAAGTAGCAGAACACCTCTTCTGCATCTGTAATGTTTTTTGCAGCAGCTTGTCCCATTGAATCAGCAATTTGTGGAAGAATCTCTGCTTTATCTTGATTTTTTCTTCTCCAAGAATCCTTATCTTGCTGAAAAGACTTAATTCCTGTGTTTTCATCTGCATGAACATAAGATATTGATGATACTAAACAAATCATAAATAGCATTAATAATTTTGTCTTCATTTGTAAAAACTCCTTATTTGTATTTCACAATAAGTTACACCCTGTTTTCACAGGGTGCAACATTTTTTTACCATGGATCATTATAGTTGAGATTAGGATCGTTTAACCTATTGATATAATTCGTAGGCTTGGTCGTAACTGCTCTAAAGTTATCTAACTGATCATAATTCACATCAACCAAATCCGAATTAGGGAAAACACTTCTATTGAAATAGCAATATACTGTTGCATAAGCTTCTAAGCTACCTGCTGGAACAGGATATAAATTCCAAATATAGTTTGCAGTACCAGTATCTCTTAGTGCACTAGAAGCCCATTTCTTATAGTATTCACTCTCGATTTTATTGCCTGAGATCGGGTCATCATTATATCTGAATTCATCAATCGGATATATAAAGCCCATCAGAGCACTCCAACCTCTAAAATCTGTTTTATCTCCATGTGCCAGAGGACGAGTTTTCAAATTTGTACTTTTTTGAAAATAATATGGTGTTGGTTCAAAAGTACTATCCCTAGCAGTATAAGGGTTTTCAGTTGGTGATAATATCTGTTCAAAACCATCTGTATATGAATACATTCCCATGTTTCTACTTTGGTCCCAAACCGACCCAACTTGACCCATACTAAAAGCAAGTGGAATGACTGTAATAACTTTTTTATATCCAGGAGGACACTGAGGTGCTGGCACGATACCTAACCAAGCTGAAGCATAATCACCTATACTAACTGCTTCTGTTGTAGTATTGTTATTTAAAGTACAAGAACTTGGGTTGCTAGCACATGTTGTAAGAGCACTTAATGTAACCTTACTTTCAGCATATGAATTATCGACCACATAAATTCCTTTATTGATGAAATCTGGTAAAATATCGCTTAATCTTGCACCACCGCGTGAAGTTAGCTTGATATCATGCATAACAGATGTGTACGCAGGATTGACCATATATGCATCATAACGACCAGTTGGTGTTGAAAAATAGTTACTGTTAGCATCTGTAAAGAAATTGCTCGTAGGTGTCGCACCCGTACCCCCATAAATAGCATTACTTTCTATCGCTTTTTGAGAAACGAGCATATCGGCTTTTACATAACCTGTATCATTACCGGTGGTCTTAAAACTTGGATTATTTCCACTTCTCAAATTACCCGCACTATCTTTTGATTCGAGTTCAATTACACCTTTTCTGATGTAAACAGCCCCTTTATCTTGTCCATCTGTTGCTCCTGTACGAGCGGTATTTTTATATGCACCATCTGAATCAACGTGGAATATACTGCCTCCTCCAACTAACAATTTTAAATCAAGAGGATAATTGTCAGCTTTGAACCATGCTTGAGTTCTACCTGCTCCTTTTCCAGAGAGACCGGCGAGATTACCTTTCACATCAAAGAATTGTGATTTATCTGAAGTCATGGTAATACCGTGTTCTTTTACAGTCATACCCGATGTGATTGTATCACTACCACTTTTCGAAACAAATTGAAGTAACCCAGAATCTTTACTAAGTTCTAAATCTGATAAAGTATCTGATGAACTTGATGCATAAGTTCTGAGGGCAATAAATTGGTTTCCTGAATATCCACCATCACCTCCTTGGTAGATATGACTATAGTTTGCTGCTGGACCTCTTCCATAAAGATTAAGTCCTGTATCATTCATATACATTCTTTGTTGATTGGAGCCGTTATAGATACTAATATTTCCGGCGGTCGGAATATTTATGCGCATAGCTCCATTTGTTGTACTTGAGCCCGTCATGCTTAGCATGTATCTACTTTGAGCATCAAGTTTACCTGCTCTAAATTCTGTAGAAGTTGCCTTAATGAAATAATCACTGTCAGTGTTGCTTGTCACGTTCGTTGTTCCGGCTCTTAGCACACCAGCATCAACTTCATCTGCTTTGAATTTTGCTACCCTAAGCAACCCTTGAATAAAAGCATTACCTCTAACTGTCAGCTTATATCCAGTATCTGCTGCATTATATGTCTTTCCCAAGACTGTATTACCAGCAGAATCAACCGTTAGATTTCCATCAGAAGCAGAAAGCGTTCCTTTAGCTACTGTATTTCCACTAGCATCAACTGTAAAATTACTATTTGCAGCTGAAAATGTTCCTTTTGCCATTGTATTACCTGCTGTATCCGTAGTGAAATTTCCAGCTGATGCTGACATTTCACCTTGAGATCCAACAATAAATTTACCTGTTGATGTTGACAACGTTCCCTGTGTGTTAATATTTGACGCTGCATCAACTGTAAACTGTCCTTGAGCTGATTTCAATGTTCCATCAATATAAGCTCCGTTGCCTGTTCCCTTAATCCACAAAGCTTTTTCATGTAAGTCTGTTGCATTTCCTTGACCAGGAGTTTCATTTTGAGCAGTAATAATCATCCTATTGACATTTTCAATATTCTGACCTGTTGCACCACTTGTACCCATAAACAGCGTTGTTTCCATTCTGTTAAGATATGCTTTATCTGGACCTTTATAAACACGATGAAGAACTTCATCATACAGTGCTTTACCAGAACTGATTGGTTGAGCTGAAGTTGTGACAATTGAACCATCTGTTGTTCCTGTTATTCCTAGATTTGATGAAATATTATCAACTTCCCACATCCCTTGAACACCATAGGCATTATTGTTTTCAACATACCCACCATTTCCTCCAATCATTGAAGAAATTCGAGAAGCTCTGATTCTAGAAAACTTGTCACCCTGATTTGGCTGAGCTACCAAGAAACCTGTTAAAGACTTTTTAGAAATATTTCCTGTAGGTCCATCAACTTTTTTAATTGCTAATTTATAATCTTTTGTAAAAATCTTATTTTGTGAAACACTTCCACTATTATCCAAAAAACCATAAGGAAGATAGTCGCATAGATGCTCAATACTGATGGTTTTAGACTGTTCTCCCGAACCTGTAAAATTGCTGTAACTTACAGAATTATTTTTCTTACAACCATTTGAAATTGTTCCACCATTTGCAATATCTGAATAATTGTCTTGGAGGTATTCGTCGACCGCACGAACCAGTGTTCTCATCTGGGCTGCAGCATTCACATCCTGAATTTCTGTGTTTCTTTCTGCTGCTTTTTTATATACAACAGGTGTCACCATGGAAATCAACCCTAACATTGCCAAGGCTTCAACCATCATGCTCCCAAGTTCTGAAAATTTAGATTTATTAAAATTTCTCATGATATTTCTCCTTGACTAAATACTAAGTCGACTTAATTGGGCTAAACATGCACCGCATGAATCTTCTTTTAGATTACCATCTTCATCTAATCTTAAATCTCCACAATATTCACCAAAAGATGTACTTGAGTTGAATGTGGCATTTTTAACGATATAATTTGGAATTGATATGATGTCAAAATTTCGAGTTCTGATAGCCATATCAGATTTAAAATCGTTATTTTCATCATTTTTTTCTGTTGAACTCAAATATTGAACATATCCAACATCAGCACCATATCCAGAAACATCTCTTAAAGATTTTATGAAATCGACACTATACCCTTTTGTATATGGATTTCTAAACTTTTGAGGAATACACCCAAAAGTAATTAAAAAAGCCTGTGCATTACCACCTGTACAGCAACCTGTTGGGTTTCCAGAACTACAACCAGGAAGGAGACTCGAACCTGTTTCATCACTCTTGCGTAAACAATAAATTAGACTGCGATATGTTTTTGTTGATATGTTATCCTTAAACCCGTATGGAAGGTAAGTTTTTATATCATTAAATGTAATTTCCCCTGGAACATATGTAACTTGAGCTTGACCATTTGATGGAGGTGTATGGCTATATGCATATTTTTTTGCTGCTTCATGCTGAGCAGTCAATTTTGTGATTGTTGGTTCAATTCTTGCAGACGCATAAATATCCTTCATATCCGCACGGACAGAAAGATTGAAGGAGTAAATGGCAACCATGAATGTTGCTAAAACAACCCAAATATACATTTTGCAGACCCTTTTCTTTGCAAAAATGAACAATAACTATCTTAAAATTTAACACAATCTCTATAATTTTTCTATTATACTTATGTTAAGGCACTCAAATTTAACATATTTGTAACAAATTTTTCATAGGATATACTCAAACCATTAAATTAAACGTTAAAATTCCCTTTTTTATCTCTTTTTTTAAAGATTCTTTTAATAACTGAGTTTTTAATGTTTCATTATAAAAAAAATATTATAAAATACTTAGAAACTATTATATAGCCATTAATAACTGGAGGTCGTTCAGAATGAGTAGCATCGATGATGATTCTTCCCTCGATGAAGAAACAGCAAAGACAAAAGAAAGTGATCCAAAGAAAAAGAAAACATTAGTGATTTTAATTGTTGCTTTGATTATTATCCTTGGAGGAGCTGTTGGTTTTTTTGTTGTTGCAAACAAAGATAGCGGCACATCAGGTGAAAACTACAATGTGGTAGAAGTTTCAGCGTCAAATCTTGACGAAGGAAGCACACAATCTTCTAGTGAAAAAGGAAAAGATAAGAAAGAAACACTGGTTTTGATTGATTTACCTGAAGTTAATGTTCAAGTTGGTGACCCTCTCAGTGGTATTGGAAATTTGAAACTCAGCCTTAATATTGAAATTTCAAAAACAGATGACTTGAAAAGAATTGAAGCCTTGATGCCAAAAATTTTGGATACTATCATTTCTCATACAACAGAACTCTCTTATGATGAAATTAAAGGAGCAAAAGGGCTTTACTTCTTGAGGGAAGAGCTTTTGTTCAGAATTAATATAATTACTGACCCTGTAAAAGTATATAATTTGAATTTCAAAAACATGGAACTTATTAGATAGAGGACGCAAAAGTGGCCAAAGATAAAATTGACGAAAAAGAAAATACTTCCGAAGATGAAAATTGGGCTGACATGATTAATGTCAGAGACGATGGTCTTGATGACGATTCTTCAGACAGTTTTGACAGTTCAAAAGTGCTCAATCAAGAAGAAATTGATAGCCTGTTTGGAAAAAATGCAAACAAAGGGGATCATATTTTGACGACTGGTGTAAAAGCCATTCTCAACTCATCTTTGGCATCTTATGAACGTCTTCCAATGTTGGATATCGTTTTTGACCGTCTTGTCCGCCTCATTGCAACTTCTCTCAGAAACTTCACACAAGATAATGTGGAAGTTTCTCTTGAACATATTGTTTCTACAAGATTTGGTGAATACTTAGATGCACTCACCCTCCCTTGCCTTCTCTCTGTTTTCAGAGCAGAAGAATGGGACAACTATGGCTTAATGTCTGCTGACTCTGATTTGGTTTATTCTATGGTAGATGTTCTACTTGGTGGCAGAAGAGGAACCGCTGCCATAAGAATTGAAGGACGTCCTTATACAACAATTGAACTCAATCTTATCAAAGAAATGGTTGACTTAGTCATCTCTGACCTTTCAATGGCTTTTGACCCTGTTGTACCAGTAAACTTTAGCAACGAAAGACTTGAAACAAACCCTCGTTTTGCTGCCATTACACGTCTTTCAAACCCAGTAGTTGTTGCCAAAATTCGTGTAGATATGGAAGATCGTGGTGGAAAAATTGATGTTGTCATTCCTTATACGACACTTGATCCCGCAAAAGAAGTGCTTCAACAACTCTTTATTGGAGAAAGATATGGCTACGACACGACATGGGAAAACTATTTAGCAGAAAAAATCTGGAATACAGAAGTTGAAGTTGAAGCTGTGCTCAAAGAAAGAGAAGTTTCCTTAAATGATATCACAAAATGGAAAGTCGGTTCTTTCTTGCCACTTGAAATGTATCCAACCGATGATATCAATCTTTACTGCAAAGATGTGCCTCTTTTCAGAGGAACAATGGGAAGAAAAAGTGATAATGTTGTCATTAAACTGAAAGGAAAGGCGTCTAAAGATGAGTAGTCTTGAATTTATCATCAATCTGACAATTATTGGCCTTTTAATTCCGACCATAATTTATGCTTATAGATTGAACAAAAATCTAAATATTTTAAGAGAAAACCAAAATAGTTTTGGAAAAATGATTGATGCGTTGAATGATGCAACTTTTAAAGCAGAAAATAGTATTCCTAAATTAAAGTCTTTAACCATGAATTCATCAGAAAACTTGAAGGAAGTTGTTGAGAACGCAAATGTTTTGAAAGAAGACTTGATTTTTATCAATCAACGGGCTAATAGTCTTGCAGACAGACTGGAAACAGTTATCAAGGAAAATAGATCTCCTTCTGACACAATGTCTTCCTTAGGAAAACAAAGTAGTTTTCAGTCAAATGATTTTAAGATAAATGATGCTGAGCGTTCAGAAGCTGAAATGGAATTGCTAAAAGCTTTGAGATCAATTAAATAATAATGGAAATTGGTGATGCAAAATAAGAAAAAACAGAAACATATAAGAATTCTTCCTATATTTATATTTTTTGCATTTTTGATGCTTTCAATTCGTGTCAGCACAGTTGTTGACACAATAAACACGAGCAGTGACATCACTCTTATCTCTCATTCACAAGCTGAAAACAAAACGAACAAGGAAGAAGAGGAATTAGGTAAAATTCTTGATAAAAATGCAGCAAATGCAAGAAATTCAACTTCTGACAATCCACAAGGAAATGTTTCTGATTCAGAAGTTAGAATTCTTCAAGAATTGGCAGAAAGAAGGGAAGCTCTTGAAGTAAGAAGCCGTGAAATTGATAAAAAGGCAATCCAATTGAAAGTGGCTGAAGAGCAAATTGAACAAAAACTAGCTCAACTCAAAGCCTATGAAACTAAACTCAAAAATATGATGAGAGACTATGAAGGTAAAGAAAGACAAAGAATTGATGCGCTTGTAAAACTTTACGCTTCTATGAAACCTAAAGATGCCGCTAGAATTTTTGATACACTAGACACTGAAATTCTTGTTTCTCTTCTCAGTGAAATGAAACCTTCCGCTTCCTCTGCAATTTTGTCTCAGATGGACGTGAAAAAAGCAAAAGATGTTACAGACAAACTAATGGGCAATGAAATTTAAATTGAGAAATGAAGTTGATTAGCAAATCAAAAAACATATTTAACGCTATATCCCGATTTTTCTTATCGTTAGTTTTCTTATGCACTTTTTCAAATATTAGCTTAGCTCAACAAACTCCTGAAACGGTTGTTTTGACTTATGGTGAACATGAAAAGTTTGATAGATTTGTTTTCAAAACAGATAAGAAAATCCCTTCTTACAAGATTTCTCAAAATGGTGCTTTGACATCCATTGTTTTTGATGGGAAATATGATATTAAAAGTTCAAATGCTCAAAACTACCCTCGATACAAAGCAATTAGGAACGAGCTTTTGGACAATGATAAAACAAGATTCATCATTCCTGCTCAAAAATTGAAAAATTTCGAAATTGCTTCAGACAATAAGATTGTTATTGATGTTAAATCATACAAAGAACCACAGAATGAACAAAAAGCTCCTGTTTTTATCGTTAATGAAGTAAAAGTTGTTGATGAAATAAAGCCATCAAATGAGCTTTCTTTGTCAAAAGAAGATGAAGCATCTTTACAACTTCTCAAAGATGCTAAAGAAACATCTCAAATGCCAACTGAAGAAATAGTTGCACCTTCTGAAAATCTCTCTGTTGAAGTTACAAATTCGGATAATCAAAAATCTCTCCTTGATGGAAAAGAAAATAGAAGATCAGTGAGCTTAAGTTTTTCTTGGTCTGCTCGTGTGGGAATGGCAAGTTTTATTAAAAATGACTATTTATGGATTGTTTTTGATGAATCTAAAGGAATTAATACAACTGAAATTGCAGATTTAACCAAGGGATATATTTTTGAAATTGTACAATTACCTCACCCAACAGCAACAATTTTAAGACTCAAGCTTCAAGATAATATATATGCAAGCATTCGTAAAGAAGGCTTGCTCTGGGTTGTCGATTTGTTCAATCAGAAAATTGACCCAAGAATCAAAAATCTTGATATCACTGTGAACTATGCATCCCAAAATAATGCTTATATTTATGTGCCAACAAACAATGCTGGTAATATTGTGATGACCTATGATCCAGAAATTGGTGATATCTTAATGATTGCTCCTGTCTATGAACCAAGATATGGTGTTTCAAAAAATTATAAATATCCAGAATTTGACATTTTAGAATCTCTACAAGGTTTTGTGATTGAACCTCTGGCAGACGATATCATTCTAACTAGAAACAACAGTGGACTGACAGTGAAAGGCTTAGAAAGAGGTTTGAGCGTTTCTCCAAACATTTCTCTTTTGAAAAAACAATCTGCCCTTCTTCAACAAAAAGACTGGATTAAAAATTTATCCAATGACCTCCCAATGAATCTTGTACATCAGAACTATATTTCAACTTATGCCGATTTAATGGAGAGAATTGAAAATGCTGATGAAGAAAACAAAACAGAGAGAAGATTAGAACTTGCAAAATATTTCAATGCTAAAGGTCTTGGTACAAATGCGATTGGTATCTTGCAAGATATTATTGCATCAGGTGGACCTCTTGCGAACAGAGAAGATGTTCATGGACAACTTGGTATATCATATTTCTTGACACAAAGATATGATCAAGCCATTCAAGAACTTTCATTTGGCAGATTAAAAGAACTGAATGAAGCAGATTTTTGGAGAACACTTTCTAAAGCTGCAAAATTACCTCTTAAAGAATATAATAAGGTATTAGCATCATTTATTCCTGTTATCAGAGAATATCCAGATGAACTTAAACTCCGTGTTGCTATGACAGGTGTTGAAGTAGCTGTGGTTGCTGGAGATGATGTGACAGCTCAAAGTTTTCTTGATGTTATTCAAACCTTAAGCACTAAACGAAAAATTGGGGCATTTGTTGACTATTGGAGTTTTGAAGTTCTATCCATTCAAGGTTATTCACAAACGGCTATGGCAAGATTGAGATCTGCTGCTATGAGTAGTTCTGCTAAATATTCAGCCTATGCACGTAAAAAACTCACAATGCTTGATTATAAGTCTGATAAAATTTCGAAAAAAGATGCTATTGATGAACTTGAAAGACTGAAATATGTTTGGGGAGAAGATAAGTTCAAAATGTCCCTTTTAGAAGATTTATATGATATCTATGTTTCAAGTGGTGACTATTATAATGCTCTGAAGAATATGCAAGAACTTCTAAAGTTTTACAAAGACAGTCGTAAAGATCAACTCACTACTGAAATGGTTTCTATTTTTGAAAATATTTTCATCAATAACAATGAAGGAAATTTGACAGCAATTCAATCTTTAGCTTTGTTCAATGACTTTGAATGGCTTACTCAAAACAGTGAAAACTATACTCAAATCATTATAAATCTGGCAGATAGACTTGTTTCTGTAGATTTGCTTGGACGTGCTGATAATCTTCTCAGAAAATATGTTTCTGATAAAAATATTGATGATAAAAATCGTGCACTCATAGGTTCTCGACTTGCTTTGATTAATATATTCAGCGAACAATATCTTGATGCTCTCAGATTTTTAGATGAAACACAAAGTAGCGAAATTCCGGATTTCATGAAAGCTCAAAGAAAACTTATTCGTGCCAAAGCTTTAATTGGTCTTGGAAAATATAATGAAGCTATCAATTTGCTTAAAGATGAAAATAGTATGAATGCTATTGTCATTAAAAGTGATTTATATTGGAGAACTGAGCAATGGGCATTAGCTGCAGAAAATTTGAAAAAACAAATTGTATTACCTCAAGAAGGTGAAAAGCTTAGTGATGAACAAGCCTCAATCATTATTGATTGGATAACAGCACTTAAAAAAGACCAAAAAGACACAATGATTGTTCTAGTCAAAGACAAATTTGCGCCATATTTTACCGATAGCAAATATCATAGTGCTTTTAATGTTTTGACAAATAGTGCAAGCATCAACGAAATTGATCTTAAGAACTTAAATCAATTTATTCGCGATGTTGACACTTTTAGAAACTTTGCACAAACATATAATGAAGCGCTTGGAAGCAACAGCTATATTGAAGTTGAGAAAAAATAGAAATGTCAAATGAGTTCAAGATCAACAGTCCTTTTGAACCCTCAGGCGACCAACCACAAGCAATTAAAGAACTGGTCGAAGGGTTAAATCGTGGAGATAGAAACCAAGTTCTTTTGGGGGTAACAGGTTCAGGAAAAACTTTTACAATGGCAAAGGTCATTGAAGAAAGTAGAAGGCCTGCTTTGATTATGGCTCCAAACAAAGTTTTGGCAACCCAACTCTATTCTGAGATGAAAGAATTTTTTCCAAATAATCACGTTGAATATTTTGTTTCTTACTATGACTATTATCAACCTGAAGCTTATGTACCAAAAACAGATACATTCATCGAAAAAGACTCTTCTATTAATGAACAAATTGACCGAATGAGACATGCTGCAACCCGTGATGTCTTGGAAGAAAGAGATGTTATTATTGTCGCTTCTGTTTCTTGCATTTATGGTATTGGTAGTCCAGAATTTTATAGCTCCTCAATTATGAGCCTTAAAGTTGGTGATGAAATTGAACCTAAAGAAGTCTTTCATAAACTTACAGCTTTGCAATATGAACGTAATCAAAATAATTTCATCCGCAGTTCTTTCAGAGTCCGTGGTGACGTTTTAGATATCTTCCCTGCCCACTATGAAGATAGAGGTTGGAGAGTTTCTTTCTTTGGTGATGAAATTGAAAGCATTTCGGAATTTGATTCCCTGACTGGAAAAAAGACTAGTGAACTCAAAGAAATCACAATCTATCCTGCTAATCACTATGTGACGCCACGCCCTGCACTTTCACAAGCCATCACAAGCATCAAGAAAGAATTAGCAGATAGATTGGAAGAATATAAAAACGAAAACAAGCTTTTAGAGGCTCAACGTCTTGAACAAAGAACTCGTTTTGATTTGGAAATGTTGGAAACAACGGGTCATTGTAAAAGTATTGAAAACTATTCAAGATATTTGACAGGAAGAGCTCCAGGGGAGCCACCGCCAACTTTATTTGAATATCTTTCACCTGACACCCTTATCTTTATTGATGAAAGCCATGTTTCTATTCCACAAATTGGTGGAATGTATAATGGGGATAGAAGCCGTAAAACCACCCTTTCTGAATATGGTTTTCGTTTACCATCTTGTTTAGATAATCGCCCTTTAAAATTTGAAGAATGGAATAAATTCCGTGGACAGACTATCTTTGTTTCCGCAACTCCAGGAGATTGGGAACTTGAACAAATCCAAGGTGTGTTTGCAGAACAAATCATTCGTCCAACAGGACTCGTTGACCCGATTTGTATCATCCGTCCTGTTGAAAATCAAGTTGATGATTTGATGGAAGAATGTCGCAAAACTGCTCTTAAAGGAGAACGTGTTCTTGCCACAACACTTACTAAGAAAATGGCTGAAGACTTAACTGAATATCTCAACGAAAATGGTGTTAAGGTTCGATACCTTCACTCTGATATTGACACGCTAGAAAGAATGGAAATTATCAGAGATTTACGTTTAGGTGTTTTTGATGTTTTAGTCGGCATCAACCTCTTGAGAGAAGGATTAGACATTCCTGAATGCTCTCTCGTTGCGATTTTAGATGCTGACAAAGAAGGTTTTCTTCGTTCTGCTCGCTCGCTTATTCAAACTATTGGACGTGCTGCAAGAAACTCTGAAGGACGGGTTATTCTCTATGCTGATAAAGAAACAAAATCTATCAAAGAAGCACTTGAAGAAACTAATCGCAGACGCGAAAAACAAATCAAATTTAATATCGAAAATGGCATTATTCCAAAAACAATTAAAAAATCTATTGCTGCCTCCCTTAAAGAAGTCTCTGGAAGTGATTATATGGATAATGACATCACCCAAATTGATGATGTCAAAAACATAGACAAGAAGATTAAAGAGTTCACAAAGCTTATGAAAGAAGCAGCCACTAATCTGGACTTTGAAAATGCGATGATATATCGTGATAAACTTAAGGAGCTTGAACTTTTAGCTATAAAAAACTTGTAAGAAAGGAAGTATTATGACTAAAAAAATTCTATTACTATTAACTTTAACACTATTTTCAACAAATTTAAAAGCTGAGGAAGCAATTATTGAGGCAATCGAAACAACTGAAACCGTAGATGTCGATGTGGTTGAAGCTCAAAAACTTACTCCCCCTCCTGTAGAAGCAAAACCAAGTGATTTGAGACTTAACATTAAGAGAGTTGGTCTTGATATTGTAAGTACTGAGGTTAAAAATGCTGATCAATATCAAAACTCTTCTGTCACTGCTTTGAGTGCAGACAGTGAAACAAATATCAAAGCTGTTTTCGATTCTGCTCTTGAATATCAACAAGAAAAATATCGTTGGGATAACAGCCTCTACATGGTTTATGGTGAAACTAAAACAAAACCTGTAAATGGTGAAGAAGTAAAAAACATTTCGGATGACCAAATTTTGCTTTCCTCTGATCTTGCTTATAAACTATGGAAATATGAAGAAGCAAATGTTGGTCCATTTGTAAACGTTGGTTATGACACACAATTCAAAAAATCTGGTGATGCACCAAGAAGAAAAATTGTTCGTGGAAAATCTGGTATCAAGCTTTTCAATGGAAAATATATTTCCAATTTATACATTGCTGGTGTTGTCGAACATGACATGACCTATAGTGAAGATGTTGAAAAGTTTGCAATGGAAGTAGGAGGAAGTGCCAAATATCCTCTCCGTGAAGGTGTAGACTTTAAAGTTGAAGGTTACTATAGAGATTATATGCACTTCAGTAAGTATATGCCCGAAGATTTGAAATATGACCTAAATGTCACAGGAAGAATGAATGTTGATATTGTCAAAAACTACAAAATTTCTCCATTTGTATCTTATCGCTATGCTGAATCACGTGTTGCCACAAAAGCAGGAAGCAATTTTACCGTTGGTCTTTCCTTCAATTATGGAAACATATTTGATCTATAAAAATTACAGAGCCTTTTCGAAGGCTCTTTTTTTTGACTTTTTTAAAAATTTATAATAGCTTATTAGTCTATGCAACTCTCGGACTGGAAACTATATTATGATTGAGATTCTCAAAATGCATGAAAAGAAATTTGAGCAAAATGGCTTTCATGGTGAAATTCATCAAGCACCTGTTTTTAAGTTTTTTGACAAGAATTCTCATGTTGTTTTCTCTGCTCCTCACACCACACGTACTGTTATTAATGGAAAAAGTCGATTTTCAGACAGATTCACTGGAGCGATCACGATGTATCTTGGCGAAAAAACAGATTTCTCGACGATTGTACGCCAAAAATTCATTCAAAAAGAAGTAAGCATTATAGATTTTGTCACAGAAAATAATTTAGAAGGGCATTTTTTCTTAGATGTTCATGGGATGAGAGCAGATGTGCCTTTCGAACTTGCAGTTGGCACGGGATATTTTGCTGAATCAAAATATGAAAAGCAACTCTATATTATTGAACGTTTAGCAAAAAAGTTTGGAATCAAATGGATTCTCAACCATGAAAACTATCAGGGTAAAATTGGTTTTACTGGCAAATATCAAGAAAGATATAATCAGCCCAATATTTTACAACTTGAATGGCGAAAAGACATGAGAGATTTTATAGATTTTCCTCAAAATGTTATAAATAAAACAATTTCATTTCTGAAAGATTTAGCACAAGCCATTGAAGATATTTAATATTATTCATTAGTAATTAATAATATTTAAACAGTGTTTTGTTATTTTATTGGAAATTTGGCAAACAAGATAAATAAGAATGATTCTTAAGTTTTTCTTGCTAATTATTAATATTTTGTTACAATTATCTATAGGAGCTATAATAGGAACTATTAAAATGAAAAACAGGATGTTTCGTTCATTTTTTGTCTTATCTTATTGCGTTTTGTCCTTCATACAAAATGCGAATGCTTCCTATGATTTTTCTCAATATTCCTCCACCCTAGACAATCCGCTGAATCAAAGCCCAATAAGCAGTGCTTATACATTGACTTTCAGACTTGCCAATGCTGGAGAGACACCTTCTTTTTCTTCTTATGAACTGGTAAATGATATCTGGCAAAAAAAGGATTATGTCTATTCCTACACCCTAAAAAATGGTGTCGTAAGTCGTTCATATACATCAAATGCATCAGGTGTAAACCTAAATATCTCTGCAGGACATTACTTCAATCTAACCAGAACAGGAGGAGCTGCTGCAATCAATAACTCTGGTATAATTGGAAACATCTATGGAGATTTCATTGCTAACTCCTCAACATCCACCTCAAGCACAAGAGGAGGTGCAATTTATGCCATTAATGGAGCTACCTTTGGAAATATTACAGGAGACTTTATCGGAAATCATGTTGATGCACCGAATGCAATGGCTGGAGCCATATATCTCTATACGGGTTCAAAAATCGGAAATATTACAGGAAACTTTATTAATAACTATGTCACTTCCACGACCGGTGGGGCCTCTGGTGGAGCCATTATTGTTGACAGTAACACTGCAAATGTAAGTAAAATTGATAGTATTGTCGGAAACTTTATCAATAACCACATCTATTCAGAAAGTAGTAATTCCATTGGTGGTGCAGTTTATATTGCAGGAAAAAGTATTATTAGCTCAATTAGAGGTGATTTTATTGGAAATCAGGCAATTTCTCCTCAAGGATATGTTTGGGGATCTGCAATTTATAATGCTGGCTTTATTGATGAAATTATAGGAAATTTTTATGGAAACATTGCGCAAAGTTATAAATATGTTAATGGAGGCGTAATTTATAATACATCAAGTATCGGAAAAATTGATGGTTATTTTGTTGGAAACCAAACCACAGCAACAACTGATAACATTGATGGTGGAGTCCTTTATAATAGAGGTGTTATTTCAGAAATAACGAAAGGATTTTATAAAAACCAAGTTAGTTCCAATTATACCATCACTGGAGGAATTATCAGTAATAATTATCTTGCAAATACAACTACCTATATAAACAATATACATGCTAACTTCGAAGAAAATATAATCTCTGCAGGTAACCAAATCACTGGTGGGATAATAAAAAGCAATACAATAGTAGAAAGCATTATAGGAAATATGTCAAATAATAGCATTACAGCCGTAGGAAGACTCAATGGCGGAATGATTTATTTATCTGGAGATTTTGTTACCAACGAAATTGATACAGTTATTAATAAAAACACAATTATTTCCACCGGAGATACGATCAATGGAGGTATCTTGTACAATGAGAAAAACGGGTTAAAAAAGCTTAACATTCAAGCTAATGAAAATAAAATTGAAGGAAGAAGTGTTGCGGGTGGAATTATCATAAACCTTTTGAGTAATAACACAGGATATATAACAGATGTCGTTGCAGATTTTTCGAAAAACATCATTAACAGTACTCTATATGATGTAACAGGTGGGCTTGTTCGTAATGCTGCTACACTCACAAATATCTCAGGAAATTTCAATCAAAATGAAATTACAGCAACAAGAAATGTAACAGGTGGTATTTTCCAAAACGGGTATCACTGGGAAAATTTAAAAGCAAATGTCGTTGGAAATATCATAACAGCAACATCAAACATCAATGGTGGTATCTTTCAAAATAGTAATGGCAGCAGCCTAACAGAAGCAAATCTCTCAGCTCGAGAAAATTATATCAAAGGTCTTTATGTTCAGGGTGGTATTATTAGAAATCAAGGAGCCATTACGGATATAAAAGGAGAATATTCTCAAAACACAATAACCGCTCTAACATCAAACATTATTGGTGGTATTATACATAACGACTCTGTTGGTACGATTGGAAATATTATAGCTCTTTTCTCAAAAAATTCTTTTGTTGCTTCAACAAAAAGCATTGAAGGATCTGTTATTAACAATTCAGGAACCTTAAAAATTGAAAAAATCTCTTCTAATTTTGTAGAAAATAAAGCTCAAACTTTTGATGGAGATATTTTTGGTATCATTCGTAACTCTTCTCAAATTGGAGAAATTGAAGGACTGTTTTCTAAAAATGAAATATCCTCTTATAAAAAAGTTTCAGGAGGAATGATTTATAACTCTAATACAATTGGGAGTATTTATGCTTCTTTTGAAAAAAACAAAGTCACAGCAATAACACAAACGATTGAAGGAGGACTTATCTATAACCTCACCGCAGGTTCAATCACTAAACTGGAAGGAAATTTCCTTGAAAATGAAGTTACCACCAAAAATGCCATTCTATATGGTGGAATTATTTATAATAATTTGAATAGTAAGATACAAAATTTAAAAGGCTGGTTCGAGAAGAATATCATTCTTTCAGAAAAATCCGAAATTAATGGGGGAATTATAAGAAACATCAATCAGATTGATAATATTGAAAACAGTTATTTTGGAACAAATAATATTAAAGCCTATACTAAAATCAATGGAGGAATCATTCATAATACTTCCACAATAGGCAATCTTGAAGCCTTGTTTGAAAACAATATTATCACTGCAGAAACATCTTCTATTTATGGTGGTGTCATTTATAATCAAGGAAAAATTGGCAACCTTACAGCAGATTTCATTGGAAACATTAGCAAGGTTAATTATAGCTCTGGAGCTCCTCTCATTTTTGGTGGTGCAATATATAATCATGATGGTGAAATTAAAATCTCAACAACAGAAAATAAGAAATCTATTCTATTTGAAAATAATATGCTGGTTAGTAAAAAAGGAACAGATGCTGAAGTCAAGAAATTAAACTCAATTGATTTTTCTGGAAACAATTCTAAATTAACCTTAGATACAATAGCTAATTCCAATATTATCATCCGTGACCCAATGAGAAGTATTAATCTGCAACCGGAGTGATAAATTCTGATGGTTCAATCACTAAAACAGGACAAGGTAACTTATATCTTTGGGGTGATAACAGTGAATATGGTGGCAAAATTAATATCAATGAGGGAAATTTCTATGCTATGTTTGAAGATACAGCAGATACAATTAATGACCCTCTTGGACAAAGATTGAATTTCTCTCTTTCAAATGCCACACTCAGTTTTGCAGATGGAACAACTTTCAGACCCAAAATAACTGCTACAAAACTAGCTACAATTGGAAAAACAGCAACAACATCTGGAGAGGTCAAACTCGTTCCATATAGCATATCTTCTCTTAATGTTGGAGCATACAACTACAATAATAATTACAGCGAATTCAGTGGTTGGGAAAGTGATTTTGCAAAAGTTGAAACAGAAAATGGAGAAACAGTTGTCACATTGAAAAAAGACCTAGCAGGAATAGATAAAATGGGTGCGGCTGTTGATGCTTACCGTAAACGTTCAACACTCTCTCTTGCCGAAAGAGAAATCTTTGATAATATCTATTATACGGGGACTGTTCCAACAGAAATTTCTGATGAATTCTACGAAGAAATCAAAGTTATTTCTGGTGGTGACAAAATCACCTACAATGAAGTTCACAAAGCTGGAATTAGACAATTTAGTCGTCAAATATATTCTAGAATCCAAAACAAAAACTGTTCAACTTGTGGAATTGAAAATGGATTTTCAGATGAACATTGGTGGTTTAATATAGGCTACAATTCCGTTAATAAGAGTTCTACAAAGCAGTCAACTGGCTACAAATATGAGCCAACAAGTTTGGCAATGGGCTATGACCACGACATCATTCCAAATGCTCTGAATATGGGTGTTGCACTAAGCTATGCCTATGGTGACGTTAAAGGTAAAGGGAGTGCAATCTATAATACTGCGGCAATTGATGAATATATGCTTTCTCTTTATGGAAAATATAAACCTCTCAGAGCCTATGTCACGGGAAGTATTGGTGGTGGATATATTACAAATAAAAGTAAGATTAAAGGTACAAGCACTGATGTTAACGGAAAATATAGCACAAGAGTTGGCTTTGCAAGTGCTGAATTTGGTTATGACTTAGGAAATGCCTGTGGCGTAATTGAACCTTTTGTAGGAGCAGAATATGCCTATATTTATAATGCTTCATACAGTGAAAAAGGAGTTGGAGCAAGACACTTTAGCAGTGTTGATTATACAAGCATTGAACTTCCTGTAGGCTTACGTGTTTCAAGAAACTTTGTTGCAAAATCTTACATCATTACCCCTGCTATTGAATTAGCATATTCAAGAAGTATGGGAGATGTTAGCTCGAAAGTCGAATCATATTTTGTTGGAACGCCTGAAACACCATGGGTAATGAGAGGCGAATCCGACAACAGAAGCAGCTTTAGAAGCAGTTTGAATTTGAAAATCAATAACGTGAACAGCAGATTTGCTTTCAATTTAGGCTATGGTCGTGATACACGTTCAAACTATAAAGACGACCAAGTTTATCTCACTGTCAGATATAATTTCTAAATATGTTATAAATCTAAACATCATTTATTGCTAAGGTTTATATTTTATGATATTCTAATATTGATAGAAATTATTAATATTATTAAAAAAAAGCATATTATGAAAAATTTATTTTTTATTTCTTTAACAATTGTTACTGTTCTTTCTTTAGTTTCTTGTTCTTCAGTATCTAAAAATAAAACTTTGGTAACTGAATTGAGCTATCCTTATTATGAATCTGTTGTTTTTGTTTATGAGGATGGAACGATGTTATCTTATGTAATAGAACATAAAGAAGCTGCAATATGTAAAAAAGAGCTGAAACAACAAGTTTCGAATTTCCCTGTTGGAGATAAGAAATTGAATGGGACAATTATGCATTCTCGGAAGAAATGATCTTTCTTGATGAATATGTTGCTCTGTCAAATGATAGTATTTCTACAAAATTGTGCGAAAGTGAAAACGAAATTCCTCGTATCAAAAAAGTTTTTGATATCTCAAAGCAGGGTAATCAAGTTAAATTGAAGTTTTTACTTTCAAACGGACTTATCGTTAAAGAAGTAAAAGATTTATAATTTAAGACAAACCGTTCTATCTTTAGATAGAACGGTTTATTTATTCTCGATGATAAGGATGTCCTGCAATAATAGTTTGTGCACGATAAATTTGTTCGCACAAAACAGCACGCATCAACATATGAGGAAATGTGAGCTTTCCAAAAGACAAAAGAAAATCTGCTTTATCTCTTGTGCTTTGCAAATGACCATCAGCTCCACCAATCAGAAAACAGATTTCAGGTGTTCCACTCACCTGCCATTTTTCAATCTTTCGGGCAAACTCTTGGCTACCAATATTTTCACCACGTTCATCTAACACAATAACTTTAGCACCACTTGGAATTGAGTTTTGCAAGAACTTTGCCTCAATTTCTTGTGTAGCATTGTCCAATTCTTTAATTTCCAAGTTCCAATTAAGACGTTTTTTATATTCAGCAATAATCTCCGCTTCGGGAGAGTTTTTTCCAATTTTTCCAATAGCTAAAACTGTAACTTTCATCTTTTTTCTCACAAAAAAACAGGCGGAAATTTCCGCCTATTCATTCTTATTTATTCTCATCTGTTGGTTTTGCAGTCAAAAGGGATTTCCACATTTTTTCCAAATTATAGAATTCTCTCACTTCTGGTTTGAATATATGTACAATCACATCAAAAGCATCAATCAACACCCAATCAGCATTTGCCTTACCTTCGACATCAGATTTGAAACCTTGCTTTTTGAGAGCTTCGTAAACATATTCAGAAAGCGCTGAAACGTGTCTTTGAGATGTACCACTTGCAATGACCATAAAATTAGTGATAGAAGTTTTTCCTCTCAAATCAAGAACTTCAATGTCTTCTGCTTTGTTATCATCCAACGTTTTTTGAACGATTTCTAAAATTTTCTCATCTGCTGCTTCTACAATTTGATTTTTTTTCGCAGTTGCTGTTTTTGCCAATTTATTAACTCCTTAAATTCTTATACTGGTGACCAAGTTGGAGCAATTTCTTGCGTTTCAACTTTATCTTCTTTTTCTTTTCTTCTATTTTCTTTGGTGATGTATTTGTTCAACTCATATAAACAATCGATCACACCTTTTTTAGCAACAGCAGAAATAGCAAAAACTTTTTTCCCAGTTGCTTTTTCAAGTTTTTTAACTTTTTTCTTAATTTCGTCTTCTGGAAGAGAATCGCATTTGTTCAATGCAATTACTTCAGGTTTTGCAGCCAAGCTATCATCATAAATTTCTAACTCATTGCGAATCATTTTGTAGTCACCAACAATATCTTCTGAGTTGATGTCAATCACATGAAGAAGTGCATAGCAACGTTCAATGTGCTTCAAAAACTTGTCACCAAGACCAACACCTTCACTTGCACCTTCAATCAGACCAGGAATATCT
The DNA here is from genome assembly GCA_047975765.1 of Alphaproteobacteria bacterium. Lineage (GTDB taxonomy): Bacteria > Pseudomonadota > Alphaproteobacteria > RF32 > CAG-239 > JAQWBS01. Next base: position 197,194 of record JBKEEF010000012.1, read on the forward strand.
GCAATGACCATTTCATAGTTATCAACAAACGCAATTCCCAAGTGTGGGTGAAGTGTTGTGAAAGGATAATCAGCAATTTTAGGTCTTGCTCTCGTTACAGATGTTAGAAAAGTTGATTTTCCTGCATTTGGTTTACCAAGCAAACCAATGTCAGCAATCATTTTCAATCTAAGCCAAACCCACATTTCTTGACCAGGCCAACCTGGCTCTGCATAACGAGGAGCTTGGTTCGTAGAACTCTTAAATTGAGCATTTCCACGACCACCATCACCGCCTTTAGCAATCATAAATGTTTGACCAGGCTCAATCATATCAACAATGACTGTTTCTTTATCATCCGCCAAAACTTCAGTTCCGACAGGAACTTTTATGATGATGTCTTCACCTTTAGGACCAGCCATATCAGAGCCCATACCCCCAGAACCGCGAGGTGCTTTGAAATGTTGGTGGTATCTGAAGTCGATGAGTGTATTTAAATTTTCAACGGCTTCAATATATACTGTACCACCTTTTCCGCCGTCACCGCCGTTAGGTCCACCAAATTCAATATACTTCTCACGACGGAAGGAAACACAGCCTTGTCCGCCAGCACCTGAACTTATATATATTTTAACTTGATCTAAAAATTTCATAACACTTCCTAAAAAATAAAGGGGATGACCAACTCACCCCCTCCACCTTATGATTTTTGGAAAACTTATTCTGCTACTACAGAAACTGTTGTTTTTCCTTGAGCTTTTTTGAAAGCAACTTTACCTTCAGCAACAGCGAAAATTGTATGGTCACGACCCATACCAACGTTGTTACCTGGGTGAACTTTCGTTCCTCTTTGACGGATAATGATGTTGCCAGGGATAACTGCTTCACCACCAAATTTTTTCACACCCAAACGACGACCTTCAGAGTCACGTCCATTTGATGAACTACCGCCAGATTTCTTATGTGCCATAGTATTATCTCCTAAATCTTATTCAGCACTAGCTTCTGCTTTAGCAGCTTTAGCTTTTGCAGGTTTAGCACCAGCAATGTCTGTAATTTTTACTAATGTAATGTTTTGTCTGTGACCGTTTTTACGACGATAGTTTTGTCTTCTCTTCTTCTTGAAAACGATTACTTTTTCATCTTTTGCTTGTTTCAATACAGTTGCTGAAACTGATGCGCCAGAAACCAATGGAGTTCCAATTTTATCGCCCAAAGCCAAAACTTCGTTAAAAACGATCGTTGAACCTTCTTCACCAGCAAGTTTTTCAACTTTAACTACATCGCCTGCTGCAACTTTATACTGTTTTCCGCCTGTTTTAATTACTGCGTACATATCTAAATCACCTAATTTTTGATTATTTTTAAACACAAAATGTTGATTGCAATATACAGAAGTTTTTTTAGGTGTCAACAAGAATCTATAAGATTTTGTTATTCTTTTTAAATTATTTTCGATTCAAAGCACGATAAAGTTCAGGCTTCATAAATTTTCCTTGCCATACCCCAAGTTTGTTTTCCTTCGCATATTCTTGTGCAGCGACATATTCCTTGTCTTTGCTACGATACAAGACTGCCCAACCTTGGCGAAGCATCTCTAAATTGACATTCACATCACCAACAAAACATTCACTTAAGTATCTCTTATATATATCTCTTTTAATCTTGTGGCAGTCTAGATTCTTTTTCCCAATGATCTTAATTAAAGCCTTCTTGGCTTTTTGCCCACAATCGTATTCCTTTCCCTCGGTATCATAACAAATTTGTTTATATTCTGGAGCATCTAATCCAACGAGTCTTATTTCTTCATTTTTACTTAAAAAGAAGCTATCACCATCTAAAATTCTAGGTTTAGCAAAAGCATGAGAAATGAATAAAAAATTTATAGCTACAAAAATTATGATACGTTTCATGGTTTTATCTTCAAAAAAGAGCATGTTTTTATAAAAAAGTAACTTAAGTTTAATAGTTTGAGGTTAAAATGTCTTAAAAATCGTCGCTATATGAACAAAAAACTTTGTTATTTTTAGAAGTTTGAATTATAGTTACATAAATTGCAATTTATTCATAATTGAAGGTATAAAATAGTGTCTGATAAAAAAACAAAATTTCTTATCCTAGGTCTGGCAACTTTGTTGGTAACAGGGTGTTATTTTAGCGAAAGCAGAGATGCGCAAATTGAAAGCATGCGACTCAAAATGCCAACTTCAGTTGTTGTCTGCCGTGCAAAAGAATGTGCTCCTTCTAAACTTTCAATGTCTGGCGAATATATCTTTAATAGCCTTACACATCTACTCACAAATAATAACCGTCAAAAAGCTTTGATTTGTGAAGCAAATGCTGCTAATCGCGTTTGTACAGAAAACTTTATCACTCTTCCTATTAGGGTGGGTATTACACCTGCTTATATGTATATCGATTCTGTTAAAATTACCGATGTATCCATTGTAAAAGGCTCTCCACAAATTAATTTAGTTCTTAATTATAACGTAACCTATAATGGTCAGACACCTGAATGCTCTGCCTCTAGAACACTTCTCTATGTGAAAAACTCAGACAATATCATTATGGAAGATGGCGGATATAGCTGTAAGATGACAACAATTGGTTCAACGACTGTCAAAACTTTATTTATGGTTGATTATATTGACCTTGACTATGGCTATATTGGTGGTTTCTATTCTGTTGGTCTTTCAGGACCTGCTAATGGTGGTGGCACGGGTTATATGCTCATTAGACTTCCAAAAGATTCTTTACCTCTTGCACCAAATTTGGCAACTAAAGCAAAGCCAACAACAAAATCAAGAATGAACAGCATTATGAATAATGGAAGCAATGGAACAAACAATGCTCCGACAGAAGCCAATGGTGTTCAAATCTTCCCTATTAAAAAATAGGTCGATTATTCACTTTCAAAAAAGCTCTGATTTCTCAGAGCTTTTTTTGTTATGTTATCTTCCATAAGAAAAATATTGCGGGGTTTCATAAAGTACAACAGACTTAATATTTCTAAATTCAAAAATCTTTCTGCCATAAACAATTTTTCCGCTTTCAGAAGGCATTCTTCCGTTTCGTGACTGATATGTCATTAAATCACGAATGCTCATTGTAACATCATTGTCAAAGGTAATATTCCAACCATATGTCGTGATTCCAGAATTGATTTGAATTGAATTTTTCTCATCATCTCCAATGAACGTTTTTTCATTATCTTGAGAAGAAAGTTCATAGAAATTATCAATCTCAACCTTAACCTCATTTATAATTTTTTCTTTTTGTGCTAAAACATTCTCAGACTTATGCAAAGGAAGAACAATATTCTTTAAATTTGAGAAATAAAGAATTGATCCTTTAGGGCCCACCAACATTCCAGAAACTGGTTTTTCAAAGATTAATTTTTGACCATAGAAACCAACTAAAGCAACATTTATAAAATCATTAATAATCAAACCTGTATCATCATCAACAGGTCCTGCAATGAATTTTCCTTTGAGCATTCCAAAATCATCTGTTTTAGGAAGAATATTATATTCTTCTTCATCAAAGAACCCTATTCTTTCTTGACCATTTTTAAGAAGCTTTGCTATTCTGATTGAGTTTTTCACCAAAGGAAAAACATTTTCATCTCGCTCAGAAAGAGAAGTCATTTTTCTATCTAAAACAACCAATGTCCACTGAGAAAGCTCATTTATAGAATCTGCAATAGCAATTGTATCTTTATTTCTTATCGCATAGAAAACAGAGATTCCATCAGAATTTGAGACAACTTTTGCTGCTTCAATTTCTTTCTCATAAGATTGAATAGATAAAGATTGTGTTTCAAACTTAATATCATCAGTTATCACAATCTTATTTGCATCTACTTTTGATGATACAATAACATCACGAATCTCTTCATCTTCTGCTTTTGGCTCTTCTTTTTTCTCATCTTCCATAAACAGTTCAGCAACAGGTACTGCTGTTGCAATAACTTCTGGAATAACATCTTCAAGAACTACATAATTTTCTTCTTCTGGAGCAGATAAAGCTTCCGAAACAACTTCATCAGAACTTTCTAAAACAGGTTCAGCAGGAGTTTCATAAAAATCTTCTATAATTGTCTCAATTTCATCAGGAGCAGGTTCTTCTATAATAGTTTCTTCAACAGGTTCAGGCTCAGCATCAACATAATCTACATCAATAACTTCGGCATCAGTTTCTGGAAGTGGAACATCTTCAACTTGTGCAATATTTTCTTCAGAAGGCGATTCATTTTCGAGCTCTTCAACAGTTTCTTCTTCAAAGATACTAAACGCTTTATCACCAAGCAGTTCATCAATGTCTATTTCTTCAGTCGTTTCTATTTCCATATCACTCTCAGAAACAACCTCATCTCCTTCTGATGTATCATCCTTAATTTCTTCAATTTCAATATCATCAATTTTCAAAGTTTCAATTGATGTTTCTTTTTCCTCAATCTTTTCTTCAGCTGGAAATTCAACATATTCAAAATTTAGGTTTTCATCATTTGAACTTGCTTTATCATCAACCAAATCAACAGAAGTAAACTCATCATCTTGTGAAAGAAGTTCATCAACATCAATTTCTTCAATCGCAGCGCTTGTCTCTTCTAGATTGGCAATATCATCTGGATGAATTTCCTCAATTTCTTCAGAACCACCCAACAAGTCATCTAGGTCAATTTCTACCTCTTCAACTTTCTTTTCCTGAGGTACATTTTCCTCTGGTGCTGAGATTTCTTCAAGAGGAAAATCTTCATCTGCCAGATTTATCTTTTCTTCTGTAGGTTCTTCACCTTCAGGAACTTCAACATACTCATATTCATACTCATATTCTCCGTCTGACTCTGGAAGTTCTTCACCTTCTGGGACCTCGACATATTCGTATTCATATTCATATTCTTCATCATTTTCAGTTTCGAGATTATTTTCTTCTTTTAAATCAACCATTAAAAACTTTCCTTATGTATTGAAAAAATATTTTCGAATGTTGCTGCTATAAGGGAATCGAAATGAGTACCCTCAATCCTCCGAGCGGACTATCTTGAAGCTCAATTTTTCCACCATGAGAAGTTATCACATCTTTTGCAATTGAAAGTCCTAAACCGACTCCGCCTGTCTCTTTATTTCGAGAATCATCAATGCGATAGAAAGCCTTGAACACATCTTCTCTCTTGTCCGCAGGAATTCCTGGTCCGTCATCATCAATTTTGATTTCCATTTTACGGTTATTACTCTCTAAGCTCACAGAAACAGTGCTTCCATAGTTGAAAGCATTAGAGATAACATTTGTTAGGGCACGCTTAATAGATTGTTCTCTTCCTTGAATTGCACTAACTTGATCATTTGTTGCATAACGAATCATCGCCTTAGTATTTCTAAATTTATTGATGATACTCAAAATCATTTCATTCACATCAATGAATGATGCACTTTCACCTTCTTCACCACTCACGAAGGCAAGATAACCATCAAGCATTTTTTCCATTTCAGTAATGTCTTGCAAAAACTCTTCTTTATCTTTACTTTCAGCACCCAAAGCAAGCTGAAGTCTCATTCTTGTCAAAGGAGTTCTCAAATCATGTGACACACCTGCAAGCATATTTGTTCGTTCAGTCATCTGACGCTGAATTCTTTCTTTCATTTTAACAAAGGCAAACCCTGCTCTTCTAACTTCTGCAGAACCATAAGGTTTAAAGTCCTTATTATCTATTCCTTTACCGAAATCCTCTGCAGATTGTGCTAACTCGGCAATAGAACGAACCTGAATTCTCAAAAACAATGCAGCAACCACAAAAAGGAGCAAACCAGAACCAATCATCCAAGCCACAAAACCAAAAGTGGATGTGCTGAAAACGTTCTTAGAAGATGTTGAAAATTTGTAAAGTCCACTTTCTTTGGAGTCAATAAAAACGGTTAAGTTATCTTCTCCAGCCATTGGCTTATCATTCAAATAAACATTTGTCATTGTATTTGGAAAAGTTTTTTGCAGTGACGTTTCCAAAAATCCAGTTACAATCTTACTGTTATAATAACCCTTCAGAACAGCAATTTCTTTACTATCTGGGATATAATCAAAAATGATATCTAAATCTTTATTCGCATATTCCTTAATTTCAGGCAACATTTTTGGATTATGTTCATGGAGAGAGATTAAAATTGCCATATCACCTACCAAATTATCTGACAATCTCTTACCAATTTTCGACCAGTTGCTGTCGAAAAAAGCGTAAATAGAAATAACTTGAACAATCATCAAAGGAATGAAAATAAGGAGCATTGTTCTAAAGAAAAGCGTTTTTGGAAAAATTTTATATTTTATCCATCTCAAAAAATTTCCAACTCTGCTAGGTAATTTAATTCGCATTATAGTACTCCTTTTTACATATTTTCCAGCTGATTAATCAGAAATCAGCATATATCCCTTACCCCTGACTGTCTGAAGATATCGAGGATTTTTAGAATCACCCTCAACTTTACGACGAAGCCTTGCAATTTGAACATCAATAGATCTTGGGCTTTGACCTGCTCCAAGCATCTCGGCCAATTTTTCTCTTGAAAAGACTTGCGCAAGTTTTTGACCAAGAATCAACAAAAGAGATTGTTCCACTGGTGTGATATGAATAATTTTACCATTTTCGCCAATCAATTCTTTTTTAGCAACATCAAAAGAACAAGTTCCAAAATTCAATTTATTTTGACTGACTGTTTTTTCGCCACTTTTGCGTTTGATGATATTATTAATCCTCAGTAGCAATTCCTTAGGTTCGAAAGGTTTTGCCATATAATCATCAGCGCCCAATTCTAAACCACCAATTCTATCGCTTGTTTCTCCCATTGCTGTGAGCAAAATGACAGGGACAGCATTATCTTTTCTGATAGATTTCAAAAACTCTAACCCTGTTTCATTCGGCATCATAATATCAACAATGAGCAAATCAAATTCGTAAAACTTAAGCATTTCTCTAGCATCTGCCGCATCTTTTGCAATAGACACAACGAAATCACTTTCCCTTAAATATCTTTGTAAAAGACTTCTAAGTCTGGTATCGTCATCAACGACTAAGATATGAGACTTCTCAATATGCATTTTCTAAACCTTAATTAATTATGCTTCTTTTTTAGTCTTTTTAGCAGTTTTCACAGCTTTCTTTGAAGCAACTTTTTTTGTTGCGGGTTTTGCAGTTTTAGGAGCTGTTTTTTTAGTTGTTGTTTTAGCAACTGGCTTAGCCACAGATTTTGCTACTTTTTTTGGAGCAGGAGCTGTTTCAGAAATAGTTTTTGAAATTTTTTCTTCTGTTTTTTCAATCGCTTTTGAAGCTGTTTTAACACTTTCTTTTTTATCAAGAGATTTCACATAATCCAAACTTTTTTTGAAATACTCATATCCTGTGATGAAAGTGAGAACACCAGCAATCCAAAGCAAAAACTCCCCAAAAACTCTAAATGGCTCATAAATTCCACCAAATAAAATAAAACCAATAGATGCCATTTGAAAACCAGTTTTCCATTTTGCCAAACGTGTCACAGGCATACTCACTTTTACATTTGCCAAAAATTCTCTCAAACCAGAAACCAAAACTTCACGACATAAGATGACCATAACAGGAATAAATGAAACGTTATCAACCATTCTGTTTGCAACAATAATCAAAAGAGCAGCAACGACCAAAAGCTTATCAGCAATTGGATCTAGAAGACGACCAAACAAAGAAATTTGATTTCTTGATCTTGCAAAATAACCATCAAAATAATCTGTAACAGCAGCAACAATAAACAAAACGCCTGCTAGAATATCCCAAAATGTATTGTGGATATAAATTGAAAGAAAAATCACAGGAATTACGACAATTCTTGAAATCGTTAACATATTTGGTAAATTATACACGGCCACTCCCTTTTCAAACAATAAATTAGTTCTATTAAATTAGTCCTTTTCATAAGATTGCATCTTAGTTTATTTTTTTCAATTATGAAAGTAATTATATATCTTTTCAGCTATTTTTTTACTCACTCCTGAAACCTTTTCCAAATCCGATAGACTTGCCTGTTCTATTTGCTCTACGGAACCAAAATGGTTGAGCAAATCTTTCTTGCGTTTAGCTCCAATCCCTTCAATCTCATCTATTTTTGACTTAAACATTGATTTTCCGCGTTTTTTTCTATGAGTTCCGATTGCAAAACGATGTGCTTCATCTCGAAGATTTTGTAGATAAAAAGCGATTGGAGACTGAAATGGAAGAGAAAAACTTTCCTGCCCCATGAGATGATACATTTCTTTTCCTGCATTTCTATCCACACCTTTGGACATTGCAATAATTTTAATCTTGCTTAAATCATAATCTTTCAGTGCTTCATGAACTGCATGAAGTTGCCCTAAACCACCATCAATAATCATCACATCTGGTCTATTTTCTTCTGTCATCTTGTCAAAACGACGACCTAAAACTTCTTTCATCATTGCAAAATCATCATTAGTAATTTCTTGATTCTTGATATTAAATGTTCGATATTGCTTTTTATCAAAACCATCTGGTGTTGCAACGACCATTGCTCCAATTGCATAGCTTCCTTGAATGTGAGAGTTGTCATATATTTCAATTCTTCTTGGCTCAGAATCTAGCCCAAAAACTTTTACAAATTCATTGAGATTATTTTTTACACTTGCCTCTTCAGCAATTTTTCGACTCAAAGCTTCCTCAGCATTTTTGGTTGCAAACGAAAGAAGTTTTGCTTTATTACCTTTTTTGTATGTATGTATTTTAGTTGAAATTGCATCTTCAATAAATGATTTATTTTCTAATTCATGAGAAATTACAATCTCTTTTGGAGGAATATGTTTGGTATAAAAACTACTCAGAAAGGCTTCCAAAATTTCATCATCTTCCACATCTTTTATTTGCTTTGGAAAATATGGAACATTACCACAATTTTGACCTGAACGAATAAAGAAAACTTGGATGCAAACCATATCCCCTCTTCTTGCCAAAGCAATAAAATCAGCAGAATTTATTTCTGCATATTCTATATTTTGCCCTTGTTGAATATTGGTCAAAGCTTTTATTCTGTCTCTCAATACAAGGGCTTTTTCATAATCTAAACCCTCACTTGCTAGGTTCATTTCTTGTGAAAGCTCTTGTTGAATTTTAGAATTTTTTCCTTCCAGAAATGCAACTGCTTCTTGAGCTAAATTCATATAATCTTCTTGAGAAATTTTATTTACACATGGTGCTGAGCATCTCTTAATTTGATAGAGCATACAAGGGCGAGTTCTGTTATTGAACATAGAATCTCGGCAAGAACGAAGTAAAAATGCCTTTTGGATAATATTCAGAGCATTATTTACAGCCCATACACTTGCAAATGGTCCGAAATATTTACTTTTATCGTTTCTTTTTCCATGATATTTTCTCAAACTTGGATAGTCTTCCTCCATATTAATTACCAAGTGAGGAAAAGTTTTATCATCTTTGAGCAAAATATTATATTTTGGTTCTAATTCCTTAATGAGTTCATTTTCTAAAAGTAGGGCTTTCGACTCATTTTCAACAACTATAAACTCCATATTTCTAATTTCAGAAACCATTTTTTGAAGTCTAAATGGGAGCTTATCAATATGTGAATAGCTAACAATTCTTTTTTTTATATCTTTTGCTTTTCCGACATAAAGAACACCTCCATCTTCTCCAAGCATCCTATATACACCGGGTTGAGAAGGAGCATTTTTAATCTTCATTTTTAAGATTTTGAGTCCTAATTTAATATCGTACAAAGCACATCCTTTATATATTAATTTAATGAATCTTTAGTAATTCTATGCTAGCATGCAACAGTTGACTTTCAATAGAAAATTATAAGGATTTGAATATGTCGCAAGTTGGTACTTTTAGTCAGTATGCTCTCTCTGTTCAAGAAGCACAAATCGCTCTTATCAGAAACAATGCTGAAATGCAGCAAAAAACTGTTGAAATTCTCCTCGAAAACTCGGATAATTTAACTGTTTCAAACGCACGTGATAGAGGAACGATTGTCGACTATTCAATTTAGAACGACATCATCATAATAAAACTTAATGTTAAATAGCTACTAAAAACAAATTTTATTGCTCCGCCTATTGCTGACAAAGAATTTGTTAAATAATCAATCTCCTTCCCTCCGAGTTTGTACTCTCTCTTATATCCAAACGAATATGCTGTTGAAATAAACAAAGCAAAAAGATACAGATTATAATTTGTATAAAAATCATATATTTGATCATAACTCATTGTAAAATTTAAAATAAAACCCAGAACAACGCCAGAAAGAACCATTGGGTTTAGAAAAGCACCAGAAGTGAAGAAAGCCAGAATTCCTTTTAACATTTTATTATTTTCCCTTTTCAACAAGATTAAGCATTATTTGAGTGACTTCATCGAGAATCTTTTTATCTTCTCCTTGAATATACAAACGGATGATTGGTTCAGTACCAGACTTTCTGACAATAAGAGAGCCTGTTGTCCCCAGTTTTTGCTTGCATTCTTCAATAATTTTTACAGCTTCTGAACTGTCAACAGCAGCAGAGGCTTTTTCTTTTGTCTCAAAACGGACATTGTTGATTGTCATTGGGAACATTTCAAAAATAGGGAAAACTTCATTCATTTTTTTCTTTGTTTTAAGCAATGCTTCACAAAGAGAAATTCCAACAACCAAGCCATCTCCACTCTTTGAGTAATCTCTTAATACAATATGTCCAGATTCTTCACCACCAACATTTGCACCAATTTCAATTAATTTTTCAACAACACATTGTTCGCCCACACCTGTTGCATAATATGTCAGACCAAGCGATTTTGCATATTTTGAAATTCCCATATTTGAAAGTTCAGTTGTCACAACAGCTGGTGCTGAAAGCTTATTTTCTTCTTTGAAATAGGTTGCTAAAAAAGCAATAAGTTGATCACAATTAACTCTATTTCCTTTTTCATCAGCGACCACAATTCTGTCACCATCACCATCTAAAGCTATTCCAATATTTGCTTTCGTTTCAACAACTGTTTGACACATCAAATCTGTTTTTGTTGAACCACAACCCATATTGATATTGATTCCATTTGGTTCATTCCCAATGGCAACAACTTCCGCACCAAGATTTTTCAACACACCTGAAGCAATACTTGAAAAAGCACCATTTGCACTATCAATCACAACTTTCAAGCCTTTCAAAGAAGCAAATTTTTCAAAGCTTTTAACATATTTTGAATAGACTTCGTGATTATAGATAACTCTACCAATTCGCTCAGGATTAAGTTCAATTTCTTGACCAATTTTCTGTTCCAAAAGATTGGTCACAGACTTTGGAAGTGTTTCACCCTCACCGTCTTTCATCTTGATACCATTGTCAAAATATGGATTATGTGAAGCAGAAATGATAATTGCTAAATCAACATCCAAAGATTGGGCATAATAACTTACAGCAGGTGTTGGTAAAACACCAAGCAAAACAACATCAACACCAACAGATGTGAAACCAGAAACAAGTGCTGATTCCAGCATATCTCCAGAAATTCTTGTATCTTTTCCAATTGCAACTCTCTTATATTTTGTTGCCAATTCCAAACCAGCTACTTGTCCCAATTTCACTGCAAAATCTGGGGTCATAGGATAGATATTTGCTTTTCCTCTTACACCGTCTGTTCCAAATAGTTTTGCCATAAGTTCAACTCCTAAAATTTATATAATTCCCATAATAGAAATAAATTTCATAAAAGACAACTTCTAAGGAATTTATCTCCAACAAATGATGTTAAATAATATTACAGAACAATAATCGAAAGGAAATATCTCAGGTTGCCTCACACGTTGGAGAAAGCTTATTCAAAAAACTTAAAAAAAGCCCTTTTGATTGAAAATCAAAAGGGCTTTTCGCTATAACTCTGGAACGGAACTCTGAGTTCTCATTTCTTCTGATACCGGAACTTCAGCACTCTTATCAATTTTCTCACCTTTAATAACTTTTTTGATTTCTTCACCCGAAAGTGTTTCATATTCAATCAAAGCTTCTGCTAAAAGCGTAAATTCTTTATCATTATCCGTCAAAATTTTCTTGGCTTCTTTATAAGCATTTTCAATCAAATTTTTAATCTCAGCATCAATTAATTGAGCTGTTTTTTCACTAACATTTTGATTTCGAGTCACACTCCTACCTAAGAAAACCTCTTCACTATTATCCGCATAAAGTACTGGACCAAGTGCATCACTCAAACCCCATTTTGTAACCATTGATCGAGCTAAGTTGGTTGCTGAAGTGATGTCTCCAGATGCGCCACTTGTCACCTTATCATAACCAAATTTGAGTTCTTCTGCGACACGACCACCCATTGCCACCACCAATGTTGACAACATTTTTTCACGAGAATAGGAATATTCATCTTTCTCAGGCAATCTTTGAACCATACCCAAAGCACGTCCTCTTGGAACAATTGTTGCTTTATGGATTGGATCGCTATCTTTAACGTAAAGAGAGCAAATTGCGTGCCCTGCTTCATGATAAGCTGTGTTTGCACGAACTTTCTCATCCATATTCGCTGACATCGATTTTTTCTCACTACCCATCAAAACCTTGTCTTTTGCTTCGTCAAAATCTTTTGATGTCACTTTGTGCTTGTTTTTTCTTGCGGCTAATAGGGCTGCCTCATTGACTAAATTTGCCAAATCTGCTCCCGAAAAACCCGGCGTTCCGCGAGCCACCACAGAAAGTTTTACATCTTTTGCAAGAGGTACTTTTTGAGTGTGAACTTTCAAAATTGCCTCACGACCAGTCACATCTGGATTGTTTACTACAACTTGACGATCAAAACGTCCCGGACGGAGTAAAGCAGGGTCTAAAATATCTGGTCTGTTTGTTGCAGCAATGATAATCACATTTTCATTATCTTCAAAACCATCCATCTCGACCAAAAGTTGGTTAAGTGTTTGCTCCCTTTCATCGTTTCCACCACCAAGACCTGCGCCGCGGTGACGACCAACAGCATCAATTTCATCAATAAACAACAAGCAAGGAGAGTTTTTCTTTGCTTCTGTAAACATATCTCTCACACGAGACGCACCAACACCGACAAACATTTCCACAAAGTCTGAACCAGAAATTTGAAAGAAAGGAACATCTGCTTCACCTGCAACTGCTCTAGCAAGCAAAGTTTTACCTGTTCCTGGAGGACCAACGAGTAAAACACCACGAGGAATTTTTCCACCTAGTCTCTGAAATTTTTCTGGGGATCTTAAAAAATCAATAATTTCTTCAAGCTCTTGTTTTTCTTCATCAACACCAGCAACATCTGCAAAAGTCACTTTTTTCTTATTTTCTACGAGCTTTGCCTTAGAACGACCAAAGCTCATTGCCTTATTATTTCCAGCATTTGCTTGACGCATAAAATAAAACCATGCACCAATTAACAAGGCTACAGGTAGAAGAGAAATGATAACTCCCCAAAACGTTCCTGAAGTATCACTCATAGGTTTTGCTTCAATTTTGACACCAGAAGCACGCAATTTTTCAATCATACTTGGATCATAAGGAGAATATGAATAGAAATCTTTACCATCAGACATTTTTCCTGTGATATTTGGGCCTTCAATGACAACATTTTTAATGCTTTTATTTTGAACTTCATCCATAAAATCTGAGAACGCCAATTCTTTTGAATTTACTTTTTTTGCACCTTCATGATAAACATTAGCAACAGATGTGAGAACAAAGATTAAAAGCACCCAAAAAATTAAATTTTTACTATTCCCCATATTCATTCCTTTGATTCATAATTATTGTCTTATCAATATAGTTTTTAGAAAGCTAAAACACAATAGCTTTCATAAACAAATATTTCTTCACATGGTGCGGCATTTTGGCTTTGCCATATTTTTCAGTAATGAAATTTTCTAACTTTTTCTTTTCGACAATTTCTTTACTTTTTAACTCTGGAATTATCCAAATATTTTTATCTGCAAATATAATTTCACAATCTGCTAAAGTTCTGCTTTTAAACGCTCCATTCTTCAGAGAATCGCAAATTCTCTGAACTTGTTCAGACTCGGGAATATAGTCCCTACTTGCAATATCTTTCAAAAGCTTTGCAAAAGTTCTGAATAAAATTTCTTCATGCAGATTTTGGAGTTGATGAATTGAAATTTTTAAAGCTTTTTCATCATAAAATTTTACATTATTTTTTATAAAATTATCAGTTTGTTTTTCTAAATAATCTCTAGTTCGACTTAAAATATTTGATGTTTTAGCAAGCCTATCAATTGTTAAACCAATTTTTTGCTCTAACTCTGGTAAAAACTTTCGAACTCGAACACGCAGAAAATCTTCGTTTTCATTTAGATAGTCTTCTTTCCACTCAATTTTATTTGAACCAAGATAGTTTTTTAACTCTTCTGGCATAAAATCTAAGAGTGGGCGAATCAACTTGAGTTTTCCTAATTCCGAAACTTCCGCTATTCCACTCAAACCATCAACACCACTTCCTCTTTGCAGACGCATCAAAAATGTTTCCGCTTGATCTTTTTTGTGATGTGCGATGAGTAAATTTTCAACTTGATTTTGTTCGCAAAAATTTTGAAGCAAACCGTATCTAATTTTCCTCGCAATTTCTTCAATACCTGTTTTAGGTTTCTCACCTTCCCAAATCAAGATGTGATGTTCAATTGAATTTTGTTTCATCAATTTTGCAACATATTTTGCCTCTTCTGCAGAATCTTCTCTAAGTTTATGGTCAACTGTCAGGGCTACAAATTTGATATTTTGTTCTTCAGAAAATTTTTTCAATAAAAAAATGAGAGCCAAAGAATCTGCTCCACCGGAAACCCCGACTGCAAATTTTTGGTTCTCAATTCTTTCTCTGTTAAGAAGAGCCGAAAATTTTTCAAAAAATTTTCTTTCTAGATTTTGAGGCATTTTTATTTACAAGAATATTTCTTAGCCAATTCTGTGGCTTTAGACTTCAAAGAATCCGAAGTCTTTGGAAATTCTTTTGGCAAACTTTTGAATGCTGCACAAGCTTCAGCTGTCTTATTAAGTCCTGCCATAGACATTCCTAATTTTAGCAAACTGTCAGCACCTTTAGGTCCGCTCTTATAATTTTCGTAACCCTTAGCAAAAGCAACGGCTGCTCTTTGATAGTCTTTATCTGCATAATATGCTTCACCCATCCAATATTGTGCATTTCCTGCCAATTTATGAGATGAGTAACTTGTGAGAATTTTATTAAAATATTGAACAGCATCTTTGTTTCTTGAAGAAGTGATAGAATCCATCCCTTTCTTATAAAGATCATCGACTGTACCACTCAAATTAAGATCTGACGGAGGGACAGAAAGTCCGCCAGAATTTGAGGAAGAAACAGAATTTGCTGTTGCTGCCGCTGGACTTCTTTCAATTGCAGAAAAACGAAGTTCAAAGTCTTTCTTCATCATTTCCATTTGGCTTTCCAAATTTCTAATTTTATTTTCAAGTTCTTCGACCTTACCTTGAGAAGAACGGACTGTTTCGTCCATTTGACCCATTCTTACCAATATATCAGAAGAACCTGATGAAGAAGAAGGATACATATCTTGTTGAGTAATTTGTGCTTGCAAATTTGAAGAAGCAAGAACGGTGCCAACAATGAGAAGATACTTAAAAACTTTCATATTAACCTCTTATAAAAAACAATGATTTATAAGATATATATATTAAATTCCCTACAATCTCAAGAGTAAAAAGGAACATTTAAACCAAAAAAAAGCGTATCTCAATTAAGATACGCTAATTTTTGTACTTTTAGTGGCTAATTAGTTAGCTTTAACTACAGTAACTGCACGACGGTTTTGAGCCCATGCTGCATCGTTGTCGCCAACAACAGCTGGTCTTTCTTTACCGTAAGAAATAGTAGAAATTCTGTCAGCAGCAATACCTTGAGATACTAAGTATTGTTTAACAGCATTTGCACGACGTTCACCCAATGCCAAGTTGTATTCTCTAGTACCTCTGTCATCTGTGTGACCTTCTACTACAACGTTAACATTTGAATGTTCGCTTAACCATTTTGATTGTGTTTTGATTGCTTCAGCAGCATCAGCAGAAATAGCTGAGCTATCAAATGCAAAGAATACTCTGTCTTCAGCGTTTGCGATAAAGCTACGTGCTTCCAAAGAATCACATTCGCTTCCACCGAAAATACCGCCAGAAGAATCAGAAGTTGAACAAGCTGACAAGAGCATTACTGCACTTAACAAACCCAAAAGTTTTTTCATTTTATTTTCTCCATATAGGTTATTTATATCTTTTTCAATACAATGCCTAGATTACGAAATAAAAGTAAATTTTGCAATAAGAAATATTAAATATTTGCAATATTTTTTTATAAGCTTTTGGTAATATATTTTAGGGCAAAAAAAAAGGGGAACAAAGCTGTTCCCTTTTTAATTTTTATGCATGTTTTCCTAGGAAATCCGAGGAATTTGAGGTTCAGCATTATCTGATTTATCTCCCAAATCGTAAAGTCCAAATACTCTATTCTTTCCTTCACAAAGCATTTTATAACGAGCAAACTCACTGTGGACAACATCATTTTTCCGTCCATTTTCAATTTTCATCTCGCTAACTTCTCGAGAATCCGCTTCAAAAATGTAGCCCGAATCAAACAAACAGTATAGTTTTTTCGATTTTGACGTTTCAAATGACCACGCAAGGTGTTTTATTGAACCTCTTGGTGTAGAAAGTTCAAGCTCCACAATGTTTGGAACCTTAGAAAAACTGTTCTTGCGAATCCATAAAACCTTTTCCACTGCAGCCACTACATTAGACTCTTTCAACCAATCTCCACTCTCTTTAAAAAGAGGGATAAGATTGTTTTCATGAAAAAGAAAAACATGAGACCTGTTTGCTTTTATAGGATATTTGGTTTTCTGATACCCTGGAGCAAATTTCAAACAAGTAGAAAGACGAGCTATCTTTTCGACCTTCTTAGAAGCAAATAAACCTTCACATTCAGGAAATTTTTCCAGATATGTTTGGTTCATATGATTAGAAGGGCTAGAAATGAGAAGAACATCCCCATCGTTTAAATTGAACTCACTTTTTGCAACAGATATATGTTTTACGATATTTTCAATTTTCTCAATAAAGCTAGGTTCTGTTGACTTTGTTGTTCCAGGATTCCAATTAGGGATAATATATCCGCTACCTGCATAATTTTCCATGTTTAATAATTTAAATGTAAATAATATTTTAATTGTGTTTATCGTACCTACTCACGCCTTATTTGTCAAATATTTTGTCGAAAAAAATAAGAGAGATAGTTTCCTATCCCTCTTATAAAATCTTTGCCTTATTTATTTTCAATAAATCTCAAAGATTTAGAATTTCCTCCAATATTCTTATACTGTGCAAAGTCATCAGAATATGTTGTGGATTTTTTTTCGTAATTGATTTCGACTTCACTCTCTTCAACCAGTTCAGAATCCGCCTCAAAAATGTAGCCCGATGCAAGCAAACAATAATAACTTTTTCCAGAATATGCTTTTTGAACAAAAGCAAGGTGTTCAATTGTATGAAGTGCAGATTGTATCTTAATCTTCACGCATTTTGGACCTTCATAGTGACCAAAGTCATTTCTGGTAATCTTCCTGATGGCTTGATAAGCTTTTTCAGCGGTCAACCATTCCTGATTTTCGGCATAGAGTGGAACAAAAACATTGTTTTGAAACAACAGAACTTGTGAACCAACAAGCCTTAACGGACGTTTGAATTTTTTAAAGTTACATCTCAAATTTTCACAAACAACCAAGCGTGAAATTTTTTTCAACTTCGCCGTCACAAAAAGACCTTCAAGTTTTTCGATAGGGCTGTGAAAGGTTTGATTGGTTCGATCGGCCAAAGCACCAACATGGAGCAAATCACCTTCTTCCATTGCTTCAATAAAAGCTAAGTCGGATGATTTTTTCAAAATAGCTTCAATCTTATCTTCAAAACTTGGCTCATTAAATGCTGTTGAACCACCAAAATTCCAATTTATTAGCGGTGTATTTTCCATAATTCAATAAATTTTAGAATAACTATTAATAATATATTTCAATCAATAGATTAGTCTTAATTTTTATTTTGTCAAATATTTTTGTCAAAATAAGGAGTGCAAAAATTGCACTCCTTATAATTTTTTCTTAAATTTTTCAGGAAACTTCAATGTTGGATATTTTTGATATATCTCCGATAAAGCAGACATTCCAAGTCCAATCATACAGTTTTTTGTTTTTTCTACAAATTTTTCTAGGCAACTTAATGCTTTTTCCTCTTCATTTTTAGGAAGATTTTTAAAGTATTGTGTGAAATTTTTAAAAAAGAGAGCAACATCATCTGAGGTTAGCTTGTCTTTTTCTGCAAAATAATTCACAATAATCAAGTTATTCTTTTCAGAAAAAATTCTTGGATAAGTAATCAAAATTGAAGCGACCATATTATCAAAATATATAACTTCGACTTCATTTTTCAAACAACTTATAAAGTCTTCTTCTAGTGCATCTCTCAGCTCAATATATTTTTTTGCTGTGTCTTCAGGGATTCCTTCAATACTTCTATCAAGAGAATTCATCACGGAAAACCATTGATGCAAA
Source organism: Alphaproteobacteria bacterium (assembly GCA_047975765.1). Taxonomy (GTDB): domain Bacteria; phylum Pseudomonadota; class Alphaproteobacteria; order RF32; family CAG-239; genus JAQWBS01. Next base: position 215,799 of record JBKEEF010000012.1, read on the forward strand.
TTGAGTAAATCAACTTCTTTTTTCATATAATTATAATTTAAATTAGTAATAAAATATTGCTTGAATTATATCTTTTTTGAACAAATTTGCAAATAAAAAAGAGGTGCATTTCTGCACCTCTTTTCTTTTTAGCTATTGATTAAGCTGCTTTTTTAGAAGAAGCTTTAGCCTTTACAGCAGCTTGAGCTGCAGCAAGTCTAGCAATAGGTACGCGGAATGGAGAACAAGAAACGTAGTTCATTCCACATGTTTGGAAGAAGTTGATTGATTCTGGATCACCACCATGCTCACCACAAACACCAAGTTTGATTTTCGCACGAGTTGCACGACCTTTATCACAACCTTCTTTAACCAAAGCACCAACACCAGCAACATCAATTGTTGCAAATGGATCAGCTACATAAACACCTTTTGAACGGTATTCGTCAAGAATCGCACCAGTATCGTCACGGCTCATACCCAAAGTTGTTTGAGTTAAGTCATTTGTACCGAAGCCGAAGAATTCTGCTGATTCAGCAATTTCGTCAGCAAGAATTGCAGCTCTTGGAAGTTCAATCATTGTACCAACCATATATTTGATTTCTTTGCCTTTTTCAGCGAAGATTTTTTTAGCTGTTGCATCGATAACTTCTTTAACGATATCCAATTCTCTCTTAGAACCAACCAATGGAACTTCAATTTCAGGAGTTACTTGAACACCTTCTGCTGAAAGTTCAAGAGCTGCTTCAAGAATTGCACGTGTTTGCATTTCGCAAATTTCAGGATATGTAACTGCGAGACGGCAACCACGGTGACCCAACATTGGGTTAAATTCGTGAAGAGATTCAGATTTTTCTTTAATTTTTTCAAAAGTCACACCCATTTCTTTTGCCAATTCTTTCATTTCAGCATCAGTATGAGGCAAGAATTCGTGCAAAGGTGGGTCAAGCAAACGAATTGTTACTGGAAGACCATCCATCACTTTATACAAGTCTTTAAAGTCTTGTTTTTGGTATGGGAGAAGTTTAGCCAAAGCTTTTCTACGGCCAGCTTCATCTTCAGAAAGAATCATTTGACGCATATCTTGAATTCTGTGTGCATCAAAGAACATATGTTCTGTACGAGCCAAACCAATACCTTCTGCACCGAAATCACGAGCTTGTTTTGCATCTCTTGCTGTTTCAGCATTTGCGCGAACACTCATTGTACGAAGTTCGTCAACCCATGCCATGAACACACCAAAGTCACCTGTCATTTCAACTTGAACAGTTGGAACTTTTCCTTCAATGATTTGACCTTTAGCACCGTCGATAGATACCCAGTCACCTTCTTTGATTGTCACACCAGCAGTTGTTGTGAATTGTTTTTTAGCATAGTCAATTTTGATGTCGTTTGAACCTGAAACGCAAGGACGACCCATACCACGAGCAACAACGGCTGCGTGAGAAGTCATACCACCACGAGCTGTGATGATACCTTGTGCTGCGTCCATACCACCGATATCTTCAGGAGAAGTTTCGATACGAACCAACATAACTTTTTCGCCTTTTTTAACCCAAGCTTCTGCATCTTCAGCATTAAATACTGCACGACCAACAGCCGCACCAGGAGATGCAGGCAAGCCAGTTCCGATAACATTTTTAGGAGCTTTAGGGTCCAACATTGGGTGAAGCAATTGGTCTAATTGTTCAGCACCAACTTTCATGATAGCTTCTTCTTTAGTGATTAAACCTTCGTTGAACATATCAACAGCAATTTTCACAGCTGCTTTAGCAGTTCTTTTACCATTACGGCATTGAAGCATCCAAAGTTTTCCGTGTTGGATTGTAAATTCCATGTCTTGCATGTCTTTGTAGTGTTTTTCCAACTTGTGGCGAACATCGTCAAGTTCTTTATAAAGAGTTGGCATAATGTCTTCAAGAGAGTCATTTCTACCAGCAACTTTTGCCATTGGAAGAGGTGTTCTGATACCAGCAACAACGTCTTCACCTTGTGCATTTGTCAAATATTCACCATAATATACGTTTTCGCCTGTTGAAGGGTCACGAGAGAAGCAAACACCAGTTGCACAATCGTCACCAGCATTACCAAACACCATAGCTTGTACGTTAACAGCAGTTCCCCAATTACCAGGAATGTTGTTCAATTTACGGTAAGTTACAGCTTTCTTAACTTCCCAAGAGTTGAACACAGCGCCGATACCAGCCATCAATTGTTCCCAAGGATCTTGAGGGAACATTTTGCCAATTTTTTTGCTGATTGCTTTATATTCTTCAACCAATTCTTTCAAATCTGCAGCTGTCAAATCTGTATCTTGTTTGCAGCCTTTTTTGTGTTTCATATCTTCAAGAGCGTGTTCGTAGAGATCAATGTCTGCTTCCAAAACCACGTCTGAGAACATCATGATAAAACGACGGTAAGAGTCATAAGCGAATCTTTCGTCATTAGATGCTTTAGCCAAAGCCTTAACTGTTTCGTCGTTCAAACCAAGGTTGAGAACTGTGTTCATCATACCAGGCATTGAAACTCTTGCGCCAGAACGAACAGAGAAAAGGAGTGGATTTGTTGCATCACCGAATTTTTTGCCCATAATTTTTTCAACTTTAGAAACACCTTCTTTAACTTGTGCTTCTAATTCTGAAGGATAAACTTTTCCGTTTGCATAGTAGTGTGTGCAAACTTCAGTTGTTACTGTAAATCCTGGAGGTACTGGCAATCCAACTCTGTTCATTTCTGCCAAGTTCGCGCCTTTACCACCAAGAAGATTTTTCATGCTAGCATCGCCTTCAGCATGTCCATCTCCAAATGTATATACCCATTTACTCATGGTCTATCTTGCTCCTAAATTAATATATGCCACAAAAAAAGAATCCCTTTTATGGCGGGTTAAATTAAAACTCGAGCAAAGACTATAACAGTTGACAGCAATCTTCAAGAAGAATCTTTAGAATCAATCGACTTATCCATAAAGATAAATTTCTTTAAAAAAAGAAGGCGAGAAGAAAAATCTTCTCGCCTTAAATCTATTATGTGTTTTTCATCAGAGTTTAACATTAATGTTAAACTTCAGCGAAACACCAACTGAGAAATCGTTAAATTGCAATTTATCGGTTGATACTGTTTTCGCTGTAAAATTCTCTCTGTCATTACTTACTTTGTATGTGGAGTAACGCGCAAAAGCTCCAACGCTGAAACTTTCTGTTACTTTATATTCCACATTCGCAGCACCTCCCAAAGTCATTGCAAAACCTTTATAGACATCTCTATATCTATAGTCGCCTATAGCTGTTTCAACTTTATAAGAAACATTGTTTGCTCCGAATTCAGGTCCTACAGCAGCTTGCCAACGAGAATGTCCAAAAAACAATGAAACAAACTCTAGTTGTACACCACCACCAAACTGCATAGCAGTTGGGTCAAGGTTATAGCCTTCTTTGGTATATTTCATTTGCTTCCCTCCAACATAGGCATAAAGATTAACTCCACGCATATGTCTTCCGAAAACGGCTCTCATATCATAAGCAGAGTTAGTTGTTATACCTGCCTGAGCCTCAAGATACCAATAGTGGTTACGGTAGCTTTCTTTGTTATAGTTGATGACAGTATATTCACCTGTTTTTTCATCATACTTAAACGTTCCTTGGTATTTGTCGGTTACGTCCTCGTTTGTCGCCCCTTTCATCTTCAAAATATTATCAAGAGCTTTTGAGCCTCTTTTAGTCGTTTGAGATTGAGCAGATGCGTTGAAAACGAAGAACAAAGAAATTATAATTGCGATTGTTAGATTTACTATATTTTTCATAATCTTTTTTTTAAATTGTGTCTTTTTTCATTTTACTGTTTCAAAAACCCTTCCCCAGCATTTAAGATACTGCGGAAGGTATAAGTGTCGTTTAGTTGCCTTTATTATTTTGACTGGTGAATAACGCTACCATTACTGTCATAAACAGTAACAACAGTGTATCCATCAGAATCTATTGATTTGGTATAATTGGTATGACCAGCTTGGTTCCAGTCTGCTTCTTTAAGACTAAGTCCTAAAAGAGAAGCATTGATTTGCCAACTCCAGTTAAACCTTTCACCTGCGTTATCAGTATATCTCCACCAACCTGTTGAAGGGATGGAAACCGTTGCAGGTGCCCATGACCAGCTTGAACCATTTCTGCTACACAATACAGATTGAAACGTTTTGCTTGCGTCAGGATTAGCTACTGTTTTGTAGTAAGATCCATCAACAATCATATCAATTTGTTTTTCCCAAGCAATAACGATAGCTCTGTGAAGTTGGTTGTCCAATGAAGGTGTATAAGTTTCATAGAAATACTTAAACTCACCTTTATCTGGATTAACTTGTTGCTTCACTTCAACATCGACAGTTACGGTAGTTTCGCGATTAATGGTTTTTCCATCAATCGTTGCTGTTGCAGTCACTTTATAAGTCGTACGTTTGTAAACGTTTGACCCTTCTTCAACTGTTGTAACATTACCAACTTGTTCGATATTGCTATAAGCCGATGCTAATGCCGGAGTACTGTATGTATAGTTTTTACCTCTAACACTCACCGTTCCTGTTGTATAAAACCCAGGGAAAGTAAGCGTAGAAGTCGTTCCATCTCCAAATTGTAAAACAACATTCAAATCAACTTTGTTTGTTGTTTTTGTTCCTACTACAGATGTAGATTTAGAAACACTTGAAGATGAATAGTTCAAACTTGCTGAAGTTTTTTTGAAAGATTTTGCCGCTGCAGCATCAAATCCAAATTGGAAAAGATCTGTTGCGATTGAATCTTTGGAAGTTGTGTTTCCGTCATAAAGTGTAGAAATACTAAAGTTAATCCAGCTCTTCACGTCAGACGTTTGAACTGTATAATCCTTAGAAACTTCTGTAACTGTTACAACTGCTGCATCAGGTTCAGCAACAAAATATTTATTATATCTTGTTTCCAATGTTCTTACTTCACTTCCGTAAGTTGCTTTAAATACCAAAGTTTCAGTATATAAAGTTCCTTTTTTACTGTTGTGTGTGTAAGAAGCACCTGAATTAACTGTTGCGGTTACTTCCACTTTACTCCAAGACCCTACCGCCATCGCTAGCTTATTGCTTCCTGCCATATAAGACACATATTCTTCTACTGTTGAGACTTTACGAACAACGCCCGTAGAACCACTCCAAGTAAAAGCCCATGTCTTTGGCTGAGTTTCAATAAAATAGCTACCCTCAGTACGGTTTGTTTTGGTGCCGTCAGTTTCTTTCAAACTAGGTTTTCCTATATTCTCTTTTGAAGGAAGAACAATGATATTTCCATCAGCATCAACACTTGCTGTAACAGCATAGTCTTTGCTCAATTTCGAATCTAAAGTTTTTGTATCATCACTAAAGATTTTATACAAATCTCCGTAAGTGTTATAAAAACTATTGTCAACTTTCTTATAAGCAGAATTGAAAATTTCCCAGCCAGTTTGTTGAGCAGTTTCGTCTGCTTCAACAAAAAACTTATTTTCACCAGTGAAGGTTCTTGTTTCATTGTAGTAAACTGCTTCAAACACAACAGTTTGTGTATAAAGCTTACCACTTTTTCCATTGTAAGTGTAATCCACACCATTATTCATTGTTGCACTCTTTAGAGTGACGGTCCAATTTGAAGAAAGCATCTTAACTTTTTTGCTTCCGTCAATGATGTAAGGATACTCCTCAATGGTTGAAACAGTTCTCGTTACAGAACCAGTACCATAACTCCAAGTAGCCACCCAAGATATTGGTTGTTTTTCAATGTAAAACTCTCCAATTGTCTTGTTTGTCTTAGTTCCAGCAGTTTTCTTAAATGTTGATGTTCCAACACTTGTGATACTTGCTTTTCCTAAGTTGATGATGCTTGGGTCAGAATCAAACAAAGCGGCAATATTGATATCAAGCGAAAATGATTTTTCCAAAACTTGCGTTCCGTTATCATAATTCTTATACTTATCATTCGAAGAAGTATAATACTCGTTATCTTTTTTCACCAATTTGTCATTTTCATAGGTAGATTCTTTTTCTTCCGGTTCTTTTCCATCAGCAGGAACAATCAAAACAACAGTCACTTTTAGAGGTTCTGTCAAGGCATCAGCTTTATTATAAAAAATACCGCTTGATACTTCAACTTCTTCTCCAGCAACCATTGCTCTAGTTTTCATTGTACTTCCCCAGTCATAACGACTTCCAGCAAAAAACTTTGCTTGACGAACGTCATTGAAGTAGAAAGAATAAAATGCTTTTTGTTCCTCACTATTAATTGTTTTCAACGAATCAAGAGTATATTTAGCATACTCAAAACTTTTGAATTCAATATAAGGAATTTCAGCAACTCTGTTGTTCTTACCATCCAAGAAACTTTCGAATCTTTGGTTGATAACTTCTGCAGAGATGACAACATCTGTTTCTGATGCTGTTTTCACACCTATTGAAAAAGCTCTTTTCATTTCGTAAACGAAACTAGAATCGCCTTTGATCACTTGTAATCTAGGTGTTCCTTCTGAAACTTCACCAATGGCAAAAGTTGAAAGCTCAAGAACCTTTGAAGGAACTTTCACGCCATCTCCACTAACGGTCAAAGTATGAACGTTTTTGTATGGAGAAAGATATGTTTTTGTTTCTTCAACATCACCTGTTTTCTTTTCAACTTTTTCATACTGCGAAGCAACAAAGCCTTCAGTATAAAAAGCCGTAACCGAACCGTTAAATTTTACATAAGAACTATCTACAGTACCATCTGCAAGCAGTTTATATGTATAGTCCGTTGGTGTTGGTGTCGGTGTCGGTTCAACTTCCCATTCAGCAAGGGAGTTTTCTGAACTGCAAGAGCTCAGAAATAATACCACGATCAATAAATTCGCAACTGCGAAAATTGTGTTTTTTAACTTTTTCATAATCAATTTTTTTAGAAGTTGTTTTATATTATTGTTTTGTCTTATGAATTTTTTTCGCTTGGAGGCGACATTTATATTGATTCAGTAAAATGTGTTTAGACGTAATAAAAAAATAAGAGAAGAGAAACATAATAAAGTGACAATAGAGAAGCAAGCCACATTAATGTATTTCTGATATCTAAATAAACACACATACCTAATTATAACTATATTAATAAATAAAATAATTTTTTACTCTCTTAATATACCATAAAATTCAAAAAAGTCTAATATTAACTTTAGTATTAGACAAAATATTTCCAATTTCACATTTTTGTAACAATAAATCTCATTTTTATATTATTTGTTATATATATTAATGGATTAAACCTTATCTGTTTTTTTAGCAGACACCTATGAAAAGTTAGAAATATTCTCAACGAATAGACAAAAGAATAGAATCTTTATATAAAAAAATGCTCCATTTTTAAAATGGAGCATTTCGGATATTAGATTCCTTACTTGAGTTCTTTCACATCAGGCTTGGTGTTTTTCGCCCAGTAGAACAAATCTTCTCCTGGTGTGTACCAAACACGATATTTATTGGCTTGCAACGGATTCGCATAAAAAATGAGCCATTTTGTTTGACCAGAAACTTTGACCGTTACCAACATTGAAGACGCATTACCATCAGGACCTCGCACTGAACCAAGAACAACAACGCCATCGGGTAAAGAAAATTCTTTTTTATTCACCTTGCCGGAAAAAACAATTTTTTTCCCTTGCAAACTGACTTTGTCGAATTGCTTGTCAGGAGCATAGTATGTTGCCTTTTTCGAAAAATCGGCGACAGAGATTCCTCTTTCTTTTGGCAGTTGCGGTTTTTGAACTTCTTGAGTAACAGGTTTTTTGTCAACAACCGGAGCAGGAGCTTCTTCTTTTGAACCACAAGAACTAACTGTGAATGCAAGTGCTATCGCAATTGACATTCCAAAAACTAAAATCTTTTTCATAATTAAAAAATTTTAAGTAAAACAATAAGTAAACACAATTATAAATTCGTGAAGTAATTATGTTTGCCAAATGTTTTTTTGTCTACTACCCTACGGTTGCAAAGTTCCTTTAAACAGAAAAAACCCTTAATCAAAATGATTAAGGGTTTTTTGCATCACTTTAAGAACACTACTTTTTCGGTTCAGGTTTTGGTGCAGGCGGCACAGGAGTTTTCTCCGGAGCCTTCACCTTGATAACGGCAGTCTTGTTTTTAAGCACTGCTTTGGCACCGGTAGGCGAAACATCTTTGATCTCAGCACCTTTGTCTTTGAATTTCACAACGTAAATGGTCGCTTTTTTGTCGGTGACTTTTTCCTCGGGAGTATCGAGCGAAACACCAACTTCTTTGACCTTTCCGGTAAAATAAATTTCGGACTTGCTGGCAGTTGCAGAATCAATGGCATCGTCAATGGTCACAACATAATCTTTCGATTTTTTGGCTTTGACATCGGCAAAATTGACAGTTTCAACAACAACAGTGTCAGAAGGCAAAACTTTGTCCGTAAGTTTCTGAACAACCGGAGGAGCCTCAGCCTTGAAATACCGTTGATAACCGATAAATCCAAACAATAGTGCTAAAATTCCAGCAAAAAATGCGACGACAATAAGATTTTCTTTTCTCATGACAATAAAATTTTAAGTGAAACAATAAATAATAAAAAAATAAACAGTTCAATCTTTGTACAATATTTTTATTTTTTTGTCTATCATTTTTTTAATTTTGAGAGATTTTTTAACTTTATTTTTATTTTTCAAATAGATAAATCAACCCGAGGTTGTTTGAAGTTTTCGAAAATATATAAAAAAGCGGAGCATTAGCTCCGCTTTTAATTTCTAAAACGAATCCGACTTAAAGTTCGCCAGCTGCGTAACGTTTTGCCATATCTGCCAAACCAATTACTTTCATTTTTGAAGCTTGACCAGCTGCACCAAAATCAATGTAACGTGCTTCACATTCTTTTTGAACAGCATCCATCGCAGGTTTCAAATATTTTCGAGGGTCAAATTCTTTTGGATTTTCAGCAAAAACTTGGCGAATCGCACCTGTTAAAGCTAAGCGAAGATCTGTATCAACGTTAACTTTTCTTACACCAGACTTAATACCGCGTACGATTTCAGCAACTGGAACACCATAAGTTTCAGGAATTGCACCACCAAAAGAGTTAATCATATCAATCAATTCTTTAGGAACAGATGATGAACCGTGCATTACAAGGTGAGTATTAGGTAATTTTGCGTGAATTTTTTCAATCACATCAATTGCCAAAATGTCACCGGTTGGAGGACGTGTAAATTTGTATGCACCATGAGATGTTCCCACAGCAACAGCCAATGCGTCAACACCAGTTTCAGCTACAAATCTAACAGCTTCATCAGGGTCTGTTACCAATTTTTTCTTGTCAATTTTACCTTCTGCGCCATGACCATCTTCTTTATCACCCATACCAGTTTCAAGAGAACCAATCACACCAAGTTCGCCTTCAACAGAAGCACCAACTGCATGAGCTCTTTTCACAACTTCTTTAGTTACATTTGCATTATATTCGAAAGAAGCAGGTGTTTTTCCATCAGCTTGTAAAGAACCATCCATCATTACAGAAGAATAACCGTTTACGATTGCTGATTGACAAACATCAACAGAAGCACCGTGGTCTTGGTGAAGACAGATTGGAAGTTCAGGATACATTTCAAGAGCAGCTTGAAACATATGACGAATCATTGGGTCTCCAGAGAATTTGCGTGCACCTGTCGATGTTTGCAAAATAACTGGAGCATTAACTTTTCTTGCTGCATTCAAAACAGCAAGCATTTGTTCCATGTCGTTAAAGTTAAACGCAGGAACGCCATAATTGTTTTCTGCAGCATGGTCAAGAATTTGACGCATAGATACTATAGGCATTTTTTTCTCCTAATTTAGTTTTATTTTTCTTCGATAAAATATAGTCGCTTATGAATTTTAAGCAAGTTTTTTATTCTACTTCTTATATCTTTTTATCATTATCATAATAATCACAGAGCTTAAGAAACTGATTGCATTGAAAATTATCATTTGATAAGAATTGAGATAAGTCCCATAGACGAGCCAACACAAAGCACCTAATGCCCAAACAAAAAAAGTATAAAAAGAAAGCCCTTCAACATTTTTTGTTTTATATGTTTGATAAAGCTGAGGCATTGAAGCCAGCATTACCAAAACACCAGCAAGAACACCAACCATTTCATAAAATATATTCATTGTTTTTTCCTAAATTTAGACAAATTTTTATTGTGTCTTCTCAAATCTATGGTAGAATAGGTTCATTATCAAGACCTTTTTTTATACAACCTTAGTAGAGAGAAAAAGATGTCTGGCAAAAGTTTGAAAGATAAAATCAAAAGCATCAAAATTGCAAAAATAAACAAATACAAAGCTTTGTTTATTGCTAGTGCGATTGGCGTTATTCCTTCGCTTTTTCGTGAGAATAAAAAAATTTCTTTTCAACTTCCAAGCCCTATAACTGCTGAGATTGTTGTTATTGGAAATGATACTATTTCTGCTGCAGAATTTTATAAAAACATCACATATAATGTTCCATGTGATGAATGGTTTTATAGAAAAGAAAACAAAAGATATCCTCTCAACATCCTTTTCAACTATGGACTCCTTAATGAAGTCAGAGCTAACAAACTTGAAAAAAGTGAGTTGACACATCATCACCAGATTTCCTCTATTACCTATAAAGAAAAGATTGTAGATGTTAGTCTCACAGAATCTAATCCAGCATCAATCTCTTATAACATTAGTGAGTTAGAGAAAAATAATTCATACGAAACTTTTCTATTGAAAAGAAATCAACCTAAAGAAAAAACTCAAGTCCAAATGCAAGAGCAAGAAACGACACCTTCTCCTCTTCTTAAAAAACCGATTAGAGTCTTTTATAACAAAACTCAAAAGAAGGAAGGACTCGGAGCTATGGCTTTTTATATGGAACACAACAATTCCATTACAATGACTCGTCTTGAAGCGGATGAAAGTATTCCTGAAGAAGAAAGAAAAGCACTTCAAAAAACTTTTGATGAAAGATATAATCGTGAAGATCTAATGTATAATTATGACCATGAATATCATCACTATCTCAATGCTCAAAAAGGAATTAATAAATATGGAATGTCACCTGAGCAAATGTATTTGAGAAAATGCCATGATGAGCTTTCTGCAAACTTAAAACAATTTTGGAAACAAAGAGAAGCATATTTAAAAAGCGGAAATGATCCAAAAAAACTAATTACAAAGACAACTTTTTATGATGACCTCGTTAAATCTGGAAAGATATCTCCCGTTTATGGAGGAAAAATCTCTGAAAAAGAAATGAAATATATTGCAGAAGGTATGCAAAAAGTTTGGATTGAATATTCTTTGCCTTTTTATAGAAAAGCTCATGTGAGATATGTGGAAAACAGAATCAAAACAAATCCGGCTTATAAAACACCAGAAGGTACAAAAGAATATTACAGAATTTTGAATGAAATTTATAAATATAATGTCAATGGGCAAGAATTGAACCTTTACCCGTACATCAAAGAATTTAGTATTCCTTATGATGATATGAAGGAAATTAATAAAATGAAAACTGATAGAGGTTTCATTGAAAATGATGCTATTTCTTATGTGAGAGATACAAAGGATAAAAAATCCTTAAATGAATATATTGCATTACAGAAGGTAAAATATGCAAAAAAAGAGAGAAGATAACTAGAAATGATATCCTAAGCCCAGATTTATCTCTTTGTCATCAGAAGTTTTTGTGGCTGCATATTTATTATATTCTAAATTCACCCCCCAATTTTGAGTTAGGTCATAGCTGAGTGTTGTTGAGAATTTTTCATTGTATCCACGATTGTTTCTTTTTGAATTATAGAATTTATCATAAGATGTAATGAGTTTTACATCTTCCCAAGGTGTGAAGATTATTCCTACTTCAGGGGAGGCATAAAAATTATTGACGTCATCATAACGATAACCAACCTTTGGTAAAAAATATGGTTTGAGTTTATAATTAAAAAAGCTATATGCAACACCCCACCCGCCTTCTAAAACGGGTTTCAACCTGAAACCTTTCTCTCCTAACGCATTTTCAAATGAAACCTTGGCATATTTCGAAAAAATATCATTTGAAACAGAAGCATCAACAATTGAACGCATTTTGATAATGTCAAATTCATTTAAATAAAACTTGTGGTCATAGATGAAATCTAGGCTCAAAATCTTTGTTTCATAATCATCAAAATATGCAGGAGAAACATCTGAAATCTCTTGATAAACAGGTGTATATTTCAATCGAAACCCATCTTTATCAAAATGTCTATATCCCATATAAATCTTTGAAGAAGCTTTTGTTTTCAAGGCATCCCTTTTTTCCTCAACAAGTTCAATTTCATCATTTTTGCCACGATAAAGTTTGATATAATCTTCTTCTGATATTTTTTCTTTACTATATTCATAATTCAAAATGACATCAGTTAAATATTGTTGTTTTTCTGAAAGTTTTTCTTCTTTTCCTTCTGAAATATATTTTCTTGCTTGATAAAAATCTAGCAAACTATAATTATTTCGTATCATCTTGAGTTCATACTCAGGACTTGGTACAAAGACAACATCATCAACTTTATCTTTCTCTTTCAGATATAAAATATAGTCTATTGGTGTTTTGAAAGGTTTTGAGGTGGAAAAATCCAAGTCTTCATAAGGAACTTTGAGTAGATTATCTAAAGCTGTTCCACAATTGTGAAAAACAAAGGAATAGCCTACCAATTTTTCTTTTAACTCCCAGATATGCTTATGCATAAATTGTTTTTGGTCATCTGTCATCTTTAAATTAACTTCCCAAAGAGACCGCTGTTCCTCGTAGAGATACCCCCTCTTTTTGTTGACATAAGGCGAAAGAATGTACATTCCGTCAACAGAGGAGAAAAGAACATCATAATAAAATTCAGGAGAAGTTGTGTCGACATCAACTGCAAAATAGCTGAAAGCATGTTCCCTCAACTGCTTGCTAGAAGTTTCACCAGAAAACTTCAAAAAGAGATGTCCCATAATTGAAGTTGGAACCATATTATTTTCGGAAGCAAAAACAATGGAAACAGTATCCATTGGAACTTTTTGTTGAAATTCTTTATAGCCAAAGCAGTGCTGTTTGGGAAACGCTTTAGGAGAAATGTTTGTTTTCTTGACTAGAAAATCAAATCTTGCTGGAAACATACAAACTGCATGTTCATCATCATATCTGTCTTTAAAGAAAAAAGCCTCAATTGTTGCTTTCATCTCAGCTTTGGGATTTTTATATCCTGAAGTTCGATCAAGAAAAAACGGGCTGTGAGAGTCAATAACACTTGTTTTTCCTTCATAGTGTAACAAATCTAACCAAGCCCGCTCTTTGTATAGTTCTTTTTCATCAGCAATTCTAATCATTTTTTGTGCGGCTGTTTCCTTTGCAAACACTGTACAAGGAAGCAACATCGCTAAAAAAACAATTGCTGATAATAAAAACCTATTCGTCATATTCCCAATTTTTACCCTTATCATCTGTTGATGATTTTGTTGTATTTGTTGTAGCTTTAACTGTTGAAGAAACTGTATCGCCAGTTGTTGTGAAAGCATCTTTAGTGGTCATAATTTCTGAACAACCCGAGAGAAAGAAAGCTCCAACCAACAATAAAAACATCTTTTTCATAAGATTACACTCCTTACGTCTTATTAAAAATGAGATTTTAACAAAAGAAAAAATGAAATCAACATCACTTTCCAACTTATGCAAAAAAGACAATTCAGGTTGATTGTTCAGAAAAGATATAATAAACAAATAGAATATATAATTTTATAAAGCAATGAACATGACTTATTTTCTTCTTTCTCTCGCTTCAATTTTTTGGGGTGGAAATTATGTGGTTGGCAGTGTATTGGTCAAAACTGCAAATCCACTTCTGCTATCTTTTCTGAGATGGCTTTTAACATCAGCACTTTTGCTAGGACTATATCGCAAATTTATTCCTGGAAATCTTCCAAAAATCAGAAAAAACTTTGGTGTTATCTTCATTCTTGCACTACTTGGACAAGTTATGTTTCCAACAACGCTTTATGTTGGTTTGCAATATACTTCAGCACTCAATGCAGCGATATATCTTTCTGCCACCCCTGCTGTTGTCCTGCTTATCAATAAATTATTCTTCAAAGAAAAAATAACAAAATCTAATATTTTGGGGGTTTCTCTAAGTACTTTTGGTGTCCTTTTTTTATTATTAAAAGGGAACATCCTTGATCTTTCGAAGTTTAAAAACATTAACAGTGGAGAAGTCTGGACAATTATATCCGCTCTCAGCTGGGCTTTTTATTGTTCTTTTCTACGATTAAAAGATAAAACAATTAATGGCAAAGCCTTTCTGACAACTTGTTCTGTAATTGGTACAATTATCCTGCTTCCTCTGACTATTGTATACTGTCATTATTATAATCCAGTCGAAAGCTTCTCAGGATATTTTGAAATTGGCTTTCTATCAGGTTTAATATATTTGGTTCTCTTTCCTTCTTGGCTTGCCTATTTGTTCTGGAATAAAGGAATTTTAGAAATTGGTTCAACCAGAGGAGAGATATATACACATCTTATTCCACTTTCAGGTGGATTGTTCAGTGTTTTATTTTTGGGCGTTTCTTTAGAGAGCTTTCATGCCATTAGCTCTATCTTCATTCTTCTTGGAATTTATTTTTGTTCAAAAAAATGAACTTTTTCATTTTTCAATCGTTATAATTGATATTGGGGCTTTATGACTAAAATATAGATGATTATTTAAACTTTATATTTTATCATATCTCTCAAATTTTGATGATTAAGGATTAGATGATGAACAAGAAGAAGACAGGAAAAAAAATATTTTTGGTTTTAATTTTATTTGCCATTGCTTTAGGTGGATATTTTTACTTCCATGACGGTGAAGAAAAGTTCACTTATATTACTGAAAATGTTCACAAACAAGACATTCAAAAAACAGTTAATGCAACGGGTGAAGTTCGTGCCGTTGACTTAGTCACTGTTGGTGCTCAAGCCTCTGGTAAAATTGAAAAGCTATATATTGCCATTGGTCAAGACGTCAAAAAAGGCGATTTAATTGCTCAAATTGACTCAACAACACAACAAAATGAAGTGGATAAAATCAAGGCAAAACTAAATAGTTATGAAGCCCAACTCATTGCTGCAAATGTTTCTTATAAAGTTGCTGAGAAAAAATATAATCGCCAAAAGAAGCTATATCAGCAAAAAGCAACATCTCAAGAAGATATGGAAAATGCTGAGGAAACCTATGAAAACGCAAAAGCTCAAATGGAACAAATTATCGCCTCTCTCAAAGAAAATAGAATTTCCCTCAGCACTGCTGAAACAAATTTAGGCTATACAAAAATCACTTCTCCACTTGATGGAACGATTGTTTCTGTTCCAGTCAAAGAAGGACAAACAGTTAATGCGGCAATGAACACACCAACAATTGTTCAAATTGCCAATCTTGATAAGATGGAAATTGTCATCGAAATTTCAGAAGGTGATATTCTCAATATCAAACCTGAAGATAAAGTGACTTATTCGATTTTAGCAAACCTAGATAAGACTTATGAAACGACACTCAAATCTATTGATCCAGGCTTAACTTCCCTCAGCAATGGAGAATATACAGAAGTCGTTTCTTCCAGTGAAGCAATTTATTATTACGGAAGACTTATTGTTGACAACCTCGATGGCGAACTCCGCATTGGTATGACCACACAAAATGTGATTTTTGTTGAAGCAGCAAAAGATGTTTTGACAATTCCAGCGACAGCAATCAAAGGCAATGGTAGTGGGAAATATGTTAACATTCTTCTTCCAAATGGAAAAACAGAGGAAAGAAAAATCGTCACTGGTGTTTCCGATGGTTTTAATGTTGAAGTCACTGAAGGCTTAACTGAAGGTCAAAAAGTTATTGTAGCTCAACTTTCTTCTGAACAAATTTCTGAAAAAGCGACTGTTAAAAGAGGTCCAAGAGGGTTTTAGAAAATGAATATTATTGAAATCAAAAACATCAATAAGATTTTTGGAAATGAAGGTAACCAAGTTCATGCCCTTAAAAATGTCAATTTCTCAGTAGAAAAAGGGGATTTTGTTGCCATTATTGGACAATCCGGCTCAGGAAAATCAACATTAATGAATATTATTGGCTGTTTAGATGTGCCAACTTCTGGTGAATATAAAATCAACGGTGTTGAAGTGAGCAAGATGAATTCTGACCAATTAGCAGAACTCAGATGCCAAACCTTTGGATTTATTTTTCAAAGATATAACCTTCTTACAAACCTTAAAGCAACTGACAATGCAGCTCTTCCAGCTATTTATGCTGGTGTCGATGCTGATGAAAGAAACCATAGAGCAGAGAAAATTCTGAGTACGCTTGATTTGGCAGATAAATATAATAGTCGTCCCAATGAACTTTCTGGTGGGCAACAACAAAGAGTGAGTATTGCACGAGCTTTGATGAATGGTGGAGATATCATTTTGGCTGATGAGCCAACTGGTGCACTGGATTCAAAAAGCGGTGAAAACGTGATGGAAATCATCAAAGAACTTCACAAAAAGGGACATACTGTCATTTTAGTAACCCACGATAAAAGCATTGCTGCGCAAGCTAGTCGAACAATTGAAATCAAAGATGGTGAAATTATTGCAGATATCAGAAGAGCAGATGATATTTATGAGATGAAAGATAAACTTAAACAAGTTGAAAGAGGAAAACTTGCACATTTCAAGTATAGCCTTATGGAAGCTTTCAATATGTCTGTTCATGCTATTATTTCTAATAAAATGCGTTCACTTTTAACGATGCTTGGCATTATTATTGGAATTGCTTCTGTTGTCTCTGTGGTCGCTCTGGGAAATGCTTCTCAAGCAAAAATTATGGAACGAATTAATTCTATGGGCACGAATACCATTGATATCCTTCCTGGAAAAGGGTTTGGGGATATGCGTTCTGGAAGAGTTAAATCACTAAAAGTGAGCGATTCAGATTATCTCTCCAAACAAAACTTCATTGAAAATGCAACGCCTAATGTGAATGCAAATGGCACATTGGTTTATGAAAATAGTTCTGTAACTGCACAGTTGACAGGGGTTGGAGCAGAGTTTTTTGATGTGAAAGGGAAAAAGATTTCAGAAGGAAGAATTTTCACGCAAGATGAAGCTAGAAACATGGCATCTGTTGTTGTCATTGATGACAACACACTAAAAGAAATTTTTCCAAACAATCCAAACCCTGTCGGGGAAGTTATCATTTTCAACAAAAAACCTTTAGTGATTATTGGTGTAACTGAAAAAGATAATAGCCCTGGTCCAATGGCAGATTCAATGAAACTTTGGACACCATATACAACTGCGATGTATAAAATCAATGGCAGTAATGACATTAATACAATCACTGTTAAAATTTCTGACAACATCAATTCCCAAGTTGCGGAAGAAAGTATTGATGAAATTCTTACGGCTCTTCATGGAAAAAAAGATTTTTTTATGATTAATACGGATAGCATTAAGCAAACGGTTGAAAGTACAACAAACACAATGAAGCTTCTCATTTCAAGCATTGCTGTTATTTCGCTTATTGTTGGTGGAATTGGTGTAATGAATATCATGTTAGTTTCCGTCACAGAAAGAACCAGAGAAATTGGAATCCGTATGGCAATTGGAGCCAAACAAAGAGATATTTTGCAACAATTTCTCATTGAAGCAATTTTAATCTGCGTAATTGGTGGTTTTTTAGGTGTAAGTCTTTCTATTGCTTTGGGAACAGCTCTCAACAGCTTCTCTGAAAATTTTGGAATGGATTTCTCAACAGCCTCAATTATCTTAGCCCTAACTTGTTCAACAGCAATTGGTATAATCTTTGGATATATGCCAGCGAAAAATGCTTCTGAACTCAACCCTATCGATGCTTTAGCGAGTGAATAATGATGAAAAATATTTTTATAAAATGTCTCTTAATATGTTTGCTTTTGAGCAGTTGCTCAAGTGCTAAATATGACAAACCAACTTTATCTGAAGAACTTGGTCATGACGAAAATATTTCTCAAAATTTTAACATTCAAAAAGACTGGTGGAAAGGATACAACAATAAGGAACTTAATAACCTTATCGAACTTGCATTGAAGAACAATCCTGATAATTTGAAGGCAGCACTCCAAATTGAGAAAGAGCTTTATAATTTGAATTTAGCAACCACAGACTTATTTCCAACACTTGGTGGAAACCTCTCAACCTCTTCTCAAAGAAGAATTGATAAGCATGACAATGCTTCAAAGAACTTTTCAGGAGAAGCAAGCTTGAACTATGAACTCGATTTGTATGGGAAAATAAGAGATGCAAAGGCGGCTCAAGAATTTGAATATGAGGCCACAATTTTGGATAAAGAAGCAGCAGAACTCGCTCTTGTTAATAACGTAGTTGATTTATATTTTAACCTCTCATATCTCAACGATTCAATCCAAATAAGCAAACAAAATGTTGAAAACTATACCAAAATTTATAAGATTGTGAATGCTAAATTTCAATCAGGTCAAATTGATGAACTTGACGTCACAAAAGCCAGACAAAGCTTGGTTTCTGAAAAAATTAAACTTCTTGATTTGGAAACACAATTCAGTGACCTTGAAAGAAGTTTGAAAAACATTGTAAACCTCAAACCAAATGAACCTCTCAACTTGAGTTATATTCCTGTTCTCAAACAAGAAACCCTCGTTGTTGATTTGAATGTTCCTCTTGCTGTTTTGTCTGAAAGACCAGACTTAAAAGCAAGCCAACTTCGCTTAGAAAAAGCTTTCAAAAATATGGAAATCCAAGACAAGAACTGGTATCCAAATGTTTCGCTTAGAGGGGTTCTTGGATCAAGTTCCAATAAAGCAAGAACTACATTCGATTTTCCATATATCTTAGGAAGTGTTGGGGTCGATTTACCTTTTCTCGATTGGAATAGAGTAAAAAATAACATCAAAATTTCTGAAGCTGATTATCAAATTGAGTTAGTTAACTTCAAAGATACCTTCACACAAGCACTGAATGAAACAGCATATTATTCTTATGCTTATGACAAAACGTCTGACTCTTTAAGTTTTGTTGAACAAAAATATCAAGACAGTCAAAAACAGACCAAATATTATCAAGAAAGATACGACACTGGCAAAATTGAACTCAAAGATTTATTAGATGCAATAAACAGTGAAAATTCAGCACAAATTGAACTCATCAAGCAGAAATATATGGTTGTCAAATATGAAGGCTATGTCTACAAATCCCTCGCTGGAAAATATAGCAAAATTTAATTGTTAATCTCAGAAGCTTCATAATAAGAACCTAAAAAGACAAGGATGATAGCCAAAATGAACAATAAAATTGCCCAATTATTGACTCCTCCTAGTTTTGCCATCTTTTCTTTGACTTCCTCAAAATTGCTCTGTCCATAACCAGATTTTTCTGCATCTTTGAAAAACTTTTCAGTGTAAAAAGGGAAAGCCGTGACAGCACAAAAAGCAGAAAAAGCAATATTCACATATTTAGGAGGAAGAGGAATGTATTCGAAAAAAAACGTTGCTACAAAAATTGCGAGTGCAATAAAATACATTTTTCTATATATAAAATAGAACATTCCACCAAAAAATGCCCAAACATTAAAAAGACCACTCATAACTTTTCCATTTTTATAATTGTTTTTTATGGCTTTGAAATGCTTTTCAACTTGTTTTGGTTTTCCAAGATGAACTTCCAAAAGCTGTCTTAGTTCATCGTCATTAGAAATTAATTGTTCTCTCACCTTATTTGTCGCATTAATCATTTACAAAGCTCCCTTAAAACGTTTTATTTATTTTTAGTAGTATTTTATATTAAAATCAATTTTTTTATTAAGATTATCCTATTTACTCTTATGAAATAGATTGATATAAGAAAACTTATCAAAAAACAAGAGGTAGATATGATAGATATTAATGACATCACAGTTCGTATTGGCACAAAAGTTTTGCTCGAGAAGGCAACTGCTCACATTTCTGACGGGCAAAAGCTTGGTATTGTTGGGGCAAATGGTTGTGGTAAATCTACCCTTTTCAAAGTGTTGAAAAACGAACTTGAAACTGAAACAGGTTCTGTTTTCATGACCCCTGCCCACAAAATTGCTTTTGTTGAGCAAGAATTTGCAGATTTTGGTGTCAGACTTATCGATTTTGTTTTGAACAAAGATGTTGAGCGAAAAGAACTCTTGGAACAACTTGAGACCGCATCAG
Source organism: Alphaproteobacteria bacterium (assembly GCA_047975765.1). Lineage (GTDB taxonomy): Bacteria > Pseudomonadota > Alphaproteobacteria > RF32 > CAG-239 > JAQWBS01. The sequence continues at coordinate 236,038 of JBKEEF010000012.1, forward strand.
ATATGGAACTTTCAGCCATTTATGAAAGACTGAATATGATTGAGGCTTCTTCTGCCGAAGCAAGAGCAGCATCTATTCTAAATGGTTTAGGTTTTAGCAATTCTGACCTTCAAAAACCAATCAAAGAATTTTCTGGTGGGTGGCAAATGAGAATGGCTCTTGCTGCAACACTTTTCCAGCCTTCAGACATTTTGCTCCTTGATGAACCAACAAATCACTTAGACTTAGAAGCGAGTATTTGGCTTGAAAGCCATTTGCAAAGATATACAGGAACACTCCTTCTCATCAGCCATGATAGACATATTTTAAATGCAATTTGTAACTATATCATCCATTTTGACAACCAAAAACTTGTCACTTATTCTGGCGATTATGACACCTTCAAAAAAACAAGAGATATGCAGAAGATTTTGCTCCAGAAACAAGCTGTGAAGCAAGAAAAAAAGAAGGAACATTTGCAGTCTTTCGTAGATAGATTTAGATATAAAGCTTCCAAGGCTAAACAAGCACAAAGTCGTATCAAAATGCTAGAAAAGATGGATGATATTGCACTCATTGAAGACAGTGCTGCAACCAGATTTTCATTTCCTAATCCGCCAGAACTTTCGCCTCCACTCATTAATGTTGAAGATGGTGTGATAGGCTATGGTGAAAAGGTAGTACTCAGAAATCTAAATTTCAGCATTGGTGAAGAAGACAGAATTGCCCTTCTTGGAGCAAACGGAAACGGAAAATCAACACTCGCAAAACTCATTGCTGACCGTCTCAAATTAATGGAAGGAAAAATCCACCGCAATAGCAAGCTAAAAGTTGGATATTTTGCACAACACCAAGCTGAAGAACTTCCGCTTGATCAAACCCCAACAGAATTTATGTCTCGTTTGATGAATGAAAATTCTGAAAGCAAAGTACGTTCCCATTTGGCAGGTTTTGGTTTGGAAAAAGAAAAAGCACTTACGATTATTGAAAAACTTTCTGGTGGTGAAAAAGCAAAGCTTTTATTTGCTGCAATGAGCTATGATGCACCTTCTCTTCTCATTTTAGACGAACCTAACAACCACTTGGATATGGAAGCAAGAGATGCTTTGGTCACAGCCGTCAACAATTATAGTGGTGCAGTCATTCTCATCACCCATGATTTGCACCTCATTGAGTTGATTGCTGATGACCTATGGCTGGTTAAAGATGGAAGATGCAAAAGTTTTGATGGTGATCTGCAAGACTATCGTAACATTTTACTCAACACAGATTCAGATAAAAAACAAAATGCAAAAAAAGAAAAAGTTGAAAAGAAAAAAGTGGATTATAATGAGGCTAAACTCATCACTTCTCAAATCAAAAGACTAGAACGTGAACTTGATAAACTTCACCTCAAAAAAGAAGAAATTGAGCTCAAATTTGCCGAACTTTCTGACCCACAAGAAATTGTTTCGCTTCAAAAAGACTTAGCTTATGTTCAAAATCAAATGAATAGTGTTGAACAAGAATGGCTTGACTTAAGTGAGAAAATATAATGGTTGAAATTTATATTGATGCAGACTCCTGCCCTGTTAAAAATGAAGTAATCAAGGTTGCGGAAAGACATAAAATTAACATTAATGTCGCCAGTAATTCTTGGCTCAGATTTGGGGAGACCCTCATTGAAATCAAACAAGTTATACTTCCCAAAACACCTGATGCAGCAGATAACTGGATTGCTGAAAATATCAAAAAAAATGACATTGTCATCACCAATGATATTCCACTTGCCAGCAGATGTTTAGAAGTTGGTGCTTTTGCCATTCGTGCGAATGGAACGGAATTTACACCAGATAATATTGGTATGTCTCTTGGCATGAGAGAGCTAAATAATTTCCTCAGAGAAGTTGGTGAAAAATCAAATTCTCACGCAAGCTTCTCCCCAAAAGACCGTTCAAATTTCCTCAGTGGACTAGAAGTCCTCGTCCAAAAAGCCAAAAGAGGATAATTAAATTTAATTAATAATAGATATTTAATTTTTTTGATTAAAACGCTATTTTTATGAATATATTATAAGGTTGAAAAAAGGATATTTATATGAACTTATTAAGCAAATTAAAAGAAATCAATAAATATCTTGATAAGCTTCATAATAACAAAGTTTACATTGGTGATGTTATTCCTAATACATGGAAAAAAATAGGAAAAGCCTTTCTTATTTTTGCACTAATTATTTTAGGTTTAGTCGTTTTCACAATTATTTTATCTTTTTTCTTTTAAGTATCTTTATTAAGATAAAACCCCAGCCAAATCAAAACTAGGGTTGTTTTTATATATTCTAACTCAGAAAGTCTTTGATAATTTCACCATAAATATCCCAATGTTGCCATATGAGAATTAAAGAAATTAATAAAATAGGTAGAGTAGAGATAAAAGAATAAAAGTCCTCATGCTTATAAATTTTATTCCACACTCCTAGTGATACAACAAAAGGAATCAAAAGAACAGTAGCTATAACAACGTAAAACAAAATAAAAGTTTTTGTAATCGCAATTTCATTTTGGACACTTAATATAAGTGCTACCACAAAAAAAACTATAATATAATGTATAAAAAGTAGTATTCTTCTCATTTTATTTATCATTGCAAAATTTATCAAAATTACAACTTGAAGAAAGCATCACACCTCCAGATTTTTCACAATATTCCTTGCTGATAGTCAAAATATTAAAATTACATATTTTATATTCTTCATTCCACAAAGCACCAACTTTTTGACAAAGCTCCTTTGTAACAACACAAGGCTCTTTCCAACACGGAGGGCAAAATGGAAGTTCCGTTCCTTCTTTACAAATTGTATCCTCAGCACAATCATCTATTGGATTTAAATATCCATAAATGAATAATCCAGAAAAAAATAAGAACACAAATAAAAAGAAAATATTTTCTTTATTCACTACAATCTCTTTTTTCATTATTAACCTTTCTGTGTTTATTTTTGTGATATCTAATCAATAGGCTTTTTTAATAAATCTAAACAATTAGTATCTTTTTTATGTCCATACATAGCTCCTTTAGCATTATTAGACATATCTTTTATACTATCAATATAAATATTTCTCCTTCCTCCATATTTTTTAGGGGTTATATTTTTTCTTCCTAAATCAAGAGCTTCTTTTCCTAAAGCAGCAAAAGCTCCAGTAAATTTCATTTTTCCATCTCCTTTTGCTGGAAGGCAACTTATATATTGATGTTTATTTACGTCAGATACACCTTTCAAAGCATTCACTCTCTTGACCTCATCATACCAATCTTTAACATTTTCTTTATAGGGTTTTTCTTTAGATACTATTGCATTATTCTTCCTCACTTCATTAATTTTTTTCTCCGTTTCTCCACCTGGTTTAATTACTTCATCTACCTTAAGCTTATTGTCTTTTTGAAAACTATTAATTCCTTTGAACAAACCTTCATCCGTGAACTTATTCATTCCAACTTTTTCATCTACTTTATAATATCCCATATTATTTAGTTCTTTTTTTGTATTCAGAACGTCATCTCCGTCAATATCATCTGTCGTTCTTGAAATCTCTTTTTTCAACGTTAACATTTTATTTTCTCCATTTTAAATATTTAAAACTAAAAAAGAGACACTAGCAGAACCAGTGACTCTCAAATTAAATTTGTTATAACAAAAAAAGAAGCGTATCTCACAGATGCACTTCTCCCTAGTAACTTTCCCTATATACACCAAGCCATACAAATTGTCAAGGATTTTATTCCTACTAAAATACATAATATATCTTGTAGATAAACAAAAAAGCCTTGAAAAACAAGGCTTTTAAAATGGGGCGAAAGACGGGGCTCGAACCCGCGACAACCGGTACCACAAACCGGGGCTCTACCAACTGAGCTACTTCCGCCATAATCTTATGACTAAGAGGTCTTTTACTATAATCGCCAATAAAGTCAAGAAAAAATTTTCTTTGCGTAACTTTTTTTACTTTATTTTTACTTTGCAACTAAAATCTACTTTTTAGAAATATATATGAAATTATTTCTTAATCACTAAATCAATAAGATACACTCTTTAGTGGAGAACAAACATAGAACAGCCTTCAGTAGCCCAGTTTTATTAACTTTTTATTTTCTTTTCTCAACTAAAATGAGAGATAGGTTTGGGGAATTTTTTAATGCTTAAAATTTTTAATTCATATTTAAAATTTATTCTATTTTTTGTGTTCTGCTGCACTGCTACTGATAGCTATGCCAGAAAGACAGCTTCTATTGTCTTAGATGTTGAGACAGGAAAGACTCTATCTGCAAAGAATTCTGAAGATCTTATGTATCCAGCTTCCCTCACCAAGGTTATGACCTTATATATCACTTTTGATGCACTTGATAAAGGGCTTATCAAAATGGATGATAAACTCCCTGTTTCCAGAAATGCAACACTTGTTTCACCTTCAAAACTTGGTCTTCGCAAAGGCGAAACAATCACTGTTGAAAATGCGATTAAAGCATTGATTGTTAAATCTGCAAATGATTGTGCAGTTGTGTTAGCAGAGGCTCTTGGTCATAGTGAAGGTAGATTTGCCGAAGCTATGACAGATGTTGCACATGGACTTGGAATGAAACAAACAACTTTTAAAAATGCGTCTGGTTTGCCTAATAAACAACAAAAAACAACGGCTAAGGACATGGCTATTCTTGCAGCCGCCATGTATCACCATTTCCCACAATACTACGACCTATTTTCTCTTAAAAAATTCAAATATCATAATGTCACTTACCTAACCCATAATCACCTTCTTGGAAGATTCAGAGGAGCTGATGGCTTAAAAACAGGTTACACAGCAGCAGCTGGTTTTAATATTGTAACATCTGCAGAAAGAAATGGAAAAAGAATCATCGCTGTGACAATGGGACATAGAACCTTGCGCGAAAGAGATAATTTTATTGCTCAGCAAATGGAAATAAACCTCAAGAAACTTGGTGGAATCAAAGAAAGAAAAACACTTCTTGCTGAAATTGAAATTTCTAGAAAACCATTCCATGGACCTTCTTCAATTTTAGAAAAAAAAGAAGAAGTTATCATTTCTAAGAACGACATAAAACAAGAAACCAAAGAAGAAATCAAAAAAGAACTTAAAGAAGAATTAAAGGAAGAAACTGAAGAGCTTTCTAATAAAAACGACTGGGGCATTTTTGTAGGCACTTTCTCAAATTATACCAAAGCACAAAACTATGCGAAAAAGTTTAGAGAAAAAGAGAAGCTTGTAGATAAATCCATTGAAATTGAAATTGAAGAAGTTCGTGCAGCAATTATTTACAAATCTAAAATTGTAGGCTTTTCTAAAGAAGATGCTGATAAGTTGTGTAATAATTTGAAAAAAACTCAAAAATCTTGTAGTGTTATCGCAGGCAAAGAAATTCATCTTGCCTATCATAACAAATAAAACAGGTTAGAACATTGGCTAAAAAATCTCACATCATTGTCATTAGTAACGAAAAAGGTGGCACAGGGAAATCTACACTTTCGATGCACTTAGCTGTTCTTCTTTTGAATGAGGGCTTTTCTGTTGCAACCATTGATGTTGACGGCAGGCAAGGCACTCTTTCGAAATATATTGAAAATCGCAAAAGATATATTCATAAAAATGAACTTTCTTTGCCAATGCCAGAGCATGTTTCTTTTTCAATTGACAATGATGCGTCAGAAAATATGAAAAAACTAGAACAAACGATTGAAAAGCTTTCCGAAAAATTTGATGCGATTATCATTGATACACCAGGAAGTAAAAACTATCTTTTTGATGAAGCACACAAATATACTGACACTCTCATCACTCCAATTTCAGATAGTTTTCTTGACCTCACCGTTATTGCGGACATCGATTTTGAAACTCAAAAAATTATGAATCCTAGTCATTATGCAACACATATTTGGGAAGTGAAAAAACAGCTTGCTGCTCAGGGAAAAGCATATTTGAATTGGATTGTTGTTGGTAACAAAATCTCTCCATTCCAGTCTAATAATCAAAAGCAAGTTTTTGAATATCTAACACAACTTGAAAAACTTTATGGATTTAGAAGTCTTATAGGTGTTAAAGACCGCGCTATTTATAAAGAAATGTTCTTAGAAGGTCTGACTGTTCTTGATATGCAAAACGACATGCTCAAGATGAAAATGAGTATGTCTCATTTAGCTGCAAAAAGAGAAATTTTCAAACTTGCTGAATTCATTTCTCCTAAATAAATTTATCAGTCAATAACCTTGCTTTTGACTTGTCTTTATAATCAAAAGTGCTAAAATTCCGACATCAATTTACAAAATTACAATTATTGAGAGGAAGATATATGTTTAAAACTGTTGCTACAACGCCATACGGCGACCAAAAAATGGGAACCGCCGGTCTTCGCAAAAAATCTAAAGTCTGGATGCAGCCAAACTATGTTGAAAACTTTGTTCAAAGCATTTTCAATAGCATTGGCGGTGTTGAAGGTCACACTTATATCGTTGGGGGTGACGGTCGTTTTTATAATAAAGTTATGGTTCAAAAAATTATCAAACTTGCTGCTGGTAATGGTGTTAAAAAACTTATCATTGGTCAAAATGGTTTGATGTCTACACCAATTTCTTCTAAACTCATTATCACACACAAGACTGACGGAAGTTTGGTCTTGACAGCTTCTCACAATCCTGGTGGTGAAAATGGCGATGCTGGCATCAAATATGCAACAGCATCTGGTGGCCAAGCTCCAAAACAAATCACTGATGCAATTTATAAAAACACCAAGGAAATTACGGAATATAAAATTTATGATGAAGGCGACATTGACCTTTCAAAGCTTGGTCATGTGAAATATGGCAAAATGGAAATTGAAATTGTCGATACAATTGATGACTATGTTGCAATGTGTAAAGAATTATTTGATTTTGCCTCTTTGAAAAAACTTTTCCAAAGCGGTTTCAGAATCAAATTTGACTCTATGAATGCCGTGACTGGTCCATATGCTGTTAAGATTTTTGAAGAAATTTTAGGGGCGGAAAAAGGTAGTGTAATGAATGCTGTTCCTCAACCAGACTTTGGTGGACTTCATCCAGACCCAAATCTTAAATATGCGAAAGAACTGATTGAGATTTTGAATGGCAAAAATGCACCTGATTTTGGTGCGGCAACTGACGGAGACGGTGACCGTTATATGATTTTGGGTCAAAACTTTTTTGTAACCCCAAGCGACAGCCTTGCGATCATCACAGACAATTACAAACTCATTCCTGCTTATGAAAAAGGGATTTTCGGAGTTGCTAAATCTGCGGCGACATCAACAGCTGTAGCTCGTGTTGCAAAGGCTCATAACATTGGTTATTACGAAACGCCAACAGGTTGGAAGTTCTTTGTGAACTTGATGGATTCAAACAGAATCACTTTTTGTGGTGAAGAAAGCTTCGGCGCTGGTTCAAGTCATATCAGAGAAAAAGACGGCATTTGGGCAATTCTTTTCTGGCTTAGCATTATTGCAAAGACAGGCAAATCTGTTGAAGAAATTGTGGTTGACCACTGGAAAAAATATGGTCGTAGCTACTATATGCGTTTTGACTTTGAAGAAATAGATTCTGAAATTGCCAACAAATTGATGCAAGATTTAGAAACAACACTTGCTGGTTTGAAGGGTAAAACTTTCGGGAGTTATGAAGTTGAAAGCGCTGGTGCTTTTGTTTATGACGATCCTGTTGACGGAAGTTCGACTAAAGACGGTTTTGTTATTCACCTCACCGATGGTTCAAGAATTGTATATCGTCTTTCTGGAACAGGTTCAGTTGGTGCAACACTCCGTGTTTATATTGAAAAACTGGAAACAAAGAAAATCGAAGAAGATGCACGTCAAATGGTTGATGAGCTTTATAAATTGGCAGCGCAAATTGCTGAAGTTGAGAAAAGAACAGGAAAAAAAGAAGCAGATGTTACAACTTAAGAAGACATTTCTCTATTCACTTGTTTTAGCATTGCTACTTTGTGGCAATGCTAAAGCTGGTTTATATGGCGTAGATAGTGTTAATCCTTATTTGCCAGAAGAAACCCCTCAAACGACAGGATTTTCTCCAAAGCATATTGCAAATTATAGAAGTTTGATGAGAGATAATATCAACTTTCTTTCTCGATATGCCAAAGCAAAAAGCCCTCAATTTCAAATTATTCTTCATGGAGACGACACTCTTTTTAATATTGGAGAAGTTGAATATTTGACATCTCAATATAATAACATCAAAAACAAAACAATGAATAATGAGAAGACTTCATTGTTGGCTTCTGAAAATATCGATGCCATTTCTGTAGTTGGCGTTTCTTGCGACAACAAAGAAATTCCACAAATCATCAAAGATAAAAAACAAACTCCAATTTATATTGAACATTGCTCAAACGAAAAAGAAATTGATAGAGCAATAGAATTTTCCATTGAAAACAATGCACCAGCTTATCTTTTTTCAAATCGTGAAAATGCTTTCAAAAACATTAAAGGCGAGCTTATCATTAAGGAAAATTCAAGAAATATTTTCACAACGAAAGATGCTAAAAACATTTCCTTCTTACTTGATGATGGACAATTTGCAAGCAAGTATGAAATGATAGAAGACATGAGCAAAACAAACTATGACATCATTGTGATAAAGCCTCTTTTTCACAATAAAACACGCTTTACAAAAGCTGAAATTGAGAGTATGAAATTCAAGAAAAATGGAGCAAAAAGACTTATCATTGCTGAGATGAACCTAACAGAAGCTAACCCTATTGACTATTTCTGGCAAGAAGACTGGCAATTAGGAAGTCCAAGTTGGTTGAAGAGAAAGTCTTTTGTTGAAGAAAATTCTGTTATCACAGAATATTGGCAACCTCAATGGAGAGAAGTTTTATCAAAACATTTCAACAGCATTATGAATTCTGGCTTTGATGGTGTGTGGTTCACTGGAACAGAAAACTATCAATATTTTGAAAAACAAACCCCTGTGATTTAGAGAAGAAAAATGACCGAAGTTGAATTTTTAGACATTACCAGAGACGCTATCATCACCCTTCTCAAAGTTGTTTCCCCTGTGCTTTTTGTGGCGCTTGCGATTGGTTTGATTATTGGTATTTTTCAGGCTTTGACACAAATTCAAGAAATGACACTTGCTTTTGTTCCAAAAATCATTGGTGTTTTCGTTGCCATAATTATTCTTTTGCCATTTATGTTCAATCAACTTAAAGGCTTAAGTGATATGCTTTTTGACAGAATTGTCAGTGGTGGTGGATGATAAAAGATGAGCACGCTTCTTTCATTTGAAATATATAGCTTTTTATTTGTGTTTTTTCGTTTAGGTTCGGCGATTATGTTTATGCCGGCCTTTATGACGTCTTATGTTCCAACAAAATATCGCCTAGCAATTGCACTTTCAATTAGCCTTGTGCTCACGCCTCTCCTACAAACAAAGATGAATATTCCCGTCGATAACCTTGCAGAATTTATGAAAATCTCTATGTTTGAGATTCTCTATGGTGTTTTTCTTGGATTGTTTATGCAATTTCTTTTTTTAGCACTCAGTCTGCTTGGAACGATTGCCGGAACAGCAATTGGCTTTGCAAATGCGATGTTTTTTAACCCAACGACACAAACTCAGACGATTGTTATTGAATCCTTTTTCAGTATTTTAGCGGTTACACTTGTATTTGTTTTAGATATTCACCATTTGATGATTTCAGCGGTGTCTGATAGTTATGAAGTTTTTCCATTTGGAAGTCCTCCTCCAATGGATGATATTGTCGACTTTTTGAGTCAAACCTTAAATAAGAGTTTTGTTATGGGCTTCAAAATCTCTGCACCATTTGTGGCTTTTACGCTCGTCTTTTATTCCGGAATGGGACTTTTTTCAAGGTTAATGCCACAATTGAATATCTTTTTTCTTTCAATTCCTTTACAAATATATTTGGGATTAGGACTCCTTTTTTTAACAATTCCCGTCATTATAATGCTCTTCTTAGATTATTATGAAGAAGGCATTTTACAATTTGTGAAACAGTGAGGTAGTACATGGTTGCTGAAGACGACGACGAGTCCTCAAAAACAGAAGACCCCTCCGAGAGGAAGCTCGAAAAAGCGAAGGAAGAAGGCGACGTTGCCATATCGCAGGAGGCGAAGAATTTCGTCATGCTTCTTGGTATCCTTTTTGTAGTTTGGCTCATTATTCCAATGCTCTTAAGATGGTTTTACAACTTGAATATTAAATTTATTGAGGCTCCAGAAAGTTACACAATCAACTTAAAGACCTTCCATTTGTTGTTCAAAAATGCTGTCATAAATTTTTTCAAAATTATGGCTATTCCTTTTGGAATTTTTATTATTTTTGGGGTTTTTGCAAGTGTAATGCAAACAGGTTTCATTTTTGCCCCGAAAAAGATTGAATTTAAATGGGAAAAACTAAACTTTATCAAAGAACTTCCCAAACTGATTACAATGCGTAAAATTGTTGAGAGTATCAAGGGAATTCTTAAAATTATAGTGGTAGCTTTTATTGGCATTCACGTCATTCGTCCATATCTTGGAAAAGCAGAACTTTTACCAACAATGGAAACAATGGGAATTTTAAGTTTTATTCATAAAATTGTGGTATTGTTAATTTTCACAATGGCAATTGCGGTTTTTGTGTTAGCAATTGCCGACTTCTTGTATCAGAAATTTTCACATTTGAAGAAAATGCGTATGACCAAACAAGAAGTTAAAGAAGAATATAAACAAAGTGAAGGTGACCCGCTCGTCAAGTCTAAAATCAGACAGATTCGACATGAAAGAGCTCGTCAAAGAATGATGGACAATGTTCCAAAAGCAAGTGTCATTATCACCAACCCGACACACTATGCTATTGCTTTGGAATATAATATGGATACAATGGAAGCGCCAAAAGTTGTGGCAAAAGGTGTGGATCACTTGGCTCTTAGAATTAGAGCCGTTGCAGAAGAAAATGATGTACCTATCGTTGAAAATCCACCACTTGCCAGAGCGTTGTTTGCTTCCGTGGATATTGACGAATATGTTCCTTCAGAACATTTTAAAGCCGTTGCAGAGGTAATTGGATATGTTATGCAGCTTAACAAAGAAAAGACCTGATAAGTTCTTGAACCGAACACTTATTACAATGGCATATGCGCTTATGGCACTTGCTGTTTCTATTGCTGTGTTTTTCATATATCCCGAATACCATTCGCATAGCATCATTTTTGTAATCATCTTTTTAACTCTTTGTGTTTATTTAAATATTAAAATCATTTCAGCTGCAGAAGAGGCTATTTCCTACGGTGGATTTGCAAATGAAATCATCCGAAACAATTCAAGCATCAGAAGAGTTGATAATGCTTCTGGAGAGCCTGTTATCCAGAACAATTTAGCAGAAGATTTTTTCAAAAATGAAAATATTCTGAAGTTTATTGAAGAATCACTTTCTTCTAATTCAAATAACAAAATAGAGTTTCATCGTCTGAAAGATGGATTGCAAAACCTAATTAAAACAAAAGTAACTCTTTCCTTAAATCTCAATCAAAATAGTGATAGAATTTTTGAAAAAGAAGAATGGTTTGATATTGAAATTGCACCCATTTTTTTGAAAAAAACAAATATTTTTGAAAAACCTTTCTCTGTCGAAAAAATTAAAAATGAGACATACATTTTATGGAGCATAAATAACATCACTGCTCAAACGAATATGGATAGCATTTTCAAAGATGAAAGAAATTTTCTTCACGACTTTTTGGACTATTTGCCTGTTGGTTTATATACTTGTAACAGTAAATATGAACTGGAATATTGCAATCATGTTTTTGCAAAAATGCTGGGAAATGATAGAGAAGCTATTATTGGTCAAAACTTACAAAATATTCTTAGTGAAAACTCTAATCTTCCGCCTAAGACATCCGCTTGGCAAGGTCGTTTATTCTTCAATGCGGGAGAAGGTAAAATTATTGATGCTTACCTTGCACAAGAGAATTTCAGAGAAAAAGGGCAAATTAAAATCCGCACAGTTGTCTTTAGCAACTTACCAAATGAAAAGAAAATTCAAGAAGAATTCAACCAAGCATTAAACAAACTTAGTTGGCTTTTCGGAGCATCTCCTATTGGAATCTTTTTTGCAAACAAAGACTTTGAATTTATTGAGGCAAATGAAACTGCAAGAACATTTTTTGATTTAAAAGATAATGATAAGAAATCACTTATCAGCTATATTAAGAACGAAGAACTGGATAAATTCTATCAAGAAATAAACCTTGATAGCTATCCTAAAAAAATTGATATTGGTGTAAGGATTAATCAATTTGAAAAGATGATTACGCTTTATGTTACAAAAATGAAGAATCTCTATTCTTCAACAGAAAACAATGTTGAAGGTTGGGTTTTCTATGTTTCTGACGCAACAGAACAAAAAAATCTTGAATTACAATTTGCTCAAGCTCAGAAAATGCAAGCTATGGGACAACTTGCTGGTGGAGTTGCTCACGACTTTAACAACTTATTGACAGCGATGATTGGCTTTTGTGATTTGCTTCTTCAAAGACATGGCGTCGGTGACCCTTCTTTTGCGGATCTTATCCAAATTAAGCAAAATGCTAACCGAGCAGCAGGTCTTGTTCGTCAACTTTTGGCCTTCTCAAGAAAGCAACCTCTTAAACCAAAACTTCTTGATGTAGCTGATAACTTCCTTGAACTTAAACATATGCTCAATCGCATTTTGGGTGAGAATATCAGCATCACTTTCCATCATGGTGAAAACTTGGGCTACATCAAAGTTGACCCTGTTCAGTTTTCTCAGGTTATCTTGAACTTGGCCGTCAACGCCAAAGATGCCATGGAAGGCAAAGGAGAACTCAAAGTCGAAACAAGAGTGGAACATATCAAAGAACCATATAAATTTGGTGAAGACATCATCAACCCTGGTGAGTTTATGGTTCTTGCAGTAAGTGATACGGGCTGTGGGATTGCTCCAGAAAACTTGACCAGAATTTTTGAACCTTTCTTTTCAACTAAAGAAAATATTGTCGGTTCTGGAACGGGTCTGGGATTGGCTATGGTTTATGGTATTGTGCGTCAAACTGGTGGTTTTATCAAGGTGATGAGCGAACTTGGGAAAGGTACAACTTTCGCAATTTATCTCCCTCGCTATGAAGCAGATGAAGAACAAACAGAAGAAATTGAAGCAAGCAAGGAAAAGAAAGAAAATGCTATTTCAGTTGCCTACAATCAAAAACTTATTCTAGGGCTTAATGTTTCTACAATTGACCAAAAAATCGAAGAGAAATTTTTTGACACTTCAAAAATTAGAATTTTGTTTGTTGAAGATGAAGATTCAGTTAGGGCTTTTGCAGTTCGTGCCTTGAAGAAAAAAGGCTATGATGTTGTAGGTTGTAATTGCGCAGAAAATGCTTTGGAACAACTTGATGCTGATGAAAATTTCAATCTAATGATTACGGATATGGTGATGCCAGGAATAAGTGGTAGCGAGTTAGCAAAAATTGTCAAAGAAAGAATTCCAAGCATTAAAATTATTCTTGCTTCTGGCTATTCTGAAGAAATTGCAAAAAAAGACTTGTCTAATAGTGATAATTTTGATTTTATGGCAAAACCGTTCAGCTTGGGTGACTTAACCAAAAAAGTTTTTGATGTTCTTAATAAGGCTTAAAGGATAAAATGGCGAAACAACTTCCTATCGAATTTGAATATAAACCATACTATGATCGTGAAGATTTTATTGTTTCAGACAATAACCACGAAGCTATTACTTTTATTGATTCTTGGCCAAACTGGCAAAGTTTTGCAGTTTGTATTTATGGTCCTAGAGGCTCTGGAAAGACTCACCTTGCCAATATTTTTGTTGAAACAATATACAAACACACAACCTATGCTCAAAAGATTCCATTTATTAATGCGCAAGATGTCAAACTAGAAACACCGCACCGCCTTTTTGAGGAAAGTAAATTTCTTGTTGTTGAAAATCTTTCTGAAAACGTCAATAAAGAAGCTTTGTTTCATCTCTATAATCTATATAGAAATGAAGGGGGCAATATTTTATTCACGAGTGAAAAAGCACCTGCTAGAATGAGCTTTGGATTGGCAGATTTACAATCTCGTCTCAACTCCATCCCTTCCATTGAAATCAAAGAACCAAATGATGAACTTTTATCAATGCTCATTATCAAACTTTTCGCAGACAGGCAAATCAACACAACTCCAGAAGTTGTAAGCTATCTCATCAATAATGCTCAGCGCTCTTTTGCCTATATCAAAGAACTTATTAAAGAAATTGATAATATTTCTATTGCAAAAAAAAGAGCAGTCACAATAAATATTGCAAAAGAAGCAATAGCATATCTTGAAAATAATTCTCAGATAGAACTTTTCTAGTTGATATTCTATAAACCGTTGATTATATCTTTTAAAGTAATATTATGTTACTTGTTTATCTCCATTTTTTGTGGTTTATATTCAGTTTGGAGAAGATTTTTTATCTATTACTAATATTGGGAAAGACACATGAAGTTAGCACACGTTAAAAAAAGAACAATTGTTTTCAAAGTTATTATATATGTTTTGTTAATTGCTGTTGGTTGGTATCTGAAAAGTCGATTGACAATGCAACTCCCTCCAATGGGTGCGAAGGGTGGAACACCTTATGTTATCACAACAACCGTTGAAGAGCAGAATGTGACCCCAACAATGAATTATGTTGGTAAGGTTGAAGCTGTTGAAAGCGTTGACGTGAAACCTCGTGTCACAGGAAGAATTGAAAAAGTTCTTTTTGATGAAGGTGGTCAAGTTAAAAAAGGCGAAGTTTTGTTTGTTATTGAACAAGACCAATATATCGCAACTTTTAAGCTTAGAGAAGCTGAACTTGCTAAAGCTGAAGCTGTTCTCAAACAAGTGACTAGAGATTATGAACGTCAAAAATCTTTGAACAAACAAAAATTTGCGTCTGAAGCAGCACTTGATAATGCGCTCAGTAATTTCCTCCAAGCTAAAGCTTCTGTAAAACAAGCTAAAGCAAGCCTTGATCTTGCTAAAATTGATTTAGAATATACTGAAGTCAAATCTCCAATTGACGGAACAATCGGTAAAGCTTTAGTAACTCAAGGAAACGTTGTTAATGCCACCTCCCAAATTTTGGCAAGAATTGTTAAGCTTAATCCTATCCGCGTGACTTTTTCCATTACAGATAAAGACTTTATCCGTTACAAAAGAGCAGATTTAGAAAATAAATTAGACAATTTCAAAACAGATCTCATTCTTGCAGATAGTTCGACTATTCAAACTCAAAGACTTTCAATGTTTGTAAACAATGAAGTTGAACTGCAAACATCTACGATTGCTGTGTTCAGTGAATATGACAACACTAAAGGTCTTTTGATGCCAGGAAGTTATATTAAAGTTGCAATCAAAGAATCTGCAGATAAAAGATCTATTTTGGTTCCACAAATGGCTCTTTCACAAGATGAAATCGGAACTTATGCATTTATTGTTAACAAAGATAATATTGTTGAAGAAAAACGCTTGGTTCTTGGCGATATCATTGGTGACAAACAAGTAGTTAAATCTGGTCTTCAATCTGGTGACCGTGTAATTATCCAAGGTATCCAAAAAGTTGCCAATGGTGCAAAAGTTGAAGTTACTGAAGTTGACTTAAATAAAGGTAAATAAATATGTTTTCAAAGTTTTTTATTGATAGACCTCGTTTTGCGATAGTCATCGCTCTTGTCATGACTTTGGCAGGTGCAATTTCAATGACATCTATGCCTATTGCTCTTTATCCAACAATCACTCCTCCAGAAGTTGTTGTTTCTGCTGTATATCCAGGAGCAAGCTCAGAAGTGATTTCTAAAACTGTGGCAATTCCTATTGAACAACAAGTTAATGGTGTTGAAAACATGCTTTATATGTCTTCATCTTCAGATAACTCTGGACAATATCAACTGACTGTTACTTTTGCTGTAGGAACAGACCCTGACTTAGCACAAGTTAAAGTTCAAAACCGTGTTCAACAAGCAATTTCATCTCTTCCTAGTGAAGTACAAAGACAAGGTGTTAGTGTTGTTAGAAAATCTTCAGACACACTCGGCTTTTTGACTGCAACTTCTCCAAATGGTACACATGATAATCTTTTCATTATGGACTATGTTGAAAATAACATCAAAAATGAACTAGCTCGTGTTGGCGGTGTTGGTGGGGTGAATGTGTTTGCTTCTAACTTGAGTATGCGTGTTTGGTTAGATGCAGATAAAATCACTGGTTTGAACTTGACTGTTGCAGATATTACAAGCGCGATTTCAAGCCAAAACTTCCAACCTTCAATGGGTAAAGTTGGTGGACTTCCTGATGATAAGAAACAACAAATCGTATATTCTATCCAAACACAAGGTCGTATCAACTCAGTTGAAGAATTTGAAAATATCATTATCAAAACAGATGCAAATGGTGGTCTTCTTAAGCTCAAAGATGTTGCTAAAGTTGATATTGGACAAGAGACTTATTCATCTTCATCTTTCTTTGATGGAAAACCAGCCGTAGCCATGGGTGTAAGCCTGCTTTCAGGTGCAAATGCACTTGATACAATGACAGGTATTTACAAAGAAATTGACAGATTGAAACAATATTTCCCTGAAGACTTAGTGATTAAAGTGGCTTATGACTCAACAAACTACATTAAAGCCTCTATTCATGAAGTTATCTTCACAATTGCCTTCACATTCTTACTCGTGGTTGGTGTTTGTTATATCTTCCTTCAAGACTGGCGTGCAACTTTGGTACCGTCCCTCACCATCCCAGTTTCGTTGATTGCAACATTTGCTGTCTTAAGTGGTATGGGTTTCAGTATCAACATTCTCACACTCTTTGCCATGGTTCTAGCCATTGCTCTGGTGGTGGATGATGCGATTTTGGTTGTGGAAAGGGTTTTGTTCTTGTTAGAAACTGAAAAAGATATGACTCCACGCAAAGCAAGTATTTTAGCAATGCAGCAAATCACTAGTGCGATTGTAGCGACAACAGCTGTTTTGATGGCTATTTTCGTGCCTATTGCTTTCATGGGTGGAATTACTGGTAAAATTTATCAACAATTTGCGGTGACAATTGCTACATCCATTTTCTTCTCTGGTATTAATGCGATTACGCTTTCACCAGCGCTTTGTGCTACAATTTTGAAACCTTTCCATGAAAAGACAACTGGTCCTTTGGCTTGGTTTAATAGAATGTTGGCAGCAACTTGTAAAAAATATGTTGTTATCATTGCAGTTATTGCACGTCGTGTAAGCGTGATTGCCTTGATGATGCTTCTTTTGGTTGGCATGGTTGTTATTCTTCTTAAGTTTAACAGTTCAAGCTTTATCCCACAAGAAGACCAAGGTGTTGTGTTTGTCGATTTTCAACTTCCTGAAGGTGCAACAAATAACAGAACGACTGCTTTACTCCAAGAAGCTTTCCCAACAATTAAAGACGTTCCAGGTGTTGACCATGTGATGTTCATTAGTGGTTATAGTTTCTTGAGTGGTTCAAGTGATAACGTGGCTATGGGTGTTGTAATTTTGAAACCTTGGGATAAACGTGATTCAAAAGCTGAACATTCAACTGCAATTGCAAACACTCTTAAAGGGAAATTAGCGCCTATTCCTGGTGCAACAATTAACGTTTTTGAACCACCAGCAATCTCTGGTCTTGGTATGACAAGTGGTATCGACTTTAGACTTCAGTCTACTGTTTCGAGTGACCCAATTCAACTTGATACAACTTTGCAAGCTTTCTTGAGAAAACTTAATACTTCTCCTGAAATTATGTATGCTTTCACAACATATACTGCAAAAACACCTAACCTCTTTGTTGAAATTGACAGAGAAAAAGCAGAAGTTTTGAACATTCCTGTGTTGAACGTATTTAATGTGTTCCAAAACTATCTTGGTTCAACTTATGTCAATGACGTCAACTTTGGAACTCAAGTAAATAAGGTTATTGTTCAATCTGAATGGGATTATCGTAAAAATACGGATAGTATTTATGACTTATATGTTCCAAGCTCAGTTGGTGCAAAAGTTCCTCTTGCTTCTGTCATTAATATCAACAAGATATTAGCACCTCGTATAGTAACTAGATATAACCAATATCCAAGTGCTAGTATTAATGCTATTCCGATGATTGGTGTGAGTAGTGGTGATGCGATGAGAGCTATGGCCTCTATGGCAAACAAAGACCTTCCAAGTGGATATACTTTCTCTTGGTCTGGAATGACCTTCCAAGAAGCATCAACACAAGGTGAAATTGGTGGTTTGATTTTGCTTGCTCTCACATTCGTTTACCTGTTCTTGGTGGCACAATATGAAAGCTGGACCATTCCATTCCCGGTTTTGACCTCTGTTACAGTGGCAATGATTGGTGCTTTGGCCGGACTATTCGTTTATAAGATGCCGCTTAGTATCTATGCACAACTTGGTCTGGTTCTTTTGATTGGTTTGGCAGCGAAAAACGCAATTTTGATTGTAGAATTCTCTAAAGAAGAAAGAGAAAAAGGACTTTCAATTGTCAAAGCTGCACTGAATGGAACAAGCGAAAGATATCGTGCTTTGTGGATGACAGCTTTGGTGTTCGTACTTGGTGTGTTCCCGCTCATTATTGGTACGGGTGCAGGTGCAGAAAGCCGAAGAGCAATTGGTGTGACCGTGGTTTATGGTATGCTTATTGCAACATTATTCGGCGTGATTGTCATTCCTCTGTTCTATGTTCTCTTTGAAACACTTCGTGAGAAATTTTCAGGAACGCTTAATGCATCAAATCCTGATTTGACAGTGGCTCAAATTGAAGATCAAAAAGCTTTGGAAACCAAAGACAATATTGATTAATAAATCAAGTCCTAAAAAAGCTCCTCCAATTGAGGAGCTTTTTTTATTAACATAAATTTTATTTCCAAAGTTCTTTTACAAAACCTTTTTTATCAAATTCAACCAAGTCTAAATCTGGCCAAGCATTGATGTTATCATTCTCTTGCCTTGGTAAAATATGAAAATGGAAATGGAATACAGACTGCCCTGTATCTTTTCCACTAGCGTGTAGAATGTTAATACCACTAAATCCAAATTGGAGCTTGAGTTTTGTTGAAAGAAATTTAATAACACTCATTAGGTTCAAAAGATCTTCACTACAAATATCGAAAATCGTTTCATGGTGTTTTTTAGGTACAACAAGAATGTGTCCATAGGCTTCTGGTTCAATTGGGAAGAAGCAAATAACATTTTCATCTTCATAAACGATATCGGCGGGAGATGTATGGTTGGCAATATCACAAAAAATGCACATAAGTTTTCTCCATTATTCTTGATAGTAAACACGGTTATTATATATCTCAGCTTTCTCTAAAGGGCTTTCAATCTTTTTATTAATCAAAACACTAATTTCTTCGCCTGTTGCAGAATTAAACTTTGAGATAGAAGAAAAATTCTTCACAACATCTTTTGCACTAGGCTTAATTCTTTTATTGGTATTTTCAAAAGCAACAACCAACATTTTAACAGCATCATACACATTCGGAGCACATGGAGGAATAGGAAGAATACTTGAGCGTCTGAAATTTTCTCTAAACATAATGTCTCCTCTTGAGGAAGTGACATAAACTGCCCCGTTCATCAAGTTCTTATTTATCTCATTCATCATATCAATTGCAGTATATCTGAAAGGCATTTTGCTACGATTGAGTTTTGATGCAATTAGTCCTGCATCTCTACTATCCATTAGGAACAAAACTGCTTCAGGAGTTTCCTCCTCTATTTCTTTTATTTCATTTGAAAATTTTACAGCACCTTTTTTTATGACTGCTTTAGAAGCCACAATGAAGTTTTCTTTTCTTGCCTGTTTCAAAAGCTCTGACATAATATCCATATAAAATGTGTCTTCTTCTGCAATAACTGAAAAAATTCGAATATTATTATCTTCAAGATTTTTCAAAAAATCTTTAACTTGCTTTTTGTGACTTGGAAAATGATTAAATGAATATTTGCTATCCTTCAAAAAGTTTTCATCCCAAGAGCAAGAGATATGTGGAATTTTCTTTTTTTCAGCGATTGGAGCAACCGTTACTGCATCTTTATAAACGGAAAGGAGGGCATCTACTTTTTTAATGTCCACCAAAGTATAAGTACTCATAAATGTCTTTTCTTTTCCACTATCTTCGATAACAATTTCATATCTAAATTTTGTATTATTTGGAATTTCATTATATGCCATCAAAATAGCAGAACGCAAAGCATCCCCCGAAATTTCATCTGGACCTGAAAGCGGAAGGCTTATCCCAATTCGTACAGTTTGTTTTTCTTTAAGAGACTTTCCAATATCTGGCAATTGCTTGTTTTTCTTTGCCAAATTCTTAACATGTTGCTTTGCTTTGCTTGCAGGTTTTCTTAAAACTTTTTGACCTTCTTTTTTGTTTCCAAGTGCAATTTTATTTGGAGAACGATTACTATGCTTGATGAAACTTTCAGAATTTATCAAATATGTAATGATTGAAATGACAATAATTGTCATGAGAAGAATTATTCGACTTGTTGTTTTACTAATCATAAAGCACCTTGTTCAAAAAATAGAATGTGAGCATGATATACCTAAGTTATTAATAAATATTTATTATCATAATATAGGTTGATTTTGTCTAAATTAAGTGTTATCAGTCTAGCATGTATTTTATTATTGTATCATTTAAAATTATTTACCTATGAAAAAGATTACGGAAACACAAGTTAGAAAAAAAGTACTTTTCTTATTTTGCAAAAATTTTCTTACCAGAGACGTCGAAGGACAATACCTATCAATTGCCGATGTTGAAGTCAAAGCGGTCAAAGGCCTTGAGAAATATATCGAGAAGAAGAAAGGCTCTAGCGAGGTGGGATTGGATAGTTATATCGCAAGGTATTCCCTTTCAGCACAAACGCTAAATGCCCTATATGATGCTGGATATGACTTTATTGTCAGAGCCTCATATCGGTTTCACGGAAAATTCTACAATACCGAGCATCATGCGACACTGAACGAAAAGCTAGGAATTGCATAATCATTTTTTCACAAAAAAAGGACACAAAACGTGTCCTTTTTTTGTTTTTATATCTCTTAATTATCTCCCAAACGCAATGCTTCAATAAAGGCACTTTGAGGAATTTCCACTTTACCAAACTGGCGCATTCTCTTCTTACCTTTCTTTTGCTTATCAAGAAGTTTACGTTTACGAGTAATATCACCTCCATAACATTTAGCTGTTACGTCCTTTCTCATTGCAGAGATTGTTTCGCGTGCAATTACCTTTCCACCAATTGCTGCTTGAATTGGAATCTTGAACAAATGTCTTGGAATAAGGTCTTTCAATCTCTCACAGATAAGTCTTCCTCTGAATTCTGCTTGACTTCTATGACACAAAAATGCCAACGCATCAACAGGTTCTTCATTAATCAAAATTTGAACTCTCACCAAATCAGATACAACATAGTTCGTAATTTCGTAGTCAAAACTTGCATAACCGCTCGTAATAGATTTTAATCTGTCATAAAAGTCAAAGACAATTTCATTGAGAGGAATGTTGTAGACAACCATTGCACGGTTGCCGACATAAGTCAATTCAACTTGCTCGCCTCTTCTTTCTGTACAAAGCTTCAAAACAGCTCCTAAATAACTATCCGGAACCATAATTGTTGCCTTTACCATTGGCTCTTCAATCGTTGCAATTGTTGATGGATCTGGCATATCTGCAGGATTATGTAAATCTAGTTTTGTACCGTTACTTAAATTGATTTTATATGCCACAGAAGGGGCTGTTGTAATAAGATCTAAATCAAACTCTCTTTCAAGTCTTTCTTGGATAATTTCCATATGAAGAAGCCCCAAGAAACCGCATCTGAAACCGAGCCCAAGAGCTGCGGAATTTTCATTTTGATATTCAATGCTAGCATCATTTAATTTAAGTTTTGCCATAGCATCTTTCAGAGCTTCATAGTCACTGCTATCAACTGGGAAAATGGAACTGAAGACAACTGAAACCGAAGGTTTAAACCCTGGCAAAGCATGAGCTGTTGGAATTTTACTATCTGTTATTGTATCCCCAATATGGCAATCTGAAACAGATTTAATGCTTGCAGAAATGAAACCAACTTCACCTGGATAAAGTGCGTCAACATATTGCATTTTCGGTGTAAAATAGCCTAGATTGTCAACTTGATATGTCGCTCCATTGGACATCATTTTAATTTGTTGTTTCTTTCGCAAAACACCGTCTTTGATACGAACCAAAATAATAACACCAAGATAAGTATCGTACCAACTATCAATCAAAAGCGCTTTGAGAGGAGCATTTTCATCTCCTTGAGGTGCAGGAAGTTTTTTCACAATTTCTTCCAAAAGCAAGTCAACACCCAAGCCAGTTTTTCCTGAAACTTCAACAGATTCAGAAGTATCTAAACCAATCACATCTTCAATCTGCATTTTAACTTTTTCTGGTTCAGCAGAAGGTAAATCTACTTTATTCAACACAGGGATAACTTCATTATTTGTATCAAGCGCTAAATATACATTCGCCAAAGTTTGAGCCTCAACACCTTGTGTTGCATCAACAACAAGCACAGCACCTTCGCAAGCAGATAAGCAACGGCTTACTTCATAAGAAAAGTCAACGTGTCCTGGAGTATCCATCAAATTAAATTCATAAGTCTTTCCGTCTTTTGCTTTGTATGAAAGACGAACAGCTTGTGCTTTGATGGTAATTCCTCTTTCTCGTTCAATGTCCATACTATCAAGAATCTGCTCTTGCATTTCTCTTTTTTCCACACCACCCGTCATCTCAATAATTCTATCGGATAGGGTAGATTTTCCGTGGTCAATATGGGCAATAATTGAAAAATTTCGAATCAAACTAATATCATGTGCCATCTTAAAAAACTCTGTCCTTAAATCTATAAATTGTAAACTTGCTCTATAGATAATTGAAATTTGGGCATTTAGCAACAAAAAACTCTTTTTCGTCCCTGTCCTTTTGTACTTAGATGTTTTTAGAGCACCCTTTTATTCATAAATTGTTATTGTACAATCTGAGAAAATATGATTTAATTAGAGAATAATGTATTATAATTTTGTCTTTGTGGGAGCAGATATGAAAAAATTTTTAGATATTGAGTTTAACTCCACCAGATACGATGAACTTGTTGAACTTCGCTACAAGGTTCTTCTTGAACCTTTGGGCTTGAAGTTTCTTGATATGCACCGCGAAAAAGAAGCAACCTACCTTCATGTCGGGTGTGTTGAAACACTTGATGACAAACTTGTTGGCGGACTTATTCTTGCCCCTCTTAATGATAAAGAAATCAGATTGATGCAAGTTGCAATTTCCCCTAGAAGCCAAGGCGAAGGCATTGGAAAAGACCTTGTTAAATATGCTGAAAAAAGAGCTAAAGAAACAGGATATAGCAAAATCATTATGCATGCTATGCTTTCTGTCGTGAATTTTTATGAAAGACTTGGATACCATCAAGAAGGCGATGTCTTCGAAGAAAAAGGCATTACTTTTGTGAGAATGGTTAAAAACTTATAATCAATCAAGGGGGTTTGTACATGGATGAAGAAGACAGCATGTATGAAAAAAGTGATGAATCATTTGAACTCTACGGAAAATATAAAGATGCACCTTCTTTTAATAAAATTCGCATAGGACTTTTAGAAAAAGAACTCGGCGATTTAGAAACTAAAGCAAGCGAAGAAAACAAGCAAATTCGCCTAGAAAAAATGCGAGATCTCTATAAGCTCTATAAAGCAGAAGGAATGAAAAAAGAAGAAAATGCCATTATAAAAAGAGGAAAAGTTCTTGCGGGAATTACAAAAGATAAAAAGGAAAAAAGACCTTCTTCTAGAAAGAAACCTTTGAGTGATGCTCAAAGACAGTGGCTTGCTAAACAGGCTTACCTATATAAATAATTATCTCTGTACAGACTACAAAAAAGACATTTCCAAGGAAATGTCTTTTTTTAAGGTCACAATATTTTATTTAAGCCTTGATTTTTTTATGCAAAAGTCATAAATAAGAAGCAAGTTAAATAAAGCCGAATAAGAAATTAAGAGACTGAAAAATATGAATATGGAAATGGACTATTACCAAGCATTGGAAGTCGACAGAAATGCCGACGGAGAAACCATCAAAAAATCTTACCGCAAACTTGCAATGAAATATCATCCTGATAGGAATGCAGGAGATAAAGAAGCTGAAGAAAAGTTTAAATATATCAATGAAGCTTATGATGTTTTGAAAGATGAACAGAAAAAAGCAGCCTATGACCGCTATGGACATAAAGCTTACAAACAAAGTGGTGGTTCAGGTGGTGGAAACCCTTTTGGTGGTGGGTTTGAATTCAACTTTGGTACAGGCGGTTTTTCAGATATTTTTTCTGACATTTTCTCAGAATTTATGGGTAATGGTCAAAGAGGCAGAAGTTCAGCTCAAAGAGGTGATGACTTACACCAGGGCGTTTCTATCTCTCTTGAAGAAGCATATCTTGGCGTTGAAAAAGAAATTAAAATCAACAAAACAGAAACCTGTTCAGATTGTCATGGACATGGCACTAAAGATGGCAAAGAAGCTCCTGTTTGTGAACATTGCCACGGCAATGGAAAAATTCGTGTACAACGAGGTTTTTTCGTTATGGAAGAAGTTTGTCCTCACTGTAAAGGTTCTGGCAAAAATATCAAAGAAGCTTGCCCAAAATGTCGAGGCAAAGGAACAACCAACATTCAAAAGACACTTAAAATTAAAATTCCTGCCGGCATTGATAATGGTTCGAGAATCCGCATCACTGATGAAGGTAATGCTGGTACCAGAGGTGGTTCAAATGGGGATTTCTATGTTTTTGTTGATGTAAAAAAACATAAACTCTATGAAAGAGAAAACAAAAATCTATATACCGAAATGCCTGTTTCTATGGCACATGCTGCTTTGGGACAAGAAATTGAACTTCCTGGGATTGATGGTGAGAAAATTTCGATCGAAATTCCAACGGGTTCTCAACATGGCTCACAAATCAGAATCAAAAATAAAGGTATGCCTCAACTACAATCACAAAACCGTGGTGATTTATATATCATTCTCAAAGTTGAAGTTCCTAAAAAGATGACAGTACGGCAAAAAGAACTTTTAGAAGAGTTCCAATCAATTAGTGATGAAAACTCTCACCCGCAAGAAAAAAGTTTTATGGATAAAGTCAAAGAGATCTTTGCTAAAGTTTCATAAATTTTTCAAATTAAAAGCCTCTAAATTTAGAGGCTTTTTTGTTTTATGAGTTTGTTTTTCCTTTTATATTGAAAGCCGCAAATGTTCTTGACCCTAAATCTCCATTGCCTACAATTTTTTCAGCATGATCAATAGAAATAGCTTGTTTCAAACTTTTATCTGATTTGAATTCCCCAATATAATTTTCAGCGCGCGTGATGATTCCTTTGAATTTATCCACTCTTCCATCATTCATAAATGCTAGTCTTTCTTCAGCAAATTTATCATAAAAACTTTTCAGTTCAGAATTTGTGCAAGCATTGAGATAATCTGCTTTTTTTTCCCATGACTTAAGACTTTTATTAGAAGTTTTTTGAGTTCTATTTTTCTCAACTTCCTTAATCCCTGCTTCAAAGAACTTTTTAAATGTTTTAGGCTTATGATTATAAGATGCATCAAAAAGCATTTTGGCAACGGATTCATTTTCAATTTTATGAGATGAAAATTCTTCATAAAAATATTCAACAACTTTCACACTTTGCGCTTCTGTCAGATGTTTAACATCGCTTGGGAATTTTCCATATTTTTCAGGAAATCTTTTCTTTAAACTCTTCAAAAGTGGATTGGTTACCCCAAAATTGGTTGCTTGATCAATTACAGCAACTTTTTCGCCTTTTGCTCTTAGAGCTGCTGCTTCTTTTGCTGTTGTGCCATAACCGCCTTCTTTGGCAAAAGTTTCTTGAACTATTTTTTCAAATCTTTCTTGTTTATTGACTTCAAGATGTGCCGAAATGTTTTGAAGCTTGATATCAGACAGATTCAAAGGAGAAACTTTAAGCATCTCAATTTTTGGTGTCTCAATTTTTGCAATTGTTGGATTTTGAACTTCTGCTTTCTGTTCTTTTTTCTCAGCTAATTTTGCGCGAACTTCTTGTTTCTTCTTCGCAACTTCAACTTTAGGAGAAACAGCCATTTTTTTGGCTTCCTCAAAAGAAACTACAATTTCTGGCTTCAGTTTTTTTTCAGTCTTCGCCTGAACAGTTTCAACTCTGTTCTCATTTTGAGAAACAACTTCCGTTTTTGCAGACTTTCCTCCAAATGCAAGGAAACCGAGAATTGTTAAGCCTGCTGCCACACCTGCTAATTCTTTTTTTCTTTTTTGATAAAAATCTGCCTTAATCTTTTTAACCTCAGCCACTTCTTTTTCAGGACTTTTTTCTTTACGAATTCCTTTATCAATCAAACTTTGTTCAATAATTTCATAAAGTTCAAGTGCATCTTCAATGATTTGATCTACTTGTTTTTCATAGGGTAAGTTTCTATTTTTATAAAGTACGGGAATTTGAATTCCAGTCACGTCGACTGTTCTCATTCTTTCGCCATGTGCTTTATATTCATTTTCAATTGATTTTTTATAGCCCTCGTCATAATCAAAAATATCTGATACAAAATTATCGAAAGCCACATCAATGGTTTTTGCATTTTTGACATATCTGTATGGAAGAACAATATATTCTGCAAATTCACGAGTCTCATCCAAAGAAACTTCTTCATTTGTCATGTCTTTATAGATATAGGAACTGCCTAAAGTTGCTTCGCAAACAACAGCCACTTCATTCACCCAAGGCTGATTATTTTGCTTATATTCATCAATAAGGTGTTTTTGAATGTCTTCGAGCATTTCTATTTCCTAAATGAATTTTTCTATAACACAAATCATACTGTTTTTTTGTTTATTTGTCTATATTTTAATTATTAAGGTTCTTAGCCAAATATCAGTATTGATATTTTTTTAATATTAATTATCTAGAATAGAAATAAAGATATCAGGAGACTATGAAATGAAAAAAGCTTTTCTAATTTTATCAATGACAATTCTTTGTGCTTGTAGCACAATTGACAACTTCAAAGGAAAAAACAAATTTGAGTATCAATGTGGCACACAGGAGGCTCAATTTGTGACTTCTAGAGGTGAAGAGGCTCTTCTCATCTTTAATGAAAACAAATATCTCCTCAAACAAACCATTTCTGCTTCTGGTGCAAAGTACATTAATGAAGATGAAAATGTGATTTTTTGGAGCAAAGGAAATGAAGCTTCTCTTGAAATAAATAATGTTATCTTGCCAAAATGTATTGAAGAAACAATCTCATAAACTTATATTTATTTGACAAAAAAATGAATTGATGATAGATTGAAAGTCTAAATCAATTATTATATAAATTTTTATGAATATGAAAAATATAAAATCAATTCTTTTGTTTTTATGCGTTGCTTTTGCTTTTTGCTCTTGCAAGTCAACTCAGAATCCAGAAAAATCCGTTGACACATTGTCTGCAACAACTGTTTCTTCCTCGGGAGAATATACTGTTGAAGATTTTAAAAAGATGGATAATGTTCTTGACGTTGATTTTCGTGGAAACGACCTTTTTGCTGTCAACAAATATTCGGAAGGATGGCAGTTGTACAACAAAAAAGGGCAAGTTGTTCTTCCTGCTGGTTACTATTCTAATAATTTTTGCGACTTAGTGAAGATTAAAGGAGGTATCTATATCAGGGTTAATACTTTCAACAAAGAAGCAAACACGACAACTTATCTTTACTTCCAAGATGGAAAAGAAATTAAAGAAGTCGGTGGCAAAGCAATTGACAAGATGAATGAAGATGAAATTGTCTTCTTTGACCGGATATCCGATCGCGAAGAAGATCTTGATTGCGATACCGAAGATGTATATCTTTAGTATAAAAAACAGTTTTCCTTACATAAGGGAGGCTGTTTTTTTGTTTTAAAAGGATTATATTTGTGCAAAGGAGAAAAAATATGAAACATCAAATTTTGGGCTTTTTAACTTTTTTTCTGTTCAGCTCTTTTGCTTATGCTGATACAATCCAGTGTGATGGTTATGGTGAATGTCTTGGATATACAACCGAAGGGCAAAGAATTATCATCCACAAAGAAGATGGCTTGATAACAGGATATATTGGTGATGAACGTGTTGATGTCTATCAAGATAGTGAAGGCAATGTTACCGGAACTGTTGGAGGCAGATCTGTAAATGCTCACATAGATGCCAATGGAAACATCACAGGTTTATCGGGATCAAACACCATTAACATTCAAAATGGTGGCGACGGTTTAGCCCATGGGACAATCGGAAATGCCCCAATCAATGCCTATGAAAATGGTGACACAGTTACAACTGCCGAATAGCCAGTTATCTAATTATTTTTCTTCTAAAGCAGCAACGACCTGTTCTGTCACCTTTTTTGCGTCACCATAGAGCATTGTCGTATTATCCATATAAAACAATGGATTATCTACACCCGAATAGCCTGAATTAAGAGACCTTTTTACAAAGAAAACCGTTTTAGCTTTTTCAACTTCAAGAATTGGCATTCCAAAAATTGGAGAACTCGAATCTGTTTTAGCTAAAGGGTTTGTTACGTCATTTGCACCAATCACATAAGCTACATCTGCTGTTGAAAATTCACGATTGATATCTTCCAATTCATAAACTTGTTCATAAGGCACATTTGCTTCCGCCAAAAGGACATTCATATGTCCTGGCATTCTTCCCGCAACAGGGTGGATGGCAAACTTAATTTCAACACCATTCTTGGATAAAATTTCAGACATATCTTCAACAATGTGCTGAGCCTGTGCTACCGCCATTCCATACCCTGGTACAATAATAACTTTTGAAGCATTTTTCATAATGAAAGCTGCATCTTCAGGACTTCCCGTTTGAGCATATTTTTCTTCTTCATCTTTTTGTGAAGATTTTTTTCCACTTCCCATTCCGCCAAATAGAATATTTAAAAGAGAACGATTCATGGCTTTGCTCATGATGTAAGATAAAATTGCTCCACTCGCTCCAATAATGGCACCCACAATAATCAATAAAACACTATTGAGTGAGAAACCAATTGCAACAGCAGCCCAACCTGTATATGAGTTAAGAATAGAAATAATTACTGGCATATCTGCGCCACCAATTGGAAGAAAGACCAACAAACCAAGAAGTAAAGCAAGTCCTGTCACAATATAAAAAAGTTTTATATCCCCACTAAGTGCAAAGCGTGTTGTTAGAAAAATTATACCTAACAGCAAGCAAAGATTTATCGTTTTTTGGAAATAAAATTTGACGGCTTTAGGAGAAACCAATCCTTGTAATTTTGCAAAAGCCATAGCAGAACCAGAAGCTGCAACACCCCCTATAATCAAACCAAGAGAAGAGGAAATATAAGTGCTTGCTCCTGCTCTCATTTCTGAAATAGAAACCAAAATTGCAACAGCACTTCCAATTCCGTGCAAAGCTGCAACCATCTGCGGCAAAGCAGTCATTTTCACTTTCATTGCCATATAAATACCAACGAGACCACCTGCAATAAGAGCAACAATGACCCATAAATACTCTCTATTCTCAGACAAACTCATTGTTGTTACAATTGTGAGTATCATAGCAAGCATACCAAAGATATTTCCTCTTCTGGCAGTTTTAGGAGAAGAAAGACCTCTAATTGAGAGAATAAATAAAATGCTAGCAAAAAGATAAGAAAAAGAAGAAATATTTATCATTTCTTTTCTCCTGATTTTTTCTTAAACATCAGGAGCATTCTGTGTGTAACAACAAATCCGCCGAATATGTTAATTGCCGCTAAGAAAATTGAAATCAAACCCAACAGTCTATTTTCTGGTGTAATTTCCTTTGCCCCAATGACAATTAAAGCACCCACGATGACAATTCCAGAAATAGCATTTGTCACACTCATCAAAGGTGAGTGCAAAGCAGGTGTCACACCCCAAACAACAAAATAGCCTACGAAACAAGCCAACATCAAGATGGTAAGCAAAGTCCATATATCGACCATTTATTTTTCTCCTTTACAGCAAAGACACGTTTTTTCAACAATTTCATCAGAAAAATTAAATTGAAATGTTTTGCTTTCTTTCTGATACATTGGAATTAAAAAATTTAATACATTTTGGGCGAAAAGTTTGCTTGCAGAAGCTGAAAGTTTTGAAGCTAAATTACTTTCTCCAAAAACTTTAATACCTCCAAATTTAACACATTTTCCGTTAACTGAACCTTCAATATTTCCACCAAACTCTGCCGCCATATCCATAGCAATGCTTCCAGACGGCATAAGTGTCAGCATTTCTTTTGTGACAAGGACAGGAGCTTTTTTATTTGGAATAAGTGCCGTTGTGATAAGCACATCTGTTTTTTTCAATTGTTCTGCTACTGCTTCATTTTGTTTCTTTTGATAATCCGCTGACGTTTCTTTGGCATATCCACCTGTTGTTTCCAAAACCTCATCACTTTTGACTTCAACAAATTTTCCGCCCAAAGATTCAACTTGCTCTTTGACTTGGGGACGAACATCTGAAGCAAACACAATACCGCCCAATCGTTTAGCTGTTGCAATTGCTTGAAGACCAGCAACCCCTGCTCCTAAGATTAGGAATCGGATTGGCGCGACTGTTCCAGCAGCAGTCATCATTAAAGGAACAGCTTTGTTTAGTTCTGCGACAGCATCTATGACAGCTCTATATCCCGCCAAATTACTTTGCGACGAAAGAATATCCATAGACTGCGCTCGTGAAATTCTTGGCACCAAATTGAGTGCAAAACAAGTTATATTTTTCTTTTTCAAAACTTCAATTTTATCTGTGTCAAAGGTATAATCAAAATTTGCAATAATCACACTATCTTTTTTGATTTTAGAGATTTCTTCATCCAGAGGTGCCCAAATTTTGAGAATAATATCACCATATTCATATACATCTTCAACAACCTGCACCCCAATTTCTGAAAATTGTTCATCTTCAATACCAGAAAGAACACCAGCCTTTTTTTCAACATAAACTTCAAAGCCCATTTTTATATATTTTTGAGCTGTTTCTAAACTGAGCGCAATTCTTTGCTCATCTTTTCTTCTTTCTCGAGGTATGGCAATTTTCATTTTTCATCCCTTATTATTATTTATTTATCTAATATAATTTTTTTCACTAGAGATAACAACTCCTTTCTCATAAAAATGAGAATAATTCCTTCTTTACTAAATATAATCAGAATATTGATTGATTTTTGCTCCTATATGGGATTAATATGTCTTTGTTTAATAAATAATGTGAAAATTAGGAAAAAATGAAGCTTCTTTTTGAAATTTTTTGGTCTTTTTTTAAAGTGACCATATCAAGCTTTGGTGGAGGGTATGTTCTGATCCCTCTTCTTCAAGAAGAAATTGTCCGCAAAAGAAAGTGGATTAATGAAGATGATCTCATCAATTATTACGCCTTAGGACAATGCACCCCTGGTATCATCAGTATGAACGTTGCAATGTTCACAGGTTATAAAGTTAAAGGAATGTCTGGCTCTCTTGTAGGTGCTTTTGCAGTGAGTTGCCCATGTATAATTTTCATAAGCCTCGTATTTCTGCTTCTTAAAGACTATTTTGACAATGAATATGTTAAATATGCAATTAATGGCGTGAAAGTTTTTATGATTGCCCTTATTTTTCACACGATCATTGATTTATATAAAAAAGCAGTGAAAGGTAAAAGAGGAATCACAATTTTCTTGTTTGCCTGCGCTTTAATATATCTTCTCAATTTAGATGTTGCATGGGTTATTGTTGTTTCAGGTTTTGCCGGCTATCTCATTAATCTGAAAAAAATTGCAGAGTTGATGAACAAATGAATATATATTTTTTGATATTTTTAGAATTTTGTAAAATTGGCATCTTAGCTTTCGGCGGCGGTTTAGTGACTATTCCCTTTTTGTTGGATTTAAGCGAAACATATCAGTGGTTTAGTGGCGAACAACTGGCAGAGATGATTGCTATTTCTCAATCCATCCCAGGACCGATTGGAAATAATGTGGCGATGTTTGCCGGTTATACAACAGCCGGATTCTGGGGAGGCGTCCTCGCTATTGCTGGATTAACTGTTCCTGCTTACATCATTGTTGCAGTCTTTTCAAAATATATTGAAAAATATTATAACCATAAAATAGTACAAGATTCATTATTTGGTATGAGAGCTGCAAGTGTTGCCCTAATTCTTGCGGCGGGAATCGATATTGCTAAGATTTCTATTCTGGATATAAAATCTCTGATTATGCTCATTGCCTCTTTTATCTTTATTCATTTTGTTAAGGCTAATATCTTCATCTATATCATAGGCTCTGCTATTATAGGTATTCTTTTTAAGCTATGATAGAAAAACCTCTCTTTTCAGAGAGGCTTTTTGTTATAACTATACATCTAATGCTTTGCGATATGTATCAAGCAAGAACTCTTGTTCGTCTCTATCCGCTGCATTCATTTTGCGAAGTTTCAAAATCATTCGCATAATTTTCACATCAAAGCCAGCTGATTTAGCTTCAGCAAAGATATCTCTAACATCAGAACTTAAAGCTTTCTTTTCTTCTTCGAGTCTTTCCACTCTTTCAATCAAAGATTTCAATCTATCAACGGCAATTCCGCCAACTTCAGCAGTTGTCTCAGTCATTCTATTTCTCCTTAAATTTTGCTAAAAAGAAAATATCAAAGCCTTGTCTTTTTTACAAGTGCAAAATGGAAATATTTTTTTCTATGATTATATTTAAAAGAAATTCCTTTTTAATCTTTTATCTGCTATAATTCGCAACGAATTTATTTTATATTTAAGGATATCATAATGGCTAAAAAAACACATACGAATATTCTCGCAACAATTGGACCTGCTTCCGGAACTAAAGAACTTTTGGAAAAACTCCTTGATGCGGGTGCGGATGCTTTCCGCATGAACTTCAGCCACGGAACCCATGCTGAACACAAAGAAAGATTTCAAACAATTAGAAAACTTGAAAAAGAAAAAGGAAAATACATTTCTATTCTTGCAGACATGCAAGGACCAAAGCTTCGTGTTGGCAAATTCAGAAATGACAAAGTTCTTCTTAAGGAAGGTCAAGTTTTTACACTTGATATGAATCCTGCCCTTGGTGATGAGATTCGTGTTTGCCTTCCACATAAAGAAATCTTCCAAGCACTCCGTGTTGGCGAAGAACTTTTGGTCAATGATGGAAACATTGTTTTGACTGTTGATGAATGCGATGCAAACCATGCAAAAACAATTGTCAAAGTTGGTGGATATATTTCAAGTAATAAAGGTGTTAACCTTCCTGACACTCAACTCAATATTTCTGCAATCACTCCAAAAGATGAAGAAGATTTGAAATTTGCTCTCAAACTTGGTGTTGATTGGATTGGTCTTTCATTTGTTCAGTCTGCTCAAGATGTTATTGAAGCAAAAAAACTTGTTGATGGGAAAGCTTCTATCATCTCTAAAATTGAAAAGCCTAGTGCAATTGAAGATTTGGACGGTATTGTTCAAAATTCCGATGCAATTATGATTGCCCGTGGAGATCTAGGTGTTGAATGTCCAATTCAACAAGTTCCAATGCTTCAAAGAAAAATCATTGCAACTTGCCGCAAATATGGAAAACCAGTCATCGTTGCAACTCAAATGCTCGAATCGATGATTAATAGCCCAATGCCGACTCGCGCAGAAGTTTCTGACGTTGCTAATGCTGTTTATGAAGGTGTTGACGTGGTTATGCTTTCTGCTGAAACAGCAGCAGGTAAATATCCAATTGAAGCAGTTCAAATGATGAAAAAAGTTATTTGTGAAGCTGAAGGAGACCCTATGTACTACTCTCACATTGAAGCAAGCATCAAACGTCCAAGATGTGTTGAAATGGCAGAAGCAATTACTTTTGCAGCAAGCGAAATTGCAAATGTTTTGAACAATGTTGCAGCTATCGTAACTTATACAACATCAGGCAAAACAACTTTGGCAACAGCAAGAGAAAGACCTTATCATCCAATCGTTGCAATTACACCTGAAGTGAGTGTTGCACGTAAGATGGCTCTTGTTTGGGGCACAACTTGTTTTGTTAACAAAGATCCTTTCAAAAGCTTTGATAAGGTCCAAAGCACAGCGATTAAAGTGACAACAGAAAACAACATTGCGAAATCTGGTGAACATTTAATTATGACAGCAGGAATTCCTTTCAACAAAGCTGGTGTTACAAATATGGTTCAAACAGTTCTCGTACCATAAATTTTAGCGAATCGAAAAAAGGAACATTGAAAAATGTTCCTTTTTTTATGTCTTAAAAAAATAAACAACAAAAAACCCGCTCAAATTAGGCGGGCTTTTTAGTTTTCTAAATTCATGATATTCAAAAAATTAACCTTGACGAGCTTTAAGCTTAGGGTTCTTTTTGTTGATTACATATACACGACCTTTACGGCGGATAACTTTGCAATCTTTATCGCGAACTTTTTTAGATTTCAATGAGCTATAAACTTTCATTTTCTTTTCCTTTTTTAATCTTTGCTCGGAAATTATGATAAATATCTCAATTTGTCAACCCTAATTTTACTTTTATTGAGTAAAAATGTTATATTAGTTTGAAGTATATAATTTATATAAGGTGTAACAATATGAAAAAAAGGTTTTTGCTCCTCAGTTTTTTAACTGTTTTTGCGGGTTCTGAAGCACAAGCACAAACAGCTGTTTCCTATATGGACGAAGTTAAGGCCTTGGGCGCAGTTGCTGGACAAGGCTTGGCTTGTGGTTCCTCAAAGTATGATACCTTTGAAATGCTAGCTCGTGCCATTATGATTACAAAAGCAGCATCCAATTCTGTTCAAGAAAAAGCAATGTACACCTATAATGAAGAAAAGGCCAATGCTTATATGTCAAAACAATTTGACGGTTTTTATGGTTGTGATGATATCAACAGCAGATTTAATAGCCAAGAGATTTTTCAAGCGACTCTTTATCGTGATGGTACAATCAAAATGCCAGACGGAAAAATTTTCACCCCTCGCCAACCCTATGATGTAACACTTGTTTATGCAAAAAATGATGCCCAAAAACAGCAAGCTCAAGCAATATATGATGGAAAAAAGGGACAACAAGCGAAAGATGCACAGATTTCTGTTGAAGGAATCGATGCAAAGAGAACTACTCAGCCGCAAGTATCATCACAAAAAGTTGAACCAGTTTATCAAGAAACTGTTGGGAGAATCAGTAGAAAGAAAAGATAGTTCCTATCTTCTTTTCTGTATGAAATGTGCTGACAAGAATTGTTGACGGTCTAAATTTTTATCAAGTGCTGAATATATTTTTTCAAAGCTCGCCTTACTTGGACACCAATTGAGAAAAACACCACCTTTTTCTAGCCTTTTTGTCAATTCGGGTACATCTTTAGAATTATTAGGTTTGCCCTTTTGTTTGATTAATTCCTTAATTTTGTGAGAATATTCTTTTCTCATATAATTAAGATGCTCACATTTCTCTTGATCATCATTTCTGATATAATCACAAAATTCAGTAATATCTTCAATTGGAAAACCAGAACAAACCCCAGAAAGAATTGCCACATAATTATGAATTGTTTTCTTATTTGGAATTTCTTTTAATTCAGGATTGAGCTTTGCCAATTCATCAAAAGCACTTTCAGCAAATTTGAGGGCTTCTTTTTTTTGAGGAAGAATAAAACTCATAGCCTCTTTTTCTGGAAAAGGAAGATATCCTTTTTCTTCAATTTCAAAAATACGGAGAGGTTTAAGATAAGATTCAAACTCAAGCGGTTCAATATCCTGCGGAAACTTATATTGCTGCTGAACTCCTGAAACACCAAGTATATCTTCAACTCTTTTCACTGGAGAATAGTTTTCATAGCTCACTGACTTTAAAAGACTTTTCAAACCAGACTCAGCAATACTATCACCCGAAACAGCTTCTTGCATTTGAGTGAGCAAGTTATTACTCGTGTCTTTCAGATAACTTTTATAGGTCATTTGAGGTTCCCGTTGCTAGATATATCAACATTTTATTGTAAAAATTAAAAGATTGCAAGTTCTAAATTTTTCGCTATACTCCGCAATAGTTCTATTTATTTGTTATTTTATCAGGAGTTTAAAAGAGTATGGCTTCATATCAATATATCTATGTGATGCAAAATTTGAGTAAATCTTTCCCAGGAGGAAAAGAGCTTTTTAAGGGGATTACCCTTTCCTTCTTCCCTGGCGCAAAAATTGGTGTACTTGGTGCAAACGGTGCTGGTAAATCCACTTTGCTCAAAATTATGGCTGGCGTTGATAAAGAATTCAATGGTGAAGCTTGGCCTGCAGACGGCGTAAAAATGGGCTATTTGGAACAAGAACCTCAACTAGACCCTACTAAAAACGTCATGGAAAATATTATGGACGGTTTGGGCGAAACAAGAGATTTGCTCAAGAAATTTGAAGAAGTTTCTATGAAATTTGCTGAACCAATGACTGATGACGAAATGGATGCTCTTTTAAACGAACAAGCTGACCTTCAAGAAAAAATTGATGCGTGCAATGGCTGGGATTTGGAAAGAACAATCCAAATCGCTATGGATGCACTTCGTTGCCCTCCTGCTGATGCCGATGTAACAAAACTTTCTGGTGGTGAAAAGAGACGTGTTGCACTTTGTCGTTTACTCTTACAAAAACCAGATATGCTCCTTCTTGACGAACCAACAAACCACTTGGACGCAGAATCTGTGGCTTGGCTTGAAAAATATCTAAAAGATTATTCTGGAACTGTGGTTATGGTTACACACGATAGATATTTCTTGGATAATGTTACAGGCTGGATTTTGGAACTCGACCGTGGGCAAGGTATTCCTTATGAAGGAAACTATTCTGCTTGGTTGGAACAAAAACAAAAAAGACTAGAACAAGAATCTAGAGAAGAAACTCAACGTCAAAGAACACTCTCAAACGAGTTGGAATGGATTAGAAAAAACCCTAAAGGACGTCAGGCAAAATCTAAGGCTCGTATCAATGCTTATGATGAATTATTACAAGCTTCAACCAAAGACAAACTTGACCATGCTGTGATTAATATCCCGATGACAGAACGTTTGGGTGATTTAGTTATTGAAGCTAAAAACCTCAGCAAAGGTTATGGCGACAAACTTCTCATCGACGACCTTTCTTTCAAAGTTCCAAAGGGAGCGATTGTTGGTATTATTGGTCCGAACGGTGCTGGTAAAACAACTTTGTTTAGATTGATTACAGGGCAAGAACAACCAGATTCTGGTGAAATTGCTATCGGTGATACTGTTGACCTTGGTTATGTTGACCAATCTCGTGATGCTCTCAATGGTGATAAAAATGTTTGGGAAGAAATTTCTGATGGTTTAGATATTATCAAATTGGGTAAAAAGGAAATGGCTTCTCGTGCCTATGTTGGACAATTTAACTTCCGTGGTGGAGACCAACAAAAGAAAGTTGGCAACCTCTCTGGTGGTGAAAGAAACCGTGTTCACTTGGCTAAGATGCTCAAAAAGGGTGCAAATGTTATCCTACTCGATGAACCTACAAACGATTTAGACGTTGATACATTACGTTCTCTTGAAGAAGGTATTATGGAATTTCCAGGTTGCGTTTTCGTAACATCCCACGACCGTTGGTTCTTGGACAGACTTGCAACACATATTCTTGCCTATGAGGGTGACAGCCAAGTTGTTTGGTTTGAAGGAAACTTTGAAGAATATGAAAAAGATAAAGTTCGTAGACTTGGAGCAGATGCGGCAAATCCTCATCAAATTAAATATAAAAAACTTGAAAGATAATCATAAAAAAGCTCTTGTTCAAAACAAGAGCTTTTTTCTAAATTGCTAAAATTGCAAAGCAGAGTAAGCAGATATACATCACCACACCGCTAAAATATTTACTAGCAACTTTGAAGTCTTGTCCTGAAGGAATAGCATTTTCAATGATGATGGTTTGGAGCAAAATATACAAAACATAATTCAATGTTGATGGCGTAATTGTTGGCAAAAAATATCTATTCAGATAAAAAGCAATTGGCAAAAGCAGTAAAGGAGCCATTGCAGCAGGAACAGCATTATAAAAAGCAATATTTCTGAAACCAACACTGCCCATCACATAGTCACCATTAATATTTTGACGAGGAATAACTGTGAAATTACAAGGCTGTGCATTGAACATTCCACCGACCAGAAAGTGCATTAACTCGTGCAAAAAAGTTCCTGGAATATTAACCAACGCACTCATCCACATACTGCTATAAGTACTATATTTTAAGCGAACTAAAAAAACGACCAAAAGAATCATCCAAAAACGATTATTGATGAGGATTGAAGCAAACTCTGGTGTGTTGATATAGTTGATAATTTTATCGTATAATGCCCAGATGATATCCATTTCATAAATCTCCGTTTAGTGTTGAAATTCCTGCTAGATATGTGTTCAATAAAATTTTGCAAGCGGTGTTTTTTTTGACATCTCTAAATTTTTCAAATAAATCATCCGTCAAGAATGGACTCATTGAGAACAATGCAAGCCACAAAACCTTTTTCAAAACTTTTTGTTCTCTCACTTTAACACGTCCACAAATGAGGGAAAAATCTTCAAAAAACAGTTTCATTAATTTCACAATTTTGCGAACATACTCATCTGGCAAGCGATCTGTTCTTTTCTTCAAATGAAAATCATAGAATAAAAACCAAAGGTTGGCATTTTCACCGACAAATTCAACAAACTTTTCCATATATCTATTGATATTTTCATAAGGATTTAAGTTTTTTTCAACTCTGGAAAGAAATAGGAACACATCATCAAGAGTCAACATATTTTGAACAATGATATAATTGTCCATATTCATAAACTGATTATAGATTGTTCCAACAGAATATCCCGAAGCTTCTGAGAGTTTTCGTGCAGTTAAAAAATCGGCGCCCTTTTCGACGACCAAATATCTTCCCTTTGTGACCAAAACACTGTATATTTCATTTTTGATGTTTGTCATATTTAACTTTTAATAAAATAGAAACTATATTAACCTATATTTGATATATACATAATATTTGAACAGTGTTCAATTTTTTTCTTAACCCTAGAGTGAAAATTATGAATAAAAAAATATATTTCTTTGCAATGAGCCTTGTTTTGATGTCACAACCTTGCTTTGCTGCTGAAAAAGAAGTTTTCAAAGACATTCTTTTTTCAGAAGATATCAAAACAGAAAAAACTGCTGATATTGGCAAAAGTGATGCTGGAAAAATTTTGGACTCAGCACCTCAAAAAATTGAAATTGAAGGTGTCAAACTCCCAACACGTCGCCAGAGAGAAACCATTTCAGATGAAGAACTTTTGAAATATGGAGAAGCTCCTTTTGGACTGAACTGGGGAACAAGCCAACAATATGTCCGCAACAACAATGGCGTTTTACTCACAGACATTGGTGGCAAAGATAATGTCCGTTCATATTCCGCAAGTATGCTACCTAAAAGCATTCCTGATTTTGATATGTATATCTTAAATTTTGGTTTTGAAAATAAGCTTTGGAATATCATTGCTCATGGCAGAAGTATTGATGATGACAAGCAAGGGACAAAAATTTTAGAAGAATACAATAAATATGTCAGACTTCTTGGTCAAAAATATAACACAAAAAAAGAATATTTCACGCCTAAAACAAGTATCGTTGAAGAAACCAAAAGACTTCCTAATGGCAGAGATGAAATCACCAAAAAAGAAGTGAAAAGTAAAATTGGTGATGAAACTTTTGTAGAAGACATCAAAAACGGTGACGCATCTTTATATTCAACTTTCACAGATGGAAATGTTGGTGTTGTTCTCACGATTAATGTTGATAAAGGCGGAAAAACATATCTCACTCTTGATTATAAGCGTATAAAACTTATCAAAGAAAGAGAAAGTAAAACACTTGAAGCAATTTAATTAAACAAACTTAATAGGGCATAAGAAATGACGAAAATCTTTTTTTCAGGAATTGCTGGAAACGGCATGAACCCTTTAGCACAAATCATGCGTCTTAAAGGATATGAAGTGGTTGGATCTGACCGCAACTTTGACACCAAAGCTGAGGGAAATGAAAAAATTAGAGCTTTTTTGGAAAACAATTTAGGGGTTAAGATTGTTCCTCAAGATGGCCTTGGAATAACTGATGATATTGAAACGCTTTATGTGACAACGGCATTAACTGATGCCAATCCAGATATTAAAGCTGCCAAAGAAAAAAACATTCCAATCAAGACTCGTCCTGACCTACTTTCTCAAATTTTTGATGAATATGAACATAATATTGCTGTTGGTGGTACAAGTGGGAAAACTACAACAACTGCAATGATTGGTTATGCCTTAGATATCATGGGCAAAAAGCCTTGTATGATTGGTGGTGGAATGCTCAAAAACTATGAAGACAAAAATCCAATGCCTTATATGATTTATAACAAAGGTGATATTTGTGTGATTGAAGCTGATGAAAGCAATGGAACAATTTTACAATATAATCCTTATGTTTCTATCATCAATAACATTTCAGTTGACCACAAACCAATTGAAGAAATTATGGCAATTTTTGAACAAGTTGCTCAAAAACCTAGACATGGTTTGGTTCTTGGAAAAGACTGTGCTTACTGCCAAAAACTCACACAAAATAATAATGTTAAAACGGTGTGGTTTTCCACAAAAGATAAAACAGCAGATTTTTATGCATATGATATTAAAAGTCTTC
The DNA here is from genome assembly GCA_047975765.1 of Alphaproteobacteria bacterium. Taxonomy (GTDB): domain Bacteria; phylum Pseudomonadota; class Alphaproteobacteria; order RF32; family CAG-239; genus JAQWBS01. The sequence continues at coordinate 276,877 of JBKEEF010000012.1, forward strand.
CAAATGGAACAGAATATAAACTTGATGGCAAAACTTTTCACCTTAAACAAATTGGTGAATTCAACGTTGAAAATGCACTTTCTGCCATTGCAGCTTGTTCTTTGCTTGGCATTGATAAATTTGAAACAGCGAAGGCTCTAGAAGGTTTTGAAGGTACAAAGAGAAGACTTGAATTAATCGGTTCGAAGAATAATATTAATGTTATTAATGATTTTGCACATAACCCAGAGAAGATTTTAGCCTCAACAACAGCTCTTAAGCAATATGCTGGCAGACTTCTCATTATGTTCCAAATTCATGGTCCAGATCCTGCGAAACTTTACGGCTTGCAGACTATGGAATCTTTTGCTAAAACTTTAGACAAGAACGATATGTTATTTGTTCCTGAAGTTTTTTATAAAACAGAAAATGATAAAGTTTCTGGTAAAGACATGGTTGAACATGCTCAGAAATTGGGCGTTAATGTGACATTTACGCAAACAAAAGAAAAAGCTCGTGAGCTTATCTTAAAAAATATGAAAGCTGGTGACAGAGTCATCATCATGGGTGCAAGAGATAATTCTTTAGAAGATTTGTGTAAGAGCATTTTGAAAGAAATATAATAAAGGAAGAAAAATGGCAATTTTGAAAAAAGGTGATAAAGTTGGTATTATTTCACCTTCGAACGAGGTTTCTGCTAATCTGATTGAAAATGGTGTCAAATATTTGATAGAACAAGGCTTTGTTCCCGTCGCAGGATTGAACGCTTTCAAAACTTATCGTTGGATGGCAGGTACTCCTGAAGAAAGAGCTGAAGATATCAATAATTTCTATAAAAACCCTGAAATTAAAGCATTATTTTGTTCTAGAGGGGGCTTTGGCGCTCAAAAAATTCTTAATTATATTGACTATGACCTAATCAGAAAGAATCCCAAGCCTTTTTTTGGTTTTAGTGATAACACAGCAGTTCAACTTGCCATTTATGCAAAAACCAAACAAATCACCTACACAGGGTTTGATTTGAGATATGATTTTCGTTTTGGAAAACTTGACAAGACAGAAGACCAATCTTTTAGAGATATTATCAGTCAAGCTCCGCAAAATATTTCCTCTGGAACAACTGTCATTGGCGGAAAAACAGAAGGTATCTTAATTGGTGGCTGCCTCTCTCTTTTCAGAAACTTATGTGGAACGCCATATTTTCCTGACTTAACAGATGCCATTTTGCTCATTGAAGATGAAGATGAGAAGACATATAAAATTGACCTAATGCTTGACCAAATCAGCAAATGTACAAACTTTGATAAAATTAAAGGGGTCATCTTTGGACAATTTGCAAACTGTGTCACCGCTGATCCAAAGCATGGTGGCGTTAATGATGTTATCAAATATTTCTGCGAAAAATTAAATATTCCAGTCATTAAGGATTTTAATTATGGTCATATTTTAAGCAGATATATTTTGCCAATAGGTCAAAAAGTTGTGCTTGATGCAGATGCTTGTGAAGTGCGTTTCTAACCTTTAGAACAAGCTTTTTAAATATTCCCAGTTTGATGCATTGAGCCGACAAATAAGATTATAATAAAGCCCAATTCCACTCCAACCTTGGCTGTTGAATGCTAGAATACTTCCAATTGCCCAAAGGTTTGCTCCAGGTAAAAACATAAAGCAGAACTTATAGGAAACCTTAGGCAAATCTGTTTGCTTTTCGTGAATTTGAGAAACAACTGTATCAATATGATATGCTAAAAAATACCCAAGAAAACCGCTTAAGATTAGTGCTAAAGAACTGTTTACACCAAACCAACTTTGATAAATTGTAACGGCAATAGCATAACCAAAAGCTAAGAGTGGAAAGAAATATGGGGCTATTGTAATCAGCCAGTTCCCCTCACCTTCAAACGCCATTTGTCCGCCTGAATTATCTTCTGCCACTTTAATATGTTTCACTTTGTGAAATGTAATCAATGCAAAAAAGGCATGTGTCAATTCATGTGCCGTAATTTGCATACTAGTTTTGATTGAAGAATCCGCCATACTACGAGAGATAAAGAACATAAAAAAACCACCGCCCATTGCCATATATTTCCATGAGACAAATTGGAAATATAGCGGAGAATATGACTGGATAAGAGCAGGAACCGAAAGGAGGGAAATAATCGCCACTGGCCATTTTAAGAATTCAATAATTTTATCTATAAATTTGTTCATTTTTTTCGTCACAAGTTACAACTAATAAGAAATTACTATATCAATTTATTCTAAATATCAAGATTATGCTTGTCTTTTTATATTTTTGTTAATAGTATTTATTTATAAGAAAAAATATTAAGAATTAATAGGGAGTTATCATTATGGATGAAGAATATGAAAGTTTTGACTTTGTAGTCAATGACGAAGACGAAGTTATGTTGCTTTTATATCAACGTGAGGGTGAACCTTACAATGCTTTCCTTGAAATTGATAAAGATGATAATTCTGCAGTTCTACAAAGAAATCCCAATGATGTAATTTTGCTTGAAGACATTCCTGAAGATGTTTTAGATAGCCTTGAAGAAGCAGACAATATTTTGGTTTGTGAACTTAGCCGTGAAGAAAATGATGAAGACACAAAAATCATGCAGGCTTATGAAGCTGAAGTGAGATTTTAATCACAAATAACTCATTTTGAAAAAGCACCTAAAAGGTGCTTTTTTATCTTCTACCAGAGAGCCATCTTTGAATATACCTACCTTGGAACAAATTAATCCCAAGAGACTTTCCAATTTCAATTGCTTGAGGTTCATCAATTCGACTGATGATAATTTTAGAACGTTCAACTTCATCAATATAGTCATTGAAATATTTATCTTTTCTAATAACATCTCCAAAATCCGAATGCCAAACAAACTTCATCAAGTCGCAATCAAGCTCCTTATAATTGACATATTTTAGCTTATCCAAAGTTATTCCATCAATACAAGTTTTGTAGCCCTGATATTGTAGATATGTTTGGGCCAAGATAAATGTTTTAATGTCTGACAATATATCTAAAATATTAAATTCAAAGGTAATGGTTGACTTTGCTTGTGGTGTGAAATGTTCATCAAATGCGATGAAATCGTCAGAAAGGATTGTCGCAACATTTAAGTTAATACTAAAACTGTTGCTCAGATAAACATCATCATGCTTACGAATCATGCTGAGCATTCTTTTATCCAAAGATTCAGTCAAATTTTGGAACAGCCATGTATTTGAAGTTAAATCAACTCCGGGGATAATGGTTTCTGCCAAATCTTTGATAGAAACATAAACCTCATCAAACAACGTTTTTGGTTTAGAGTCGCCAATAATAATGCAAACAGATTGACGGCGAATTAAATTTGAAAAATCTGTAATATTCAAAGATTTTTGCATTCTGGATAGAACAGATGGTGTTATATCTTTTTGCTTCTGCGGAAAAAAGCCACTAAATTTCTCAGCACCAACATTGCTAACAACTTTATTTCCCTTGAGACTTGCCTCACGAAAATAGCTTTCAAGATTTCTTTTAACTGAAAGTTTTAGCTCTCCAACAGAAGTTGAGAGATTGAAAAAGCTGATAAAATTACCACTTAAGTTCTCACCATTCTTCAAGACTAAATCATCATTGAACAAATATTTAATTTTGATAAGGGCAGCCTTAACCTCATTGGTACTAATCTTATTATAGACAACAACAACATCATTGTTGTAGAGAATAAAAATTCCACCGTCATATTTTCTGATTATATTTTCAAATGTATCAACAGCAATTTGCTTCAAATTAATTCTTGCTTTGCGAATATATTCTGCAGAAAAATAAATGGCATCATACTCAGAAATTCTTCCCGAAATTTTGTTTAGGAAGCCTAAAATATGATTTTCATTGCAATTATCAAGGACAATGCCTGCCATTTTCTAATCCTTATAAATAATCTTCAAAGACAATTTTGCTGGAACAACCCTCAAAATATAAATTTGAAGTCTGCTTACGCAAACGCATACAATTTGCCTTAGAACATCTTCCACTATCAGCGCAAGTTCCCATAAGTTTGTGAATTTCAACATCATCAAGATATGGACCTTGGAAATTGCTGATACCATAATTTCTACCCCATTCCACAGCTTTTTTGGAATCACATTTAGCTAAAACAAATCTATCAGCACCAATCTTTTCAATAGCCTTTCTGAGTTTTTCATTTTTCTCTTCATATTCCATAAGAGGTTCCCAGAAGAGTTTGATATAATCAGCATCAAGTTGATCAAAATTTAACATTGTCAAAGCTGAAAGAGGAACTTCGTCAATTAAAACACCATTGCCACCTTTTCTCAAAATGTTTCTTGCCTCAACATAAAGCTCAATATTGTTCAAAACATCGACGAGTTTCACTTCTACAATGATTTTTTGATGAGATTTCAAAAATTTCTTCGCAAAATCTACAAATTCCTTCGTAAAAATTGAGGTCAAATTTAAGTTAATACTGATATAGTCTGGCCATTTTGTGATATTTGATGTGAAAAAAGAAGAAAGGATTCTCTTATCTAAAAAAGTTGAAAGATAGAGAAACATCCATTTATTTTTCATAATATCACAATCTTCACCAAGTTTAGCATTAACATCCTTGACTGCAAAGAAGAACTCTTGAAAGTTTGTTTTGACTTTGTCGTCTGAAGGGTAGTTAAAACAACCTTGTCGTCTGATGATTTCAGAAAAATTCATCATCTCGAGTTTTCTGAAAATTAAATCATAATTACTTGCTTCAAGCCCAAGTTTGGGAGCAACTTCTACAACATCTGCTTCTGTGCTAATATTGAAGATGACATCATCAACATAATTCCAAAATCTTTCAAAGTCTTTTGGAAATTGATAAATTTTCGCAAATTCGCTAAAGTTATCCTGATGAATGAGTGGATCCGAGGCAAAACCATGTCTGATTTTTTTAATGGCATCATTTACATTTTGCAAAATCATATTCTCACCAATAATGATAAAATCACCATTTTGGAGCTTGAAGAAAGAAGCTTTTGAACCTGCTACGACACCATCAAAAAAATGTGCTAAGACATTGACAAAAGAGGGATGTCTATTTTTTGGCTTAAGCCTTGAAACAGCAACATAAACAGCAGAATACTCCTCCATAAAATTTCTATTTCTAGAAATCTTATCTAGCATTTCCATAAGGTGCTTTTCAGCTGTAAATGTTTGCCTTCTTCCTATCATCTGCTTTGAATTTCCTAAAAATTACAGATTACTATTTCTGATATATCCTAATAATATTACTTTTTTGCTAATAAATTTAATAGTTTATCGGTTATATCAGAAATATTATATGGCTTATTTATCAAATCCAGATTTGAATTGGATGCAACAATCTCTCCAACTTTTTTATCCTTGCTATAACCAGTGACAAACATTGCTCTTAAATCAGGATTCATTTTTTTCAAATCTTCATAAACATCTAATCCACTTTTTTCTGGCATAATCACATCAAGCAAAACTAAGTCTATGTCGTTATGAGCTTGATATGCTTCAATTGCTTTTTCATAATTGTTTGCAGACAAAACTTCGCACCCTAAATGCTCCAAAATATCTTTCAAAAGTTCAAGCAACACTAGTTCATCATCAACAATCAAAATCTTTGCATTAATTTTTTGAAGATTACTTTCCTCTTTTATCTTTTCTTTTGCCTTCGCTTTTCCACTGATGACAGGAAAATAGATATAAAACTTTGTACCCTCATTAACAACACTTACAATTTTCATATTTGCACGATGTTCTTTGACGATATTAGAGATTGCTAACATCCCCAATCCCGTCCCTTTTCCTTTTGCTTTTGTGGTGTAGAAAGGCTCAAAAATATTTTTCAAAACCTCTTTGCTCATACCTGTTCCATTATCTTCAACAAGCAATTCGACATAGCTTCCTTCTTTGGTTTTGAAAATCATCTTTTTTATTTCATCTGCAGAAAGCTTAACATTTTTGGTCTGAATGAAAATTTTTCCACCTTCTTTTAAAGCATCTTTTGCATTTAGTCCTAAATTAATAATCAAATTTTGAAATAAATCTTCATTCCCATAAATATATGGCTTTTTTGCAGAAAACTTCGTTTCAATTTTTGTGTTTTTATAATTACTAATCGCATTTCTTAGCAATTCAACACAACCTTGAGAAACCTCATTAACATTTAACGGACTAAAAACAGCATCTTTATTTTTAGCAAAGACCAAAAGTTCTTTGGTGAGATAAGCAGCACTTTTGCATGCTTTTACAATAATATTTGTATATTTTTTGAGATTACTTTTTTCTGGTAAGGTAAGTTCAATAAATTCTGCAGAACCATTGATACCTGTTAGAATATTATTAAAGTCGTGTGCCACCCTTCCAGAAAGCATTCCAATCATTTCCATTTTTTGAGATGCAGCTGTCTTTTTCAAGATATTTCTTTTTTCTTGTTCAACAGCTTTTCGATCTGTCACATCAATAACCATAATAAGTACAAGGTCTTCTTCTCTAAACTTGATGCTAATTCTCTTAAGGTTCACATATATACTTTTATTATTGTCCAATCTTGTGAGCCTAATATCTCTTGCCATATTACCTGTGATTTGTTTCAGAGCAAGTCTAAGATTTTGTTCATCAATAAATTTGTGATAATTTACATTGATAAAATCTTCTTTTTTACCCCCAAGAAGTTTGACAAATTCTTCATTAACATAAGTAATAAGATTGTTTTTTTGAGTAAAAAATGCCACCGGAGCTTCATCAAGAAGCCTCTCATAATCTTCCTTTAGAAGATTGATATATTTATCATATCTTTTTAGACTATAAATCTTAATAAGAAAGATGAGAATAAATAAAGCAAATATTGAAGAAGTAATAACACCATATTTTGTATATTTGAGCTTAATTTTTTCCAGCTCTGCACTATTGCTATATATCCATTTATCTATAATTTTCTGAGAGTTTGTGACGTCAATTTGCTCAATTACATTGTTTACTATTTCTATAAAAAGTTCATTTTCTTTGTGTGTAACAAAACTAAAATTATAATTTTTTGAGTCATATGTTGTCGCAAAATGTACATTCATAAAATTATATTTTTGAATAATCCCCTTTATATGTAACAAATCTCCTACAAAAGCAAAAGCCTTGCCATTATTAACATCATTAACAGCCATAACACTTTCAGAATAGAGATGAGGAATAAATTTCCCTTTTTTAAGGGTGCGACTATGTTTGTAGGTGTCTTTATCAACGGCAACTTCTTTTCCCTCAATGTCTTTCACAGAGTTCACATAAAGCTTGTTTTCGCGACTGGTAAAAATAGCGCCGACACCTGAAAAGTAAGGGATAGAATAAATTGCATCCGTTTTTAGTTCACTATCCGTAGATTTGGAAACAGCAAAATAGTCAATTTCTCGACTATCAAAAGCTTTCACCGCATCTTCAATATTATCAAACCATACAATCTCAAAATCGAGACCACTTTTTTCGCTGATAATGTCCAAATATGTTGCAGCAACTCCTGCAAACTTTTCCTTAGCTTCCATAAAACTATATGGATAAAAATCCTTAAAAGCTCCTATTTTAATCTTAGGATTTTGCTTTATCCATTTTTCTTCTCCAGAAGAAAAACTTACGGTAAAGTTAGTATTAAATTTTTCATCCCCAAGTCTCTTTGTCTTTGAATCATAAATTTCATAACATAAAAGAAAAACAAGAAAAATAATTATAGCTGCAATAAATCTCTTCAAAGTTCACCTCAAAAATACCTCATAAAGTTTCAATATATAAGATGAAAAATTATTGTAAACCAAAGTTTTAGAGAATTCCCATTTTTTGTGCTGTCACAACAGCTTTTGTTCGATTTGTCACACCTAAATTTCTTAAAAGAGAATTGATATGAAGCTTCACAGTCGACTCTGTCACTCCAAGTTCATATGCAATTTGTTTATTAGAAAGCCCAAGAGAAATAAGTCTCAGGACCTGTTCTTGTCTCTCTGTCAAATTGCTGACTTTGTCAGTCTTGTTGCCATTTAAAACTGGGGAAATGATGTGTTTATTTAAAATTTCATGAGGAAGATACACACCACCACTGATGATAAGATTAATTGCGCTTTCAATGATTTTTGGATCGGAACGTTTTGAAATAAAACCTTTTGCTCCTAGCTCAATACTTTTTTTGACAGCTTTTATATCTTCTGAAGCTGACATAACAACAAGTTTAGCCTCTTTTTCCATGATTTGAGATATTTTTTCAAGCCCTTCTTCCCATGGCATGTCTGGCATATCTAAATCTAGAATAAGAATGTCGATATTTTTTTCTTGTTCTAACATTTTTAAAGTTTGAGCAAAATTGATTGTTTGGAGGATATGAATGTCCTTGCCAAACTGTTCCATAAATATAGCTAATCCATCTCTAAATAGTGCATGATCATCTGCAATAATAATCTTCATTATTCCCCCTTTGTACACAACAATAAGTTGAACTACTTGCATATATTACAATCAAACAAATTAATAGGTCGTTACTTTTTTCAAAAAAAAAACCTTCTACTAATGATGTTTTACCTCTTACATATATAAGAATGATGTAATGTAATGTAATGTAATATAACTATTACATACAGAAATAACAATATTTAGGAAAAATAAAAAGTTTAACTTTTGTCATAAAGGCTACATTTCTATTTCAATGTATTCAATACCAGCCTCTTCAAACATCTGTCTTGAATAAGGAAGTTTCTCACGCCAAGTTGGGGACGTGATATCTTCTCTTTTTTCTAGTTGGCGAGTTACAACTGTTTTAATGCCTGACTGAATAATAGCTCTAGCACAGTCCGTACAAGGTGTGTGTGTTGCATAAAGGACACAACCTTTTAATGAAGTTCCAGTTAAACATGCATTGTAAACGCAGTTTCTCTCTGCATGCTCAAAAAAAACATATTTTGTTGGGCGTTCATGTCTTTCTTCAACATCATCATCAACCCCTCGTACAAAACCATTATAGCCAGTTGCCCTAATCTCTTTATCAGGTCCCACAACAATTGCGCCTGTCTTAGTTGAACGATCCTTAGACCAACCTGAAATCAAAAGTGCCACTTCCATAAAGCGACGATGCCATTTCTCTGAGAACATGTGATTAACCCTTAAAATATCATTAATATTTCTTGACATTCTAGCAAAAATGAGAGAGTTTACAAGTGAGTTTTTTAATATATTAAGAAAGGAATTAAAATGAGTGCAATTATTGATATCCATGCTAGAGAAATCATCGACTCTCGTGGTAATCCAACTGTTGAAGCTGACGTTGTTCTTCAATCTGGTTCATTCGGTCGTGCAGCTGTTCCATCTGGTGCATCTACTGGTGTTCACGAAGCTGTTGAACTCCGCGATGGCGACAAAAGCCGTTACCTTGGTAAAGGTGTTTTGAAAGCTGTTGACAATGTTAACGACGAAATTTATGACGCTTTGGCTGGTTTGGACGCTGACGACCAAATCCTTATTGACCAAGCAATGATTGACTTAGACGGTACTGAAAACAAAGGTCGTTTGGGTGCAAATGCAATTTTGGCTGTTTCTATGGCTGTTGCTAAAGCTCAAGCAGAAGAAACTGCTCTTCCTTTATACAGATACATCGGTGGAACAATGGCAAGAACGCTTCCAGTTCCTATGATGAACATCATCAATGGTGGTCAACATGCTGACAATCCAATTGATATTCAAGAATTTATGATTATGCCAGTTGGCGCTTGTTGCATTAAAGAAGCTCTTCGTATGGGTGCAGAAATTTTCCATACATTGAAGAAAAACCTCAAAGCTGCTGGTCACAACACAAACGTTGGTGACGAAGGTGGTTTCGCACCTAACTTGAAATCTGCTGAAGAAGCTCTTACTTTCATCGTAAAATCTATCGGTGATGCAGGCTACAAAGCTGGTGAAGAAGTTTTCATTGCACTTGATGCTGCTTCTTCTGAATTCTACAAAAATGGCAAATATGAAATGGAAGGCGAAGGAAAGTCATACACTAATGCTCAAATGGTTGAATTTTACAAAGGTCTTTGTGCAAAATTCCCTATCTTCTCAATTGAAGATGGTATGGCTGAAGACGACTGGGAAGGTTGGAAATTGTTAACTGATGCTATTGGTGACAAAGTTCAACTCGTTGGTGACGATTTATTCGTGACTAACCCTAAACGTTTGGCTATGGGAATCGAAAAAGGTGTTGCTAACTCAATTCTCGTTAAAGTTAACCAAATTGGAACTTTGACAGAAACTTTGAAAGCTGTTGATATGGCTCACCGTGCAGGTTACACTGCTGTTCTTTCTCACCGTTCTGGTGAAACAGAAGATACAACAATTGCTGATATCGCTGTTGCAACAAACTGTGGTCAAATCAAAACTGGTTCAATGTCTAGAACAGACCGTATGGCAAAATACAACCAACTCATTCGTATTGAAGAAGAATTGGGTGATATGGCTGTTTATGCAGGTAAATCTATTTTGAAATGCTGTGGTAAAGAAAACTGCGGTTGCAAAAAGTCTGCATAATTTTGCAAAATAACGTGAAAGGCTCCCATTTGGGAGCCTTTTTCATTGTAAACTGAAAGCCATTGTCAAATTTTCAATTGCTTTCTCCTCAAAATTTAAACCGAACAGGTCTTTAACAAATTCAACTGTTTTAGAATTGTATCCAACGGTCGGAATAAGCATTTCAGACAGGTGAGTCTTCTGATAATATTCATATGGAATTTTCAAATTTCCATTATATATCTTCAAACTTCCTTTCTTGACCATAAGAGAAAAACTTTTGCTCAATAAATTTATTGCCAAACCAATATAAGTGCCTCTGATTTTACTTTCACACATTTCAAAAAAATAAACATCCCCCTCAGTGCTCCGCAAAGCATAATGATCCAATGAATGGGACATCTCGTTTTTATCTGTGTCAAAGAAATCACTTGCTGAAGCAAACTCATCTAAAAATTGGTTTTCATTTCTTTCAAGGACAAATGTTGCAAAAATTCTTTTCTTCATAAAATAATATAAATTGATTAAACATAATAAGTAATTTCTCATTCTATTTATCATTTTTACACAAGAGAAGAAACCCTATCTTACGGCATATAAAAACCCTTCTGAAACGCTGTCGTCTCAGAAGGGTTAAAATTCTAGAGGATATATGTGAGTTATGCTCTCAATTTTTTATCAGCCCACTTAGTCATTTCCAAGGTCTTAGTGAATGCAACCTTTGAAGCTTTACCATAAACTTTAGGACCAATATCAAAGTTTGAAGAACCTGAAAACTGTCCTGCAAGACTATTGGAAACACCAAGAAAGTCTGTTGCAACACCATTCATGGCTTCTGCACCATGAACTGCAAGAGTAAATCCACCAAGTGCAAATCTTCCTGAAAGTTTAGCAATTTTGAGCATTGTTTCTTTTCTATTAGGCATTGTTTTAATGTCCTCTTCTAAAGTTGATGAAAAATTTTAACATATTTATTTTAATTAGACAATAGACAAAAAAAAACTTTAATTGATTTTAAAGTGCTTTGGCTTATAGTGAGGTCATTACAACAAAAATGCGGATAAAACAGATGAAAAAAGAAGAATTTATAAGCAAAAAAACATATCTTTGGGGAACAGGAACGGAAGGTCAAGCCATTGTTTCTTGGTGGGACAAAAATTTCACAACCCAATCTTTAGGAATCATTGAAAATAATGAAATTCCTCAAGATGCTGAAATTATCATCAAATCCCCAGGGGTGAGTTCATATCTTCCTCAAATCATTGAAGCAAAGAAAAAGGGAATCCAATTTACTTCTATGATGAATATTTTTTTAGCGAACCTCAAAACAGAGAATCGTCCGAAAATCATTGCCGTCACAGGAACAAAAGGCAAAAGTGGTTCCGTTTCTATGATGGCGTATATGTTGGAAAAAATGGGTTTTAGAGTTGGGCTTGGAGGAAACATTGGAATTATTCCACTAGATTTTCTTGAACAAGAACTAGACTATATTGTTTTGGAACTTTCAAGTTTTCAAATCTATGATATCACCTATCCTTTTTTGGACTATGTGACCATCACAAATATTTCGCAAGCCCACACAGATTGGCATTTGACTTATGAAAATTATAAAAAAGATAAGTTGGATATTATCAAATTAGCAAAATATAAAATTCTCAATTTTCATGATGAATATTTGCGTCAGGCAAAGTCTGAAAATATCACTTACTACAATGTAGAAAATGGATTTTGGGCAAAAGATGGTAAAATCTTTGAAGGAAAAGAAGAAATCGCTTTGCCAAAACTAAATGTTTTTGGCGACCATAATCTCTCTAATATTTGCGGACTTTTGACAATTTTGAAAATGCTCGGTTTGGACTATAAAAAAGCAGTGATGTTTTTGGCAGATTATCAACCGCTTGACCACCGCTTGCAAAAAGTTCATGAAAAAGACGGACTCGTCTTCTTCAATGATAGCATTGCCACTGTTGCTGATAGTGTGATTGCCGGAGTGAATGCTTTCAAAGATAATATTGCTTTGATTGTTGGTGGATATGATAATGGGCCAGACTATTCTGAACTCAATAAATTTATTGCCAATGAAAAACGAATCAAAATTGCGGTTTGCCTTCCTGATACTGGCAGAATGTTGACTGCTGAAAAATGCGTGCAAGTGAACACAATGAGAGAAGCTGTTGAATGTGCTGTTAAGCATCTTAAAACTGGTGTTGTTCTTCTTTCACCAGCAGCACCAAGCTTTAATATGTATAAGAACTATAAAGAACGTGGCGAAGATTTTGCCAAACTTGCAAAGGAAATATGCTCATGAAACTCTCAAATTTGTTAGAAGGTCTTCCAGAAATTGAAGTTTCTGGAATTGCCTTAGATTCAAGAAAAGTTCAAAAAGGTGATTTATTTTTTGCAATCACAGGGAATGTAAAAAAAGGAAGTGAGTTCATTCCTGATGCCATAAAGAATGGAGCAATTGCAATTATTGGTGATGAAGACTTATCTGGTCTCTCTGTTCCATATTTTAAAATTGAAGAAATCCGCAAAATCGTGCCACTCGTCGCAAGCCGTTTTTATCACACAAAACCTAAATATGTTGTGGCTGTCACAGGCACAAATGGCAAAACCTCTATTGCTTCTTTTGTTGCTCAGCTTTTTAAAAAGCTAGGACATAAATCAGCCACAATTGGAACATTAGGTGTTGTATCTGATGACTATAATTTTGACTTTGGCACAACCACTCCAGATGCAATTGAATTTCATAAATCTTTACAAACTTTGGCACAAAATGGAGTTGAAGCTGTTTGTTTTGAAGCTTCTAGCCACGGGCTTGACCAACATCGCATTGATGATACAAAAATTGAAGCAGCGGGTTTTACAAACCTCACACAAGACCATTTAGACTATCATAAAGATATGGAGCACTATGCTCAGGCAAAGAAACTTCTCTTCACAGATATCTTGCCTCAAGATGGAATTGCTGTCCTCAATGCGGATGATGCTTATTTTGAAAATTTTGCCAACTGTGGTCGCAAAGTTTGGAGCTATGGATATAAGGGAAATGAAATTAAACTTCTTGAAGATAAAAAACACGAAATATTCTTAGAAGTTTTTGGAAAGCCTTATCATTTCCACACAAATATTGTTGGTGATTTCCAAATTATGAATATGCTTTGTGCAGCTGGTTTGGTCATTTCTTGTGGATTTGAAACAGAAAAAGTTATTCCACTTCTTGCAGAGCTTGTTCCTCCAGCTGGTAGACTAGATTTTGCAGGAGAGCTTAAGAATGGTGCAAAAGTTTTTGTAGACTATGCTCATACGCCTGATGCCCTTGAAAAAGCAATTCTCGCACTTCGTCCATATACCTCTTCCAATCTTGCTGTGGTCTTTGGATGTGGTGGCGACAGAGATAAAACAAAACGCCCTCTTATGGGTAAAATTGCTCAAGAATTGGCAGATGTTGTTTATGTAACAGATGACAATCCAAGAACTGAAAATGCTCAAGCTATCAGAGAAGATGTTATGAAAGGTTGCCCTCTTGCAAAAAATATTGGGGACAGAGCTCAAGCCATAAAGATAGCTATTGAAAATTTAAAAAATAACGATATCTTACTCATCGCTGGTAAGGGTCATGAAGACTATCAAATTATTGGCACTGTTAAACATCATTTTGATGATAAAGAAGAAACAAAAAAAATTATCTCTCAACTTATATAATGAAACGTAGGATTTAAATGTTAGCCAATTTTGATTTTCAAGAATTTATCGGAGCTTTTTTCATTCTTTTCGCAATTATGAATGCACCTGGTGCTATTCCTGTTGTGATTAATTTACAAAAGAAAAGAAACATCGTTAAACCAGCCAAAGCGGGTTTTGCAACTTTCTGCTTATTTATTGCTTTCTTTTATGGTGGGAACGCCTTTCTCAGCCTTTTTGGCGTGGACATTTCATCATTTGCAGTTGCAGGCTCAATTGTCATTTTCATTATCGCTATTGGTATGACACTTGATATTGAAATTGGTTCATCAAATAATGAAGCTGTTGATAAAGATGCAACAATTGTTCCCGTTGTTTTCCCTTTGATTGCTGGTTCTGGTTCATTGACAACGCTTCTCTCAATTCGTGCACATTATTCAACTGAAAACATTTTGCTTGCCGTTGTAGCAAACAGTTTCGTTGTTTATGGTTTATTGAAATCTGTCAGAAAAATTGAAAAAATTGCAGGTGTTGGTGTTCTTTCAACCATCCAAAAAGTTTTTGGCATTATCTTGCTCACCATTGCCGTCAAATTGTTCACAACAAATTTGGCAACAATGGTTCACAACCTTAAACTCTAAAATAAAAGATATGGAAATGCTCTAGATTGTTGCACCTTCAATGCAACCTGGAGCATCTTCGTCATCACAAAGCATTGAGTTGTCATATAATCTTTCTCTTTCTGGCTCTAAATATCCAATTGCACAGCCACTCAAAGAAAGAAGGATGAGAAGTAAAACATATTTTTTCATATAAAACCTTCCTATAAATTTGTATAAAGACAAACAAAAACCATTAAGAACATCAAAAGTCTAGAAACATGACGCAACCATGCACTCTTATCATATTCACGTGAACTTCTCCATGTCGCCAACAATATTGTGAAACTATAAAAAACCAAGACGAACAATGAAGCAATGTTAAAAATTGTCAAGACCACGACACCATTATCAATTTTCAAAGGATGAAAATATTTGAGGTAATAGTCTGAAATACTTATTCTTCCAAGCTTATTAGAAAGCATTCTGCTTGAAATGACACTGACAATATTAACAATGATTAACCCTAAAACACCAAACTTCCAGAAAGTTTCTCCAAGAGAGAACTTACCTTCTATAAGTTTTTTAAACATTTTATTCACCACAAATTATTAGAACTATTTTGACTTTATCAAGTTTTAAACTTTACGCAATAAAATTAAAAATTAAGTTAACAACTCCACGTTCATAAAATCATTAGATATAACTTCTGATATCTTTATAAGGCTTAAGTCCCAACTCTTGAAGGAATTTTGCAATTCTCGCACTTTCTTTGCCCCATTTTCCATATTTTTCAATAAAATCTGCGGCAACTTTTGGAGACTTTGAAAGTTGAACTTCAATTGTTTCTGCCAAGAAAGCCTTCATCACTGAATTAAATATTTCAAAATTAATATGCAATTTACCTTCTTCATCAAAAGAAGTTACACCATGCTCCAATAAGTAATTGAACTGCATTAAATCAGCAACACGGTGAGGATGATCAAATTTAGCTTCAGCTCTCATAAACAAACGACCTGCAACCCAACTTGTGTAAACTTGTTTTAAGGTCTTTTCATCAATTACTCCAGCTTTGACATATTCAGGCATAAAAGTAATGGAGATAACATCTGCTTTGTGTTCTTCAATAATATGCTTGTATTTTCCCAATGCATTTTGATATGAGCTATTTGGACCAAAAGAGTGCCCGTTTTCATGCCCAATCACAAATAAATGATCTGCCAAATCTCCACGGTCATAATGTTCATGAAGCTCTTTTCCAACAAGCTTATCTAAAATTTTTGTTGTTTTTTCATCATCTTTAGACATTCTAACTTGGCGATGATAAGCATTTCGACGACCATTACCTTGTTTCACAGAAAGTTTGTCATTGTTTGGTAAATTTTGAGCTGTTGTGATACCACCACGACACTGAGCATAATCACCTTTGAGTTCAACCAAATCAACATCAACCATGGTTTGTTTCAAGCCTTCATCACCACAAACATTTTGCTCATATTTATCAGCATAAGGCATCAAATTGACAAGCTCACTCATATGATTTTTGAAAGTGAGAATCAAATCTGTTCCCTTTTTATTGATAATTCCAACACGAACACCAAGCATATCTTTTGATGTAGCTTCAATATGATGTTCTTCAATGAGTCTTTTCAATTTTTCATTTTCAAAAATGGTTGGCGTCATTTCATCATCATAGTTTTCACGACCCAATGTAAACTCAAGTTCAGTATCTTGAAGCGTAGCCCATTTTGCATCAGCTTTTGCATCTAAATTTTCATCACTATGGCGAAGTGCTGCTGCTTGTAAGGAGAGATATTCTGAGAAATCTTTATTTGTTACTAATTTCGATGCTTTTTCCA
This sequence comes from Alphaproteobacteria bacterium, assembly GCA_047975765.1. Classification (GTDB taxonomy): domain Bacteria; phylum Pseudomonadota; class Alphaproteobacteria; order RF32; family CAG-239; genus JAQWBS01. Next base: position 293,529 of record JBKEEF010000012.1, read on the forward strand.
ACTCATCAGCAGCTTGTTTGAATTCTTTTTCAAAATAAATGACATAATCGATTGCTTTGAGAAAATTTCCTTCTCTGCGAATCATTGTTCTAGCACTCAAGATTTTCTTAATTTCTTCAACTCTGTTCTGGGCAAACATCTCTAACAAAATTTTATGAAACGCTTCAACCGTCAAATCTTGAGGATAAAAATTCCTTCCTGCAAAACCATGAATATCCTTAAAAATCTCAATATGCTCTTTATCAATCCCATTGCTTCCTTCAACACCATTAAAACTGTTAAAAAAGGCCAAAGTTTTACGAGCATAGTCACTTTCTTTCGCTGCTTCTTCTAAAGCTTTTTTCTGAACAAGGTTCAAATGGTGGTCTTGTTCCAGAGAAACATTGTTCAAAATTCTTGCAGCATTTGCTAAATGTTCCAACGCTTTTTTGTCACCTTCAGCTAGTGTTTTATATCCTTCAAAATCTTTTGAAATAAGTTCAATTTTCGCAGTTTTGTTTTTGAGTGCATCGTCTAAAAAATCTTCACTAAGTGCAATTTCATAACCATTAATTTTCATTTTCTTTTACCTCTACTGTTTTGAAGCGATATACTTTGATACGGTTAGACCAATAGCTTGGACTCATACCTGTTTTAAGTTTTAGTGCATCTAAAAATTCTTTTGTTGTCTTAAACTCTTTCCAGACACTTGGCAAAAACAAGCCTTGTCTGTCCCCTTCTCTGATAACAATTCCATCTGAATTTTGTTCAATCTTGCTTAACAAATCTTTTTCATCCACATAACGAATACGTTCTAAATTTGTCAGCAAAGAAATTGTTATTTTAATATTTGTAAGTTCATTATTAGAAACTTTATCAAATCTCTTATCTTCTCTTGCTGCATTAAAAGCTGAACTTGCAACATCTAAAGAAACAGCTTGATACGGTATAATTGTTCCAACACAGCCTCTGAGTTCTCCATTTTTTTCAATTGTCACAAAACTTGCTCCTTTATCAAAAAGAGCTTCGGAATAATCTTTACGCGAAGGACGAAATTTTTCTTCTCTAAGAACAGCATCTTCCAAAGAAATTTTAGCAATAGAAAGTAGTTCTTGCCCATATTTTTCTGTATATTCCTGCAAAGATTTTAGTTCTGTATCAATCCCTTTATAAACCATCTCTTTTTTAGGTTCTCTGATTGAAAAATTCCAAGCACCATAACCAACCACATTTTCCTTATCTCCTGTAATATCTCCAGAATTGAGCATTTCAATTGTTTCAGGATAAAGATTATTTTGATTTGCCAAAATCAAGGCTGTGTTAATTCCTGTCGCGCCACAAGATAATTCATTAGACACTTCTGCTTCTTTATTCATAATCATTTGTTCAGTATAAGCATCCATTTTTTGTGCTGTTTCGTAATGATTATAATGAGATAAATCTGCAGAAAAAATAATGATTGTATCTTTTCGGTTCAAATAAGGTGCCAACCCAAAAGCCAATTCTTCTGATGTAATCGCGCCATAAGCCACGGGAACAATTTTAAAATTATTTAACACTTTTTGTAAGAAGGGAATTTGAACCTCAATGGAATGTTCTTTGTTATGAGCTAAATTCGCTATTTTAAAACGAGGTTTTTGTGCAATCTCTTTTGCTAGTTCTGTATCAACTTTGACTGAACCAAGAGGCGTTTTAAACTGTTCATACTGAGGCATAGCAGCCCCATATAAATTGGTATGATGTGAAGGACCAACGATGATAACTGTTTTGATTTCATCCGCATATTTTTTCAAGATTGCATAAGCTTTACCTGCAACATATCCGGAATACTGATATCCTGCATGAGGAACAATCATAAGCTTTGGTAGAATGGTTTCGTTGTCACTTGTTTTTAGGTAATGTTCAACTGTTTCATCAAGTTTTTTTCGGTCAGCTGCATAAAAGATTCCAGCAACAGCAGGTTCACGAACTGCAACAACTTTTTCTTCTTCATAGTTATTGATGTAACTATCATTAGAACCTAAAATATCGCTCAAAACAAAGTAGTTAAAAATGCCTAAAAGTATCAAAAAAACAGAAATAATTGTATATTTTACAACTTTTTTTTCAACATCAACTTCTGGCTCTTTTATTTTCATTTTTGCCATAACCAAACCTATCCTCACATTGTCTTTTCAAGAATAGGTTTGATTATAATGATTATATTTATTTTTTCTACATTTTTATTTAGATTTGCTTTTCGCTGCTAATAAAGCCCCGAGTACAGAAGAAATGTCTTTTGCTGTTCTTTCGTTGACATAAGTTTTGTTACGCTGATTAGAAAGCAAAACATAGGAAAAAGGTTTCAAATTATAAGCTTCACCTTTGTCATATTCTTTCTTGTCAGCAGAGACGTCAGAACTATCAAATACAACATTCCATTTTTCGCCTGAAGGAGGTTTAGGTAGTTTATAGTCCACACTGGAAAAATCTCCAGAAGTCAAAACCATAAAATCCATATCATCGTCACTAGCTTTTCCGTTAATCACATAAGCCAGTGTTCGAGCATGTCCAACATTCCAGTCATGACCTTCCATTTCTGTTCCATCAGGACGCATCCATTCCACCCCTTTTCGACCATTTTCTGGATTTACATTGCTTGTAAAGACATGCAAATCATTCAATGCTGGGTGATTTTGACGTAAAGCATTCAGACGTCTAACAAACAAATAAAGTTCTTTTTCATCAGCACTAAGTTCATTTTTATTCCATTTTTCCCAATTGTGATACACACCTTCATTGTCAATGCAATAAGGATTATTATTACCATTCTGAGTTCTAGCCAACTCATCTCCGCCATAAGTGAGCGGAACACCTTTAGAAAGAATATTCATGGCATGAACAGATTTCATTCTGGTCAAATGTTCTTTAGCATCATGAGACTTATGGTGAAAAGCATCAGGACTGCCATCTCGATTTTCTTCGCCATTTTCCCAGTTATTTTTTCCAAATTTCAAAGCGTCGGCAAGTGTGAAACCATCATGTGTCATTGTCGTTCCAACAACGTTTGACTCACCTGTTTGAAAATTCACCATTTCGGAACCAGAAACTTGAGAAGCTAGAGCACCATTTTTGCCACCAACAGCACTATAAAACTCCCCAGCATTCTCCCGTCTTTCATCCGTCCAACATTTTGCTCTAGGTGCATAGATTGCAAAGTCATTTTTATAGATATGTCCTCTCGCATCCCAAGGTTCGAGATAGACACCAATACCCATGTCCATAGCACGGTTAATGCCTTTAACAAAAGTTCCTTCTGGCAAAAACTGAGCATATTTATTAGAAGCACAAGCCCCGGCTAAATCAAAGCGAAGAGAATCTATTCCATTTTCAGCACAAAAATCTATGAATTGATTGAAATATGCTTCTCCAGCAGGACTTTCTAAATTCATAGAATTTCCGCAGCCAGTTCTATCAGAAAATAAAGATTTATCATGATCTTCAAGATAGTAAAACGAAGGGGCATCTATTCCCTTAAAAGAGATAGTTGTTGCTGAATCTCCTTGTGAGGCATATTCACCACTATGATTGAAGACAACATCAAAACAAACTTTAATGTCGTTTTTATGAAGTTCATTGATTGCAGACTTCATGCTTTTCAAATCACCATATCTTGGATTAATTGCTAAACCAACTGTATTATAACCCCAAGCATCTATTTTACCCTCATAATCTTTTAGTCTTCTGTCTGTGCAACTAATCAAAGGTGGAAGAAACTCAACTTCATTAAAACCTAAATCTTGGAGATAAGCAATTGTATCAGGATGGGCAAAAGCTTCAAATTTACCCCTAATTTCTTTAGGTAATGCTTTGTTTATTTTTGAAAAAGATTTGATATTTATTTCATAAATGGAAGTTTTTCCGCCTGGAAAATGAGGATACTTTTTCAAAAAAGGAAATTCTATAGCATCTTTTTGAGGATTGTTTTCAGTAACAACACTTTTGGGCATTACTGCCGCACTGTCAAGTCTATTGAATGTTTTAAGGCTCTCATCTTTCCATACATTATCAAAAGATTTTGAAATCTCGTGAGCATATAGATCAAGGAGAAGTTTATTAGAGTCAAAATAAAGCCCTTTTTCAGGAGCGAATTCACCATGCACCCTAAAGCCATATTTTTGTCCTGGTTTTACATTTTTGAGTATCACACTCCAGTAGTTATCTTTATCTTTTTTCAAGTCAAGTTGTGTTTCTGATTTTTCGTCTTCAGAAAATAGACAAACTTGAATTCTTTCCGCTGTTTCGGAATATAGTCTAAAAGTAGTTCCTTCTGTTGAGTAAGAACAACCTAATCTTGGTTTTTCTGCCATTGCTTTCCATCCCATAGGTTAGAGTCTATTCATTTTATGAGACGAGTATAGCACCAATTTTAGACAAAATCAAAGGAAATAAAATCAAAAAAAGTGACAAAAGAATCAAATTTTAACACATTGTTTTCACTGATTATTTCACCCCAAATTGGTTTTCCAATCAAAATTGGTAAAGCATTCATATTCACAGCACAGTCCAAGTCTTGACGAGAGTCTCCAACTACCCAAACTTTTTGTGGGGAAATTTCTTCAGGATTTAAAAAACCTTCAAGTGCTTTCCAACCATGTTCAGGAAAAGGTTTATCCTTTTTTGCCTCATGTCCACAAACAATTTTTTCAAATAAATCCGGTGAATAGAGTTCTGAAAATTCTGGCTCAAAAAGTTTACGATCTTTATTGGTCATAATCATCAACTTGATACCATTGTCCTTTAGTTTTTTCAAAACTTCATCTGAACCTTTTGGCTTTTGAATGAAGTGAGCTACATTTTTTTCATATTCAACTTTATAATCTTCATAAGCTTGTTTGGCTAAGTCAGTACCAAAAACGTTGGGAAAATTGTCTCTAAAGGATAAGTTTTCATCTCTTTTTAAACGTGAAATTTCCCATTTTGGCAAGCCATATTTTGCCAAAACTTTTTCAACTGAATGAACAATAACATTTCGAGTTATTGCTAAAGTATCATCCCAATCAAACAAAACATATTTTAGTTCATTTGTCGCAAGCATAAAATTTCCTCCAAAAAAAGCTCCTAACACTTATAGTGAGGAGCTTTTGAATCTTTGTGTGGGTCGCATAAACTTGAAGAGAAGAAATCTTTCGCATTTTTCCCAAAAGTTCTCAACATGGCACCTAAATATCTTGTATTTAAAATACCTAAAGACAAGATAACATTCAATTTTTTTCAATTTGTTTTTTTCAAACAAATCAAGCCAACAGATTAGCAGTTTGTGGCTCCGAATAGCAAAATATATGACATTTGTGTCAGATCCAGCATATTCTTGAAGCAGTTCAATTTTTTCTTTGAGCATCTTTTTAATGAGAATTCTCTTTTTTCTTGGCAGTCCTGCGAATGATAAAACTTGCGCTTTAAATCCATACCCCAAGACATCCAAATAATCTTTGATTTCATTCATAGCTGAGACTAAAAGAATTTTTTCTTCATCTGTTTTCATAAATTTTCAATTTAATAGTTTTACAATAATTTTTTATATTCTCTAATATTAATTATCCGACCTTAAAATGTCAACCTCTCAAAGAAAAAAACCTCCCTAACTTTTGGGAGGTTTTTACACAAATTATTTCTTTCCACCGATAGAGGTAACACCCATCATATATGGACGGAGTTTCTCAGGAATTTTAACTGAACCGTCTGCTTGTTGGTGATTTTCCAAGAAAGGAACCAAAGCTCTTGGTGTTGCAATTCCTGTATTATTCAAAGTGTGAGCAAACTTCACTTTTCCATCAGCATTTTCACGATAGCGAAGATTTGTTCTTCTTGCTTGCCAATCTGTGATGTTTGAACAGCTATGTGTTTCTCTATAAACACCTTGACTTGGAACCCATGCTTCTAAGTCATATTGACGATACTTAGGTGCACCCATATCTCCTGTACAAACTTCCAAAACTTGATAAGGCAACTCCAAATCTTTCAACACTTCTTCTGAGAGAGACAAAAGTTTTTGGTGCCATTTTTCACTTTCCTCAATGTCATTTTTGCAAATCACAAATTGTTCAGTTTTCATAAATTGGTGAACACGAACCAAACCACGCGTATCTTTTCCAGCTGCTCCTGCTTCTCTTCTAAAACAAGGAGAGAAACCAGCATAAAGAACAGGGAGTTCATTTTCTGTCAAAATTTCATCTGCATGAAGAGAGTTCAAAACAAGCTCTGCTGTTCCAGACAAATAGAGTTCATCAGCAGGCAAATAGTAAATTTCATCTTTTGCAAAAGGCAAGTAACCCATTCCATAAAGTGGTTTTTCTTTTGAAATTGATGGAACCGTAATCACGTTGAAACCATTATCACGAAGCTTGTCTAAAACAAACATATGGATAGCTAGTTCCAAACGAGAAAGTTCGTTTTTAATTGCATAAGTACGAGATCCAGAAACCTTTGCAATGCGTTCCATTTCGCTCCAGTTGTTCAATTCCATCAATTCAATATGATCAAGCGGTTTGAAGTCAAACGCTCTTGGTGTGCCAACTTTTCTTGTCACAACATTACCACTATCATCTCTTCCAACAGGAGATGCATCACTTGGAAGGTTCGGCAATCTCATCATAATATTGTCAAATTTTTCTTGAAGTTCAACAAGTTCATCTTGTTCTTTTTTCAACTCATCACCAAGTTCTTTACTTTGAGTGATGATTGCTGGACGTTCTTCAGAAGAAGCTGTTTTGATTGAGTTGCTCAATCTGTTTTTTTCTTCAGCAATAGCTTGCGACGATGTTTTAAGTTTATTTATTTCTAAGTGCAAATCAATCAAGTCTGACACACTAACCGTTGAGAACCCTTTTTTTGCAAAACCTTTTTCAACTAATTCTTTATTTTCTAAAATAAACTTAATATCTAACATCTTTATGAACCTTATGTGTTATTTGTTATTGATTATAAACCTAAAACAGAGTATCAATTTTATAAATAATTACAATAGAAAAACTAAGGATTATCACAGATGTTTAAAGGAAAAACAGTTTTGACTGGGGTGAAACCAACAGGAACACCTCACTTGGGAAATTTTTTGGGCGCTATCAAACCAGCAATTGCTCTTGGTAAACAAGCTACAAATCACTTTATGTTCATTGCAGATTATCACGCAATTAATGCTGAAAAAGATCCTGCTGTTCTAAATCAAAAAATCAAAGAAGTTGCCTGTGTTTATTTGGCATGCGGTTTAGACCCTAACCATACTGTCTTTTATCGCCAATCTGATGTTCCTGAAATTACAGAAATTACAACTATTCTTTATGCCTACACACCAAAAGGTTTGATGAACAAATCTCACGCTTATAAAGCATGTGTAGATAAAAACAGAGAAGCAGGAAAACCAGATGATGATGGTATCAATATGGGACTATACACATACCCAACTTTAATGGCGGCTGATATTTTATCTTTTAATTCAGACATCGTACCTGTTGGTCGAGACCAAATCCAACATGTTGAAATCGCTCGTGACATTGCAGGTGCTTTTAACGCTCACTATGGTGAAGAAGTTCTTAAACAACCAACCTACTACATTGAAGAATCAGTTGCAGTTGTCCCTGGTGTTGATGGAAGAAAAATGAGCAAATCTTATAACAATGTCATTCCTCTTTTTGCTGATGATAAAGAAATCAAAAAAGCTGTATTTTCTGTTCCAACAGACTCTCGTCCAATTGAGGAACCTAAGAACCCTGATGAAATTTTGGTTTATGAAATTTATAAGTCAATTGCATCCTCTGAACAACTCAAAGAAATGGCAGATGGTTTGAAAGGTGGAACATTAGGTTATGGACATATTAAAAACATGCTTCTTTCTGCCGTACTTGATGAGATTAGAGATGCCCGAGAAAAGTATAATTACTACATGAACAACTATCATGAAGTTGAAGAAATGTTGGCAAGAGGTGCGGCAAAAGCTCGTCCAATTGCTCAGGCAACTCTTAAAAGACTCAAAGATAAAGTCTTCGGAAGATAATTTTATATCGATGCAAAAAAGGAGGGGATTTCCCTCCTTTTTTATTTTAAGTTTTATTTTTGAATTGGTCCCATATCTTCGAAACTCACTTCATCTTCATCTGTCATCAAAATCAAAACATTTCCTTCAATTTTATATTTTTTAACCTGAGGGAAAAAGTTTAAATATTCATATTCAATTTTCATCATTTCAGGGTCACCAGCCATCATTGTAGACATTGCTGGACCAAATGTGATGGTATCTCCATCAATTTTATATGCACCATTAAAATTATTGATGACTTTACCATAATATCTATCATCAACATCATCAAATGAAATTCTCAAATCTACATTATTCAATGCATTCAAAACTTTATATTCGTGTCCTTTAAGAACAACTTCTTGTTTTTCTTCTTTGCAGCCAGAAATTACTAAAACTGCTAGCAATACCATTAAAACTTTTTTCATTTTATTTTCTCCCTAATAAAGATATTTTACGGCAAAATAACAGATAATGCATAACACAATACTAGCATTAATACCGGCAATAACATCATCAAGCATAACTCCCCAAGCATCTTCTCTTTTATCAAAATGCTTGACTAGTCCCATTTTCTTGATATCAAAAAATCTAAAAAGAACAAAACCCAAAGGATAAATCCACCAGTAAGTCATATTTAAAAATAAATATGGGGATACTAACGAAAATGTCAAGACCTGCCCAACTGTCTCATCAATAACAACCTTAGACGGATCCTTATCTTTTGAATCGATAATAATAATATTTGTTGCCCAAACACCTACAGCAAATAAAATGAGTGCAACAAACATAATTCCCAAAAATCCAGTCCAATAAGAAAGAGCAATTGCCAAAGGAATTGACCCTAGAGAACCAACCGTTCCCGGAGCTTTAGGAGAGAGACCGCAACCAAACCATGTTGCTATCGTATTTGCTAATAATCTTTTATTCATTTTTTAAAACTCTTGCTTCAAATCTCTTAAAAACATTGACTTAATTGTCTCTTTAACTTTGGCATCTTCATAAATAACCTTATAAAGAGCTTGTGAAATTGGCATATCAATATTTTCTCTGTCAGAAATTTCTTTCACAGCTTTCAACGTATAGACACCTTCTGCCAATTTTTCAAACTTTTCACCTTTTGCAAAAAGCTCACCAAACATTCTGTTCTGGCTATGTTTGGAAAAAAGTGTTGCTTCATAGTCACCAAGGTGAGATAAGCCATAAACACTTTTTGGGTCTCCTCCAAAATGTTGGATAAAACGCCCAACTTCAATTGGAGCTCTTGCCATTAAGGCTCCTTTAAGACCATACCAGTCCAACCCGTCCAAAATCCCTGCAGCTAAACCAATAACATTTTTCATTGCTGCACCGATTTGGTTACCAATCATATCTGTTCCATAATAGAACCTAATTAGGTCACTTTGCAACAATTTAATGAGCATATCGGTTGTTTCAGGGTGATAACTATCTATAACCGCACAAGAAGGTACACCTTTAAGATAGTCTTGAACGTGTCCAGGTCCTGCAAGAATTGCCACTTTTATATCCTGCTTAATTTCTTCAGAAAAAATTTGTTCAATGGTCTTTGCAGAACCTTCTTCCAATCCTTTGATTGCCAAGAGGAAAGTTTTTCCATTTAGATTATATTCATTAAGTTGTTTTGCAAGAGAACGGAGATGTTGACAGCCAATTGAAACGATAATGATATTGCTTTTTAAAACTTCAGAAATTTCGGCAGTCAAGCTCATATTATCAGATAAAGTTAGATAGCTGTTCTTTCGATTTTTTTGCATTTCAATGAAAGCTGGAGAATCTTTTAAATCATAAAGAATCACATCTTCAAATGTGCAATGATTTGCAGCATACCAACCAAGGAAAGTCCCCCAACGACCGCAACCAATAACGGAAATTTTATTCATTAATAGTCCTTTTTACCAAAAATAAAAGCAATGCTCTATTTTTATACCAGTTTTTTTAATAAATCAAACAACTTTGCATAAAGATTCACAAAGCATATATTCATCAGTAAAATTATACAGCTATTTTTTTTGTATGTTGGCGAGCAACTATGGCATTGATGTAATCAAATGCCTCAAAAGACTTATAAGCAAAATCGAATCTCTCTGTGTCATATTGATAAAAGACTTGATGTGCAATTGTTTCAATTGAACTATCAATTTGCTTGAAAGCTTCGTTATAGTCGTTGTTAAAATTGTTTTTGGATTTTTTATTGACCAATGTATGGTATGCAGCTATGACCTTCGCGGTTTCATCAGCAGAATTTTCATAACCTCTTTCTTCAAATTCACGCATAATTCTTGCCACGGTCTGATAAAAGCATTTATTAGCAATTATACTCGCCTGTTTTTTATTGTTACTGTCTATTATCACAATATATAAATCCTTTTTATGCTCAGAATTGGAAAGTATAGTATCATAATTTTTATAAAAAATCAACAACAAGATTCACGAATCATTAACCATTATATTTCCACAAAAAAAAGGATAGAATTTCTCCTATCCTTTTTTCTTTTAACTAAGAAATTTTATCCAATTTTCTCAAAAGGATTTACTCTTTCGTCATCAACTTTTCTCAAGTCAAACAAATTGAGAATCATTGCTGATGTGAAGATTGAAGAATATGTTCCAACAATCACACAAAATGTAATTACAAAAGAGAACACTCTGAGTGTTTCACCACCCCAAGCCAACAAAGCTAGAGAAGCACCAAGGGTACTAATTCCTGTCAATAAAGTTCTTGCAAGCATCTCATTGATACTTAAATTTATCAACTCAAGTTGTGGCATTTTCTTATGTTTTTTCAAGTTTTCACGAATTCTATCGTAAGTCACCACTTTATCATTGATGGAATATCCAATCAACGTCAACAAAGCTGCCAAAGTAGTTAAACTAAAATCCATATCAAAGAAAGAGAGAAGTCCTGCAGCCACAAGTGCATCTTGAGTGAGACCAATCATTGTTCCAATCGCAAATTGCCATTCGAATCTTACCCAAACATAAGCTGAAAGAGCCAACACGGCAAGAATTGCTGAAATCACACCTTTTAACTTGAGTTCATCACCAACTTGTGGACCAACCTGCTCAACCTTACGATATTCAACATTTTCACCAATAACTTCTTTCACTTGGTTTACGGCTGCTAAAAGCTCTTTATCATCTAGACCTTCTGCTTGAGCTCTAATCATAAGCTCTGTGCCATCAGCACCGATAGACTGTAAAGTCACGTCTTCCAACTTTGTTTGAGCCAATTTTGCACGCAAATCATTAAGATCAAAAACTTCTTCTCCTTTGATTTCAATAAGGACACCACCTGAGAAGTCAATCCCATAGTTAAATCCTTTAATTCCCATGCTTGCAATTGCTGCCACAACCATAATTACCGACAAAATATAGAATAACTTTCTTTTGCCTACAAAATCATAATTTGTCTCTTTTGTTATCCAACTAAAAAGTTTCATTTTAATATCCTCAAAAAATTATATTGGTAATTTGGTTGGTTTGCATTTTGCAATCCATGTCGCAATTATCAATCTTGTAACCGTAACTGATGTAAATACAGATGTTGCAATACCAATTGTGAGTGTCACAGCAAAGCCCTTAATTGGCCCTGTTCCAAAGAAGAACAAAACAATTCCGGCAATGAGTGTTGTTAAGTTAGAGTCCACAATTGTTCTCCAAGCTTCTTCAAAACCAACTTCGGCAGCATCTTTTGTTGAGCGACCATTTTTAACTTCTTCACGCATACGTTCAAAAATCAAGACATTCGCATCAACTGCCATCGCAATTGTCAAAATAATTCCGGCAATACCTGGAAGTGTGAGTGTTGCTCCAAAGAAACCCAGTGCAGCAATAAGAAGCATCAAGTTGATAAACAAAGCAATTGTTGTAAAAACACCAAACAAGCCATAAGCTGCAATGATAAAGACAATTACAACCGCAAAACCAATGAGGGAAGCATCAATACCAGCATTAATTGAATCAGCACCTAAACCAGCACCGACTGTTCTTTCTTCCATAACTTCCAATGGAGCTGGCAAAGCACCTGAACGAAGCATCATCGCTAATTCATTTGCAGTTTGAACCGTAAAACTTCCGCTAATTTGACCAGAACCTTGAATTGCACTATTGATATTTGGAGCTGTGATAACTTCATTATCAATAACAACTGCCAATCTTTCACCAATATTGTTTTTTGTTATTTCACCAAATTTCTTTCCGCCAATAGAATCAAATTTAAAAGAAACGACAGGCTCACCACCTTCTCCAAAAGCAGGTTGTGCATCAACGAGGTGTTCACCAGTTACTGCAGGTTTTCTTTCGATAACATACTGGACACCATCGCTTCCTCTAACAACCCTTGAAGCTGAACTGATTTTACCACGACGGGCATCTGCTGCTGTTGTACGACTATCAACTAAGTGAAATGTCATTTTTGCAGTTTTACCAAGCAAAGATTTAACATATTCTGGATTTTGAATTCCAGGAAGTTGAACAACAATTCTATCAACGCCTTGTCTTTGAATTACAGGTTCTTTTGTACCAAGTTCATCAATACGTTTTCTAACAACCTCAATAGATTGGTTAACAATCTTCACTTTGAGTTCATTCAAAGCAACTTCAGAATATTTGATTTCAACAAAATCGTCACCAGTTTCACTAACCTGTAAGCCATCATCGATTTTTCTGAAGGCATTGATAGCTTGTGTACGAGAAGTTGCACTATCAATTTTCACTTTAACCGCATCTGCTGTTGCACTGAGTTGTTGATAGCGAATTTTCTTTTCACGCAAAGTTGAACGAACAGAATCTTCAACTGCAGAAAGTCTTTCTTTGATAACATCATCGGTCTTAACCTCCAAAAGAAGATTTGAACCTCCTTGCAAATCTAGACCCAAGTTAACAGGGCGCCACCATGATGGCATATTGACTTTGTCTTGAAAGAAATTTGGCAACGCATACAAGATGCCAAAAATACAAATAGCAAGAATCATATATATTTTTGTTCTCGATAGATTATACATTCTCTTAACCTTATATTATTTTGATTATTTCGTTTTTGTTGTTTTTTTGCTTGCAAGTTTCTTTGCAGGAGCTTTTGTTTTCACAGTTTCTGCTGCAGCTAAAACTTCACGGATAGACATTCTGTTCACAACAACTTCAACGCCTGAAGAAATTTCAACAGTGAGTTCCATGCCATTAACTTTGACAACTTTCGCATAAATTCCACCACCAGTGATAATTCTATCACCTGCCTTAACAGCTTCTAAAATTTGTGTATGTTCTTTCATCTTTTTTTGCTGTGGGCGAATGAGCAAAAGGTAAAAAATTAAAAAGATGAGACCAAGTTGCACAACCGTTACCACAATATCTTGTGTGCTTGTCGCTGCTGCAGTGTTCGCTAAAGCGTCTTTTATAAACATTTTTCTCTCCCTAATTTGATTATGTTTGTCAAGAATATACAACAATATTGATTATTCACAACAGGAAAAAGAAAAATATTGAACACTTTTTTAAAAGCACTCTCTTTTTATTTTAGGTAACTCATCGGATTAACTGGTTTTTTGCCGATATGAACTTCAAAGTGAAGTTGTGGTGTACTTACACCTCCTGTTTTTCCAACAGTTGATATTTTCTGATATCTTCTTACAGTTTGTCCTTTGCGAACAAAAATCCGATCATTATGTGCATAAGCCGTTACAAAACCATCTGGGTGCTTAATTAAGATTAAATTTCCAAATCCCTTCAATTCATTTCCAGCATAAACAACTGTTCCTTTATCTGCTGCCTTCACCTCTGTTCCTGCAGCTGCTTTTATGTTGATACCATCGTTCTTACGACCTTTTCCAATAAAGCCATATTGAGAAATGATTGTTCCTTTAACCGGCCACGAAAATTTTTCTTTTCGATATTTCTTAGGAGGTTCAACATAGGAATTTTGAGTATAGCTAGTTCTACTGGACGAGTTTCTGCTTGATGTTGCCTTCGGTGTTTCAGTTTTTTTACTAGAAAACCATCCTTCTCCAAAAGATGAAGAAGATGAACTGCTTCCACTTGCCTTGGCATAATTTGAGCTACTCACGGAAGCTGGCAAAATAAGTTTATCACCGACAGAGAGTGCATAAGGAGGCTGGAGACGATTGGTTCGGCTGAGCGTTGTTACATCAACATCATACCTTCTTGAGATACTATAGAGTGTATCTCCTCTGGCAACAATATGATATCTATTGGTCGGAAGTCTGAGTGTTTGCCCTACTCTCAATCCATAAGGAGGCTTGAGATTATTGAGTTCTATCATGTCACGCAAAGGAACGTCATACTTTCGGGAAAGACTGTATAAAGTATCCCCTTTTCTGACTTTTACACCGTCGGGATTTCCAAAAAGAGGTCCTCCAAACAAATATCCATTTGAAGAAGTTGTACATCCCGTCACGAAAATCAGCAAACAAAACCATATATTTGCAACTGTTTTTTTCATTCTTTTTTAATCGATTTCATAATGCGCCTTATATTCTTCATCTCTAACATAATGTACTTAATATTTTACTAAAGCAATGTCGTTATTGTTTGATTTATTTCTCAAATTATTGTATTTTAGAGTTTATTAATTTAATTTGAGTGAGACATGACTTACCAAAACACATCAGCTTTGAGCTCTGAAGCTAAAAACATCATTGATGCTATTTCATCAAATGATAATAGTTTCACAAAATTCATTGGTACTCGTTTCTATAACTTCCATGAAAAAGAAATACTCTTTTTCATTAAAAACAGCTTTGACACAGAAAACAATGACCCAGAGGTTTTTAATAAAACACTCAACTGGCTCTCTCTTGCTTCAGAAACACTTTCAAGCGACACTCAAACACTTATGGAAATTGCTGCTCAAAACGCAGATGTTTCTGAGATGGCACTTTCTATCATCAAAGAAAATAAAGAGAAATTTAATAGCATTAGTCTAATTTCTCCTCTTTTGACATCTCATCATAATGGCAATCTCAGTGATAAAGATTTTACTAGCCTCTCACAGTCCCTTATAGAAAACATTGAATCAGATGGTAAAATACAAGCAAAACTTGATGAATATATTGAAGAAAATGCCTACATACCTTCCGTTAAAAAATTTTTAGAAGTCCAAATGTCTGAGCGAATTAAAAAGGAATCCAATGTAGACTCCCTTTTTGATTACTATGCCGATGTAGAAGAAAAAAACAAGGTCAAAAAAATCATCAATCACAAAGATACTGTTCAGTATTTGCACATGCTAATGATTAAAAAAGAACAAGAAAACAAACAACACCACTCTCTTTCTTCTGAAGATTTAGACAGTTACCTTTCACTTATCAAGGAATTATCAAAGAATAAAAAAACTAAAAAATATGGCTTCTCCACAATCTATGATGTTACGATTGATCTTATTGAATTAGCCAATTCCCAACCTCATATTGAAAAAAATATAAGAAGCATAATTTCTCTTATGGGAGATGAACTAAAAAGCATCTCTGCAATCAATGACATGATAGATTCTTCCATAGAAAAACCAAAACTCATTGATACTTTCTTGAGTTTTATCAAAGAAAACAATGCTCCTTCAACTGCAATTATTGGAAGTTTACCAGTAGCGGCCTATATCAATCCAAATCGCAAAGATGAATATATATCTAAAACAGCAAGATTCATCAGGAACTCCACCCTTTTCATGAATATTCTACCTGTTTTTCAAAAAACTGGACATATGAAAGATGGACAAGGAAATGAATATCACTTAAATATCTATGATAAAAACTACCAATATCTTGCTAAAACAGCTCTTTATGAAAGCAAAATGGCTCCTGAACAAGTTGCAGCACTTGCAGACGGAATCAGACATTTAATGGAAAGTGGTGTTGCAAGGGAATATCTTTCTGATGAAACATCTCATGCTAACATCAATTCTTTTAATAAATTTCTTAAAATGGCTTATGAAAGCCCTATCATCAATCAAGATGAAACAGCTAGAAACACTTTCTTAGCCTCCTATTTTATCTCAGAAAAAACGGTTGCACTACCTCCTGAATCAAAAGATGTACTGAAAGGTATTCTTGCTCAGAATGACCTTCAAAACGGAAAATTTTTAAATGCGCTGATTAACAAAAGCATTCACTACGAAAAAATATACAACGATGAACTCAATTCAATTTTTCCTTCAGAACTCTATGAGGAAACCTTCTCTATGATTGACAAATCATTAAAAAGTGGAAAACTTAAAAACATAGAAAAAGAACAACTTTCTCAAGGACTAAATGAGATTAAAAAACAAGAAATTAGCCACTTAAGTAAAGAGAAGATAACCAAGCTCATCACTCGCCTTTCAGAAAAAGAAGCTACCTCTACTAAAATATCATTTAATCAAGCACGTGGAAATGCACGAGAATTATAATTGCAAAAACACTAGATTTTATAATTAAATTCGACTATATATAAACATTCTGATAAAACTTATCATTTGGAAGAAAAGAGGAATTTTTTTGCTATGAATACGACAGCAAAGCCCGAAATTGAAGATGCAAGTGGCGACAAATATAAATATGGATTTTCGACTGAGATTGAAACAGAAACAGCTCCTAAAGGACTGAATGAAGATATTATCCGTCTCATTTCGGAAAAAAAGGGCGAACCCGTTTGGTTGCTTGATTTTCGCCTCAAAGCTTTTCAACACTGGAAAACAATGAAAGAGCCAACTTGGGCAAAGGTTGACTATGATAAAATAGATTATCAAGACCTATACTACTATTCAGCACCAAAACAAAAAATTTCACCTCAAAGCATGGATGAAGTTGATCCAGAAATTTTGAAAACTTATGAGAAACTAGGCATTCCATTGAAAGAACAAGAAATCCTTGCAGGGGTCGTTGCTGTTGATGCGGTTTTTGACAGTGTTTCCGTTGCCACAACTTATAAAGCAAAGTTGGCAGAAAAAGGTGTCATTTTTGGTTCGATTTCTGAAGCAGTGAAAGATCACCCTGAGCTTGTGAAAAAATATCTCGGTTCTGTTGTTCCTTATACAGACAACTTTTTCGGATGCCTTAATAGTGCTGTGTTCACAGATGGTTCATTTGTTTATATTCCTAAGGGTATAAAATGCCCAATGGAACTTTCAACTTATTTCCGAATCAATGCTAAAAACACAGGACAATTTGAAAGAACACTTATCATTGCAGAAGAAGGCAGTTATGTCAGCTACTTAGAAGGTTGCACTGCACCACAAAGAGATGAAAACCAACTTCATGCTGCAATTGTTGAAATTGTCATTTTAGATGATGCAGAAGTGAAATATTCCACCGTTCAAAACTGGTATCCAGGAGATAAAGACGGCAAAGGCGGAGTCTATAATTTCGTGACTAAAAGAGCTGCTTGCCGTGGGAAAAATGCTAAAGTTTCTTGGACACAAGTTGAAACTGGATCTGCAGTAACATGGAAATATCCATCTTGCATTTTACAAGGTGATAATTCTGTTGGTGAATTTTATTCTGTTGCCATTACAAATAATCGTCAACAGGCTGACACTGGCACCAAGATGATTCATATTGGCAAAAACACCAGTTCAAAAATTATATCAAAAGGAATTTCGGCTGGCTTTTCGAACCAAACTTATCGTGGTCTGGTCAAAATGTTACCAACTGCAAGCAAGGCAAGAAATTATTCTCAATGTGACAGTCTTTTGATAGGAAAAAATTGTGGTTCACACACCATTCCTTATATTGAAAACAGAAACAATTCCGCTATTATCGAACATGAAGCAACAACTTCAAAGATTAGCGAAGAACAATTGTTTTATTGTTTACAACGTGGAATTGGCGAAGAAGAAGCTGTCAGCTTGATTGTGAATGGTTTCTGCAAAGAAGTGATGCAGCATTTGCCAATGGAATTTGCAATTGAAGCAGCAAAATTAATTAATATTAGCTTAGAAGGAAGTGTAGGATAATGGAAATTGATGAAAAAATATGCCAGAGAGCTTTAGACACTTGGGGCAAAACCGCTCAAATGTCTATGGTGTTTGAAGAAATGTCTGAGCTTCAAATCGAACTATTAAAAAACATAAATCGTGGCAAAGACAATATTGAAAAAATCATTGACGAATGTGCAGATGTGAACATCATGCTTCGACAAGTTGAGCTTTGCTACAACATCAAAGAAGAAGTTCAGAAAAGAATCGAGTTCAAACTCAATCGTCTGGTTGGAAGACTTGATGAATGGGATGAAAATCATAAGAAGTAAAGTTGAGAAAGAAAAATGGCTGTTTTATTAGAAATTGAAGATTTACACGCTCGTGTTGAAGAAAAAGAAATCATTAAGGGTTTTAATTTGACCATTAATGAAGGAGAAGTTCATGCAATTATGGGACCAAATGGCGCAGGAAAATCTACACTTTCCTACGTTTTGACTGGTCGTGAAGGTTATGAAATCACTAAAGGAACAATCAAATTCAAAGGTAAAAATCTGCTTGACCTTTCCATAAACGAAAGAGCTTGTGAAGGACTTTTCCTTTCAATGCAGTATCCCGTTGAAATTCCAGGTGTGCCAACCACAGCTTTTTTGAAACACGCGGTTAATGCTAAGAGAAAATATCAAAATTTGCCAGAACTCGACACGATGGAATTTATCAAACAAATTCGAGAAGACGGAAAAGTTTTGGGCGTAGACAATGAAATGCTTAAGCGACATGTTAATGTTGGCTTTTCAGGTGGTGAAAAAAAGAAAATGGAAACATTGCAAATGAGTGTTCTCAAACCAGATTTAGCCATTCTAGACGAAGCAGATTCCGGTTTGGACATTGATGCGTTGAAAATTGTTTCTCAGGGTGTAAATGCACTTCGTGACGGCAAAAGGGGGATGCTTATCATTACCCACTATCAGCGTCTTTTGAACTATATTGAGCCAGATTTTGTTCATATTTTTGCTGATGGAAAAATCATCAAATCTGGCAAGAAAGAACTTGCAATTGAGTTGGAAGAAAAAGGCTATGCCAGTTTTGTGAAAGAAGCAGAGTAGAAAAATGACAAAACTTCTTGAAATGGTGCCAGAAAGAGTAGAAAATAAATGGCTTGAGAATATAAGAACAGAGGCAATGAATACATTTCGCTCTGTTGGACTTCCTCAGCCTAAAACCGAGATTTGGAAATATACAAAACCAAGAGATTTGGCGTCTGATGACTTTACAACACAACTTTCCCAAAACGCAGAATCTTTTGATTCAGACTTTTTCTTATCTGCATATAAAATTGAATTTTTCAATGGAAAACTAGAAAATATTTCTCCAGATTTTCCTCAGAGTATTTCCATTAAAAATATTCTTGAAGCGGGAGGTTTGATTAATAAAAACATTTCCTTGGAAAAATACCCTTTTGCTGCTCTAAACACGGCTTTCTTAGAAAACGGCATTTTTCTGGAAATAGCCCCAAATGTAGTTCTTAATAAACCAATTATTTTTATTAATAAAACAAATTCTCCTGAAGAAAATTATTTTTATAACATCCACAATTTAGTTGTTGTTGGCAAAAATTCTTCAGTGGAAATTTTGGAACATTATATCTATCAGGGACAAGAAAAATCTAGATATTTTGCAAATATTGTTAATGAAATTTTTCTGCAAGAAAATTCAACGCTTCACCACTACAAAGTTCAAGAAGAAGCTTTTAAAGCCAATCACCTTGCGCTCAATGTGGTTAATGTAGAACGAAATGCAAACTACAATGCTTGTTGTATTCAAATGGGAGGAAACCTTGCTCGAAACGAAACAAAAGTTCTACTTCAAGCAGAAAATGCTCAAACACAAATAAATAGTGCCTACCTCATGAATGGCTGGGCAACCATTGACAACACAACTTATGTCAAACACCTTGCGCCACACACTTTTTCTGATCAACTTGTTAAAGGTGTTGTTGGCGGAAATGCAAAAGGCGTCTTTCAAGGCAAAATTCATATTGCCAAAAATTGCGATAAAGTTGAGGGCAATCAACTTCATAGAGCTCTTCTCCTCTCGGACACCGCAGAAATTGACTGCAAACCAGAATTGGAAATTTTTGCAGATGATGTCAAATGTTCACATGGTGCAGCAACAGGTGTTCTTGATGAAATGCAGTTGTTTTATATGCAATCTCGTGGTATAAGCGAGGAAGATGCAAAACAGATGTTAATAGATGCATATTTAGATGACGTATTAAATAAAATATATAATAATGACATAAAAGATTGGATAAGAAACAGGGTTTAGCTAAATGGAAGAAAAAGTATATTTCACAAATGCATCAGGGAAACGACTAGTAGGAATTATTGATAGGGATGATTCTAAGACCACACAAGGTGTTGTCATTATTTTGGGTGGCTTCAATTCCTATAAATATTCTGTCAAACAAGAATTTCTGAGAGACACATTCAATGCATTTGGTTTTGCAACATTTAGATTTGACTATCAAGGACGTGGCGACAGTGAAGGAAACATTGAACATTCAACCATCTCCACTGGTTTAGAAGATGTTCGTGCTGCAGTTGATTATATTAGAAATCAGCTCTGGGTTAAACTTGATAATATTGGACTTTTTGGCTCAGAATATGGTTCTGCTTTAGCAATTCTTGAAGTTTCTAAAAATAAATTTTTCAAATTTCTCGTTTTGACTTCTCCTCGTCCTGAATTTGAAAGTTTCTACGATGACGCGGACATTGATGAGTGGCGTAAGAATGATTTTTATCACACCAAAGGACTCAATTTACATATTAGTCTTCATGATGATATGGAACAATATGATATTTTGAATGAAGCAAAAAGAATTACAATTCCAACTTTGGTCATCACTGCTGAAGGCGAAGAAGTACGCGAACTAGGGCAAGATAAAAGACTTAAAAGAGTGATGAAAAACATCCTCATTCGTGTTGTTGAAAAATGCAACAACCTTTACTGCTCGGACAATAAAGAACAAGTTTTTGGTTTCATTAAGGAATGGTTAGAGGAAAAATGTTTGATACGCAAAAAATCAGACTAGACTTCCCCATTTTCTCTCAAAAAATCAATGGAAAGCCTAATGTCTTTTTAGACAGCGCTGCTTCTGCTCAGAAACCGACAGCGGTTATTGAGGCTATGAAAAAAGCATATCTTGAAACTTATGCAAATGTTCATCGTGGCTCATATTTTTTGTCTGAAGAATCTACTCAAAAATATGAAGAGGCACGCAAAACTGTTCAGCACTTTATTAACTCGAAAAGCGAAAAAGAAATTATTTTCACTAGAAATGCAACAGAATCTATCAATCTAGTTGCCTCAACATGGGGAAAAAAGTTTTTGAAAGCTGAAGATGAAATCTTGATTTCTGAAGCAGAACACCACGCAAACCTTGTACCTTGGCAAGCTCTTCGAGATGAAATTGGCTTCAAACTCAATATTTTCAAAATTGCTAATGACGGAAGCTATCTTGAGGAAGAATTTTTAAAACTTCTCAGCCCAAAGACAAAACTTGTTGCAGTGACTGCAATGTCAAATGTTTTAGGTACGGTCTTTCCAATTCAAAAGATTTGCGAACAGGCTCATCAAGTTGGTGCAAAAATTTTAGTCGATGCTTGTCAATTTGCAGTTCATCACAAAATTGATGTTCAAGATTTAGACTGTGATTTCCTAGTCTTTTCTGGACATAAAACTTATGGGCCAACCGGCATTGGGGTTCTTTACGGCAAATATAATATTCTCCTTGAAATGCCTCCTTATCAATTTGGAGGAGATATGGTTGATGTTGTGACATATCAGAACACGACTTATGCCTTACCTCCTGCTCGCTTTGAAGCAGGAACACCTGCTATTGTCGAAGCTATTGGGCTTGGCGAAGCATTAAAATATATGCAGAATCTTGGTCTAGAAAATATTATGGAACAAGAAAAAGAGCTTACGTCTTATGCTTCAAAAGAACTAAGCGAAGTTAAGGGCCTTATCCAAATTGGAACAGCAAAAAACAAAGGCGGGGTTTTTTCTTTCATCCTTGAAGGCATTCATCCACAAGATGTTGCTTTCATTTTGAACAAAGAAGGAATTTCAGTTCGAGTTGGACATCACTGCTCTTACCCCCTTGTAAAACGCATGGGTTATGAATCGGTTATAAGAGCTTCAATCGGACTATATTCAACAAAAGAAGATATTGACTGTCTGATTGCTGCACTTCTCAAAGCTAAAACATTTTTTTAAATTAAGGACGAACTTTTATGACTTTTTGGTGGGCTTATGCTTTTGTTGCCAGCTTTTTCTTGGCTATGTATGTTTATTGCAATCAAGTTTTTAAACTCCCTGCTCCTCTTTTGATGATTTATCGTGGGCTTGGGGTTTTTCTTTTGATGCTCCCATTTGCCCTCACACTTTCCCCACAATTTGGTTGGCTTTTCTATTTCCTCTGTGCTGTGAACGGCATATTCATTGGCTATATTGACAACCGTTTCTTCCGCTCTGCCAAAGCTTTTGGAGCGGAAGCCACGGGTATTGCTCAACCTTTAAGTTTGGTTGTTACTTTCTTGAGTTGGACAGTTATCAAGCCAGAATATTTTATGTCTTTAATCTCTAATCCATTCCATTTTATAATTATTCTTTTAAGTTTAGCAGGCATTTTAACTTCTATTTTTATTCTTAAAAACTCTCAAACCAGCAAAAAAGCACTCCTTTATCTTTTGCCTTGTATTGTTGTTTCAGGACTCTTAGACACCAATAACAAAAACATTATGGACTTAGGGAAAGCGACCCCACTTATTGCTGTTTATTTCTACACAATGGTCACAGCTCTTTTTTCTGGAATTTACAGCATCGTAAAATATATCAGAAATGGAAGAGACCTTCGTGAAATTTGGAAGACCAAAAATATGAAAAAAGGATTCTTCGTCATTTTCTTCATCATAGGCTTGGTTGTTTTCAAAGGATATGCTATTGGTCTAGCACCAAATCCAGCATATGTTGTGGCAATTGTTTATCTTGCACCACTATGGATTTCTGCTATAAATTCTGTACAAGCTCACATAATGCAAAAAAATGCCTACAAAAAAATGAACATAAAGATTATAATATTACTGGTTGCTTCCGTTATCAGTTTGGTTTTAGCAACAAGTTAGTTTAGGAGAAAAAAGATGTCTGAATTTGATGAAAATGAAAAAGCCTTAATGGAAGCCTTCGACTTTCAAGATGAAATTGTTGATATGGAAAGCTTGAAAAAAGACTATATTGCTTTTGCAGGAAAAGAACTTGAGCAAGGTTCTAAAATTGCTGAGAAAGAGGAAATCATCAAAGCTCTTAAAACTGTTGAAGACCCAGAAATTATGATTAACATCTACGATTTAGGCTTGGTCTATGACATCAAACAAAACGAAAAAAGTGGCGATATTGCGGTTGAGATGACGGTAACTTCCCCAATGTGTCCTGTAGCTGGCATTTTACCACAACAGGCGGCTGATGCAATTTCTGCTGTTGAAGGTACAGGAAAGATTGAAGTGAAGGTCGTTTGGGAACCAGCATGGAGCTTTGAACGTTTAAGTGAAGATGCAAAAATGATGATGGAAATTTTCTAAATTATTTCTTGAAGATTTTCTAGAATAATGATATTTTGTCTATCTCGCCAAAACAATTAAAAATTGAGGTTGCTTATGTCTGCAGAAATTAAAACACCAATCACTACTGAACGCTTGGTCATTACAGAATTTGAAAATTCCGACTATTATGCATTGGAACAAATTGCTTTTAATATCAACCAAAAAGCAGACAAAGAAAAAAGCAAAGGATATATGCCTTTTTATACATTCCAAGTTGATGCTGACACACCAGATAGAGATCTTGAAGTTCGCCAAAAAGTGGCTCAATTCATTATCAAATCTCATAAAGAAAAAAATACAGAACCTCGTTCAACTTATAGAATGGCTGTCAGAAAAAAAGATGACAACACTTTAGTTGGAAATGTGACAATTGATATGTTGCCGTTTGAAGAGAATGGAAAGTTTGTTTATGGTGATTTGGGATATTTCATCAACCCTGAACATGAAAAAAAGGGTTATGCAACTGAAGCTGTTCGTGCCATTTCTCACGAGTTTTTTAAGAAATATGAACAATTAGATATCACCGCTCACCCTGATAATTTAAACTCTCAAAAATTGATTGAAAGAATTGGTGGAAAGAAAATTGGATATAAAGATTCCTCAAATTATGGACATGGAGAACCAAGAGCTATTTTCACTGTAATGAAAAAAGATTTTTATAGAACTGCTCCATATGCTCAAAAGCTAGGAGGACTTCTTCTTGTTTTAGCTAGTCAAAAGAAAGAAAAATAATAATGTTTGATGATTCTAAGCTATCTGAACCGGAGTTAATTTTTGAAATTGAAAACCCTGTTCAGCTTGTTGAAATAAATGGTCAGAATAACATTCTCTTCAATTCAAAATATACCAATGAAAGAAGAGTGAGAAAATATATCTATGAACTTCTTTTAAAAGCTAAAGGACATCTCCCAAAAAACTATAATTTCGTTATTTATGAAGGTTATCGAACTTTAGAGTCACAAAAAAAACTTTGGGATGAAGTTGTTCTCAAGAAGACAAATGAATATCCCAATCTTGATCCAAACTCTGAAGAATTCATCTCTATATGCAATGTTTTTGTTGCCAATCCGCATCGTCAAGGAAGTGGACACCAATCTGGGGCTGCCGTTGATGTCGCATTGATAGATGATGAGGGCATTGAATATGACATGGGTGGAATCGTTCGTGGTTTTGGAGAAGAAGCCACTTTTGATGCTCAAAATATTTCATCAGAAGCAAGAAAAAATAGAAACATCCTAAAAAATGCTTTGGAAAAAGTTGGTCTAGTGAACTACCCATCAGAATGGTGGCACTATTCTTTTGGGGATCGCCTCTGGGCAAGATTAACAGAATCTAAAATAGCTATTTTTTCAAATCTTAAATTTTAACTTCTTTTATAGATATATTTTCAAAGAGTTTCTCAGCCACTTCTTGATAATGTTTATTCAGCTTTGTGACCACAAATTCTCTCTGAGCATTTTTAGATAAAACCTTGTCAATTTCAGGATGCCTTTGCAGATAATTTTCCAATTTTTCACCCATAAAATCTGCTTGAGAAATGATATGAACATAAGGGATTTCTTTCTCAAAATATTTTTTCAAAAGTGGATAGTGCGTACAACCCAGAATTAAGCTATCAACATCTTTCATATCTGGAGCATATTGCTTTACATATTTTTCCGCTAACACAAAATCATTACTTTCAATTGCAGGCACAAATTCTGGTGTTGCTAATTCCTTTACCTCAACATTATTATTTATTTTTTTAATTTCGACTTCGTAAATGTGAGAATTGATTGTTGAATTTGTAGCAATAACACCAATCGTTTTAGAAGAACAAGCAATTGCCTCTTCAACAGTTGGTACAACAACTCCCAGAACTTTAACATCTGGTGCATAATCAGGGATAAAAACCCTTTGCAAATATCTGAGTGCAATTGAAGAAGCTGTATTACATGCGATTATGATAAGTTTACAGTCTTGTTTAATGAGAAACTTAATTGCATCAATAGAAAAGTCCAAAACTTCTCGAGCAGATTTCTCACCATAAGGAAGATGTTTTGTATCTCCAAGATACAAATAATCATATTGCCCTAACCTCTCAATAAAAGATTTTGTAATAATCAAACCACCAAGACCAGAATCAAACACTCCAATTTTCATTTTTCTTCCTATTTTTCTTCAACAAGTTTTTGGATATATGCTTTTTGAATTTCATATAACTTGAAAATTGAATCAGTTTCAACATATTCTCCATCGCCATGAACATTTGCGCCTGTTGTTGAGTGCATAATGATAACAGAGTTATCCGCAAACATTCTTGCATCTGTTGCACCATTCATATGTGTGATTGAAATTTTATCGCCAGCAATTTTTTCTGCAATTTTTTTATAGTTTTGAATTTCTGGAGAATTGGCATCCATATAGCAACCACAACTCGCCATATCAATTTTGTATGTTGTGTTATTTTTTTCGCACACTTCAGCTAAAAGCTTTTCAAGTTCTTCAAGAGAAGTTTTTTCTGTAAGGCGAAAATTCAAATTTGCCTCAACAAAATCCGGAACAACATTAGAAGTCTGTTTTGAAGTGATGTAGGTGACAACCATGGTATCAAGCCAAGTTTCTTTTGGTTGTGGAAGTTTTTCAGAATATTCAGGAAATGTTTTTTGAAGTTCCAAAATCACTTTTAGAAGATTGTTAATCGCATTTTCGCTCTGCCAAGGTCTAGAACTGTGACCACTTTTTCCATGACCATAGAGTTTGACACCAACTGAATGTTTATATTTTTCAATGATTGTCTTTAGGCTTCCGGCATCAATATCTAAGACAATTTTGGAAGTAATTTTTTCATTTTTTTTGAAAGCCTTGATACCATTGCTTGTTGTTTCTTCGTCTGTTGTAATCAAAAGCCCAACTTTGAGCGGTGTTTTTTCTCTTATAACATCTCTCAAAACGTACATTGCGATCGCAATTTGCGACTTCATATCATTTGAACCACGTCCATAAATTCTATCTTCTGTTACCTGAGGGAAAAATTGTTCTTCTTTAGCAGGAACCACATCCAAATGTCCGACCATTAGCAAATCAAAATCATCTGATTGAGAATTTGAGACAAGCAAAACAGGTGAAGCTTCATCATATTCAAAACAATGAATATTGGCATTATCTTCACTGAAAAAATCTTGAACATAGCTCAAAGCCTTACTAATTTCGGCTTCATTCCCTGAAACACTTGGAATTGAAATCAAGTCCAAAATTGTTCTCACTATTTTTTCCATAAACTACCCTTTCACAAATCTGTTTATAGCCCCCATTGGTGTTTGACAAATATAGCATATTCCCTTAATTTGTCATTTAATAAATGTTATTTTTGAAATGAGAATTTGTGATGACTTTAGAAGAACTTTCAGAAAATTTTGAACTTTTAGATGACTGGGAAGATAAGTACCGATACATCATTGATTTGGGTTCTAAACTTTCTCCACTCGACGAAAAATTTTATACGGATGAGTGGAAAGTTCAAGGTTGCACTTCTCAGGTTTGGCTCATCCCTTCTGCTTCAGACAATAAGCTTTCTTTTCGAGGAGATAGTGACGCTGCCATTGTGAAGGGTTTACTTAGCATTGTTTTGATGATTTTTTCAGATAAAACGCCGCAAGAGATTGAAAAAATTGATACTGAGAATATTTTTACTGCGCTTGGTCTTCAAGAAAATTTGACACCAAGTCGACGTAACGGACTTTTCTCTATGATTGAAAAAATTAAGTTTTATGCCCAAAATTTGAAAGAGTAGTCTTAATGAACATTCATGAATATCAGGCAAAAAAGATTTTAAGCCAATATGACATTAATATTCCGAAAGGTGGAATTGCTTATACATCGGCAAGTGCAAAAAAAATTGCTGAAGAAATTTTACCGAGAGGTCCTTGGATGCTCAAGTCTCAAATCCATTCTGGTGCGAGAAATAATGGATATTTCATTGAAAAAGAAGCAGGACGAAAAGGTGGAATCCGGTTTGTAGATTCCAAAAAAGAACTCGTCAAAGAATGTGAAAAAATGTTAGGAAAAACCCTTGTAACCATTCAAACAGGACCTAAAGGGAAAATTGTCAACAAAATCTATGTTGAAGCTTTTTCAAAAGTGAAGAACCTTTTCTATGCTGGAATGGTTATTGATCGAATGGAACCAGCTGTCACGCTTTTGGTTGCAAAAACTGAAGATGATGACATCATCAAAGTCACCCTTAACAACCCAGAAAAAATTCTAAAAATTAAGCTTGGTCTCGACAAAGGACCAAATGTTGCTCAAGTTCGTGAAGTTTTAAACTTTTTAGAATTACCTGCCAATGCTTTCAAGAACCTGAAAAGTTTCATCAATGGAATTTACAGAGCGTTCATTCAATATGATGCAACCTTGATTGAAATTAACCCAGCTGGGCTTACAAAATCTGGCGAAATTCTAGCTCTTGATGCAAAAATGTCTTTTGATGATGCTGCACTGTATCGCCATGAAGATATTCAAAGATTCAAAGATGAGAGTGAGTATATTGAACGCAAAATTAAAGCCACAAAATATGGTTTTGACTATGAAGAATTTGACGGAAGTGTTGGTCTCATTGTTAATGGTGACGGTATCTCTCTCGCCCTCATTGATTTGCTCAAACAAAAAGGAATTAATGTTGCTTGTTATCTCAACGTCAAAGGCGGCGTTGATAAAGACAAAATTGCAGCGGGTATCAAAATCATTATGACTAATCCTAAAGTTGAGGGAATTCTCATCAATATTCTCGGTGGGTTTGTGAGATGTAATTTGATTGCAGATGGTATTGTTGCAGCAACATCTGAAGTGGGATTAAATTCGCCACTAGTCGTTAGGTTTGAAGGGATTAATAAAGAATATGCCAAAGAAATTTTGGAAAAATCTAAACTTCCAATGAAAATTTCTGAAGATATGCAAGAGTCTGTCGATAAATTGATTAAAATTATGGAGGAGAATGATTAAATATGTCTATTCTTGCCAATAAAAACACAAAAGTTATCGTTCAAGGTATCACTGGTAATCAAGCCTCTTTCCACACGAGACGATCCATTGAATATGGCACGAAAATTGTCGGTGGTGTAACCCCAAATAAAGGCGGAACAGAATTTTTAGGTGTTCCTGTTTTCAATAAAGTTTCTGAAGCAGTTAAAGAAACTGGCGCTACGGCTTCCGTAATGTTTGTCCCTGCTCGTTTCGTTGTTGAAGCTGCCCGAGAGGCAATCGAAGCTGAGCTAGAACTCCTTGTTTGTATCTCTGACGGCATCCCAATTAGTGATATGATCAGAATTAAAGAAATGCTCAGAGGAAGCAAAACCACCCTCATTGGACCTAACACACCAGGGGTGATTACACCGGAAGAAGCAAGGCTTGGAATTTTCCCTGAAAATATTCACCAAAAGGGACATATTGGTGTCATTTCTCGTTCATCAACTTTGACGTACGAGGCAGTTATTGAAATTAGTCGTGCTAAAATGGGACAATCCACGGTTATTGGTTTGGGTGATGATATGGTCATTGGTTCAGACTTCATTAGCAATGTTGATAGATTCATCAAAGATGAAGATACAAAGGCAATTGTGGTTATTGGAACTTTGGGTGGCACTTATGAGGAAGAGCTTTCAGATTATTATAAAACACTCAAAAACAAAAAACCTGTCATTGGTTTTGTTGCAGGAAGAAGTTTTCCTTACATGAATAATCTGGGCTATGCTGGTGATATTATCACCAAAGGACATATTTCTGCACAAGATAAAAAAGAGACTATGGAAAAATCTGGCATCATTACCATTAATCAGATTAATGATTTACATGATGAACTCCTTAACCTAATAAAATGATTAAAAAGTTTTTTGCAAATCTCATTAATTTTATTCTTCCACCAAGGTGCATTAATTGTGGTAATATATTGAATGGCAACGATGGAATTTGTAGTGACTGTTTTCAAAAAATAAATTTTATCAGTCGTCCTTTTTGCGAAAAATGTGGACAACCTTTTGAGGAAAATATCAAAGGAAACAAACTCTGTGGTAATTGCATAAAAGAAAAAAAACCTATTTTTAGACTTTTTCGTTCTGTATTTATTTATGATGATTTTTCAAAAAAAATGATTTTAGCTCTGAAATTTTTGGATAAAACAGAGAATGCTAAAGTTTTAGGAAAGTTGATGTTTTTTTCTGCAAAAGATATTTTAGAAAATGAAATTGATCTCATCATCCCTATTCCTCTTCACTATAAAAGAATGCTGAAAAGAAAATATAATCAAGCTGGGCTTCTTGCACAAGTTTTGAGTAAGTTTTGCAAAATCCCTGTTGATTATTCTTCTGTCATTAGAAGCAAAAACAATCGCCCACAAGTCGAATTTTCAGGAAAGGTAAGACACAATAATGTGAGAGGTGTTTTTGAAGTTAAGTATCCCGAAAAGATTAGAGATAAAAGAATTTTACTGATTGATGATGTTTATACTACAGGATCAACCATGAAAGAATGTGCCAAAGCACTTTTGAAAGCAGGCGCAAAATCTGTCGATTTTTTAACGGTTGCACGAACATAATATGTAAAAAAAGGTACTGGAAAAATCCAATACCTTTTTTATCTTTGTTTTACCAACTTCCAGCATAGTTTGCAGCTAGATAATCGGCTTTTTCTAAATCTGTTTTTTCGTCCCAACATCCCCCTTCATAAATGAAAAATTTTCTCAATTTATCAAGCTCGGGACCAGTCACTCTGAATCTGCCTTTGGCAAGAACGTTTAATCTTTTAGCTTCTTCTTCATTTGCTGTATCATAAACTTCTGCACCACGAAAAAGAAAAAAGAAAAAAGCAACTGCGATGATTAATAAAATAATATCCATAATATAACAATTTAATAGGTTTATGAATAGAGTGTAAAATATTTTACTAATTTTGTCCAGCAATGCTTGATGAAGATTTTGTTACAAGATTATTGCTTGTCATTTGTTTCTTCTTTTATTTTTTTTCTTTCTTCAAGTTGTTTTTTTCGCTTAGCAACATTTTTCAAAAGAGCTTTTGACTCTCTTTCAAAGCGAATTTCTTTTGGACCTTTTTTCTCTTCTTTTTCTGTCATACCTAAACCTTATTTAATATTTTTTATATGAATAAGATAAATCAGTCTTGATTTTATTTAAAGACTTCTATATGTTTCACTAACAAGATAAATCTATATAATTTTGTGCCGCCGTAGCTCAGTGGCTTGAGGCGGAAAACAATCAAAGTAATGATTGTTTTCAACGAAAGGTGATAGTTTGTTCGTTTGCGACATAGCAAAAGCTATCAAAGCAAACATTACAAACTGAACTGGCAAGCACACATCGTGCTCTTTGGTGTTGAAACAAAAAGACACTTTGATTATTATAGAATGACAAAACATATGCCGCCGTAGCTCAGTGGTAGAGCACACCCTTGGTAAGGGTGGGGTCGCAAGTCCGATTCTCGCCGGCGGCACCATTTCTCGGTTTCAGCCGTTTTGACCAACCTGTCGAACGGCTTACCTATTGTAAAACAAGGTTTTTTCCCTTCAATTTTAGAGTCCGATAATATCAAATTTAAAAAGTCCTTTTTTTGGCTGATTATCGGACTTTTAATAAAAATACTAGCATTTGCAGCAATCTCAGCAATATTCATCAAGATATCTTCAATTTTAGCATTATCCTCTTCATATTTATCAGCAGATTTTTCAAGTTTTGCAATCTCATCCCTAATTCCTGCCTTGCTTTCATTAAACGTTTCTTCATCGCATTTATGTTGAAGGAGATATTTGAACAACTGCTTTTCTTGTGATTTAAGTTCTTCAATTTTGATTGTGATGTTTCTTTTATCACTTGCTTTAACCTCAGTATCTTTCTTTAATTGTTCTCTAACCAATTTTTTGATGTTAACTAGCATTGAGTCTGTAACATTGAGACCATTTAAGAACATTTTTTCAAGTTCGTCTAATAAAACCTGCTCATTTATTGGTTTTTGAGAACACTTTGCTCTTAGTGTGTTGCATTTTAGATATGTATATGATTTGCCACTTGGTTTTGTTCTTGTCTCAGATGTCATTAAACAACCACATGTACCACACTTAACTAAACCATTAAACACATATTGCTTTTCGCCATAATAAAGTTTGCTAGGTGCTCTTTTACGATCATTCATAACATCCTGAACTATATCAAACAATTCTTTATCAATAAATTTTTCATAGTAGTGTTCATATATTTTACCTTTGCTTTTCATATAGCCAATATAAAATGTATTTTGAAGTATCTGATATACTTGACCTCTACTGATTGTTTTATTAATTTTACATAACCTTGAACATAACCCTATATCTCTTGCAAAATTAGTAATATCTTGAAGAGTGCGACCGCCTTTTGCATATTCTTCAAATAATCTCTTGACCTTTGGTGCACGTTCAGGGTCTATTATAACATCTGCAGCTGTTGTTTTAGTTTTTGAAACGTTTAAATATCCTACAGGAGCTGCCGATTGTAGTTGTCCATTTTCTCTTTTATACTCCATACTTCTTATAACATTATCACGTAAAGAACCTACATACATTTTTGCAGACAATACGCCCATATCCCAGCGCATGATATCAGATGATGTACTATTTTTGTGTAAAATTAAACCTTCTTTATAAAAATGAAGCTCAATCCTACCTTGCGATCTTAAATCATCAAGTTCAACACACTCTTTATATCCACGTTGCAATCTATC
The DNA here is from genome assembly GCA_047975765.1 of Alphaproteobacteria bacterium. Classification (GTDB taxonomy): domain Bacteria; phylum Pseudomonadota; class Alphaproteobacteria; order RF32; family CAG-239; genus JAQWBS01. Next base: position 325,888 of record JBKEEF010000012.1, read on the forward strand.
AACACAATTTACAACTATGGCTGTTTTATGCTTTTGTTTCTTTACAAAATCAAGCATTTCATAAAAAAGCTTACGCTCACCACGAGTTGAACTCTCTTTAATGGAAAATATTTTAATAACTTTTAGTTCATTCGGTTTATTTGGCGTTATATTCTCACAATAATCTTTAACACTTTTAAGCTGTGCATCAAGTGAAGCACCTCGAGTTTGCTCCTCTGATGATACACGAGCAAATATTACTGCTTGTTTGCATTCTTCATCTGCTATATTGTTCGGTCTTTTTGCCATTTATTTTTTACTCCTTTAATTTATATATACTTATTGTGTCACGTATTCTTGGGAATGTACGCGATTATTTTGCCTAAAATGGCTGTTTTGTTGGATATTTAGAGCTTTTTTGTGCTTTTAACTTAGGGACATTAAGACCCTTATGTTGATTTAACCTATTTCTTCATTTGAAGTAGATTGATTTTTTCTCTCAATACTAAGATTTTTAAGTTCTTCAAGCCTTTTTGCTTTATGAACAGCTTTAGCACCGATTGTAAAGAATTTGATTAATCTGGTTGTCATATCATTAAGTTCTGCGTCAGTAAAATCCTCTTCTGGATAAAGAGCTTTTATATCTGCTTTAATATTTTCAAAATTGCTTGTCATATTGTGCCATTCCCTAATCGCTATCATTTGCCATAATTTATATATGTCGTGTTGGGGGCAATATGTAAAACCGGAAACAAACCATTTTAGAAGAACTTATATTTTTTAGTTTCTTTTTAGATTAATTCAGCATAATATGTAGGCGAATATAGGTGCAAATCTATATTCTGAGTACCTTAGTTGGTGCAAGAGAGCTTTGAACGGCTCATACTTATCGCGGTAATGGATACTACCGTTAGATTGAAGGAGCTTCGCGTATCTCAAATTTACGTTTGGTGTCCTTTACTTGTATTCCTCGTCATTTATGGCGGGGAGCTTATGGTGTATGTTCAGAGGTTTTACCTTAAAGATCATAAGAGTCATCTCGATAAGTATGATTGTTCAACTCTCCGCCACCTTTTATCTAAGGTGGTTTCACTTTTAAATGATTTAAGGAGAGTTAAGTAAATGAAAAAATATTTTAGTATTAATTGGTTTATAGTTACGGTTATTGCTGGGGCAATGCTCATTAGTAACAATGGGGTAGCTGGTTGTCTGGGATATATTATTATAACAACTATCGCACTAACAATCGTCAATATTGCTAAACCTGATGTTATTATCACATCAGATAGTGTTGCTACGTTTTCAGCTAAATTTTGGTGGAATCTTGGCACCCCATTAATTTTAATTGGTGGTATTTATGGTATGTTTGCTGAAGTTATAAACACTAATAACCTAAGAGATAACTATAAAAATGCTTGTAGTATTGAACAAATAGCAAAAACAGGTAAATCTGCTTGTGAAACTGCTAAGAAAGAACTCTTAACTCAATTAAATATTGAACTTCCAGGAAGTAAAGAAAGTTATAAAACTGCTCAAAACAATATAAAAACATTTTCAAAAGATAAAGACACTAAATGTTCTGAAAAAGGACTTGAAGAATATGGAAGTGAAGGTTGTCGCTTAGCAACAGAAGGTTTTGATAAAAACACTAAAGAAGCTGAAAACTTAAAAATCAGAATAGAAAATCTAGAAAAAGAACTTAGCGATTTGAAAAGTAAATAAATAGCAAAGGAGCAGATATGAGAAAATTTTTAATAATGTTGGTTGCTATGATATCTTTTACAAATAATGCATTATCAAATGATTTTGTAGATATTGATAAGCAATTATCAGAAAACAGGCATCCTTTGTTTGTGGCAATAATTTATAATAGTATTTTTGTTAGAAATGGAGATATAAATATCTGTGAAGATGGATATTATAAATCAAATAAACCTCTAACTGCAAAAGAAGTTAAGATATTGGAAAATATTGCTGAACCTAATCAGAAAATTAAATGTTTTGTTGCTTTGAATGGAGATTATTATGATAAAAGTGATGAATGCATCTTGGCTCGTAGAAATAGCAAAAAATCAAAAGTATGTTGGTTTAATTATAAGAAATATCTTCCAGATACTTCAAAAACAAAGACAGATGAGCAATTTACATATTTAGCAGACACGGTTAGTTTTTTCTTTAATAATAAATATGAAGATAAATTTTGTATAAATAAAAAAGAAACAACATCAGATGAAAAAGTGCAATGCCAAAAAGATGTTTTAGCTTATATATCGCAGGTTGATGAAAACAAAGCAATTAACTGTAAAGATAAGATGAAGACTGAATATTATGAACTGTTACGACAAGGAAAAGAGTTGCTTAATATTGTTGATAATACAAGTATTGTGAATAATGTGACTGGTTATGAACAACAGGGTGAAACGACTTTATTTCGTGCCATTTATTCAGATGCTTTTGGAAAGATGTTTATAGATAAAGTCCGAGAGTTTGGATATGAAAATATGTGTTCAACATATAATTTTGAGCAAGATATGAAAAATGCAAACAGTTCAAGTGCTCCAAAAACCACACCGAAGAGACAAGGTCGAATTGTTGAGCTAAATTAAAAGTCTCTGTCATATATAAGAAAAGCGCTTCATTTTGATTAATGGAGCGTTTTTTTGTTCATTATCTGTCATTCGTGGCACAAATTCGAGATTTTTAACCTTTGTTATGACGAAATAAAGGTGATTTTAGTCTTTTGAAGCAAAAAGTCGTTGGTGTTTTGCTTTTTCTCTGCTCCCTTTATTTTTAGACGCGATATTATAATAAATATATGAATAACTGCGGAAAACAAGGAGAAACACAATGTATTTTATAGAATTAATATATACGAATGGAAAATCTGTGCGATTGCCAGAACCATATATTCTGTGGCTTGAAGCAAGAGAAACATTAAACAGATATGTTGGAAAAGCTCAATATACAGCAATCATTGTTAATGATTAAAAAAGGAGATATAAAATGCAAAAAGAATTTGAACAATGGCTACTGAAAAATGATTATAAACCTTCCACCAGTTTAGATTATGCTAAAAGAATTGAAAGATTGGTTCGTACTCAAAAATATACTTGGGAAGGATTAATCAAGAATATTGCTTATGTAGTGCCTGAATATGAAAAAGGTGGAAAAAAACATCAAAAACTTGGAAAAATAAGCCATTCTAGTTATCTGGCAAGTATCCGTCTTTTCCAAAAGTTTATTACAGAGACTGGTGCCAAAACAACAGAAGTGAAAAAAGACACTAACACTAATACAAAAACAGAAGCTAAAAAATAATAAAACTCATAGTGATAGCCATAGATTAACGGATTTAGTCTATGGCTTTGTCATATATATAAAAATGATTTTCGTTGATATTGGGTTGTTTCTGGCTCAATGGGTACTGTTTTATTAATATTAAAACTATTTTATGTTTTTTGTAACAAAAACTTCATTGGTTTTGTCTAAAATTAAGTTTACATAGTGCTAAATTCATGTTATGTATGGTTTATCAAAAGTATTATTGTGTCCAATTATTGAGTAATCAATCGTTGTTTCAGTAATACTTTTTTGTTTTGAAAATAATAATAATTTAAAAATAAAAACCATTATGAAAACAAAAAACACATTTGTAAGAATTTTTTCAGTAAAAAACTGTATAACACTGGCTACCTTTCTCGCAATTATTACGATTTTCTATTTTTTTATAGGATTTAGCGGGTTTGGAAGAGGTGCAATAGTGGCAATTCCTAAAAACGTCGATATTTATGGAAAAGTACATCGCATATATGGACCCTTTTATATTAAGCATAGTGATTTTGATTATTATGACTATGTAGGTAATCTTAGTGGGAATTTTATAGATGAGTATAATCTCGACTTTAAAAAACATGGATATAAAGCTAAGTTAGAAGTAGAGATGTATTATGGAATTGGTGATAGTAAAAATTTTGTTGAAACATTCAGAAGAAGCCATAAAGAAATGAAGGAATTGTATCAAAAAGATATGGAAGATTTTATTTCAACAAAACTTTCTTCAACTCAAGACGTCCATAAAATAGGTAGTGAACTTGGAATTTACATGAAAAACAAATACGAAAAAATGACAAATTCATATATTAATTATGATATAATTTATTTTAAATTAACAAAGTTAAATTAAAATAAAACTCTGGCATAAACAAAAAGCACCATACTTTAATCAGGATGGTGTTTTTTGTTGTTTAGTGCATTTTCACAAATATCTCACAGGGATAGCCTATTTTGAACGGTTTTGTTTTGGCTATAACTTACTTAGAAAAACAAATCCGGCTATCCATGGCTTGTTTCTGGTTTAATGGACGGCGTTTTGTGACCATAGATATATAGAACACGTCTCATACATATACTATATGGATTGAATCCTAATTAACTTTGTTCTTGGTTTTGTTTTTTTAATTATTTCTGCATTTGATTTTTTAACCTCTGGACTAAGAATAATTTCAGATTTTTTAGGAAACACTTCATCAAGAAATATAAAATTGTTAGTATTTACAAAATGACGGTTATGGTCAAAACATACCGTAAATTCTTTTGAGATATATTCCGAAACACCATTAACATCATATATTTTTGAGATAACCATATCATTATGATGTTTTTTTGTGAGTCTTATTTTTTTCTTTCCTTCTTTGGTTGATACTTGTATTTTAATTCTAGGTTCAAGTTTAACTAAAGCATTAATAACATCATCGCTGGTAAATTTATCTGATTTTATACCAAGTGCTATATGTGCGTGCCTTCCTTTTTTCCCAAATTCTTCAACGATAACAAAATTAAAATGCTTTTCATATAACTTAAACCAATGAGTTTTAAGCAATTCTTGGAATACCTGATTAAAAATAATATGAATTTTGCTTATTAACTTCGTTTTCGATAATGTTTTGCCATTATACCAGCGCATACTAAAAAACAATCCATTATCCCCAATAATATCAGATAACCAATTACAGACAGTGTTAACATCTTTAGAGTATCTATTATCATAATTCTTATATTCTTTTTGTTTTATTGTCTTAAAAGTTATCATTTTATTACCTTTTTGATATAGTTTCGCTTTTACTATGATTATAATTTTATAAAACAATAGTATTGAATATTTAGACTCTGAATTAAGCATCTACGCTACCTTCACAAAAAGATAGAACGCATATTCTTTAATTTTATTGTTGGCAAAACTTCTAAATAGCATAAAAGGACTCCGAAGAATCCTTTTATTGATTGGATAAGGCTAAAATAACATAAGGTTTTTAGGAACCAGAAGTTAAGAGTTGTTTTTTATTTATGATTTTTCATATGTTCAAGTAATTCATTATATGGTTCAACAAGAGGAGACAGTTCTTCTCTCTTATCTGGTGAGTCCTTAGGTCTGTTTGGAATTGTTGATACTAAACTTTCTGCTAATAAAGGAAGGAAAGATTCTCCTAAAACTTCCGTAATAAGTCTAGGATTTGCCCAATCAGGAAAACGATATTTATGCTCTTCTGGACTTCCATATACATCAAGACCCATTAAAATTAATTTTTCAGCATTTGTATAAACTCTGGCATCAGACCAAGTTCCATCTGGTTTTGGCCTTCCAGGATGAACTGTATTGTGTCCACCTATATAATCACTATCCCCAGTTATAGTGCTTGCAGGTTTATTCCAATCTTCTCTGCTAAAACTTGCTTTATGTTTAGCATTGCTTTTGCTTCCATCTTTATTAACAGGTTTATATTTTTCTGCATTTTCCCAAGCAGATTTGCCGGATGGTGTTCGTTTTAAAAACTCTATTTCACATGGTTCTAAATCTGGTGCTTTGTGATATGGATAATAATCAGAAAAGTCATCTCCGGCTTCCAAACTTGGTAATTTTCCTATTGCTTCCCATAGTGTAGTGCGCTTTTTTAGTTTCTTGGGGAACTTCCAAATACCATTCTTAGATGCAAGTATTATTACGCGTTCTCTTGATTGTGGAGTGACTGAAATGGTTCCAAAATCTGCAGCATTTAAAATATCAATATTAACTTCATATCCAAGTTTTTCCAATTCAGATCGAATATATCCTACAATAGTTTGTCCTTCAAGAATATGTTGCAAATGTTTAGGACTTGCTTTTATATACTCTTTAACATTTTCAATTAATACGTATTTATTTACACTATCAACACGTTTTATTACATCAAGCATTGGTATAAATAACTTTGTTCTTATATCATTAAAATCTCTTTTCCCCGCAACGGTGAAAGTTTGGCAAGCTGGCGTTAAAATCATAAGAGAAGCTTTTTTTTCAATATGGGCTTTTACAATTTTATCTTGAATTTCTTTTTCAAATATATCTCCTGTTATTTTACCGTCTTTTATCATGGTTATCATTTCACAATCAGGATACACTTCTTTGTGCCAATCTATTCTTTCTTCCAACAGCTCCAAAGCATTCACATTATTTACAAGCGCTCTTTTAAGATGCCACTCACAAATACCAACGTTTGCAAATAATGTTGAAGATCTTATGGGATTTAACTTTGTTAATTCGTAAAGATTAATAGCGTTGTCCATATAAATACCGTTTAGTTTAAAGTCTTTATTATTTTCTTTCCTGTTTTTTTCTTTTACTAAAGTTAAAGCCATTGCTCTTGTGGGGATTTCTCTGTTTTCTTTAGCCGTTTTAATTGCGTCCTCAACTGCCCAATCAGTTAATCTTGAGATTTGTTTTGCTTGCTGCTCTGTAAGGCCAAAATCTTTTTCTATAATTTCCTTTTTTGACTTATGGGTCTTAAGAACCTCATGTTGTGTTTTTTTATATTCGAGGTCTGTTCTCTTTCCTTGCCTTGTTTTTATATCCTTTAACATATAAGAAAGACGAAGCTCTGCCTGTAACACCTGTTCTCCAAGTTCAATAGCCCTATCTAATGCAAGGTTATATATTTCTGGTGTCAATTTATTTTTTAGAAGTATTTTTATTGCGTCTCTGTATTTTGCTCCCATTGTTATATAGTATGCAAGTTTTTTTGAGTCATTTGGCATTGCTGGAAGAGAATAACTATTTATAGTTGATAATGCTTTAGTGCTTTCAAGTGTTTCAGTCATTAGAATCTCCTTATAATTAACTAAAACACTATCACAATATTACAAAATATAAAGTAATAAATAAAAACTACTGGAAAAGGCTTATAAGAAAATCGCCTTACGCGCGTATGAGGAAAAAATGTCAAAAATGAGCCTTTTTTGAGCTCGTAAAAATTTTAGTCATAAAAAAAATGATAAAACTTTGAAATTTGAAATTTAAGGGTATGGGGTATCCCGCCCCCACGCTATTTTGATGATTTTAGCAAAAATACTGGTTTTAATGAAAATTTATTAATTCAAGACGTTGATGTCAGATAATGAAAACATTATTCTTTATAAAGTTGGCTATCTAATATAGATATAAATTGATTATATTTTTTATAGATTTATACTTTGATAATAAGAAAATATATAATCTGGACATAAACGAATGAAAGAAAAAGATATAAATAATCTGAATAGTATGCTTGCCAAAGCTGCCAAACAGTATGAACCACTTGCCAAAACAACTTCATCGCTTAAGATTCCTGCGTTTGATAATTTACAAAGTACTATGCACGTTATGGATGTAACAAAATATCAGTTCTTGGAAAATTCAGATATACAAAATGCGATCAGAATTTCTGAGAATTTCAGAGAAAGTTTTTTATCCTCTGATATTGTCCATACTATATCACAAATCAATCAACAATATCAACAAATGATGGCTCCTTTTGTTGAATATCAAAAAATGTGGCAAAAAAGCATGGAGCCTTTTCTTAAATATCAAGAGACTCTTCAGAATTTAACAAAGCAATTTATAAACCCAGAAGTTTTTGGGAAGATACAATTACGTTCCGTTCTCCTACATAACTACTGGACAATTATGGATAGTGAACTGCTTAATAAGTTATCTTCTCTATCAGATATGGATAGCGTAAGTATTGAAAATGCTGTATGGGAACATTATTCAGAAAACGGCTTTGATAAACTTGAAAACTTGCTGAATAAATATATGAAAGATGAAGAGATTATTGCCAGAAAAAGTATTTTTACAAACTGCTTAGAAATTATGAGGAAATTCACACCTCAAAATGCTGCCTCTGTCGTAATCCCAACTTTATTATCTCAACTAAGCTACTTCTATGATTCATTATATATGCTGATACCCATAGAAGAAAGAAAAAAGATAAAAAAACAGCTAAAACAAGAAACAGAAATTAAATGCCCTTTATGTGATGGTAAAAAACCAAATGATTGTAAATTTGTTAACCCACATAAGCCACATAATAATAGAGAAATTTTCTTGCAACACTTAGAGCAAACTTCTTCCATTTATGTTTATTACTATTATAAAGAAGTTATCTCAAAGACTTTCGATAATGGAAAAAAGATAGAAAAGAATGCAGACAATTACACAAAATATCGTAATAAAGTATTGCATGGTGAAGAATTAGAATATGGAACTTTGGGAAATCTGATAAGGTGTTGGCTAGAGTTGATGTTTTTATTTGATTTACGTAAAAATTACCGAGATAATAAAGGTACTGAGAATATATAAGGGATTAATAAATGGATATTAAAATTCTATTGGAACAATCAGAATCGGATTATCTTGATTTTAAAAGCAAGTGGTATGCTGGGAAAAAAGGTGATTTTGACTTAATACATGATATTGTTTCGCTTAGTAATTCCTTATCAAATAGTGAAACCAGATTTATTCTTGTGGGTGTAAGTGAAAAGAAAACCACAAAAGAAAAGCAAATCAAAAATATTACAAAAGACAAGTATAGACTTAGCTCTGAACAAATAATTGCTAAACTTCGATCATATGTTAGCAACGTTCCCAACATAGAAGTTAAAGCTGAACAAATAAAACCTAGAACTTATATTGATGTAATCAAAATAACTCCAGCTGTTTATGAATTACCATATGTTTTAACAAAAGATTGTACATATACAGATGATAAAAAAAGGCTCCATACAATATTCAGAGATAGAGTTTATTCTCGTATTGGTGAAAGGAATACAGGAGTTGATGAAAGCTGTCCATCAATAGTGTTAGAAAAGATATTTGCTCGCAAACATGGTGAACACTTGCCTATAATCGAAAGATTTTCAATGTATTTGGATGATGTTGCTAATTGGAAAAAGCTTACTATAAAGAACGAAACAACCTATTATTACACGAAAAATCATACATTCAAAATTATTGAGGTTCAGTTAGAAGATGATAATTCTCATAAATATAGCAGAAGTGTGAAAACAGAAATGGAAGATTATTCTTATGCTCTTGATTATGGTATATGTGAAGAATATTGGAAATATCATCTAAAAACTGGATGCACTTATAATGATTATTGTTATTGGTTAGATGTTCAATTATGGGCAGATAACACACCCATAGATGTATTTTCACTTTCATCTTTTCACATCAAATATTATCATATTGATAAATTTGGTATGAATAGCGGATATTCTCAAGACTTCTATCTTCCGTCAGTTGGTAGCTTATCTGATATTGTATATAATACTGATAAAGATAATGAAATGTTAAAAAAAGCAATAGTAAATACCTTACAATTTAAAATATGTAGAATGCTTCAAGTATGTAAGAGTTCTATCACAAACAACCATGAATATGATTATGAAAAATATCTGGATTTTTTAAACTACGAAGAAATGAAAGCCCCCTCTGCATACAGAGAAAAGAATAAGGATTTTTTGTACAAAAAGTCAAATGATAAAATAAAAGACAAATTCTTATAGTAGTTTTAAGATTATACCTATCCATACTATAGATCCATTGATTTAAATTATCTCAAAATTTAGAGAAATAAAACACTTTAGTATTTTGAGATACTATCATTAAAGAAACTTACTTTTGTTGCGAACTTAATCAAATCATCATAATTTTGAGTCCGATAATTGCTCAGTATCGCGCACCAGTTCCCCCCCTAACTCTCAGAGTTGGCGATTGGCTTTAATATTGTTCATAGTAGAATATCACTGAACAAGCATTTTGCTTCAGTTGCTTTGTGCAACATATCCTTTTAGAAATTTCATAAAAAAGTATTTTTACTTGGTTTATTCTGTGTTATGATTACGATTATTGGAGGAATATACATGGATGAAAAAACTTTTGAAATTTCTAATCAGGATGTGTCCAAGGCTTTAGAAGAGAACAATCTATCATCCAATGCACATATTGAGCAAATAGCAGAAGGCAAGAACTCTGTAGCTTTTAAGTGCGGAGAACTAATTGTTAGAGTTCCTAAACAAGAAAGAGCTTTTGAATGTTACGAAAAGGAAGACAAGTTCTCTAAGCTAATCAGAGATAATAATTTTGGATACTTTGATAAAAAAATTCCAATGGTTGATGCTGTACATGGTAGCTCCTTTAATTTTGCTGTCCATAAAGAGATAGAAGGTAAAACATTTAAAAAAAATACACCTGTTGGAGATGATAATACGCACCTTGACCAACTTTCAGAACTACAACAAAATAAATTAGCCACAGAGCTTGGAGAATTTTTAGCAAATTTACACAAAGTTCCACTAGACAATCTTGAAGATGAGACACCTGAAGAACAGACATATCAATTGTCTTATAAGGCTGATATGAGTCATCAGGCAAGAAATAAAGAAATTATGGCTAAATATGAAATTAATTATGAAATGATGAATACAAACAAAGAAGACATAGTCTTGTGTCACAATGATTTGCATGGCGGTAATATTGCTATAAACCCAGAAAATGAATCTGTCTTGGGTGGGGTTTTTGACCTTGGAGAAATGGGGAAAAACTCCAGAGAAAAAGATTTTATGAGCCTATATAGTGGAACAGATCGCAGATTTATGCGAAATTTGGTTGAATCATATAATCAGCATTCTGATAAACAAATATCAATGAAAGAACTTGACCATTATTATATGAATAAAATGGTTAGTATTTTAGATTATATGCAAGAAAATAATCCTGAGAAAATTGGGCTTGTCGAAAAAGAGTTGGGAAACTTTAAATCGGATTTAGTCACAGAAAAGATTGGGACATTGCGAGATAGAATAAAAAGTCATAATGTAAAAGAACCTTATAAGTCAAACAACGATTTATCAAAAATTGATTTTAATACTTTGATATATGCTCAAAACAAAAAACAGAACGGTTAATTTTTATTTATTAATGTTGAAAATTCACAAAGGTGATTATTCCTACTGATTTTTTAACTTGCTTTTTTTTAATCTCCCTGTAACCTATTGTTAACAAAAAATTATTTATTTAAACAATTATATCATGAAAACAATTATTGTGCTCGTGCTCATCTTCTTAGGAATTCTGATGTTTTTCCATTTATTAAAAAAAGAAATTTATCAAAGAGAAGTACTGAAAAAGATTGCAGACATAAGAAAAAATTTTACTGAAAATTCTGAAAACTATCTACTATTAAAAAGCTCCATTATACATAATGGGAAGCTTAACAAGAAAAATGGTTTTGAACTCAGAAGCATTCTCATTATTGAAATCAGTTATCTCAAATATCTCATCGATATTGTCGAAAAAGAAAGTAGAGATATTGTTGATAGAAAAAGATTTTCATATTCTCGTATTGGCTTAACTGCAAAGAAACTTTGTGATGAAAGGCTTAAAAACAAAATCAAGATTGGATTTGGTTATACGCCTTATTACAGCAACTCACACGAATATGCAAGTAGCATAAATGATTTAATTTATGAGTATAATCATTTGGATTATTTAAGCATTAACAGTATGAAAAAAGGTAAACTTTTGTATAAACTCGGTTTTTGGAACTGAAAAACACTCATCTAAAAAAACATCTCATCATTAGTGAGATGTTTTTTTTAGCTTTTATGATTCTTTCATATATATGTGATTGTACATTATTATTCTAAAAAGTTTTTGACAAGTTTTACCAAGAGAAGTAGATTTTACAAAAATCGGAAATATAGGTATGGAGATGTTGATGAAAAAAGTGGCTTTTATTGGTGGCGGTGCTTGGGGTGGTGCTTTGGCTATTGCTTGTGCAAATGCTGGCCGTGATGTTATTGTATGGGACAGAAGCCTTGAAGTTGTTGCATCCATTAACAACCAAAAAAGATTTCCTGCACATCCTGACGTCATACTCTCCAACAAAATTTCTGCAACAAATAATATAGAAAATTTGAAGGGTGCTGATGCTTTTTTTATCACAACATCCATTGCAGGTGCTCGTGATGTTCTTGCTCAAATGAAAGATATTATTGGTAAAAAGCCCGTTGTGATGACATCTAAAGGGTTAGAACTTTCAACAGGTTTACTTGCTTTTCAAGTTGCACAGGAATTTTTAGGTGAAACTGCAAAAATTGCTCTCTTGGCTGGACCTAACTTTGCACATGACATTGCCAGAGGCAAAATTTCAACAACAGTTATTTTTTCCAAACAAAAAGCTATTTCAAAAGCCTTGGCTGAAGCAATTGCCTGTGACTTCTTCCGTCCATATCAAAGCACGGATATCATTGGGGGATCAATTTGTGGTGTGGTTAAAAATATCATTGCGATTGCGGCGGGGATTTCTGACGGTATGGGACTTGGAGAAAACGCTCGTGCAGCAATTATCACTCGTGGACTTGCTGAGATGTCTCGACTGGTTCTCAAAATGGGCGGAAAAAAAGAAACCGTGATGGGACTTGCAGGCGTTGGAGACTTGTTCTTAACGGCTTCTTCAATGAAATCTAGAAACTATTCTCTAGGTTTCGGTATTGGACAAGGACAAACTGTCGAAGAAATTATGGCAACCCGTTCAGCTACCACTGAAGGACTATTAAGTGCCTCTGCTATTCAAATTTTGGCTAATAAATTTCAAATTGAAATGCCTCTTTCTACAGCTGTTAATACTATTGTTTCTAGTAATATTTCTCCAACAGAAATTGTAAAACAACTGATGACAAGACCACTTAAAAAAGAACAAGATTAGTTTGTTTAAAATATAAAAACACCCTTACTGCTAATGCAGAAAGGGTGTTTTTTGTTTGTTAAGCTTCAATAATTTCGCTTTTAGAAATGAAACTGCCTCCGTAATTGAAAAAAGTACCATCCCATTCTGGCCATTTAGAAACAACATATCCGCAACAACTGCACTTAAAACTCTGGTCAAGACCATATGCACCGTCATAAGTTGGATTTCCAAACTTTGAGAATGTAGGATGAGAACAATTTTTTTGTTTTATTCTCAACGATTCTTTCTCTTCTTTGATTTTTTTAGAATATTGCTCTTCTTTTCTCATTTTATGTTGATAAAACAAAAAATATCCAAGCCACGGCAAAACAGAAGAAACAAGACATACAATACCAACAAGTAAGTTAACATCAAAACCTTGAACAATTCCCGATAAGAGAGCTATAACAAGACATATGCCAAAAACACCTAAAATTGGATTGTTGCTCGGGGTATCTGAGTGCTTATCTGTCTTACAAAAAATCCCGCCACAAGTAAAAGAAACAAGTGCTAAAATCACTCCTACCAAAATAACTGCAATTGAATTCATAATAAATTTTTTATAGTTAAACATATATTTTAAATTACAAGAACAGGTCAGAAAATGAGCTTAACTCAAATAATAGACACAACATATTCATAATAATTTTTTAGTGTTATCATTGTACCACAATTGTCTAATTTTTAAACACAAAAGTGAATAGGTTTATTTCTTGACAAAGCTTTCAAACTGACATATTTATCGGGGCTAAATCATTATAAAAAAAATCACAAACCTTGGAATATAACATGGGAGGTAAACTCCTATAAGTTATCTCTTCCTCTTAATTTTATCATATTCATATAAATAATATTAATCAGGAGGATTTTATGTCTCATAATTCTTGTGGTATAATTTTGGCACAACCAACACATCTGCAGCTTGTTTCAACAAACTCATCTCGCTTGAAGGTGAACATATCACTATTCCAAGCGCAATCTTTTTCTCTGGCGAAGGGTTGGGCTCAGTTTTTGGAAGGCAAGCTATTGCACATTACAAAAATGGTGAAAACGGCAGACTGATGAGAAGTCTTAAAAGAGTTTTGGGAACAGAACTTATGAGAACAGGGACACTAATCAATAATAGACCTATTTTATTTAAAGATATCATTGCTTCCTTTCTAAAGAATATAAAAGAAAAAGTTGAAGCTCAGAACAAAAACAGTATTGAAAATGTTGTCCTTGGCAGACCTGTTCATTTTAGAGACAACGACCCAGTCGGAGACAAAAAAGCCCAAGAAGAACTTGAACAAATTGCTAAAACAGTTGGGTTTAGAAATATTTCTTTTCAATATGAGCCAATTGCTGGTGCTTTTGCACATGAGCAAAATATTGAAGATGAGAAATTAGCTTTCGTCATTGATATTGGTGGGGGAACATCTGACTTTTCCGTCATTCGTTTAGGCAAAGAGCACAAGCAAAAATCGGATAGAAAAAATGATATTCTCGCAAATTCCGGAATTAGAGTTGGCGGAAATGATTTCGATAAGGCTCTAGCCATTAAATCTTTTATGCCTGAACTAGGAATGAACAGTACCTTTGGAGATAAAAATCTTAAAGTTGCGTCCTCAATCTATTTTGAACTTGCTGAATGGAGTAAGATTAACTCAGCTTATAGCCATAGCAATCTTGCTTATGTAAGAAAAACGCTCATTCATTCACATTGCAAAGAGAAATTTCAGCGTTTGCAAGACCTCCTTATCAATGAACAAGGACATAATTTACTTGAAGAAGTTGAGATGAGCAAAATTGCTTTAGGAAATTTAGCTGAAATCACAGCAACGCTCTCCTCTCTTTCAGAAAAACCTGAAATTAAAATTTATAAAAAGGATTTTGAAGAAGCTCTTGTTCCAGACAGTGTGAAACTCTCAATCTCCATTAAAGAATGCCTTAAACTTGCACAAATTAAGCCAGAGCAAGTTGAACTCATCATCTTAACAGGTGGTTCAACTGAAATTCCATATTTACAAAAAACACTCTGCCAAAAATTCACTAATGCCGCAATTTCATCAGAAAATAAACTCTCCAGTGTTGCACTTGGATTGGGACTGTATGCAAAAAACGCCTTTTAAAACTGCAAACCGCCCTTATTAGGGGCGGTTTGTTTTTTAAGATTTACATTACTTCACTTCTTCAAAATCGGCACCTTCGGCGGATTTATCATTAGCTTTCGTATCTTTCTTGGGCGCATCAGAAGAAAAGTTGATACCAAGTCCAAGCTTCGATAAAAGAGCTTGCCCAGCATCTGTAGCAGCAAAACTTTCAAGAGCAGCAGCCATCGAACTTCCTCCTTTTGGAGTGAATAGATCGAGAGCACTGTTCAAGCCACTTGCAACATCTCCAGACTGAGAAATGATTTTGACGTTTGCACCAGCAATGTTTTTCGCTTGCTCAACACCAACATCTCTTCGTGATTTAACTTCCTCAATCTTAACAAGATACGACTGGTAGCCTTCATCACTTCCGATTTCTTTCGCTAGCTCAATTTGTCCTTGAACAGAAGCAAGTTCCATCGCTTCTTTGGCTTTCGCTTTCGCTTCACCTTCGAGCGTAATGGCCTCGGCATTTTTCTGACCTGTAACCAAAATAGCTTCCGCTTGTTTTGTCAATTTCTTTTATTTTTTTGACAAAAAATCAATTAATAATAAATTAGACAATATTTGCTATCATCTCAATATTACAATTGTTTAATAGGTATCACATGAATTTGCTTAAGATTAAGTGGGAAAATTTCAAAAATTTAACCTCTCCTTTAACTGCTTTCTTTCTTGGAACAGGGCTTGCTTGTTGTGCTTATGCACTGATGACATCCATTCTTTCAGTTCGTCTGGATCAACATGGACTTTCGACATCTAAAGCAGGACTTGTTCTTGTCCTTTATTATGTTGGTTATATTTTTGCATCTCTTGAATCTTATAAAGTCATCAATAGAGTTGGACATATTCGCTCTTTTGCAGCTCATATTTCTGCTTTTGCTGCCCTTTCTCTTACCCATGCTTTCTATTATGATCCAATGTTCTGGGGAATTCTCAGATTGTTGGAAGGTTATTGCATTGGAACAGCCACTATGTGTTTGGAAAGTTGGCTGAATACCAGAGCTAATAACAAGAATCGTGGTACAATCATGTCTTTTTATATGATTACAACATACCTCGGATCGAGCTTGGCTCAGTTGATGCTTAATATTCCAGACAAGAGCGAAGTTATCATTTATATGATTGTCTCCATTCTTTTTTCCATTTCACTCATCCCTATTACGCTCACTGCTTTACCAACACCAGATATTACCAAACATAAGAGCATGCCTCTTTTGGAACTCTATAAAAAAACGCCTGTGGGTGTGATTGCTTGTTTTGTTAGCGGATGTTTTGTTGGAACTTTTTATATGCTCGGAGCAATTTATACTAAAAAATTGGAATTTTCGATGCAAGAAACTTCTCTCTTTATGTTTTGCGGCGTATTTGGCGGAATGTTAGTTCAACTTCCAATCGGCAAACTTTCCGATAAAATGGATCGAAGATTTGTAATGATTGGTGCCTGTACAATCTTATGCCTTATTACTCCATTTATGCCTCATGCTATTCTGCACAACAAACTCTACCTAACCATTTTCTCTGGATTGCTTGGCGCTTGTACTTTTATTATCTATCCTGTTTGCGTTTCTCATATCAATGATTTGATTGATGATTCAGAACGTATCCAAGCCAGTGGAAAATTGATTTTAATGCAAGGTAGCGGGCTAATCCTTGGACCAATTATTGTTTCTGCGTTGATGGAAAAATTTGGCAACAACAGTTTTGCATATTCTTTTGGTGGAATCAGTTTGGTTTTTATTTTATTTACCCTTGTTGCTTTCATTCTCAAACCTAAGATTCAATATATCAGAAATACACCAACAGAACCTATTCCAACAGCAACGACACAGGTCTTTGATCATTTAGCAACAAAAGATACGCTTTTTGAAATGAAAACGAAAAACTTCTTTAGGAAACTGAAAAACTGGTTCTAAATCTTATATGATTCTTCATAAGCAATATGATGTCTAATACCACGATAGTGATTTAGTCCTAAAATTCTTGAAGCATAATCAATGTCTTTTATTTGAGATTCATAGAAGTTGATTGCCTCTTTTTTCTTCTCAACAACATCTGAAATATCAACATATAAATTTGGCATATCAATCGGTGCCCAAATTTCATAATACACAGGTTTTGCCTTGATTTTTTTATTTTCTTTACAAAGTCTTTTAAAAAAAGCTTGAACGACAATATGATCTTTGTGCGCATCATGTTCATGGGGCATCAAAACATAATCATATTTTTCAAAGTCAATTTTTGAAAAAATATCATATGAATCAACAAGCCAGCCATCTTTAGCATTCAAAATTTGAAAAGAATTAACCTTAAGATAATCCATAACTCTCAAGAATTCTTTTCTTCTAACTTCAATAAGATTTTCTTGTTCTTCAAGTGTGCCACCACCTCTTCCATCTGTGAGCAAAACGATATCACACTGTGAAGCATATTTAAACAACAAACCACCACAACCGATTGTTTCATCATCAGGATGAGGAGCAAGAATACAAATCTTATCGCTTGGCAAAATTTTCCATTCTTTAGATTTCACAAGTTTGACTAAATCATAATTATGAAGTTTACTTTTTAACCAACGATTGAGCTTATTAAATCCCATTTATTTCTTTGCCTTTTTAAACAAAATAAATTGTGAACGAGAACCCGTTTTCAAAGAACAAACAATTTCCTCACCTTCAGCAATTGGCATAGGTTCATCTTCTCCTGGTCTTGGTTTATGCTTATACTTTTTCAAAAAATATTCATTTTTACCAATAGAAAACGAAAGTTTTTTCCTAATTCTCCAAATTGGTGTCCAACTTCCCGAATAGTGATGAATGGCATAAGCCTTCTCATTATCTGTACAGAAAAAATAGTATGGATAAATATAAGCATTTTCCATAATTTTTACTCTGTCTTTGGTCACAAACAAATCTTTATCTGTCAATCCATATTTTGCCTTCAAAACACGAGCAAAAAGCTTTGGATTTGTTGTTAAATTATGGCTTCCATCAGGTTTGATAAATTCAACTTCATCATAAACAGATAGCAAATCTTTGACAAGGGGATTATTTGGAATTGTCCCAATCAATGCGGGGGAAATTTCTCTTGCAGAACCACATTTTTGTGAACCAATGAAAAAATCATGATCCATAAATTCATCAAGACTTCTAAGCACTTCTTCATCTGTGTCGAAATAGATCCCGCCCTCTGTCAAGAGTGCATAAAGGCGAACATAGTCTGAAACAAACGCCCATTTTTTTGCTTCCACCGCTTGACGAAGATATTTATTGTCAAACTGATCTAAACAATCATTACCCCATTTTTTGATTTCATAGTCTGGAAAAATCTTTTTCCAAGATTCTAAACATCTGTTTTCCAACTCTCCAAAAGGACGTGGACCAAACCAACAATAGTGAATGATTTTAGGTATCATGGTGCTTCCCATCTCTCAAATTTATTTAATCTCATTCTTTTATAATCTATTAAATTGAAAACTTCAAAGAAAATTATGTTTTACTACGTTGCAAAAGATTGAAGAATATGTTGTAACAATTTTTTCTTTGAAACACATTTTAAAATGGACTATTATCTGACTTATGAAAAAACTTGGTATAATATTTCTTATGTTCTCACTCATCATCTCTGTCTTTGACTCTGTTGATGTAGAAGAAACACTTCAAGCCGACAATGACAGCATTGTTTTCGGCTTTTTGAGTTATGATATTGAAGAAGATGATGATGACATTGATAACTCGGTTATCATTTCTCATTTTCAAATAACAAGTAATATTGTCTATACCATTTCCCCTATATTTTCTTATGATCACAATAAAATTTCTAAAGAAGAATTTAAACTTTCTAGAAATGAGCCATATCAGAAAAATCTTCTTGTCAGAGAAGATATCAAACCACCCATTTCATAAAATGATAAATCACATAAATAACAAAAAATAACTTCTTGTGCCTTTAAGACATAAGAAGTGAGGATTTATTTTTTTATTGAAAATGGACTATAATAAAATGACTGAACTACATTGTTTTGTCGTCTGGCATAATGCGAGAGGCAAAGAAAAAGAAATTGAACAAGATATTAAATCAAAATTCAAAATTCTAAACGCTTATGAAGTCTTTTGGGAAAAAAATGCCTTTCTCAAAAACCTTCAAATGATGTATGGAAAAAATATCATTAAAACTTGGAAAAAAGAAAGAAAAATTGGCAAAGGAAGTTTTTTGCTCTATAAAGTTCTGGATGAAAACCCCATACATCAAGCAGAAGATAATAAAAATATTAATATTTTAAAAGCAAAAAAATTATATCGAGAAATGACTGGGGGCGGACACCTTATTCACGCCTCTGATACCGAAATTGAAGCAAGAGAACATTTGAATATTCTCCTCAACCAAGAGAATAGCTCAAACATCTCTAAATATTCTTTTGCAACACAATCTTAAATATTCTCAAAATTATTTAAAATAATAAAAAAGACTCCAACTAAAAAGTTGAAGTCTTTTTTATTATTTTATTGGTGGGTATGAGAGGTCTCGAACCTCTGACCCCTACGATGTCAACGTAGTTGTGATAGGTTTACATAAAATCGCTTTAATTTCTTAATATCTTATTTTCTGCCACTTTACAAGCATTTTTTCTTGACTTAAATTCTATTAGATTCTATCTTAAATTATCAATTTTTATAATTTGTGGTTGCTGGCTGGTTGCTGGGAGGAAAATATGGAGATAAAATTAACTAAAGAAAATGTCGAGAAAATTCTACACAGCAATAAACCGGGCTCATATTCCGACCCGAGCTTTCCTCGCTTCTTTTTAAGAATACAAATAGACCCTAGAACCGGAAATGTCTCCAGCGGGTACTTTATCACATACCGAGACAAGTATGGTAAAAAGAGAAACCCTAGCGTCGCCAATACCAAAACCTCCTTAACCCTCAATCAAATTAAAGAGAAAGCAAAGAAAATGCTCCGTGTTGTTGACGAGGGAGGAGACCCGCTCAAAGACAAAGAGCAGGATAAACAAGTGCAAACTGTTGCCGAACTTTGCGAGCTTTATATGACAGAGGGTACAACTCACAAGAAAGAATCAACCTTAAAAATTGACAGAGGACGCATAGACCACCACATAGCTCCCATCATTGGAGACATTAGGATTAAGGAGCTCAACGCCGGAGATGTTGATAAACTTATGATTAGCATTATGAAAGGTAATGTCAAATCCGCAAAAGAGAGTACAAAACTAAGAGGTCGGAGTGTTGTTACCGGAGGCAAGGAAGCTTCAAACAGAACAATCCAACTGCTTAGTGCTATTCTCAACTTTGCGATAAGAAGAGAGCTCATAGAAAAGAACCCTGCCAAGCTGGTAAACAGACCTAAAGCAGGCAAGAAAGAAGTCTTTCTCAACACCGACGAGATTAAAAAGCTAGGCAAAGCTCTAAACGACAAACAACACAAAGACAAAAAACTTGCTATACAGGCAATAAAGCTTCTACTCTTAACAGGTTGTCGCCGGGACGAAGTTCTTTCCCTGCAATGGGATTATGTAGATTTTGCCAATCAATGTTTTAGATTTCCAGACACAAAGACAGGAAAACAAATTAGACCGTTTGGCAAAGGTGCGTTAAAACTGCTAGAGGAGATTAAGAAAGAAAACTCTTCTCAATGGGTTTTTCCTGCCACCAGAGGCGATGGACATTACATAGGGCTTCCAAAAGCTTTTACTAAGATATATTCCTCTCGCCCTTTAAAAGAGGACAGGACACCGGATAAAGATAAGCCCATATATTTGGAGAAAGAGGGATTGAGCTTGCACTCTTTGAGACACAGCTTCGCAAGTACAGCGAGCTTGCTAGGATTTAATGAGTTTACCATCGCCGGACTTCTCGGACACCGACTAAGAGGTGTTACAAGTAGGTACAGTCACAATGTCGATAAAACCTTAATCTTATCAGCCGACGAGGTTTCTTTGTACATTGAAGAGGCGTTAAATGATTAGCACAAGTTCCATAATGGAACATATGCTAAAAATTGAGTTAGTTCCTTTGTGGAACATACTGGAAACGAGTTGTTTCCAAAATGGAATAAACTGAACTTGTGCAAATTTTGCATAGGTTAGAATTAGGATAATATTATGACGACAACACTTAGAAAAGAACTAGAAAAACTTAATAAAGTATTGGATAAAGCTCCTGAATGGGCATTAAACCCTTTAAGGTTCAATTTTAATTTTGATATAAACAACAATAAAGATGTAATGATATTCTCTTTTATATCAAGACAATATCAACTAGCGAAAGACATAGAAACAATAATTCACTCTAATCAGTTTAGCTGTGGAGCAGGAACTTTGCTGTCCTCTCTAATGGAAAATGTGCTTCTATTTGTTTGGATTGCGGAAGACATAGAAATACGCTCCAATTTATTTAGAGAGTATGATGCTATAAGGGATTTAAAAATCATTCCCGAGAATAACCCTTTTATAAAGAACTTGATACTACAGCGTTGTCGCAACAATGGTCATATCTATAAAAGGAAGAATAAAAAAATTGATACAGAGCAAGAGCAATTAAATTATGAAAATTATATCGATGCTTGGTATAAAAATGAAGAGAAAACACTAAAAGACATAGCAAAAAACATTAAACTAACTATTAAAAGTGACTTGGGAGATATTTCATTTTTGCAATTATACGAGAAATCATATAATGAAATGTGCGATATGAAACACATAAACGCCCAAGATACTGTCACAGGCATAGATTTTGAGGAGTGGCAATACAAGCTCCAGCGAATAGTAATGTATACCACGAAGTTTATGCACATTACAAACACCATATTTGTATATATTTATGATTTGCTAAAATTAAGGATAGCCAACGAATTTCTAGAGTATAGAGGGAAACTGTATGTCAAATAATGTCCAAATAAAGCGAGAAGTTTATACTCTACAAGCGTCGAAAGACAGTATACATAGAGTTAAAAAAAGAATCTTGTCTATGGACATATTTATACCCTTGTTTAATCAAACTGGAAAATATGAGCTTCATATATGCAATTTTGAGCCGAATATTCCTCTTGAGTTAGAAAATGATACTAACTACGGAGCTCCGATAGTAGATAACTATGGGATAAGAAAAGAGCTAGAAGAGCACTTGAACGATAAAGAGCTCAATAATAGTGAGATGTACTTTACAAGCAAACTATTTATAGACCGCAAGCAACAACCTCTTTTCTATCACTTGCTTTTGAACTCTCCTCACACGATGGAAAACTACCAAAAGTTTAACAAAATACTAGAAGCGTTAAGACCTGAGCTTGCGGACGATGTTATAAATGGAGCTTTAAGACCGGACTATTATTTTGGATTCGCAAATACAATCCTGCTTTTGGGTAGAATAATATACGAATCGATTGCTAAAATAAAAGAAAATGGCTATTTAAACCAAGACACAATAAACAAACTTAGTTTTGAAAATGCAGAAAAACGCCTAGATTTGATAAAAGATAAGATTACTCATAAATACTTCGAAACAGCTTGGAACTCTTTTGTTGCACACCTTATAGAGCATAGCCTTATAAAGAAATGCCCGGAATGTGAAACTTTTTTCGCATACAAAAACAATAAAGTTTACTGCACCCCTTTATGCAGAAAGCGTCTAAAAGACCGTGAAGCGAAACGCCGAAATAAATAAACCTCCCGAAAATTATCTTAAATTTCAATTTTTTCGGTCCTATTAAAATTACCGTTTTCTAATAGAATCTCCTTATGACGAATAGCTTATATTCTCATAATTTAAATTAACTTTTCAGCTCATAAGGAAAATTAAATATGACAGAAGAAACCGAAACGAAATATATAACTCGAGAACAGGCGAGCCAATATCTAACAAATGTTCTAGGGTGTCCAACCAGTTTTAAGACTTTATGCAAATTTGCAACCACAGGAGGAGGTCCTAAATATGTAAAATTCGGCTCTCGTCGGGTTTTATATACTATTGAAGCTCTTAACGAATGGGCTTCCGGACGATTATCTCAACCAGTCGCACACTCAAGCCAAGAGGTGCTCTATGGAGTGTAGAGAGCAAAAAAATACTGCCTGTCTAAGTTTGGCGACCGAGCAGGCAGTATTTGAAATCACAGGCGGGGCTAATTGTCCCGTCTATGAACCTATCGTATCAGATGTTGCTAAAAACGCAACAACTTCTTTTTTTGTGTTCTTGGAAGCAAAAAAACTGAAATTAAACAAGTTTACAGCTAAGCACGAAACCGAAGCTCTGTCTTTGGTTGAGAAGTTATTTCACAATAAAAACGAGCTTTCTTCTTTAGTACCAGATAATATAAATAATAATATATATTATAATATACCTATCTGGAAAAAACTAAACAAGGTCGACAAGCTGTTCGGGATATTCACTTTTGTTCTAAACGGGAAAGACTATCAAAGCTTTACCCTGCGTTTTTCGGATAAGTTCATAGACCGAGCTTACAACTCAAAGAAGAAAGTTGCTTCATACATCGCCGACAGGATACACCAAAACTTGAGTAATAATTTGGGATATGTCCCTCCGTTTTTGCTCTCTGTGGAATATGAAGCTGTAAAGGGAAAGACATTTTTTCACATACACGGAGTTATCAAGGCGGACGCCCTTGTTACAAAGGTCTTGAAGACCACCGCACTAGGCACAAAGTACAAAGAAAGCGGTTTCAACAGATATACCCTAAGACTTAAAACTCTTGAGAACCCTTTCGGCTGGCTTAGTTATATGACTAAACACAAGCTCGAAGCCTACAATAATGTTTATGTAAACAGAACTCTAACTCAAGACTTTAAAAGGACTTTCAACAGGTTGAGAGGTCTTAATTAGGGCACTAGCAAAAGGGGTTGGGACCGCCAAGAGTCAAAAACCCTCTTTTGCGATACTCACAACATATTGATAAAAATCTTAAACAAAGGGGGCTTGGAGCAAACCCAAACAGCTCAAAAGCCCTCCTTTGCGGTGGTTGACTAGAAGAATGTATCTGTATCGGTATCTAACACCTTACAATCTAAAAGGGAGAACTTAGCAGTCTCAAAAACTCTCATATTGTGATAATCAACAGTACAAGCAACATCAATGAACTGAAACTTTCTTATCTTAAACAAATCATCTCCGGGGATATAAGTAAAAACATAAGGTTTATATAAACCCAAAAGAATGCCTCCCGGTTTGCTAGCCACATCAACATCGTGCACAAACGCCCTCTTAACGGCTATCTCTTTCCCATTGTAGGATTTTTCAAATGCTGTAGGATTGCCTAAATACTGTCCTTGAAGCTCACGTAGCTCCACATTGTGCATACCCTCATAATGATTAGCACAAGCCCCTAGAGATAATATAATAAATAGCACTATGATTTTCTTACTCATTGCCTTTACCTCCTCCAAGAGCCTTTCCCAGCCCCTTAAATGATAGTCCTATTATCTTGAGTACAATTAGGAGTAACAACACTCCCACAGCAATAATAACCGCAAACAGCGGATTTATAACAAACAGCCCTAAAAACACGGCTATTCCCAAAAGCAACAATAAAGTTTTCATAAAATAACTCCCTACTGGTTAAAACAAAAGTCGCCGTGATTAGTGGCGACTGGGAGTTGGTAACTATTCGAATGAGATAGTGCGACTTATTGACTGAAAAGCTTATTAGGTCGCCTCCCAGTCATAAGACTAGCAGGCAAACCAGTTTCTCGTCTTGATTTTAGACGCATTCGAAGAGGCTACCACACCCCAGACGCTAATCACACGTCCGGAGTTATGGTATAAATAAAGCGGTGGAAAGTCAAAGAGAATCTTGACGAAGTTTAATTATCTCAGTAGCCATTTTTATTATTTCGTCTGTTGGAACTAGTTTTATCCGGCGTTCAAACTCCATAAGCACGATATTTTTAAGTCTTGATAACCTGTTCCATTGGTTAGCATTTGCCATATCGTCGTAGAAATCGTCAAAGCAGTAGTCAATATCCCCGAGTTTAGCCACTCTTGCAAGGTCTCTAACCATAGAATCAGTCTTCATTTCTTCTACGCTTCTTATTTCCTTACAGTCGTTATTGACAGTCTTAAGACACACATTTAACTTCTCACAAATTTCTCTTTGTGTAGAGCCCTCTTCAAGGAGCTTCTTAACCTCAACCTGCCTCTTTTCCTTAGTTTGCTTACTTCTTTTCATATATCCTCTCCGTTCTTAACTACAACAAATGCGTAAATTACATATGAAAAGTCTAAACCGAAAGACATATGGTTTCAATTTCTCAGTTAATTACTTGATTTTACTTTGATTCGTCAACTATTTTATGTAAAGTATAAAAAAAGAGGTGTTGCAGTGGACAATTTAACTAAAGAACAGCGAAGAAAAATATGCAAAATATAAGGTCAAAGGACACATCGATTGAGATTATCCTAAGAAAATCGCTATGGAGTAAAGGGGTTAGATATAGAAAAAATAGTAAAAAGCTTGCCGGAAAACCGGATATTGTTATTGGAAAATATAAAATAGCGGTTTTTTGCGATAGTGAATTTTGGCACGGTAAAGATTGGAAGCAAGTAAAAATAGGATTAAATCAAATACCGATTATTGGCACCAAAAGATAGAATACAACATCGAAAGAGACAAAAGAAATAACGAGCTGTTAAAGGAACAGGGCTGGACTGTTATAAGACTGTGGGGTTGCGATATAAAAAAACACACAGAAGAATGTGCTAATATGATAATTGAAGCAATAAACAAGGCAAAACAATAGCTTTTCAGATTTTTGTTATAATTAACGATTTTTTTATGTAAATCTGACAAAAATATGTTATACAGTAAAATATATCAACAAAATAGAACAAAAAGGGAACATATGTACAAGGTCGGAGAATTGTTTGCAGGCATTGGAGGAATTGGTCTTGGGTTTAAAAATGCAGGATTCGATTTAGCTTGGGCAAATGAAATTGACAGCAAAGCCTGTTATACATACAGCAAAAACTTCAAACACCGCGTTATAAATGAAGATATGACTAAAGTTGACCCTAAAACTTTAGAAAAAATTGATATATTAACGGGAGGATTCCCTTGCCAAGCTTTTTCTATCGCAGGATATAGAAAAGGATTTAAAGACGACAGAGGAAATCTCTTTTTTGACATTTTAAGATATATTAAAACTCTTAAACCCAGTGTTGTTTTTTTGGAAAATGTAAAAAACCTTTCTTCTCACGATGGCGGTAATACTTTTAAAGTTATTCAAAAAGAGCTTAAAGACGCAGGATATTACATAAAATCAAATGTCTTAAATACCTGCCAGTATTCTAATGTTCCTCAAAATAGAGAGAGGATATATATTGTTTGCTTTAGAGATAAAGAAGCAAGTGAGAGATTTAAATTTCCTAAGCAAATTGACAAACTAAAGCCAATATCTGAGCTGGTAGATAAAACTGCTGACGATTATTTCTATTACAATCAAACTAAGTACTACGACCTTCTAAAAAAAGAAATAAAAAATCCTGATACCATTTATCAATGGCGAAGAATATATGTTAGAGAAAACAAAAGCGGACTATGTCCGACATTAACTGCCAATATGGGAACTGGAGGACATAATGTACCTTTGGTTATCGACAGTAAAGACATTAGAAAACTTACCCCTAGAGAATGTGCGAGATTTCAAGGGTTTCCAGATTCATTTATTTTACCGGACGAACTGCCTCGCTCTGCAGTATATAAACAAATAGGAAACAGCGTTTCAGTTCCTGTTGTTGAAGCTATTGCAAAAAATATAATGAAAGCATTGAACAATAAAAAATAGGCAATAGTATGTTTTTTTCAAATCAACCGGACGAACAAAAAGAAAAGTATTATTTGCTCCTTAAAATTGTAGGAGCTTTATCTAAATTATCCTCCGACAATGGGGATATACCATACTTGTACTACCGAATGGCTGAAAACATTTTTTGTAAAGCTTTTAATGCCCGAAACCTATCCCGTTCGGATATATCTTTAGACGCGAGTAAGGAGATTCAAGGCATAGGTCTAAAAACCTTTTTACACAAAAACGGACGTCCTATAGAAAAAATTGCGGAGTTTAATAAAGATAGAGCCTCCTTTGCTGGCAAGAGCTCTGTACAAATAATAAATGCAATTTCTCATTTAAGAAATGAACGCCTTAGAACAACCGGAGGCATATGCGATATAAATGTCAATAATATGCTTTACCATTGCATATCAAGAGAAAAAGGTAAATTTTTGATATACGAAACTCCTATGCAATTAATTAACTTAGAGGGGCTTAAAGTTGGTCGAGAAGCAAACAATGTTATTTCTTTTAATGACGGCTTAAATGATTATAGTTTCAATCTTTCTAAAAGCACGCTGTTTAAAAAGTTTATTGTAGAACCGGTAGAAGAGATTGATGTTAAAATTTTTGAGGACCCTTATGAGGTTCTTGAAAGGTATTTAGCTGGGGAGTTTGATATTGAACCTCAACAAGCAAATCCTATAGTTGCAACAATATATCTTCCTTTGTATTCTGAAAAGGGCGGAATTCACGTTCCTACACAGAGCCAGCTCAACCAATGGAATGCCAATGGCAGAGCAAGAAACAATAACGAAGCATATATTCCAATTCCAATAGAAGTACGAAGAAAGTATCCCAGTTTTTTTCCTGCTAAAGATACTAGCTTTACACTGCAGATACCTAATGGAAGCTCATTATGTGCGAAAGTGTGTCAGGAAAATGGCAAAGCCTTAATGACAAATCCCAACTCCGCTCTAGGACAATGGCTATTAAGAGACGTACTTAAATTAGATGAAGAACAGCTTTTAACATATGAAATGCTCGAAGAAAAAGGTATAGATAGTGTTGAGATAAGCAAGTACGAAGACGGAACTTATGAAATAAATTTCAAAAAAACCGGCACTTATCAAGCTTTCAAAGACAGCTATTTGAAGTAATCATTTAGATAGAGGCATAAACCATAATTGCCAGCTCTACACCCAGGGCTATAAACATAAACAAAGCACCCAAAAAGTTATATTTTGAAGACTTCCCAATGGCAGAAGACAGCTTTTGGGGATAGTCTGCAACGACAAGGTCGCCTTTCTTAGGTGGATTAGGATACTTTGATAATGCAGACATTAAAAAAGACAATGTTGAGAAAAATGCAAAAAGTATTTTTATTGTATTAGCAATAAACATTATTACCTCCTTAAATTATTATGTACGCCCCGATAAAATTCCTGGTTGCTGGCTGGTTGCTGGGATTGAAAAAGGACTTGGTGTAAAATCTCGCAAGTCCTTTGTTTTATTGGTGGGTATGAGAAGTTTCGAACTTCTGACCCCTACGATGTCAACGTAGTGCTCTACCCCTGAGCTACACACCCAAAATTTGGTTATCAATTTTATATTATATCGTCTTTCAAAAAGCAAGGAATTTTTAACATTATTAAAACATTAATCTTTTTTCCGTATCATATTGAAACCACATGGAGGTTTTGATGGCGGAAAAACATATTCTTTTTGATATTGACTATAAAAACTTGAAAGTTTTTGACGAATTTAACGTTGATAATATTCAATATCCTATTGTTCTTTCCTCTCCTCACAGCGGACAAGTTTTTCCAAAAGGTTTTTTAGATAAAATAAATTTATCTTCCCAAGAACTTCGTGATTCTGAAGATATTTTCGTTACAGAATTGGTAAAAGCCGCTTCAAGTGCAGGAATCCCTCTCATCTCTGCAAATATCCACAGAACTTTTACAGATTTAAATCGAGACAAAATAGAACTTGATGATACGATGTATTTTGACAAAGAAAAAGTTTCAGAAAGTGCTAATATGCGTCGTTGCCGTGTTGGACTAGGCGTAATTCATCGTGTTGTTGCTCAACACAAGAGAATCTATGATGGACTTCTTTCATATCCTGAGGCGCAACTACGTCTTGAAAAAATATATGACCCCTACCACAAAAGATTACACCAGATCATTGAAAAAGTTAGAAAAAAGTTTGGTTTTTGCCTTCTTATTGATTGCCATTCAATGCCCGAAAAAATTTGCCATATCATGAATGAAACAAAAATAGTCGATTTTTGTCTTGGAAATCTCTTTGATGAAAGCTGTCCAGAACAAATAACTGCAAAAATGAAAGATATATTGGAAAAATATAATTGGCGAGTCGAATTGAACCGTCCTTATGCTGGAGCCTTTATCACACTTAATTATTGCCAACCAAGAAAGAAAATTTATACATTACATTTTGAAATTAATAAGTCTCTTTATGCAGATGAGCAAACTCTAACGAAAAACAATAAATTTCAACATATTAGCTCCGTAATTTCCACTTCAATTGTTTCATTAGGCAATTTTTTGCTAGATTTTAAATAATTTATATGCTAGCTTCCGTTTTGAATTTTTAATTTATTACTTATTACTTTGAATTTACCATCTCTAAGATTATATGTTTATTTGATAGTCTTATGAGTATTTTTTTATTTAACTAACCTCAAAATTACTTTCGGTACTTTGGTCATTAAGCAGATTGAAATTGGCACATTAGTTGCATAAGGGATATTTGTGACATTTTGGGGGAACAGAGGGATGCGGATAGGCGTATCAAAAAATTTAATGTTATTTTTAATACTGCTGATGTTTATTCAGCCTGTACAAGCAAATGCTGTTGAAAAACCAATTGATGACAGATTTGTTTGTGTAGATGCTACGGCAAAGTTTGAAAAAGAATTTCAAATTCAAAAACACTTACTGACAACAATCTCTAATGTTGAGACTGGAAGATGGGATGAGACCCTTCAAAAGAGAACAACATGGCCTTGGACTGTTAATGCCCAAGGAAAAGGTTATTACTATGACACCAAAGAAGAAGCAATTGCTGCTGTTAAGACACTTCAAAAAAATGGTGTAAAGAGCATTGATGTCGGCTGTATGCAGGTTAACTTAATGTATCATGGAAAAGCTTTTGCTAACCTCAATGACGCATTTGACCCTGAAAAAAATGTCGAATATGGCGCAAAGTTCCTTAAAAACCTTTATCAAAATGCTGATGAAGACTGGATGAAAGCCGCAACTCAATATCATTCTAAAAAGCCGCACAAAGCACAAAGATATGGTAATAAGCTTGCAGCTGTTTATGAAGATATTAAAGCAAATTTATCATCAGATCCATTAACTGATGTTATTACGGAAGCTAAACCGGCTAAAATTGCAAAAATTGAAAAAATTAAGCAACGTAATGCTGTGGCAAAAAAAGTAGTTCCAACAATAACAGCTGATGAAAGAACGAACAAAGCGAATGCTTGGAGAGAAGCAAGACTTGAAGAGTATCGCAAAAGCAAAATAAAATAATTGAAAAGATTCAAATTTTTTGGTAGTTAATAAACATATTATGCTTATTAACTACTTTTTTTTGAGATGATACATAAAACTAAAGACATCGGCTTTTTTTGGCAGCCTCTGGGCGGAAATAACATAGATCAATACAGCGGCCACTGCTACCACTATTTTAACATTGAAAAAAGCGAAGGCGGAAACTTCTTCGAAACTTCAATCATTATTGATATGGGAAAATTTGACAATCACCAAGCTTTTGGAATTGAAAATTCTGTTGCAGCCGTTCCCGACGTAAGAGCACTTTTACAAGGCGAGTACAAAGCAAAAGCTATTTTTCTAACCCATTCTCACCCAGATCATTTAAATGGCATCCTACACTATCTTAAAGCAGGATATAAACTTCCACCACTTTTTGCTGGAAAATACACTTTTTTAATTTTAGAAGACCTTTTAAAATCATTTAATGTCTCTAAAAAGGATTATCCTGAATTTCACATTATAAAGGACGGAGATAAAATTCAGGTTGGAAACATTGATGTAGAAGTCATTTCCGCCAGTCACACTTGCTTTGATAGCTTTGGATTCATTCTAAAGACAAAAGAGACATCTCTCTATCATACAGGAGATATGAAAATTGATGCGAGCACTTATTTTAGAAAGCCAACAAATATTACACGCCTTAGAGAGTTGAAAGACGAAATTAGATTTGTTGTTGCTGATTTTTGCCAAATTCATCAAAGCGGATATACACCCAAAGAATCAGATAC
This sequence comes from Alphaproteobacteria bacterium, assembly GCA_047975765.1. GTDB lineage: Bacteria > Pseudomonadota > Alphaproteobacteria > RF32 > CAG-239 > JAQWBS01. The sequence continues at coordinate 357,193 of JBKEEF010000012.1, forward strand.
ATTCAACAAGATTGTTTCACTCATTAAAAAAAGTCGTAAGAAAAAAATCTTCATTCCAGTTTACCCTACACACCCTGAAATGTATCTTTTGGCATTTTTGAGCGCTCTTAAAACAAAAAAGAATGTTATATTCTATGGCAACAAAGATTTCTACACCTATCTTGACCTCATCATTGAGTATGGTATCTCATTTTCAAAAATGGCAGAAAATAAAATACAAGTTCTTTATAAGACAAGTGACGACATTATAAAGCTCGATGATAATTTTGTTGTTATTGGAACTTTTAATGACCTACACTCTTCTTTTGAGGCAACATCAAAAGATAGCTATGGCATTGTGACCGCAAAAAACTATTTTTCTCAGCTACGTTTTCAAATGGAAGAGAAAGATATAAAATATACAGACAACCACCAAACACCTGAACTTCAAGGTTATGGACACGGCTTTATTAAAGATTATGAAAAAATTAATGAAGTTTTGGAAGGTCCTCTTTTTATTCCAACACATTCTCCCGCTTTTATGATTGAAAATTTTAGGCAAGTCGCCAAACTTATCAACATGAAATTGATTGAGGAAACCCCTCTCAACAACAATATTTATAAAATTTCAGGAAACAATGTTGAAAAAATCTATTCTAAACCGGCAAAATGGCTTATAGTCACCTATCAAGATGATATTGCAAGCCTCATTGAAGTTTTTCAAAAGCCAACTGCTGGCAAGGGGAACATCAAAAGCACTGCAAGTAACCGCAAGAGTATCAGATATATAAAATCTTACTTATGTAAGTTAGCAAGGATGAAAAATGATGAATAATTTGATTTTTGAAAAAACCTATGACATCAGAACTTATGAAGTAGATAAAAATGGAACTTTAAGAGTTGTCACTCTATTTAACATTTTTCAAGATATGGCAGATAGACATGCTGAAGCATTAGGACTTGGTTTGAGTTTTTGTTTGGAAAAAGGTTTCGCCTGGGTTGGTTCAAACTATCACATCAAAATCAACCGCCTACCCAAGCTTCATGAAACAATTAAAATCCAAACATGGCTTTCAGAAGAAAAAAAATTTGGAGCAGTGCGTGATTTTGTTGTTTATGATATGAACGATGATATCATTATTTCTGCGGCCAGCCTTTGGGTCTTAATTAACTATGAGAGAAGACGTCCTATCCTTCTTAAGGATAACCTTCCGGACTACACTGTTAATCCCCTTAAAGCTCTTGAAACTGACTTTACAAAGCTCCAAGAAATTTCTACACCTCAAAGCCTTGCAGAGTTTAAAATTCGTTTTGATGATATCGACTTGAATAATCATGTTAACAATGCAGTCTATCCACTTTGGGCGACAGAGAGTGTCGATAATGACTTTCACATGGAACACACCCTAGAAGAACTAGAAATTGAATTCAAAAAGGAAGCTCTTTATGGTGAAACGGTCGAAGTTCTAACAGCTATGGATGATCAAACCTCCCACCATAGTATTAAATCTAAAGAAGATGGAAGAGAGCTTTCTAGAGTGAAACTTAAATGGAAATAAAAAAAGCCCAAACTTATGTTTGGGCTTTTTTACATTAATCTTTTATCACTATGCTTCCGTCATGTAAGCCTTAACAGGCTTCTTATCTTTCAACTTTTCTTCCACAACTGCAATAACTCGCGAAAGCTTTTCTTTTTCTTCAGAAGACAAAAAATCTTCTGGAAATTTTGAAAACTCCGCTAGAAGAGCTCTGAGGCTTCCTGAGTTAAAGCCGGCAATGTCATTTCTCAGATTTCTACTGTTGAAACTTTTGTGATTAAGATATTTCTTAATTTTGCTACGTTTACCATCCATAACATTTACCAAGAGAGTTCCTAATACTTCAACTAGATAGAATTGCCGTGCAACCATCAACAAAGTGATTACAGCAGAAATAGCCACAACCGGAGTGAAATAATCAGTCAAAACAAATTTCACTAACACGCATAATACAACGAGCGAGAAAAATACTTTAGTTTTCATGATAAAATTTTTTTAGTAATACTGAATAATAATTAATAGTGGTCTTATTATATTTCATTTTTTCCTAAAAAGATAGCTTTATTTAGAACAGCTTCAATAGATCCTCATAACCATGAGAAAGCATATGTTCAATAAGCGTTTTTGTTCCAAGCGTGATAAGGATGACACCTGCAAATATTTCAATATATTTAGTTGGAATTTTCTTAAACAGACGATTCATCTTGAAACCTATGTATGAGTTGATAAAAGTCACAATTCCAATCATAATTCCTGCCAACCAAATGGAAACGGGCATAAAATAAAGAGAAACACCCGCAACAAAAGCATCAATACTTGTTGCGAAGGCTGCAATAAGCAAAACTTTGAAAGTGATATGTTTCTTGTTTGGAACTTCACATTCAACAGGTTTATCCTCTAAAGCATCTTTGATAAATTTTAGACCAAGTGCTGCAAAAACCATAAAGACAATCCAATGGTCGAATATTTTTACATAATCACTAATGCTGTTTGTTCCGTACCATCCCAAAACAGGCATGGCAAATTGTGCAAAACCATTTGCTGCAGCCATCTTATATGCATTTTTGTTTTTATTCTTTTTAACAACAGCACCACATGAAAAAGAAACAAGGAACGCGTCAATTGAGAGTGCTAGAGAAAGCAAGAAAATTTCGAACCAAATCATTTTTAGAAACGCCTTATTGTTATTTTAATGCCCTTCTTTTATCTCATATCACTCTTAGTGACAAGACTTTTTTATCTAATATTTAATAATAAGAAGGTCTTTTTCGCTTGGTCCATTTATACCATTCAGGCTTCTGAGAAACTTTTTCAATCAGACGCTTTTTTGACACTTCAATATCTTTTTTCGTAAAAATATATTCGACTTCAAAATCATAGTCACTCTCAAAAACTTTTTTTTGCAATGCGTTAGCTGTGAGAGTCAAGTTGTATGATCTAAATTTCAATTCTTGATAAATTTCATGATATCGATTTACTAAATAGTGAATTTTATTTACAAAAAACTTCACATGCCCTTTACCTAAACAAAACTCAGTTGGTATATTTTCGATTTTTAATTTTCCATCAATCACCCCATTCACAATTCTTGGCAATTCTCTATATTCTGCCATAAGGTGCTGATCTGAAATTTCTTCGACAGGAACTAAATTAATTCTAGTCATTATACCCTCTTTATTTTTAAACTTCATGCATCCTATCTCAATCCTAACAAAAAATAAAGAGCCTTCATTGAAAGCTCTTTATTATAAAATCAAATCTTTACTAGGTTTGTCTTATTATTGCACAACTGCAACATTTCCTGCTGCTTGTCTACCTCTATCGTCATAAGTTTCGTAGGTAACAACTTGTCCTTCGTCTAAGTGCTTAAGCCCTGTTTTCTCGAGCGCTGAAATATGCACAAAAATATCTTTTGTTGACGATTCCTCAGGAATGATAAAACCATATCCTTTTTTTACATTAAACCACTTAACAGTTCCCTTATACATAATTTAATAATCCTTCTAATACAATTCCCCAAATGAGCATCATAGAAGTTGACACTCAATAACAAGATCAACTATAGATTATAAATATTAAACTCTTATGTCAATACCTTTTTGCTACTATAGGTTTAATTTGATGTTATTTGCAATGAATAAGGTTAAATTTAATATAACTGTAACAAAACCTTTGTTCAATATCATACAAAACATATAAACTAAAGTATATAAACACAAAGTTTAAATCAAAATCATAAGAGAAATGTAATCATTAGCGGAAGAAAATCAAGGTTTAATAATAAAATTATTTTTTTAAAACATCTGTAAGTTGCAATGGGATAATTTGAGAAATAGAATCTATTGAAGTTTCAACTTGATAGCCAATTTTTCCAGCACTAAAAACGATTGTTTCAAAATTTTGTGCCGTAGAATCGATTATCGTTTTGAACTGTTTTTTCATTCCAATTGGAGAACATCCACCATGAATATAACCAGTAAGCGGAAGAAGTTCTTTTTGCTTAATCATTTCAACAGCTTTTTCACCAACTACTGTGGCTGCTTTTTTAAGGTCTAACTCCTCTTTTACAGGGATGAGAAAGACATAATGGTTTTTGGACTTCGCAACAGTAACTAGTGTTTTGAAAACTTGCTCGGGATTTTCTCCTAAAGCAAGAGCAACTTCTTCACCACTCACCGCTCCTGTGCCAAGATACGAATATGCCTTATATTCAATCCCTGCTTTATCTAAAATTCGCATAACATTTGTTTTTTCCATTATATTTTCTTTCTTAAAGTCTTTCTTTCAAATCTTATAAACAAAACATCTTAAAAAGTATTATATATCTCACAAAAAACTTGCCGAACAATTTTCACATCATCCGACAAGTTTCCTTCTCATACTTTGGGGAAGTATTAGAATAAAAGAAACCCGCCATATAAAAAGGCGGGCGGATGTTAGAAAACCGTATACCAATAAAACGGCTCGACTTATTCAGTCAAAACCTTATTCGCCGACATCCACCCATAAGAGATAGGTTGAGGTCGACACGTTTTTTAAGTCGTGTGCACCCGACTAATGGTATTAAGGGTTTTCTAAGCCCTAAGCAATATTCCTTATGGATTTCAGAGCTTAAAGATAAACAGACAAAAACCCCTACACATTTCTGTGAGGGGTTTTTAAGTAATAAATAACAATTTGATAGGATTATTATGTAGGGGGTTAATGATCCGGCGACGACTTACTCTCCCGAGTCTTAAGACGAAGTACCATCAGCGCTAAGAGGTTTAACGGCCGAGTTCGGAATGGGATCGGGTGGGACACTCTCGCTAAAGCCACCAGATCATTAACCCTCTACATAA
>JBKEEF010000013.1:0-136731 GCA_047975765.1 Alphaproteobacteria bacterium
CTGCAATTGCACCTTTGTTTTGCTTATCAATATCTTTATTGATAATTTCTCTTTTAGTTAGTGGTTTTTTTGCTTCTTCAGCAGGAGATTCCGCAGAAAATTCTCTGTATTACTCTAAACTTGTTTGGTCAACATATTTAAACATTTAGCCACAATTTTTTGTTGTTTTTCCACCAGATGAATAAACAAGTTCCATTGTGCAAGATTTTGGCTTAACAGTCATTTCTTCCATCAAGACAAAGCAACGGTCTGATTGAATTCTTGAACGGATAGTTGCTTGACGAAGAGATTTGATGTTTGAAATTTCAATTGAAGAAGAAATTTTGTTTTCATCTGTTGTTCTATTATTATATGATCTAGCTCTTTGATCTTCAGCAGGCTTGTCTTCATTTGCGAGTTCTTCAAGTGTTTTATCTTCCCAAATAAAATCAAGAGATGCACCTGTAAGTGTATCATTTGTACGGTTAAAGAATACAGCTGAATAGTCACAAGATGTCACTTTGCCATCACTGTTTTTAACAGGAGAGATGTCTTGAATTTTGAACAAAATAGCTTCATCTGCAAGAGGTTCTGCAACAGGAACAGGTGCTTTGTTGGTTGAGCTTGAAGCAGCTTGTGTTCCACCTATAGAAGCCAATTGTGCGTTCGCATAACCAGTTCCCATAACGAGAGCTAAACTGAGTGCACTAAGAAATATTTTTTTGTTGCTCATTTTTCTATCCTATTAATAAAGTTAAAAAAGCAGATAACCTAATACCTTAATATATCTTATATAATAATATCTACAAATAGTGAACAAAAAGATAATATTTATGAGAATTTTTTTCTAATTCTCAACAAATCTGACCAAGTTTTTGCTTTTTGCTCCTGATTTTTGAAAATATATTCAGGGTGAAAACTAGTAATCGTATCTATTGTTTTATTTTTGACTTTATATTCTAGCCATTTCCCACGAATTTTTGAAATTGGCTCACTAATATCAAGCAAAGCATTTGCAGTACTTCCACCAAGTAAGAATATATATTGCGGAGAAACCAATTCAATTTGTTTTTTGATGAAAGGGAGGCATATTGAAATTTCACTTTCTGCTGGTGTTCTGTTGCCTGGAGGTCTCCATGGAAGAATTGTTGCAAAGTAGCAATCACTTTTTTTAAAGCCGGCAGCTTTTATCATCTTATCAAGAAGAATGGCGTTGTTTCCTGCAAAAGGAATGCCATAGCGATCTTCATCAGTCCCTGGTGCTTCAGCAATGAACATAATTTTAGCTTGAACAGAACCTTGACCAAAAACGGTGTTGGAAGCTGTTTGTTTGATGGAACATCCTTCAAAAATCAAGATTTTTTCTTTTAGTTCTTCAAGTGAAAAAGATTCTTCACAAATTTTTCGGGAATCTTGACAGGCAGAAATTGTGTTTTGCGGAAGATATGAAGAAGCTGTTTCTCGAGATGAAGAGCTTCTTGCTTCAACTTTTTTTATTTCTGTCTGAGCTGCACCCAAGGAATATGCTTCATCACCAAGTGTTTCATCAACACCCGCGGTCATGAGCCACTCAACAGTTTGTTCCAATGTCATCGTATTTTCATTCATGTCTCTTAAGCTAAACGAATTCTCAATTTTTGCAAGAATAATCATTTGTTTGCACAATATATATGATATATCTATTTTGTTGTTGTTTGATTTAAAAACAAAGTATAGAATGAATTGTTTCTAATGGTGTAGCTCGGATTAAGGTGTTTTTTAGTTATGAATAGAACCAAAGTTTTATGTCTTGTATTATCTCTGATGAGTATTGTTTTGTTTAGTTCTTGTTCAAATATCTTTGTGAAAACGGACAAAGCAACTGAAGCTCAAACCCAAACAATTTATATAAATAATAAATATGGTACATATCTTGCGGGAAGAGTGGCACACTTGCGCCGTGATTTTAATACGGCAGCAGATTTCTATGAAAAATTTTTAGAACAAAATCCAGATGATAAAGAGCTTGTGAGTAAAATATACATCATTCTAGCTTCTGAAGGAAGAATTTCTGAGGCTTCTGTCTATGCTAAGGAGTCAATCAAGAATGGTGATAAAAACAATTTCACTTATATTATTGTTGCCGTAGATGAGATAAATCAAAAGCAATATGCTCAAGCACTTGAAACAATTAAAAATCTTCAGGGACAAGTTTATGAGGAATTTATCAATCCACTAATGGCTGCGTGGGCTTATGTTGGAGAAGGCAAAAAAGAAGAGGCTTTAGCAAGTTTGAATAATCTTTCTAAAGATAAGAGTTTTAGAGCATTATACAATTTCCATGCAGGAATGATTAATGACTATTTTAATGATGTTGAAGCTGCAAATAAAAACTATGGTGTGATTGTTGATGAAGCAAGTACAGAAATGTCTTTTAGAAGTTTACAAATCATCACAAATTTCTATATTCGTAATGGTGAAAAAGAAAAAGCAGTCGAACTTGTTAGTAAGTATTATGATGATAAACTCATGGTGGATATGTTGAAAAAATTGTCTGCATCTGTTAAGAATTCAGACCCTGAAAAAACAAAGAGAATAATTGTAAATGCTCAAGATGGTTTGGCAGAAGCTTTGTTCAACATCACAACAGTTCTTCGTCAAGGTCCAGTTGGTGTTGATTTAGCACACGTCTTTATTTGCTTGTCTATTTATTCCAATCAAAATTATGATTTAGCTAAATTGCTCTTAGCTGATATCTTGGAGAGTAGAGGGATGTATGGTGCCGCAAATGCTCAGTATGACTCAATTGAGAAAGATTCTTTGCTTTATTATACAGCACAGCTTAAAAAATCAAATAACTATACAATGATGCAAGAATATGGAAAATCTGAAAAAATACTAAGAGAAATGTCTCGTGATAATCCAGATGACTATAATGTTTTGTTGGGGCTTGCAGACTCACTTAGGATGCAGGAAAACTTCAAAGAAGCAATTAAGTATTATAATGATGCTATTAAAACTCTTCCAGAAGTGACAAATGACAATTGGACTGCCTTTTATGCACTTGGTGTTGCCTATGACCGTAATGGTGATTGGGAAAATGCTGAAGGAAACTTGAAAAAAGCGATTGAGCTTAGTCAAAATCATTATCTTGTATTGAATTATCTTGGATATAGTTGGATTGTGCATGATAAAAATGTTGAAGAAGCTTTTTCAATGTTGATTGATGCTTACACTCAGGCGCCAAATGACGGGCATATTGTTGACAGTCTTGGTTGGGCTTTCTATAAGCTTGGAAAATACGATGAAGCAACAAAATATCTTGAAAAAGCTTCAGATTTGGAACCAGGAAATGCTTTGATAAATGAACATTTGGGAGATGCTTATTTTAGAAAAGGCCGTAAAATTGAAGCAACATTCCAATGGAAACATGCAATTGTTCTGAAAGAAGATATTGAAGAAGTGGATATTGAAAAAGCTAAGACCAAAATAAATGAGGGAATGCCTTATGAGGAACCTAAGATGGTTTATGACAATAGTTTCATTGAGGAAAAAATAGAAGTTCTAAATTCTATGGATTAGAAAAAAGCTCTCGAAAGAGAGCTTTTTTATTCGGAGGATATTCACTATGCAGTTCTTCCTAGAAGTCCTTTGACAGCAAGTGAAAACATATAAATGCGACTAATTTTTGGTTTAGGAGAGATAACTTCCCAACCACGTTTTTGCATAATCTCAAAATATTTTTTATTAATATTTGTCATGCTTCTAACTGTCTTTGCAGAACATTTGTCAAGTTTTTCAATCAGATTATATGTTTTTCTATAATTTTTTTCAGCTATTTCTGCAAGCTCCTGACGTGCAATATTCAGATTTTTATTGATGATAACTTTTTCTGGATTTGTTTCGAATATGCCAGCTTTTTTTAAGAATTCTTGTGGAATATAAAGACGATCATGTTTAGAAGCATCTTTGATGTCCTTAAGAATGTTTGTGATCATAACAGAACTTGAAATGGTGTTTGAAAGTTCTTCAATCAAAGGTTCGTCATTGCAACCTAAAATTCTGAGTGAAAAATTGCATAAAACACCAGCAACTCCACGGCAATATTCGTTGAAGATATCCAACTTAGGGGCTTTTAATGGTCTCTCCACATCTAGAGAGATGCTATCTAAAAGTCTGATAAATTCACTTTTTGGAAGTTTGAATCTCATGCAGTTTTTATAAATTTTACGACCAATTTCAGTAGAAGGAACTTTCTTGTCAAAAATATTATTAAATTCTTCTCGCCAAGCACCAATAAGTTCTTTTTTTTCTTCTTTGGAAATGTTTGGATTATATGCGAAGTCATCAATGTGATGATGAAAGGCATAAATTGTATATAAAGCTTCTCTCTGAGCTTTTGGGAGGATTCTGATTCCCCAGAAATAACTGCCACCAGTTTTTCTAACAAAATTCTTTATGTTCGAGTTCATTTTTTACCTTTATAAGTTCATTTTCTATTGAGTTTTTTTATGCTTATTTCTTGGTATGGCGTAAAAAAACTTTCCAAAACTCCGGTAATTAAGGCGTTTATTCTATCAAACTTGGAAACCTTAACATTTTTTTTCAAAAAGTCTGTCCCATTAAGTTTGTGATAAAGAATATGTGTGAGTGAAAGCAAAACACAAAATTGCGCTCTTAGTCCATCATTTTTTATAATGGATGGCAAAATCTTTGCGTCTTTTAAAAGCCCTTTAACATCTTTCAAAATATCCTTAACCAGTCGTTTGGTATCATTTGACATAACATCATAATAAAGATCTTTGGGCTTGAGATTATATTGATTTAATAAATCCTTAGGAATATAAAATCTTTTCATAATCATTCCGTCATATTTCATATTTTTTAAATTGTTCAAAATCTGAAAAGCGGTGCACAAAGATGTTGCAGGCATATAAGTTGATGGATTCTCATCAAAAAGGGCGAGGAGAAACCGTCCCATCGTGCCTGAATAATTTTTATAATATTCAACAAGTTGTCCGCGAACTTCATAAGTGAAGTCGGAAGCATCTTTTTTAAGAGCGTTAATAATATCAACAACCAAGGCAGGGGCTAGAAGCTCCTGTGTGAATCTTTCTCTGACATCAATAATATGTCTCAGCTTTTCATTTTTGTGTTCTCTCTGATAGAAAAAAACATCTTCAAGTTCACATAAATCTTGCATACGCGAAAAGCTTTGCAATTTTACATTATCAGCAATGTTTCTTGCAGAAGTGATAAAATTGAAATAACTAATTGCAATTTCCTTATACTTTTTCTTAATCAAGAAAGGGTAAAATGGAAAGATGTTTAAATTATATTCTTTTTCAATCATTTACAAGTTTTATCCATTCACTTATTGTTTCCATTGCTCTCTCAGTATACAACTTTTTCCTTTCTATTCCCTTAATTTTTTTGCGTTTTCCATTAATTTCTTTCGTAGCATCGACTTCTGGAAAAAGCCCAAAGGTAATATTCATTGGTTGATAGTTTTCGATGTTTGTATCATCTGTCAAGTGAGCAATCATTGAGCCAAGTGCGGTTTCTCTTGGTGGATAAGCAATTTCTTTTCCTAGTGTTTGACAAGAGGCAAAATAACCACAAAGAAGTCCGATGGATGCACTTTCAATATATCCTTCGCAACCAGTGATCTGTCCTGCAAATTTGATATGAGGTTTGGTTTTGAGAGATAAATATTTATCAAGAAGGATAGGGCTTTTTATGAAAGTGTTTTTATGAATGCCCCCAAATTTTGCAAATTCAGCATTTTCAAGACCTGGAATAAGTTGAAAAACACGTTTTTGTTCGCCATATTTCATCTTTGTTTGAAAACCAACAATATTTCTTAATGTATCTTCTTTGTTGTCTTGTCTGAGCTGAACAACCGCATAAGGTTTTTTATCAGAATGAGGATTAGTTAGTCCAACGGGTTTCATTGGTCCAAACTGGAGTGTTTTGTGGCCTCTTTCTGCCATAACTTCAATTGGGAGGCATCCGTCAAAATAGGTTTCTTTTTCCCAGTCATGGAACTCTGCTTTTTCAGCTTTGAGCAACTCGTCAATGAAATTGTTGTATTCTTCTTCAGACATTGGACAGTTGATATAGTCAAACTTATCACCTTTATCATATCTAGATTGATACCAAGCTTTTGAAAAATCTATGCTTTCTTTGTAAACAACAGGGGCAATTGCATCATAAAAAGAAAGCGTGTTGCCATCTATGTTTTTGAGAATATCTTGAGCGAGAGCTTCACTGGTTAGAGGTCCTGTGGCAATAATTGTCAAGCCAAAATCTTCATCAGGAAGTTTCGTGATTTCTTCTTTTATAATGGTGATAAGCGGGTGAGCTTCAAGTTGTTCAGTCACTTTTTGAGCAAATCTTTCGCGATCAACCGCAAGAGCACCACCTGCAGGAACTCTTGTCTCATCTGCTATTTTCATAATCAAAGAATTTGCAGTTCTAAGTTCGTGGTGTAAAAGTCCAATTGCACTATAATGAATGTCATCGCTTCTAAACGAATTTGAGCAAACAAGTTCAGCGAAATTGTTGCTTTTATGAGCAGGAGAACGTTTTTCTGGCTTCATATCATATAAAACAACAGAAATCCCTCTTTGAGCAATTTGCCAAGCTGCTTCGCAACCGGCAAGACCAGCACCTATTATATTGATTTTATTTTCAGACATTTTTTCTCTCTTAAGTTTTTTGTTGAATCTACCCAGAAAAGCCACAAAAGTAAACACGAATGTTTTCTAAAAATTAATATTTATTTGATAATATATAAAATATATAATAGTTTAGTGGAATATTTAATAAATTGAGAAATTTCAAATGAAAAAATTTTTGTCAGTTTTAGGTCTGTTTTGTGTTTATGGTTCGACTTTTGCAGTTGCTCAGCAAGTGACAAGAATTTCGATGCCCATTCAAAAAGCGGAAACAAAAGCTTACGATGAGGTTGAAGAAGCTTATCTTAAAGAAGTGGGAAACCCTGCGAATGCTCCTGTTGTTCAAAAAACTGTTGAAATGCAAAAAGTTGATGAGAAAAAAGACGAGGGAAATAAGATAGACAAAGATGCAACCCTCTCTGGTATGATTGAAGCAAAAGCAGAAGCTCGAGGAACTGACAGGGAAACATGGCTCGATAAAGTGAGAGAAGATGCTAAAAAAGAGCTTACAAGTACAAAAGAAGATAAAAAAGAAGAAAAGTCTGAAGAAACTGCAAAGACAGAGAGTTCAAGTGTAACTAAACAACAGGCTGTAAGCCTAAAAACAATGTTGGATGAATCTAAACAAGGTGCGCGTCGCTCCAATGTTTCAGTTTTTGATGTTTCTGGAGCAATGCTTCGTATGACACCTCAACAGATTGATGAGGCTCTGACAAGAAGAGGCTACCGCAAGACAAGAGAAAAATTTGAAATTCCTAACTTCATTAAATGGCGAAAAGAAGATGAATGCCGTGCACACGGGGTCGTTGGATACGAAAGATTAGCAGCTTGTGTGATTAAAACTTCGAAGAAAGATAATTATGAGTATCTTGAAGCTGTTTCTTACTCCAAATTTGATAGCAAAGAAAATATTATGGTGAATTTTACAAGTAATTTCACGAATAATAAGTCATATAAAATTATCTATACAAGTGAGGCTTCGAATGTCAAAGGCAACAGTCAAAAAGCAATTTATCTCAGAAATATAAAAATTTATGATTTCTGGAAACAAATCAATCAAAAATATGGTGTTCCAGACAATAAAGATGAAGCTATTTGGGGTTTAGGTGGTAATAAACCATTTATGCAAGCCACAACAGGAAAGCTAAATCTTGAAGACCCAATGTTGAGAGAGTTGGACTATACCAGAATGTCTCGTGAAGATCAAAAATTTATGAACACTGGAACTTATAATTTTTAAGAATTAAGGAGAAGATATGGCTAATAATATATCAATGCAAGAAATTTCAGAACTTGTTTGTACGAGAATCAGTCATGATTTAGTAGGCAATATCGGTGCAGTTTCAAATGCAGTTGAATTGCTTGAAGAAGGCGATATGGATTTTCTTGATGATATCAAAAATATTTTGAAATCTAGCTCCTTCATCCTTTCTTCTCGTATGAAGTTTTTTAGAATGATTTTTGGAACAAATAATGCCAATTTAGAGCAACTTGACCTTGTTAAAAAAACCACAGCAGATTATATAAAAACCATATCTGGCAATTATGAAGTGTCTTTGAATTTGGATGTTACTGACGGACGTTTTTGCAAAGTTGCAATGCTTTGTGTGATGATTGCAGCTGATACTTTTGTTAGAGGCGGTCAAATCTCAATTAAACAAGATGGAAATAAACTTGTTATGCTAACAGATAATAAATCCATGCTAAAAGACAAAATCTTTATTATTAAAGAAGTTGTAAATGGTAAAATGAACGAAAATTTGGCGCAATATGCTCCAATTTTGTATCTTAAAGAAATTTTGAGAGAAACACCATTTAGTCTCAAGACATTGGAAAGTGACAGCCTTGATTTGGTTGTTGAATAAGGAAAAAGATAGTGAAGTGTGTTGTCGCAGATGATTCTAAAGTTATTCGATTGGTTATTGCTAAGATAATGCAATCTCTTGGTTTTGAAGTTTATGAAGCAGAAGATGGTGAAGCCGTTATGGATTTATATCTCAAAGGAGATGATATTGGATTGATTATCATGGATCATAATCTTCCTCTTCTTGAGGGTATAGATGTCTTGAGAGTGATTCGCCAACAAGAACATGTTATCCAACCAAGTATTATCTTGATGACTTCTGTATTTGATTCTTATAAACTTGAGGAAGCATTGGAAAGTGGTGCTGATGATTTTATCATCAAACCTTTCGATGAAGACATTTTGAGTAGTAAGCTAGAAATTCTCGGGCTGATTTAATATAGAGCAAAAGTGAAATGAAAAGAAATGATTATGACAATTTATTAAAAATCTTGAAGGAAAATGTTGGCTGGTCTTTTTCTGATAGAGATGCTTTTGTCATTAATAATAAAATTGACAATCTCATTAGAAAAAAAGGAATTCCTAATGTGGAATATTTAGTCAATGAGTTGAATAAAAAAGATTCAAAAACTTTCCTTTGGCAAATTATTGAAGCTTTAGCGATTACAAACACATCTTTTCGTAGAAATTATAAGGCGTTTAAAGGGTGTATCGAAAAAGTTTTACCATACCTTTTCAAAGTAAATAAAAATAAAAAAACATTAAAAGTTCTCAGTATTGGCTGTTCAACAGGTCAAGAGCTTTATTCTATGGCGATTTCTATTAAGAATATTGTCAAAAATAGTGGTTGGGATATTCAGCTTGTTGGTGTTGATATTTCTACAGATGCAATTGTGAAGGCGCAAAAAGGATATTACACTCATTTTGAAATTCAACAAGGTTTGAGTGCAAAAGATATTGTTGCAAATTTCACATTTGACGGGACTTATTGGCAAGCTAATCAAGATCTTTTGAATATGGTAGAGTTTCGCCGTCTTAATATTTATAAAGATGATTTGGGTGATGAAAAATATAATATTATCTTATGCCGAAATGTTTTGAATATTTTTGATCCGCTAAGCCAATTGACAGTTTTAAGAAAAATTTATCAACATCAAGATGATGAAGCTTTTCTTTGCTTGGGTTTAGGTGAAAAAGTTGTGGGTCTGGAAGAGTTTTATGCGGAAGTTCCAGGAGCCGAATGTTTCTATTTTTCAAAAAATCTTTCAAAAGTTAAGGAAAATATTTTGGATATTGAGTTGGAAGAAACAGAGATGCCAAGTTTTAAAAGACCAACTCAAATAAATCTAGCAAATCAAAAGGAAAGTTAAATGCCATTTCTAAATATATATACAAATTCTAAAATTGATGAAAAAACAAAAGCTGATTTTCTTTATGATTCTGCAGTTCTACTAGCAAAATCACTTAATAAACCTGTTGAACATATGGTAATAAATTTTATCAAAAATTCAGATATTTTATTCGGGAATGATTTTGAAGAACGAGGTGCTTTAGTAGAGTTGAAAGCAATCGGGTTTCCTGAAAACAAAGCTGAAATTGCCAAAGTTTTATCAAAATTATTGGCGGAAAGGCTGGAAATTGAGCTTGATTTCGTATATATAGAATGGATTGATATGTCTGTTGAAACAGTTTCTTTTGGTGGAAAATTTAGAGGTTAATATGTATTCTACACGTCAAGCTGTTTATATCATTTTTGAAAAAGACGGAAAGTTTTTGCTTGGGCAAAGACAGAATACTGGTTATAAAGATGGATATTGGGCTTTTGTGCAAGGTCATATTGAAGAAGGTGAGACTGCAACACATGCTGCGATAAGAGAAGCAAAAGAAGATGCGGGTGTTGATGCAAATCTTGAATTTGCTCTTGTCTGTTTGAATCAAGTTCATATTCATTACACAGATTATGTCTTTTCTTGCAAAGAATGGCACGGAGAAATTAAAAATATGGAAGCAGAGAAATGTGCTGAACTGAAATGGTTTGCACCAAATGAACTTCCAGATAACTCAATTTTTCAAGTTAAGGAATACATTAGAGCTTATTTGGATAAAGTTCGTTTTATAGAAATTGATAAAGAATAAACAAAAATAAAAGCTCCTCAAATCGGGAGCTTTTATTTTGAAATCTATTCCTCAACTTCTTCATCGAAGTCATCATCAAAATCTTCATCAGGATCATAATCAATTCCAAGTTTTGCAAGAATATCTTCGTTGATATCTTCACGTTGTGCAACAATCCAATCTGGCACATTTGGAGCAGGCGGAATTTTTGCCAAAGCTTTCATCTTATTATCCAAATACCATCTTGGGGAATCTGCCATAATAGGTCTATCAATAAAGCCTTGCATTAAGATAACTTGTTTGAGCATAGGAAGACTTAAAAGTTGAGTTGTACTAACCACAGAAGTCCCTTGAAGTTGATAGCTTACGTTCTTTGCAAAAGGATTAGCGCCTTTTCCTAAACCACTTTCATTTTTGGAATAAGAAGTGGTTTGAACTGTTTTGTTACCAACCATTTTAGAAAAACGTTGTGCTGTTTGTTCGTTGTTCTGAGAAAGAATAACTTTACAAGCCGTTGTAGAAATGAGTGTTTCAAGATCATCTTTACCATATTTACCAGAAATCTGTCCCAAATCTTGTCCGATGAGCAAATAAGAAACTTTCTGACCACGACCTACCGCAGGACCGTCAATAATTGCTTTAAGTTTAGGCATTTGAGGGAACTCATCGAGTACGAATAAACAAGAACAAGGTCCCATTTTTCCGTCAGCTTTATTAACGAATTTAGGAGGGTTTGCAATCAAATATGCAGACATTAATTCAATAAATGTTCCACTAATCATACCTAGTGCACGGGCATCTACGATGTTAACAGAAAGATAAACAGAAATTGGCTTCCACTCTCCAGTGATTGGGTCTTTCATTCCTCTAAGGTCTTTAAAGTGGATGTCAGAAAAACTTGTTCTAGAAACAACAGCAGAGTTTTTGAAGATACCAATACCTGAAAAAGCAGTTGAAAGCACAGAGCCACGTTCTTTATCTGGCATTGCCGAAAGTTGGCTCAGTTCCACAATACAACGAGCAGAATATCCAAATTTTCTAGCCTCATCAATTGCTTCTTCAATGAGGTCTCTCATTGGATCTGCCATGGCAGCCATTTGATCGCCTTCTGCCATTCTTCGTTTAATGTCCTGTGATTGTTTGATTTGAGCTTCAGTAATCCATTCCAAAATCATCGCAATACAAGATTCGTGCCCAATCCATTTTTCAGGAAGCAAAGCCCAAGTTCCAATCGGTAAATAGTTATCGATTGTGATGTTGTTTGTTCTTAAGTTTTGAACAGCACGTCCAGCTTGTGGGTCATGCATATCAAGATAATAGCTTTCCAAAACACGTTTATCTTCTTCGTCCAGTTTTTTTTCATAAATCCTAGAGATAAAATAGTCATTTGCTCTTGCTCTTTCACATTTAGAAGCAATGAAGTGGATGAAACCAGTGAGGGCAGCACGACCCGTTTTAGACCAGTGAGGGTCAGCACCGCCTTTAGGGTCTTCCACCAAAATGTTGCACATGGAGTCAACATACATATCTCTTTCAGGACCTTGTGTTGGAAGTGCATTTGGAGAAAGTGGATTCCAACTTGGATAATAGATACCTTCAGAAGGGCTGTCTTCTGCGCCCCAGTTGATGACAAATACAGGACCTTCTTTAGCTCTTGCACCAGTTGTTGTAAAACAAAGTTCTGGTTTTGGGTCATTAATAACTAAACTTAATCCTTGAGAGTTGAAGATTGTTGGTACTACAACACCAACTGTTTTACCAGTTCCTGGAGGCGCGCAACATAGGGTAGCAAGGGTTTCTGGAAGTTTGAGCATCTTTCCTGAAAATTTCCCAATAACCTGACAAAAACCATCAAAAAGTTTCATCTTTTTGACATCTGCATAAGTTGCCATACGAGCAGAACCATGAATGTTGGATTGCATACGATAAGGATTAGTGATTAACCCTGTAATGATGCCAATTGGTAAAGAGATAAAAGGTAAAATTGGAAGCCAAAGTGCAACTGAAAATTCTCCTTGATGACTTGAAAGCTGTTTGAACCAAATCCAATATCTCGAAAATAAATATCCTGGTTGATTACCAATAGTGCTCATAAATCTGGACACATCTGCAATGCTATCTTTTGAGATTCCATTACCAATAAGATACGCCAAAGGCATTACAAAAATTGCAAATATGATTGTGATTATAAAAGAAATCAGAAATGTTAAAACCATCCATCGGACGGCTCTGTCATACTCTTCCCACTCTTCGCCTCTTTCACTCATAATTTCTCTCTAAAATATGTATTATTTAATATTACGAATTAATTTTTTAATTTCTTCAAAGTCCTTGTCTGAAACTTTTTCATCAGCTTCACCAAGAGCTTTTGTAAATAGCATTATATCTTTTGGAGTTCCTCTGTCAATTCTTGTAACGGAGATATTCATATCATTCCAAGTATTTAGCATATCCTCAGCATTAATGATATTTCCAAGTTGTATAATGACAAAAGCATTAATCTTAACGTTGTAATCAGCTTCAGAAAGAATATCTTCAAGATATTTCTTAACAATATCAGCTTTTCTCACTGGGGAAATTCTATGTGAACTTTCGGAAAACCATAATGGTTCTTCATCATTGAATTTTTCTTCATCTGCCAACCAATCACCAGGTTCTCTATCAAGAAGGCAAACGCAAATTTCTTTTTTAGATACACCAATAAAATCAACCAACGTGTTCTTGATGGTTGTTCCTGTGATAATTTCATAACCTTTTTGTTTGATGATATCAAAGATATTTCCAGAGTTTTGAGGTTTTGCTTCTGGCTTATTCTTACGATTTTTATCTCTGTCCTTGTCTCTATCTTTATTATTTCTGTCTTTGTTATCTCGATTGTTTTCACGATTATCTTCTCGAGTCTTTGAATTTTTAGATTTGTTATCTCGATTTTTGTCTCTGTCTTTAGCCTTATAAGATTTGGTTTCTTCCTTAGGTTCAGGAGCAGATTCGACATCAAAAGCATCAAAATTGAAAACAAAATCATCATCTTCATCTTCATTATTATCCATGGACAGAAGAGAATGTTGGAAACCACTTCCAGATTGGGTTTGAGCTGTTGTTTCTATGCCAACATTTTTCTTTGTTCTCTTTAAAGCATTCTTAGTTGCTGTTGAATCTTTAGGGCGAGAAACAGATTTTGGTGCAGATGTGTTTTTGACAAGAGGTTCTTCTGCTAAAGGTCTTGTTCCTTTAGGTCTAACTTCTTTATATGAAAGCTTTCTTTTCACTGGTGTTGCTGCATTTTTAATTTTCATAATGCCAACAAGTTGTTTGTGGAAAACTTTTTTCAATAATTCAAGTGGAGCGCTGAAGATACTTAAGAAAATATTTTCCCAATTGACGATGCTTAAAGCAGCCCAACCTGTGATCCAAAGTGGAATGAAAGTGAGAAGAATAAGTACAAAAGCCCATTCTTTAGCGTCAGAGATGACCCAACCGCTCATCCATAAATCCCAAGCATATTCCCAGTGATCATAGCTTATGATATCAAAACGCCAGTTTCTGAGCATGATAACTCGAATTCCTTCCAGAAAGAATATGCTCCAGAAGCAACCGACGATTAGTATTCTCATCATGACTATTAAGGGTTTCAAGCTTTTCTCCATAAGCGCTTTTTATTGTTCATAGTAGCAAAAATTGGTTAACAAGACCTTATTTTTTGTTCTTTATTTTATCTTGAATTGATGAACGAATTTTGTCTGCTTCTAATCCATCTTCTTCTTTTGATTTTTTCTTTTCTTTAATTTTTTGATTTATGAGGTCTTCAATCGTGACTTTTTCAGCTTTTGTTGAGAGGTTCTTAATGACAATTCTGGTGTCATTAGGGTTGTACTTTTTGAGTTGGTATTGATCATAAATTTTGACAGGGTAAATTATGATTTGGCTGTATTTGAACTTGCAAAGCTTGATTAAGGAAAATAACCAGATTGGCAATGCAAGGAAAATCATTGCAATGAGTGCCACATCTTTTCCTGTTTTAATAATGCCACCACCATCCCAAAATTCAAGAATGGTGCGCCAATATTCGACATAAAAAATATCAAAGTTCCAGAAATGTGAAAAAACGAAATGTAAGCCTGAGAAATATAAAATACTCCAAATCAGGCTTACAAGTAGAATTTTTATCAAAAATAATATATTTTTTAACATGTTTAACAATCTTACCTTTGGGTGCCAGTGTTTTTGAAGTTGTTTTCAAACTTTTTCTGTCCACCATATTCACTGTCACGAGTTGTCTCAAGAATATCAACACGGCCAGAATTTAGCTTGTCTTTGCTTTTTAAGTTTTCTTTGAGCTTTTCAATATTTTCTTTTCTGTCCATATTATTTTCTTTTCTCCAAGTCACTTCTGCATTTTTGCTAAAGTTTTCTTCGAAAGCTTTGTCCATGTGTTCTTTGTTGGAATAGTTATTATTCAATGCTTGGATAAGTGTTTGTTCGTTTTCTTTAGGCTTTTCACCATTAACAATCATATCCATAACTTCATTTAAGTTTTGGTTTTGAATATTGTTTTTTCCAAATTCATTTACATTGTCTTTTTCAATTTCTCCTTGGGCAAATTCTTTTGCTCCCTTGGCTTTTTCTGAAAGTGTCTTAATGAAGGCAGGGACATCTCCACCTTCTTTAGAAATTTTGTTTATTTGCGAAATAATGTGTATGGATACATCATCTTGACGTTTGCTAAGATGACTTGCATCTTTCTCGCCTTCTTTTACATTGTTGATTTTGAGCATATCCACTTCGGCATGTACAATGGTAGAAGAAATTGTTTGAATATGTTTGAAAGTTTCTGACATATCCTTAGTATGTTCAATGACATTGTTGCAATAGTCTTTAACGTAATTCTTGCCATATTTTTTCTCGCCTTCTTCAAGTTTTTTCTTGAAGTCATCACTCACACCAGCTTCATCAAACTTACCTTCGGCAATGAGCTTGTGTCTTTTGACAATTTTTTCCATATTCTCGTCTGTACGATTATACTTATTCTGTAAATCTTCAGCAAGTTTCAAGTTCGTATCAGCATCAAACTCTTTTGTTTTGGTTGTTTTTGCGTTTTTATTAGCAGCTTTTGCTTCTCTATTTTTTCTAAGTTGGTCTTGAAAAGCATTTGCCATAGCATAGCCAGTTTTTCTGATGTGTTTGTCAGTTTTTACCCAAGTCCAGTTTGCGCCTGCAATAAGCCATTTATTGTACATATAGTCAATAATATCACCTTGTTCAAAAGGTCCTTTATCTTCTTCAACAGGGTCTTCATGTTGCTTATTTCTTCTTTTAACTTCAGGAACATCTTCTTTTGCTTTAGCCTTTTCAAGATTGTCAAGATTGTTTCTATCATCAATAGAAAGAAGTCCCATTTTGTCTTTGATTTTTAATGCTTTGATTTGATCGTCAATAGAAAGATTTCCACCAGTAGCAGGAGCTTCATTTGATTCTTCTTGAGTTTGTTGGGTATCATTTGCTACTTCATTCACAGGTTCATTTTCTTTTTTCCATGCAGAATACTCAGAAGCAATTTTATTCTTGCTTTCTTTGTCCATATTCAGAAATTCGCCATAGTCCTTCCAGTCTTGTGTTTTAGCTGTTTCAGGGCTAGGAGTTATGTTGGATTTAGCAAAATATTCAAATTTCTGAAGTTGTTGCATATTGAATTTTCCATCAGAAGTTTTTGATGTTTCTGCACCAGGAATTTGTGGAGGAAGAACAACTTTTAGAGAACCTATGTTAATATTGCTGATATTAACAGGAGTTGCATTGCTCTTAACAGGAGCTGAAGGTGTTCTTATTAATATATTTGGTTCTTTTGCCATTTTGTTGCCTCATAAAACCTTTTTACTTTGTTTCATATTACTATAAAAAAACTTTTTTGTCTAATATTATTTAATTTTCTCTAAAATTTAACAAAATTGTAATCAAACTCTCAGATACCTTAGGAATTCTCCAATTTTTTTGTTTATTTTTACACCATCTTGAGGTGTAACTTTGAGAAGCCCAAAAAGGCGAGGTTTGATCTTGTTAAAGTCAATTGGAGCAAAAGTTGCTGGAGATGTCGTAAGGGCATGAAATGCACCATCAGCATCTTTTTTAGAAGTCTTGAAAAAGTTTCGAACCAATCTATCTGCATCAATTGGAAATTCTTTTTTTCTAATTTGTGCAATATATTTCTGAGCTCGTTCTTCTCTTCTTTTATGTTCCATATAAATTTCTTTTTCGATCGTTTTTCGTTGATAAGTCACTTTTCTTTTTTCATAGGAAATCTCGCAACTTTCAATTTCTATAAGGATTTCAACATAAGATATAATTGCCATTTGTAGGTTTTCGTCAGTTGTTCTTTCTGCAAAATCCAATAATTCTTCGTCTGTTGCTGTTGGTTCGATGCTCGAAATTCTGCTTGGATGAGCTTTCATCATTAAATCCCAACCAATGAGCGTGTCTTTTGCAATTTTTCGACCAATGCTTGGTTTGAATTTAGGATATAGGACAGATGCTCTAATTGAAAATTTGGGTTTTGAAAGTTTTGCATCTTGGGCAATTTCATCAATAGAAGCTACAAAATTTCTATAAGCATCAAATAATGCTTTTTCTTCTTCTAAGAGATTTTTCTGAACTTCATCATCACTTTTTTTCTTTATTTGCTCATCTCTTTCGATTTGAGCTAAACTTTCTTTGATGTCTTTGAGATCCTCAGTGGGTTCGCAATCATTGGTGATGAAGTCATAAAGAAGTTGGTCGAAATCATCTTGTTCTTCTTTTTCCTCAATTTTATTTTGCTTTTCTTTTTCATAGTTTTCAGAAATTTTTGTTTTTTCTTCCCAATCTTGGTGTGTTGTATTTCCAAAAATGCTCTCAAAAGAGATATCTTCACCATTATCCAGACTGTCAAAATCTATAATGCTTTCGCTTTCAGGGGTTAAAGGAGAATTGATTGGTTTTTTTATTTTGATTTTTTTGATGATTTTTCCATTTTCAGAACTCATTTTAATCTCCATCAATTTATACTAATTGTTGAAACGGTTTTTCCGCTTTCAGTGTTAATAATTATGATTTTATCTTTAGAAGCTTGATTTTTAATTAAGACATATAAAAACTTATCATTTGAAGAAATTTGCTGGATTTCTGTACCTTGAGGTTGTTCAAGAGAAATCTCTGTTGCAATTTGAACAGGTGTCTTCTTAACCTTTTTTGAAATAATCAAAGAAAGTGTAATAAGACCGGCAATCATCAGAAATGTTAGAAAAAAAACAACGGCTTTAATGATTTTAAGGCTGTTCATTAATCTTATTCCTTGCAAAATAAAGTTTTTTTTGTAATCTGTTACAGATGATATAACATTAATTTAATTTTCGCAAACTTAATATGAATAATCTGACAGATAATATAATAATTAGTCCCATAGTTGAAGAAAAAGGTGAAAGAATAGATAAATTTCTTACATCTTCTCTTCCTGAAGTTTCTCGTTCGCAAATTCAACGTTTGATAAATGGTGGTTTTGTGACACTTGATGATGATACAATCTCCGATAATTCATATAAGGTTAAAGTGGGCGAAAGTTATCAAGTTGAAATTCCCGATTTGAAAGAGGCAGATCCCATAGCGGAAGATATTCCATTAGAGATTGTTTTTGAAGATGATGATTTAATTGTGGTCAATAAGCCTGTGGGGATGACTGTTCACCCCGCACCAGGGGCATATTCAGGAACACTTGTGAATGCTTTGTTATTTCACTGTAAAGATAAATTGTCTGGAATTGGTGGAGTTAAAAGACCAGGAATTGTGCATAGAATTGATAAAGAAACGAGTGGTTTACTTGTTGTTGCGAAAAATGATTTTACACATAGAGCACTTTCAGAACAGTTTTTTGAGCATTCCATCGAGAGGACTTATGTTGCCTTTGTTTATGGTGTTCCATCTCCTAAAATTGGAAGAATTGAAGCTAGCATAGGACGAAGTACATCAGATAGAAAAAAAATGGCAATTGTGAAATCTGGTGGAAAAATAGCAGCTACAAATTATGAAGTTCTTCAAAACTATGGTTTGGCAGCAGCAAAAATCAAATGCGTTCTTGAAACAGGAAGAACACACCAGATTCGAGTCCATATGTCGAGTTTAGGTCATAATCTGATTGGTGATAAGACCTATTCTAAATCTGGAAAATCATCACTTAAATTTGCTGATGAAAATTTGAAAAAAATGATAAATGATTTTCCAAGACAAGCGCTTCATGCTAAAACTTTAGGTTTTATTCATCCGCGAACAAAACAAAAAGTTTTCTTCGAATCAGAGCTTCCAGAAGACTTGTCATCCCTTATGTTTTCCCTCGAAAATGCCTATTTAAATTAACCGATAATGATTATCATAATTCTATGTATTAGTAATATATACTAATGGTTGTATTGAAGATTATTTAAAATCTTTTAGTATGAAATTCTGTTAATCGGAGGGTTAATACTATGAGTGAAGTTAATGGACTAAACGAAATGGACTTTTCTCCAGAGACTAACTTGTTCAGGTACCTGCAGGCAGTTGCTGCTTATCCTATTTTGTCTGCAGAGGAAGAGTTGTTGTTAACAACAACTTATATGAGAACAAAAGATCCTAGAGTAGCTCGTAAAATTATTACGGCTTATATGAAACTGGTTGTTAAAATTGTTTACCAGTATAAGGGATATAAATTACCTATGAGTGAAATGATTTCAGAAGGTAATATTGGCTTGATTAATGCGTTAAACAAGTTTGATCCAACTAGGGGATATCGTTTTTCAACTTATGCAATGTGGTGGGTTAAGGCATATGTTCAAAAATATGTTATTAATTCATGGTCAATGGTTAAAGTGGGAACAACATCTGCCCAGAAAAAACTTTTCTTCAATTTGAGAAAAATGAAAAATAATCTCAATGTCGTTAGCGATAGATCACTATCAGATAATGTTATTGAAGAAATTGCAACTTCTTTGGGTGTTAGTGTTCAGGATGTTAAGGATATGAACCAGAGAATGAGTTCAAAAGACAGTTCCCTAAACTATGTTATTTCTTCTTCAGAAGACAGTCATAAAGAGCTTATTGATTTGATTGCGGACAAAAAACCAAATCAAGAAGATGTGTATGCGAATTATGAAGTGATGTCTAAAAGAAAGAAACTTTTTAATGAAGCCGTCAAAATTCTAAATTCCCGTGAGAAAGATATTTTATTCAAAAGAAGATTGAGCGAAGATGTTTCAACGCTTGATGATTTGAGCAAAATATATAATATATCCAAGGAAAGAGTGAGACAAATTGAACTTGGTTCCATTAAGAAAATTCAAAAAATTGTAGGAGCAATACAGTAAGATTTGGGGAGATTATTTTTTAGGGCTAATTTTCTCTAAAAAGTTTTTATCTCCCCATTCTTCTCCAAGTTTTTCCAAGTTTTTATCAATTTCTTTGAGCTTTGCTTTAGTTCTTGTCTTGGCAATATTTGTTGCAATGTTTGGAATTTGATTGAACAAGAATAAGCCTATGCCTGGAAGTCCAAAAATTACAATCAAAGATAAAACATTTGTCACGATGTTTATGGCGGAATCAACCGTGAAATTCTCAAAAACTCTGAAAGTATAAGGAATTACACTTGCAATATTGAAACAGCAAATTGTGATAAGTTGGTTTTTGTTTCTCTTATTTGTAAGAAATGCGGCAAAAGTGGGTAAAAATCCAATAAAGAACAAAATAAAGAGTGGAATTGTCCAGAAAATTACAAGACCAATTGTTGCAATTGTTAGTAGTTTTTGGAGAATAGACATTGATTTGAATGTTTTTTTGACCATGTTCTTACCATTTCATCCAGTTGATAACACTAAACACAAAAGAAGCAATCATTGTAAAAATACCTGCAATTGCAACGATGTTTGTAGCAATGTTTCTAGCATCACTTAATATTTTTTGACCATTGGTCATTAAGAATTTCTTTTCACTAGAAAGACTGTTCATTTTTTTTATTGCAAGCGTATATTCATAACCATCTCTGTGTTTAGCTTCATCATTTTCAAGAAAATTGTATATAGCAGTAATGTTTCCTTCTTTTTCAAGTTTTTCAAGACCAGCTTCTAATACTTTTCTATATTTGATATTGTGATAGCTATCTATAATGCTCTGAGATGAATTTATAAGCCATTTTCCAAGATTAACAAGCTTAGCAGGTCCATATTTATCTTGCATAATGCTGTATAATTTTATGGCATTAGAAGTCTTTTCACTTTCTTTTTTAGAGTTTATGTTCAATATAATTTTATTAATGCTTTTTCCTAGGTTTGCATAAATGTAGGCAATTAAGTTTTTGTCAAAAGGTAGGCGATGTGTATTTCCTTCATCATAGTTATCATCAAGAGCTTTGAGAAGTCTGGTGTGGGAGTTGACATAAAATTTTCCAACCAAAGGACTTGTGCAAGGAATATCTTCATCTAGTTCATACATTACACGATAAATGCCATAGCCATATTCATTTCTGGATGCAAAAAGTTTGATTTCATTGATGTTGATATTTGGTTGTGCAAACTGTTGTTCTTGATGCCAAATTCTAAACAAATCAGATTCTATCAATTGATGATAAACAGACATTTCTTGAGGTTTGTTTTTCATAGTGTAATATAGAGCTTTAGAGAGTGCACTAGGAAAAACATTTATACCTCTAAAAATAATCGGTAAAGAAGGTGCGAGCATGATGATAATTTTGCTAACTAAAATATCCCATTCTGCTTCTTTTTCAATATCAGCACGAATTGTTTTGTCTGCTTTAACATAGAGTTCTTCATTTTGCAGCCCTGTTTTTATCCATTCAACAATTTTTCCATCTTTGATTAGCTCATATCCACCTTTAGGGTTGGAAATAAGCGCAAAGGCAACACTTCTTGGTGAATAGAGCTTTTTTCCGTCAATGATGATGGATTTTTTAGAAACATCAAAGCTTTTTGGATTTGTTTTTGCAATAATGTGTTTATCAAGAGAATTGTATAAGTCAACATGTGACCAGCGATTGGCTTTGTCATCATCAAGTAGTTTTCTAAAAATATTAGAGGCTTTCCCTGGCATAGATTCATTTTCTGAAAGAGCTTGATAGCTACCAAGTTCAATCTTCTTTGTCAAAATTTCTTGTGTTGTTAAATCATTAAGAGGTTTTTTTCCTAAAAAAAGACTAAGTGCTAAAACACCAAGCGCATATATGTCATCTTTGCTGCTTCCCGCAAAACGCCCTTCTTTAATAGCAAGTAAGCTTTCGATTGGCTCATAGATATCAGGTTGATAAAAGGCTGGCATACTGGCGATGCAGTCTCCTAGTAGAATTTCTTTTCGTTCAACATCATTATAATATATATTGTCAAGACGAATGGCACGGTGAGGGATGGCTTTGTTTTTTAAGCTTTCGCAAATCGATACAAATGTCAGTAAAAATTCGCGGAGTTTTGCATCGTTTCCCATGAAAATTTCAAAGTCTTCAGGAGATTTGATAAGTTTACCACCTAGGGGTTTTCTATAGATGAGAGCTACATATTGTGTTTCATCAGATGGGTAGCTGACAATGCCATTATCAATGAGTGCCATAATATTATCATGGTTAACTTCTTTATAAGCATCAATGAGGGAAAATCTTGGAACGGTTTTATTATCACAAACAAGGGCAAAAAGCCTGCTTTTCGCATTAACCCTATCTCTGACTTCAAAAGCCTTAGCACCATTGGCATGCAACCATTCTATTGGTGCATCAAAGTTGATTTCAAATCTGTTCTTTATTAAAGCTGTTGAATTTGTTTGTGCTTTAGCTTCTTCAGGAGCTGGAGCTTTCTCATTTTCAGCATCTTTTTCAAGTTCTTCTGCCATAATTCAAAATTACTCTAAAATATTCATTTTTCCCATTAATATCAAATTTAACATACAAGAGTTAATAAAAATAAAATTTTGTTAATTGTTTTTTATCTAAAGACAATTAATATATAAGACATATTTTGAGTAGGGGATAGTATGAGTATTGATAAAAATAGCATAATTTCAGATCTTGAGCAAATTGACCAATCACAGGAACATCAGTTTCGTGAGATGAAAGAAGGTGTCAAATATGGTGCTGAAATAGATCTAGAAGCCCTTGAAAAGCTTAAAACTCAAGAAAATCTGGCAACAATGATACAAAAAGAAGAAAATTTTACAGATTTGGTTCTTTTTCAAAATTTCATTAGAAAGATGAACATCAAACTTGGAGATGTCGTTGATAAGCTTTTTGAAAAATCTCAAAATTATTGTATTGTTGTCCGTGATGACAAGATAATTTATGCCAATAATAGCTTTTTGAATTTGGTAGATTGTGATGACTATCTTTCTATCTATAATAAAAAGTTTTTCAAATTCATTCATCGTGATGACTGGGATTTATTAGCTGAAAATATTGGTGAAATGTTAATGAATAACTTGGACTTACAAGTGCGTATTAACACTTTGAAAAACATTGTGGTAAATGTTAATTTCAAAGCGATTTATCTTCAAGATGGAAAGCATTTTTCTTTTGTTCTTTATGGTAATAAAATTTATTCCAAAAAAGATATCAGTTCCATTTTATATGATTCTAATACAGGGCTTCCAAGTTACTATTTGTTTGAAGATAGACTTCAAGTTGCAATCAACACAGAAAACAGAAAAAAACTTGAACTCAGAAATAATATTGCAGTTGCTGCCGTTTATCTAGATAATCTTGAAAAAATCAGGGATAAAAATATGCACGCACTTGTCCTTAGAAAGATTTCTGAAAAATTAGTTTTGAGTCTTGATAAAACTTATACAGTAGCAACAGGAATGGAAAATCATTTTTGGGTGCTTTTCCCAAATGTTAAAGATGACATCAGTTTGAAAAATGAAATCAAGAAAATTATGCTTGTGTTTGAAGACACCGTCAATGATGGTTTAGATGAACATAGTATTGTTGCAAGTATTGGTGTTAGTCTTTATCCGAAGCCAGCAGCAACTTTTAATCGCTTACTTGAAATTTCTTCCAGAGCCTTGAAAAAAGCACAAAAAGATGGTGGAAATAAAGTGGTCTTTATTTCTGAATAGAACTCTCGAAAATTGTTTTCCCTAAACGTAAAATTTCATTAGCTATTTGAGAATATGTTCCATCTTCTGAATGAATGATAATTCCTTTTTTGATAATTGTTGGTGCTTTTGAATCTTTTTGGGCTACCACAATCACTCTTTTTGCATCTTGGTTTTCTTTTGAATATATTGGAAAAACTTGAATGTTTCCCATCTTCCCTCTAAGTGTTGAAAGTATTTCATCAATAGCTTCCGCACGGTTTATCATATAGAAAAGACCTTTAGGTTTGAGCATTTTGATGCAAAATAAAATCCAATCTTTCAAACTGAAATCTGTGTGGTTATGTGCTGTTGCTTTGCTCAAATTAGGAGAAGGCATATCATTTTCGGAATATGGCGGATTGGAGATAACATGCGCAAAAGAACAAAACTCAATCTCTTTTGGTTTTTTCTTAATATCACAATTGATGTAGCTAAGAAAGTTTTCAAATCCATTTTCTCTAGAACTTAAATTTGAAAGTGCACATAATTCTTCTTGAAGCTCAAAACCTTTGATTTCAATTTCACATTTTTGAAAACGGTGTGCCAAACACAGTGAAATTGCACCTGTGCCAGAACCTACATCAAGAATATTATCGCCTTTTTTAACTTTTTCAATGGCTGCAGAAAGTAAAACAGCATCCGTTGAAGCACGATAACCATTAACGGGTTGTAATATTTTGATTTGCTTATCCAATAAATAATCTTGAGTGTGTTCCATAAAAGATCCTTATCTTTTTGCCGCTCTTTTGATACGGTCATTAATTGCCATGCCAATTTCACGGTCAGGAATAGGTGCCATAGCAATTCCTTTGATGCTTTTTTGTCTGTCAGCAATATGAAGGAATGAAAATAGATTGCTAGCTGCTTCACACAAATTTCCAGTTGGGCTTAGATTGATATCTGCCTGAGGACTATTTCCAAAGCCAATATAATATTCTCCATCTTCAGGTTTTTCAGCATTAATTCTGAAAGTATGGCTAGGGGCATAATGCTTAAGTAATTGTCCAGGAGAGTTTGGCTTGTTAGGATTTCCATCCGAGATGAGAACTTTTTCACCAAGAAATTTTTCTAGTTCTTCAAGGCTGATGCCACCAGCACGAAGCATCACAACATCTTTTCCTGTCACATCAATGATGGTTGACTCAACACCCACTTGACAAGCTCCACCATCCAAAATCATATCCACTTTTTCACCCAGGCTTTCATATACATGCTCCGCAGTAGTTGGGCTCATGGTTTGAGAAGCATTAGCAGAAGGTGCAGCGAGTGGAACACCTGCCTTTTTAATCAATTGCAAAGCCACAGGATGATTTGGCATTCTGACAGTGATTGTTCTAAGCCCCGCAGACACAAGGTCAAGTGCAGGGTCATTATCAATTCGATTGAGAACAAACGTCAGAGGTCCTGGCCAATATTTCTTAGCAAGAGCTATCACTCTTTCATCTGTTTGAGCATATTCTTTTAGAAAATCAATTTCTGCAATGTGAGAAATGAGAGGATTAAACGTTGGGCGTCCTTTAATCGCAAAAATATTAGCAACAGCTTTGGAATTATATACATTCGCAGCTAAGCCATAAACTGTTTCAGTAGGCATAGCAACAACACCGCCCTTTTGCAACAATTGGGCAGCTTTTTTGATGTTCTCATCATTTGCAGGATATATATTCATTTATAACTTCTTCAAAATTCGTCAAAATATGTTCTATTTTCTACCTCTTGAGAGTGTATTTGTCAACGATTTGATTGTCTGTTTCGAATTTTCATATAAGTTCTGAGGTCAATTGGCGTCTTGCCTTTTCTTTTCATTCTTTGTTCGTAAGAATCAATGATTTGTGATTCTGGTTTGCCATTCATTTTGATGTTAACCTTTGGTGTTTGATGAGCTTTTTCACTGGCTCTTTTGCTTCTTTCATCATTTTCATAGTCATAATAAATTTGATGAAGCTTAGAAAGCCCTCCCATAAAGATAACATTTTTATCTGCAAATTCTATTCTCTGCTGATAAACACTACCTTCATCTGTTATTTGTGTCTTGTCCAGACGATGTAAGATTTTGGAGTGATAAGGGTCATCAATCGTGAGACACAGATTTTGAAATAGATTAAGCTCCGCTAAACGATCTTGTGAACTAGCATCTTGAACAGCAACTTTATGATGCACAGAAAGCGCAGGACCATCAATGAGATTACCTTTATTGTCATATAAAGTGAGCTTTCCACAATTGCCCTTGGTTTTCATTGAAACAATTAGTGCTTTGAGATATTTTTCATCAACACCAACGTTTCTGAGAATTTCCTTAAATTGAGGTTCATTCTTGTTAATGAAGTCTTTTACAAAGCTTTTTTTAGCTCCCAAGAAGAGACGTCCGCTTTTTCTGAGTTGTTCTTGATGAAAAATATCAATAAAATCTTCTACAACAAGTTTTTTTATTTTTTGTGGGGGATAGGAAATAGAATAGAGGTGTTTTTTTACGAATGTTTCAAGATTTTTGAAGTTTTTGAACTGAGAAAAAAGCGCCCACGCTTTTGATTCTGAAAGTTCCGAATAATCTTTGTATTCATATGTCTCTTCTTTTTTTCCATTTTTATGTTCAAGATAAAGAGGGCTGAGGAGTTTTTCATCTGTGATGGCAGAAATTGTCCCATTAAAATCTGCACGAATAATCATTTTTTCAACTTTAGTCAAAAGTCCATGATGTTTGGTGCTACATATCAAGCCATGTTTTTTCAGAAGACAAAGCGCTTTTTCTGCTCTTGGATTTCCTTCATCAAAATATGTTAAAAGTCTTTCTTCGTCTGCTTTTGCTTTTTGGAGTTCAGTTTGTATCTGTTTTTTTATTGCTACACTTTTAAGATAGTTTTCTCTAATTTCGCTCAATATTTTAAATATTTTGTTTCTGTTTTTTGTTTTTTTAGTCGAACGAGATAGAGGATTTATTTGTTCTTGGAGTTCTTTTAGTTCGGAGAGGTAGATATTTAAGGGCGAAAAGGGCTTGTCTGGATGAGGAGGTATGACAATTTCTTTTAGCTCAGTGTTCATTAGATTCGCTCTCTTCTTGTATATGGGTTTTGAATGTAGACAATTGTCTTATATTTCTCTTCAGGAGAAATAGTGTATGGTGTTTGGAACATAGGTGTCACGCCTAACATCATATCAAATTTACCCTTAGGCGGAGATGATAAGGAAATCTTTCCACCAACCATTTTGGTATCACCACTATGGATGAGACTGTGCATTCTTGTTGAAACAAGGATAAGATTTTTAGGATCGTTCAATTTGCTGATGTCTTGATGTTCAAAAGCGTTACTCACATGGTCAATGTGGTGTATGGAAAACAAATTGCAAAGAATTCCTTTGTTTTTCATTAATTCCATTGTTTCTTGAATTTTTTCATTCGGCATATTATTGAGGCGAAGATATTTTTCAATTGTTTCACAATTTCTTTTATCTTTCATAATATCTTTCACTCTTTTATGAATTGCACCCTCAAAAATATTTTTTCTATCACCTTGTTTTTCTTTGGTTGTAGATTGCATCACATGCTTGAAATCATCAAAATTTAGCTTGCTGACAATTTCAGGAAGAATTCGTCTTCGAGCTAACTCTTCTTTAATTTTTGGTTCAAGTTTTCTGAAATTCTTGAATTTACTATAATGTTCTACCCAAACTGGGGAAGTTGAAAGGTCATAGTCTTCTGCTTCATATAGATGATGCTCTTTAGATATGTTTCTGATAAATGATTTAAATTCTTTTCGACTAATTTTTATGTCGTCTTCTTGAATGTCTCCAGATCTTAAAAGAGCATCTTCAAGTTTTCCGCTAAGTTCGATTTTTTTACCTTTTTCATCAAGAAGATAGTCCCCAAGATAGTTCTTAATCCTTTTATTCTGTCTTTTTCTGTTAAGATGAAAAGATTTATAGATTTCATCTTTTTCGTTGAAATAGTAGTTGTTAATCGCGAAAAGAGGAGAAAGGTCTCGAGAGTTTGTTGGTTTTATATCACCATTAGCATCAAATCTTATGATTTCTTTGACCTTTTTAGGTGTGTCATAAAGATCTTTAATAATATCTTTGAAGCCAATTGCCTGAGCCGAAAAGGTGTCCAACTTGCCTTCGTTAACAAGCACAAAGGCATCTATCGCCCTTGAGAGGGAAATCTCCCGACAAAGAAGTGCAATTTCGTCAAGATTAAAGCCTTGTTTTCGATATTTCAGCAAAAGCTCCATATCTTTTTTTTCAACTTTTTCTTGGATAGCAGAAAGGATTGGATTTTGACAAATGGCAGTTTCAAGTCTATTGTGTTGCTTGATAAGATTGATGTCTGCCTCAGAAGCATTGCCGAGTTTGAAATGCTCAGCACGAATTGGAAAGTTCTTTGTGATACTAATATGTGGATTTGACTCGGTCAAGTTGTTAACCTCTTCAAAAGACTTGGTTCATATTTTGTCTAAATCTTACAATGAAAAAAATATATAGTCCAATATATATTCATATCTTTTTCACGATTTGTGATATATATTTGAAAAAAAAGTATTATTTTGGAGAAAAACTGTGGTTAAATTTAATTTTGAAACACCTAAAACAACAAATTTTGATGCAAAAGTTTTCTTATTTGATAAAAATGATAATAGAATCGATTCTCATATTAAGAAAAATCTTTCATCAGCCGAAATTGAAACAATTGAAGCAATTATGAAAAGAGAAGGATTCCCTTCAGAAGACAAATCTGTTCTTGAAATTTCCCTGAAAGATGCAAAAGTATTCTTATTTGCATATGAAGAAAAAGAATTGACAGACTTGTTCTTGCAAAAAATTGGCGGAAAGCTTGCAAAATATCTTTTTGATTCAAAAAATGTTGCATATTACATAAAAAAAGAAGCAAAAGAGGCTTATCAAATTGCTTTTGGATATGAATTAGGAAGTTATCGCTTCGATAAATATTTCACCAAAAAAGAAAAAAGCTTTTATCCTTCAACTGAAACATTCACTTTTATTTCAGAAAAAGAAAAATTGAGTGAAAAGAACTATGCTGATTTTACAGCATTAGCTTCTTCGGTTAATTATGTTAGAGATTTGGTCAACGAACCGGCAAATGTGCTCACTCCTGAAGCTTATGCGAATGATGTTGAAAAATTGAAGAAATTTGGTTTAGAAATTGAGATATTGGAAGAAAAAGAGCTTAAAAAACTAGGCTTCAATTTATTGATGGCTGTGGCTCAGGCTTCTGATAATAAGCCTCGTGTTGTTGTTTTGAAATGGATTGGAAATAAGAAAAAGAAAGATTTTGACCTTGCGTTGGTTGGTAAAGGCGTCACTTTTGATACTGGTGGTTTGAGTATTAAACCTTCAAATTCAATGGAAACAATGAATTATGATATGGGTGGATCTGCAGTGGTTGTAGGAACACTCAGAACTTTGGCAATGACAAAGTCTAAAGCAAATGTAATTGGCTTCCTTGGACTTGTTGAAAACTCAATTTCAGGGAATGCGACAAGAGTGAACGATATTGTGACTTCAATGTCTGGTCAGACAGTTGAAATTTTGAATACCGATGCAGAAGGTCGTTTGGTTTTGGCAGATTTGCTAACATATTCACAAAAAAAATATGGTGTAAAAAGAATTGTCGATTTAGCAACTTTGACAGGAGCTATTTTGGTTTCTCTTGGAAAATCTTATGCTGGACTTTTCAGCAATGATGATTGTTTTGTAAAAGATTTATTAGATTCAAGCAAAAATGTGGATGAAAGATTGTGGCATATGCCAGTTGATAAATATTTTGATGAAATGATGGATTCCAAAATTGCTGATATAAAAAATATTGGAGGCAGTCGTTGGGGCGGTTCAAGTCAAGCAGCTTGCTTCTTGCAACGTTTTATCGAAAAAGATGTCAAGTGGTCTCACTTAGATATTGCTGGAACGGTTGATGAAGATAAGGGAACTGCATTGAACCCTAAAGGTCCGACAGGTTTTGGTGTGAGATTATTGGTTGATTATGTTAAAAATAATTTCTAAACAGACAACAAAAAAAGAACCTCTCATTTGAGAGGTTCTTTTTTTATATCTAAACGTTATTTTTCTTCAATTTTCTCAATTTCATTTTTAACGTCTTCTTTTATTTTTGCTCTTTCTTCTTTTGCTTTAGCTTCAAATCTTTCTTTTGCTGCTTCAAAGTTTTGGAAGAATTCGTGTTTAAGGTTATCACCAAGTTTTACTTTATATTTTGCAACTTGACCACCATTAACTTCAACTACGAAAGAAACATCTCTAGGAGGAATAATGTTTTCTTCTGATTCTGGCTCAGCATTTTCATAAATCCAAACAATCTTACCTTGAGCATCTGAAAAAATCATATCAAGAGGAATTTTAGTGTTTTTCATCCACATGGCAACATTTTCAAAACCGCGTAAGTCAAAAATCATACCCTCATCATCAGGAAGATATTCAACGAACATAAGTCCTTTTTCCATTTCTTCAGGTGTTTGGGCACTTTTGATTTTATAATTGATGTTTCCATCTGAGGTTACGATTGTAAGGTTATAAGTTCTTTTATCTTGATTGCATGCCACGATAAGAAAGCAAACTAGAAATATTTTTAATAGTTTAGACATTAATTTCTCCTTTATCTAATGTGAAACCTCTTTAATTACGTAGTCTATATTAACTATATAATTTTTCAATATATTTTTTTCAAACTTTATTTTGAAACTTTTTTGTTTTTATTTGTTTTTTGTACTTGTATATTCAGCTGTAATAATATATTTTGTAGTAAATATTTAGGGAAATACTTCTTTTTATAAAGGTTTGGTAAGATGTCTTTAAGCAAAAAAATCTTTTCATTATTTGTTGGTTCATTCTTGATAACAGCTTGTGCGGAAGACGCAAAATTTCCGGAACTAAGAGCAAGTCAAGATGTTTCAGAAGATAAAATCTATGAAACGTCTGAAGTTCAAGAAACTCAAAAAGAAGAACTTGTTTCTGTTGATATGAGCAAAGGTCTTTCTGATGTATCTGTTACAGATAATGGTACGGTGATTATCGCTGCTGTTCATCCTAGCAATACACCAGTTGAAAAGCAATTGTCTGAAGACAAACCTCTCAAGATCAAGCCAATCTTGAAGAAAAAGACAGATGGAAATATTAAAGATCCAATCTTGAAATCTAATCGTTCTCCTTCATCTATCAAACTTTATGATGTTGAAACAGAAGTTTCTCAAGAAGCAAATGGAACAAAAAGTGTTGAATTTGACAGTTCTGTCCTAGCTGAAGTTTCTTATGCTGAACCTGTGGCACATTCTTCTGAACCATACAAAATTGAAACTTTCTATTTTAATAATGGAAGCTCACAAATTAAAAATGAAGACAGAAGTAAGATTAGAAAAATTGTCAAACTTGCAAAAGAAAAGAAAGCAACTGTTTATGTTTTGGGATATTCTTCAAGCAGAACAGGTGACACAGACTATGTGACACATAAAATGGCAAATTTCAAAATTTCTTTGGCACGTGCAGAATCTGTTTCTGATGCCTTGATTAACTCTGGTTTGAAGTCTGATAAAGTTTTGGTGGAAGCACTTTCTGATGCTCGTCCAGCATATCTCGAAGTTATGCCAGAAGGCGAAAGACTAAACCGCCGTGTTGAAGTTTATATTGGTTACTAAGTAAAGTTTTTTGTGAACTCAGTGGAAAAATCTTTAAGTGGAAATATATGGAAGCAAATTGCTTCCGATGAAAGAAAGGCAGAAGTTATCTATCAGAGATACGACCTGCCTTTTGTCGTCTCTAATATCCTCTCGGCAAGAGGGCTTTCTCTTGATGAAATTGAAAGTTTTCTCGATCCCAAGCTTCAAACTTTGATGCCAGATCCTCACTCTTTGAAGGATATGGATAGGGCAGCAAAGAAAATAGCTGATGTTATTCTTTCTCCAAAAGATATTGGAATTATTGGGGATTATGACGTTGATGGTGCGACTTCGTCTGCAATTTTGAGATTATACCTTGAAGAAGTGGGCAAGAATGTTGTTGTGCATATTCCCGAAAGAGATGAAGGTTATGGACCAAGTAAACTAGCTTTTGATAAGTTTAGTGGGTTGGGAATTGATTTTGTTGTTACAACAGATTGTGGTACAACTGCTTTTGAACCGTTTACTTATGCCAAGGAAAAAGGTTTCAACGTCATTGTTTTGGATCATCATGAAGCTGAAGTCAAAATGCCTGACGTTTATGCTTTGGTCAATCCTAAAAGGCTAGATGAAATAAACGAAGTAGAATATTTGAAGTTTTTGGCTGCTGTTGGTGTTGTGTTTATGACACTTGTAGCGATTAATAGAGAACTTAGAGAGAGAGGTTTCTTTAAAAACAGATCAGAGCCAAACTTGATGCAATATTTAGATTTAGTTGCTCTAGGAACGGTTTGTGATGTTGTGCCTCTGGTTGGGCTTAATAGAGCTTTTGTGAAGCAAGGATTGAAGATAATTGGCAAACGAACAAATTTAGGTTTAAAATCGCTCATTGATAAAGCCAATATTACAGAAGCTCCGTC
This sequence comes from Alphaproteobacteria bacterium, assembly GCA_047975765.1. Lineage (GTDB taxonomy): Bacteria > Pseudomonadota > Alphaproteobacteria > RF32 > CAG-239 > JAQWBS01. The sequence goes on from JBKEEF010000013.1 coordinate 32,222, forward strand.
AGCTTTTCATCTTGGATATGTTTTAGGTCCGAGAATTAATGCGGGGGGTAGGGTTGGAGAGTCTTTCAAAGCCAATGAACTTTTGTGTTCTAAGGAAGAATCAAAAGCAATTAAACTTGCAGAAGATTTAGACAATTTTAATGCTCAGAGAAAAGAAATTGAGGCTTATGTTTATTTGAAGGCAATCGAAATGCTAGAGTCTATTCCTCAGGAATTTCCAATGGCATTTGTTCATGGAAATGATTGGCATCAAGGTGTGATTGGGATTGTTGCTGGAAAATTAAAAGAAAGATATAATGTTCCATCTTTTGTGATGTCCATTGAAAATGATGAAGTGAAAGGTTCTGCTCGCTCCATTAAAGGTGTTGATTTAGGTGCTTTAATTATTGCTGCCAAAGAAAGAGGTGTTATTACCAAAGGTGGCGGACACTATATGGCGGCAGGTTTCTCGCTTAGAGAAGACCAAATGGCAGATTTCGAGGCCTTTGTTGGTAATTATATCAAGTCTAAATTAGGCGATGAAGAAATTGTTCCTGTAATTGAATATGATGGAATAATTGATATTGAAGGTGCAACAATGGAACTTTCTGAAAAATTACAAGTTTTAGAGCCTTATGGTGCAAGTAATCCTGAACCTAAACTGGTTGTTAAAAATGTGAAGATTGCTAAGAGTTCTGTTGTGGGAAGTGGGCATATTAGATGTTTTCTTACATCTATCAAAGGTGGAAGCTTAAGTGCAATGGCATTTAGAATGGCAGATACAGAAGCAGGTTATGCACTCTTAAATGAAAGAGGTGTTGTTTTTGATGTGCTTGGAACTTTGAGAAAAGACACATGGCAAGGAAGAAATTCTTTGAAATTTATTATAGAAGACATAAAAAGAGGGGCATGAAATGGATGAAATAAAAAAAAGAGCGGCAAGAATTAGAGCAATCAGAGAAGAATTGCGTAGTAAAGAAAGAGCTGTTTTTATGAAAGTTGGCGCAAAAATTAGGGCCTATTTCTTCACAGGAATTTTGGTCACAGCTCCTGTCGCAATCACACTTTATATGGCTTATAAATTTGTGATGTGGACAGATATCAGCGTTAATAAGCTCATTGATGGTCTTGTGCCTCAAGAATATGCAGAACTTATGCCAATGACTGTTCCAGGAATTGGGATTGTTATTATGGTTCTTGGCTTTATTTTTGTGGGAATGTTTGCAGCGGGTTTTGTGGGTAGATTTTTCCTAAAACTTGGCGAATGGCTTGTTTTCAAAATGCCACTCATTTCATCTGTTTATTCTTTGTTGAAACAAGTTTTTGAAACGTTTCTTTCTAATAAAAATAATTCCTTCAAACAAGTTGTGCTTTTCGAATATCCAAGAAAGGGAATTTGGATTTATGGTTTTTTGAGTGGTGAAAATAAAAGCAAGGTAGCTGAAACTTCAGGAGAAGAAATGCTAAATATTTATGTTCCAACAACACCAAACCCAACTTCTGGTTTTTTAGTGTTTGTGCCTAAAAAAGATGTGACCTATGTTGATATGCCAGTCGATGACGCCTTAAAATTCATCATCTCTTGTGGTGTAGTAATGCCAGATGAAAAAGGCAAGAAAAAGAAATAATAAAAAAGCCTCTCTGAAAAGAGAGGCTTTTTTATTGGGTTGTTCTGAAGATTATAAATAATCTAGCAAAGAAGTGCTCATTGCTTGTTGAAGCACGGAGTATGAAATTTGCAGATTGTTATAAGCTGTCAAAGCCATAACAGAAGCTTCTTCTTGGTCCACATTTTTAAGGTTATAAATAGCATCCGTCAAATTTGTTTGTAACTGTTCTTGGGTTTCAACAGTCTTATCCAAAGTAACAGAAATTGTACTTAACTTTGCAAAAATAGTTTGAATATCACCATTTTTTGTATTGCTTGTTGTTACTTTTGTTCCCAAAGCTTCATTCAGCATATTCAAAGCATTTGTTACCTTATCTTCAGTTGATGTACTATCAATTGTTGAAGTGAGGTCATCTGCAGGATTTCTTGTATCAACAAAGTTTCCTTGCGCAATGCTTCCAAGTGTTGCAAAGATTTTAGAAAAAGTTTCATCTTGAGCAGTGATGTCAAAAGTGACAGTTTGGTTCTCAGAAATTCTGCGTGTGTTAGAAAGACTTCCGCCATTGTAATATGATTCTGCCTTCATAGACCAGTTTTGGGTTGCTGGAATTGTTGTTGGTGTTGTTGGGAAATTATCAGGGTCAACAGTGACGTAAAGTTCTGTTCCATCATCACTAATGCCTGTAACTTGAACATTAGAAGCAATGCCATTACCGAAGTTTTCCATATTAATTACAGAACCAACAGGGAAAGATGTCGAGAATTTGACGTTGTTTGTTGGAGAGACTGTCGCATCTGCAACAACAGGTGTTGACTCGTCAAACGTGATTGTTTTTCCATCATCAGAAACAGACTTAACAATGTAAGCCTTGTCATTTCCACCTGAGCTTCCTCCAGAAACAACCAAAGTATCACCAGGTTTAATTGCACTAAATGCACCTGTTTCAGTCGCCTTGACAGTGTTTTTACTGCTGTTAAATGTGAGGTTACCTGTTGTGTTTGCATTTGCACTAACTGTTTCACTTATGAAACCTCCAGTGTTAGCTGCTGTAATTGTTGCTTTATTAGTATTAGCACCATCAAGAGAAAGTGTTAAGTTTCCAGTGCTTGAAGAATTTATGCTTTTATTGGAGAGCAAAGCAGTTGAACTTGTTGGGTAAGAAACATTTATGCCATCATAATAAGCTTGAAATTCTTGCAAAGTGTCAAAAGGAAAACTTACAGGAGCTTGGTCTGAAACACCGCCACCCAACAAATAATTTCCATTCACATTGGCATTTAAGTTATCAGCAATAGCCTTCATTGCTGAAAAAGCCATTTCTTGAAGTTGTGTGAGCGAATTTTTTTGTTCAGAAGTCATTACATATGCTTCTCCAGTTTCTACACCATTTACGTTGAGAACTGAAGATGCTCCGTTAACAGTATAAAGTGGAAAAGACATCTTGCCATCTTCCAATTTAATTTCTGAGTTTGTTGGAGAAACTTTATTATACAAAGCTGTCATCACATCATCTGCATAAGTTGCACTACCTGGTGTCAGACTTGAAATATCAATGTTGTTACCTGTTCCATTATTTGCGAAGGTATATTGTGTGCCATCAATTGTGATTGTTTCACCCAAATAAGTGGCATTGTTGTCTGTGAAAGAAAGTTCTCCGCCTGTATAGTCTGGAGTAATGCTTGATAAACCACTGTTTGAAAAAGTTGAAAGCATAGATTTTACTTTTTGAGTAAGACTTTCTACAGATTCAAGAGAGGTAGAAATCATTTCCACTTCTGTTTGAATTTGGGAATTGTTTGCTGCAAAGTTTTTGTTCAAAGTCAATGAACTTTCTAAGTTAACAATGTTATATGCCTTTGTGCCAAAACCAGAATAAGTTGAAGACTTAACACCTGTCATTGCTTGTAGAATATATTCATTCATTGCACTCTTAGTCGACAAAGTGTTTTTAACAAGGTTCATATAACTTGAATATGTAGGGACTCTAACCATAATAACTCTCCTATACCATTGATAGTAATGTATCTATAATTTCTTTGTTTGCCGTAAAGGCTTGAGCACAGGCATTATAGGTTTGTTTAAAGATAATCATATTTGATAGTTCTTCGTCCACATCAACAGAGCTAACTTGAGCATATTTTGTCTCAATTGAGTTCAAGAGTTCAGATTGATAGGTTGAATTTTCTGTTGCCGCATTTGTTGTTGAAGCAACAACCCCAACAAAGTTTGAAGCATAGCTAGCAAGTGTGGTGTTCATTGCGGAAACACTACCAGCTTGATTGAAATTACTTGAAGAAGTGAATACACTAGCCAATTTATTTGCAACACTATTGGATGAAGCACTTATTTTGTATGTTCCAGAAGATTCTTCATATTCAGGTGCTCCAACAGCAATTAAGCCAGGTGTTGCAAGAAGTTTTTCATTCACTTGGATTTGTGAAGCACTTTGTGCATTTGAAACATCAAGACCAATTCTTCCCATTAAGTTTGTTGAAGAAGTTTCTGTGATTTCCATTTGGTCACCATTACTATTCACAATTCTCAAAATATATCCATTTCCACTTTGAACAAGAGAAGCTTTGAGGTTTTGACTCAAAACAGGATCATTGTTTATTTTGTCAACAATCCCTTGAACAGTTGTTCCTGGTTGAATTGTGAGAGAGGCATAGCCAATTCCATTAGTCTCGTCAGAAAAAGTCAGTGTAGCTGCAGAAGTTAAGCCCAAGCTAGCGTTTTTGCTGAGAACTTTTGAATCGTAAACTGCATCATCACCACTTTTAACAAAAAAGTCGTTCAAACCGAAAAAGTTTGAAAAACCTTCAACCGTTTTATCATAAGTTCCATTGCCATCAGCATCAAATTTAACATTGACACTAGATTGCGCATCGCCCAGCTTTGAACCGCTCACATCCATAATAGAAAGGCCATATTCACTATCACCCGTATCTACGACGAGTTTTCCTGCAGAATTGACATTCACAACAGCGCCAGAAAGATTTCCACCAGTTGGAGATTGAAGCCAGTTCTGCAAAGCTGTTGCCATTGAATCAATTGAACCTGATGAAAAACCTAAGTCTTGTACAAGCGTCGTTGTAGCAACTTGGTTACCTTGTTTATCAAAGACTGTAAATCTGACATCCCCATTTTCAATTTGAATATTTTGAACTGAAGAGTCGATGAAAGTTGTTGTACCAGTCATTGAATAGTTCAAAGTTGGATAAGATGTTCCTTTGTTGTGTTCAATATTCATTTGTTCAAGCATCACGCCTGCCAATTCATCAAGTTGAGATTGGAAGGAAGGAAGTGTCGTATCACGAATATCAATCAAACCCTTTATGCTACCGTTGGTAATGCTTGATGTGATATCTTTTCCATCAATGAAAATGCCTTGAATTCCACCACCATTTGTAGAGGTGAGGGCGCTAGATTGAGACACAGGTGAGTGAGAAAGATAATGTGGTTCTTTATCAAGCAAAGTTGTGCCGTCGCCAGTTTGTATAACAATCTCTCCGCTTTCACGCGTATAGTAGCTGATGTTCATATAGCCACTAAGTTCTTTTAATGCTGTGTCCCTTTTGTCTTCTAGGTCAACCACATTGTCATAGCCGAGTGCTTTATATTTGACAATATTTTCATTGAGGTCAGAAATTTTATCTAAAAGTGTATTCACACTCTTCACTGATGTTGCAATTTCTTTATCTGCATCTGTTCTCAAATTTTGAATTTCTTTGCTGATAGATTGCAAGCGATTTGTTAGATTTTGAGCATAAGTTGTCAAATCATATCTTGTTGCGGCAGAAGTCACATCTGCAGCCAAGTTTTCAAGAGTTGTGCTCACATTGGCAACAGTACTTGCGATGGAATTATCGCTAGTTGGTGAACCAATGTAACTTTCTAAGTTTGAAAGATATGTCTGAGAAACAGAAGCGTTTCCGTAGTTGCTGTTCGAAGAAAGGTAAGAACGAAGCAAACTTTCATCAACAGTTCTTTGAAGACGACTAAGTGTGACACCTGCACCATTTCCACCCAGAACGGTTGTACTTTGACTGTAGTATTTGCGTGTATAACCAGCAGTGTTAGAGTTGCTGATATTTCTTGCAACAACATCCAATTGGGCTTGGCTTGTTTTCATTCCCGCAATACTTGTTTGAAGTCCTGCAATTAAGGCCATGGCTCATACCTCCTATAAAGTTTGGTTGACAGAGATTGAGTTTTGACCTTTTTCCAAAGGTGCCATTGTTCCATGTGATCCATAAGATGTGGAATTTGAAACATTCGAAATTTTAATCAAGTTCACAATGGAATCCATTACAGATTTGCTTGTTTCCATTCTTGTCTTGATGATGAGGTCGTTTTCATGGAGTAGATGGTCCAATTTGAAAGACATTTCTTTCACTTTTGCTCTTTCTTTAGAATCCATTTTTTCGAGTTCATGTGGATTTTTGATGAAATATGCTACGAGTGAGCGATATGAACCCACTGCCTCTTCCTTTGCATTCAAAAGAGCTTTTGCTTCTTTCATCTTATATTCTGCCAAAAACTGGTTTTCTTCTTCCAGAATTTCTGAAAGACTCAACACTACTTTTTTATAATTTTCTATTACATTAATTTCTTCTTGCATATTCTATACTCCTAAGTTTTGAGAACTCTGTTTTTCTTGAATTTCCAGAATAGTGTTCATCACATAATCAGCAACTCCAATTCCTCCATTCTGAGCCATGGATTTGCCATATTCATTAACCAGCATTGAGCGATATATTTTTTCAGCATTTCCTCCACCGAACATGCTGTCGGTAGAAATGGTGTCAAACATACTTTCCATTGTGCGACCCAAGAAGAAAGCTTCAAAATCTTGAGCAGCTTCTTTTGCTTTTTCTTGGTCTTTTGTCTGAAGCCCAACCATTTGAGATTTTTGTTTCTCAAGAGCGAGGTTTGCAGAGTCAAAATATGTTCCATTATTAATGTTCATCTTAAATCGCCTCAATGTCTGCTTGCAAAGCACCACTTGCTTTGATGGCTTGCAAAATACTGATTAAATCTCTTGGGCCGACACCAAGAGCATTAAGCCCGTCGACCATCTCTTGTAAGCTAACACCTGTGTCAAGAGAGCTTAGCTTACGATCTGTTTGTTCTTCAACAGTGATTTCTGTGTTGTTTACGAGAGTTGTGTCTCCACCTGCAAAAGGAAGAGGTTGAGAAACAAATGGATCTTCCGTAACTTTGATTGTCAAGTTGCCTTGAGCAATCGCTACACGACTGATTTTTACGTCCTTACCAATAATGATAATGCCGGAAGTTTCATCAATTACAATTTTTGCAGGAAGGTCTGGTTGAACCTTGAGTTGTTCAATCTTCGTCATCAATTCTGCAATTTTTCCTCTATATTGAGAAGGAATGTCTAAAGAAATTGTTGAAGGATCTAAAGAGCGTGCACTTCTTTCTCCAAGTAAAGCGTTGATTGCATCTGCAACACGTCTAGATGTTGTGAAGTCTGGATTTCTGAGAGCAATTCGAACTTGCTGCATATCTTCCAAGGAAAAAGGAACTTCATTTTCAATGGTTGCTCCATTAGCAATCTTTCCACTTGTTGGAACGCCACGCGTAATGGAATCTCCTCCAGCACTTGCTGAAAAACCAGAAACAGCAATTTGTCCTTGAGCTACGGCATAGGTTTCTCCATCAGCACCAATAAGAGGTGTTGCAAGTAATGTTCCACCTTGAAGATTTTTCGCATCACCCATAGCACTCACAATCACATCAATCTTACTTCCTTGACGTCCAAAAGCAGGGAGATTAGCTGTCACCATAACAGCGGCAATGTTTTTAGACTTGAGTTGTCCATCCCTTGCATTGATACCTATTTTATCAAGCATACTAATCAAGCTTTCCCTTGCAAAATTGATAGATTTGATATTGTCGCCTGTGCCATTAAGACCAACAACAAGACCATAACCAAGTAATTGGTTTTCTCTAATTCCTTCAAAATCTGCAATATCTTTAATACGAGAGGTAGCATTTGCCCAGTTCGCACTAAAGAGAAACAGAGTTGTGACGATGCTTAAAAAGCTTATTTTCTTTGCCATAGAGGTACGCATAACCATAAAACCTTTGTTGGATTAAACTTAAACTTATACTTATATATGCAATATTTATGCCAATTTTTCTTGGAGATATAATATTGACAATGATTATTATTAACGATATAGATAAATCCGTTTAATTTTATGAATTTAGGAAAATGGAGAATGAACAAAAATAAGAGAGTTTTAGTTGGTCTAAGCGGGGGTGTTGACTCCTCATTGGCAGCCGTCTTGTTGCAAGAACAAGGCTATGAAGTTATTGGTGTGACTATGGCAATTTATGATGAAGAAAATTCGATGGCGAAAGTTGTCGGCAATGCTTGCTATGACATCAATGAAAAAGATGATATTGAAGAAGCCAAAGCATTGGCAGAAAAAATTGGAATTCAATATGTGGTTGCTGATTGCATTGAAGACTATAAAAAACTCGTTCTTTCCTATTTTAAAGAAGAATATATGGCTGGAAGAACACCAAACCCATGTGTGAAATGTAATCACCTGATGAAATTTGGTGCAATGCCTTCTATGGCTCAAAAAATGGGTGTGGACTTTGACTATTTTGCAACTGGTCACTATGCCCAAATTGAATTTTCAGAAAAATATAATAGATATGTTCTCAAAAGAGGTGTTGAGCCTAAAAAAGATCAGTCTTATTTCTTATATAGATTGAATCAAGAGCAACTAGAAAATACAATCTTGCCAATGGGTAAGTTCACAAAAGCAGAAACTAGAAAATTAGCAAAAGAAAGAGGTTTGACAGTTCATGATAAGCCAGATAGTCAAGATTTCTATTCTGGTGACTATAATGACATTTTGCAAGAACCAGCAAGAGAAGGTAATATTATAGACAAGGACGGAAATATCCTAGGAAAACATCAGGGCTTTTGGAATTTCACACTTGGTCAAAGAAAAGGTTTAGGAATTGCTTATAGCGAACCACTCTATGTGATTGCAATCAGACCAAAAACAAATGAAGTTGTGGTAGGTATTGAAGAAAGCACCTTTAATCACGGATGTATTGTTAAGGATTTGACTTTCATTTTACCAGAACCAGAGGCTGGTAAAAGTTTGAAAGCAAAAATTCGTTCTTCACAACAACCGTTTGAAGTTATTTTGAAGTCTTATTCAGAAGATAAAAAAGAAATTGAAATTGAATTTGTTGATATGCAAAAAGCTGTTGCACCAGGACAATCTTGTGTTCTTTATGAAGATGATTTGGTCGTTGGCGGTGGTATCATCAAATCTAAAATTTAAAGTAAAGATATGAAAGTTTACGACATTGCCATTATCGGTGCTGGACCTGCAGGGTCTATGTTGACGAGATTTATTCAACACAAAGAATATAGCGTGGCAATCATTGATGTGCGTAAGCTTGATGAAGCATATGTGGGGAAGGGAGTAATCAAAAGCTGCGGTGGAATGCTTGCTCCTGACGCCCAAAAACTGCTCAGAAAATATGATATTGCCGTTCCTCAAGAAATTATCGACGAAATTCAGCCAAAGTTTGTACGAACGATTGACGTTTGTTCAGGGATTCGTCGAAATTATAAACGTAACTATATTAATATGAATCGTGAAGCTTTTGATAGATTCCTTTTAAAAGGGATTAATGCTGATAAATATTTTGGTTATCGTGTGACAGAAATTGAAAAAAAAGATGGGTTTTTTATTATCAATAAAGAAATTAAAGCAAAAATTTTGGTTGGTGCTGACGGAGCCGGTTCAAAAGTTCGTCGCACTTTTTTCCCTGAGATGAAAATCAGAACTTATGCATCAATTCAAGATGTTCTTCCTGAACAAATCTCTAAAGATTATGAATGTTTTTTTGATGAACGAATGAGTGACTATTATGGTTGGTCTCTGCCAAAAGATGGAAAAACTTTGGTTGGTTTTGCAATCCCTGAAGGAAAAGATGTTGTTCAAAAATTTGAAGATTTCAAAAAGCAACAAGGTTTTGGAAAAGAAATTGAAAGACAAGGAACTTTGATTCTTCGTCCAAGCTTTTTCCACAAGGTTTCAGCTAAAGAAAATATCTTTTTAATCGGTGAGGCAGGTGGATACATTAGTCCAAGTTCGGCAGAAGGTATTAGTTATGCGATTAAGACTGCAAAAATTTTGGCAGATAGTAATTTCAACCTAACTAAATTCAGGGAGAAAATGCTCATTATCCGCTTGAATCTTTTATATAAAAATCTAAAATCACTCATTATGTATATTCCTTTTTTGAGGAAGTTAGTGATGAGAGTTAGTGTCTAATAGAGGTTTGTATGGAAGAAAATAGAGGAATAAGAACGATTTTGATTTTGTTGACGATTTTTTCGCTTATTGTTTTGGCAGCGATATTTATGGTCTATTCAGAAGATACAGACGAAGCTTTGAGTGAAACATCATTGTGGCAAGATATATATATTTATCTGAAATATTATGCTGCAAAATTCGTTGGTTTCATCTTCAGAGTATAAAATTGTTTTTGTTGTTCTTTTTTTTATAATTTATTGTTGACATCTGAATTATAAAATGTATATTACCCCTAAATATTGAAGAGTTAACCTATTTCAGGATAAAAGATTATGGCTAAAAAAAGTATCAAAATTAAAGTTAAAATGGAAAGTACAGCAGGTACTGGAACTTTTTACCTTGTAGAAAAGAATCCAAAAACTCATCCAGAAAAAATGTCTATGAAAAAATATGACAAGAAAACTAGAAAACACGAAGAGTTTGTTGAAAAGAAATTGAAGTAATATTTTACTATTTTTATAGTACAATACCACGAAACAGTATCAGGCAGAAAGTTTGATACTGTTTCTTTTATTTATTATTCATTAAAAAAAGCTATATCACAATTGTGATATAGCTTTTTAGTCTCATGATATAAGTTTTTCCAGAGGATAACCTGCTTCAATAAATTTTTTCAAAGCTTTTGGATGCGCCTTGACTTTATTAACAACAAGATTCCCATCTTTCATCGATAGAGTCTTTTCTGCTAGGAGTTTCCAAAAATCAGCGGAAAAATTATTTTCACAGATGAAGTCCATATACATAAAGATCGATGTCCCACTGTTTGGTATCTCTTTTGAAAAGAAAGTTTCAATTTCTTCAACAGAACAGATTTCTATCAAATAAGCCAAATTTTCAGGATACACCCAATTGTTTTCATAATATTTCACAGGAAGCAGATTCCCTGAAATCAAAACCTTTTCTGTTTCATTCCCAATTTTTTTGGTGTTCTCGCAATAGATTTTGAACAAATCAGAATAGTTGTGATAGAAATGTAGTAGAACTTCTTTTTTCAAGGAGAACTTTGCAAGCGTTTCTATTTCACTTGAGATTTCTTCAATATTGCTATCAATGTAGGAACGTGTAAGTGAGTTAGAAAACAAAATTTTTCTTCTGCACTACAAAAAGGTGCAATTTTCGAAAAAAGTGCTTCCCATGGATTAGTATCTGTTTCTTTCGAATAAAAATGAATGATTCTTTTGCACACATTTTCATAGAGTTCAGGTTCAAAAACATCTCTGTCACTTTCAAGGATGAGATTTCTGCATATTCCAAGATAAGTATCATATTGAAAAAAGACCTTGAGAATTCCGTTTGCTGTGTTGTCCTTGAAGCAGAATTTTTCAAAATCTTTGAGTGACATATCAAGATTGATATATAAGCCTTCACCACTTCCATATACAATATCTTCCTCAGTCAGTTTAGCTTCCGTATTAAGGTAGTATAAACAATAAGAAGGCTGTCGGTATCATCATCTTGATGAAATTCTTTTAAAGAATTGTACGTTTTTTGTTTTGTTTCTTTTCTTCCAAATAAATTAAGTTTTCTCATAAGACAATAAATTTAATAATTAGACATAATTGTAATATTTGTCTAGAGCATACAAGTTATTGCATCTATGTCAATCTCTTATTTATTTTCAAAATCTTAGTTAAGAATTATAAAAAAAGCACCCTAAAGTTAAAGGTGCTTTTTTAAGAAATAACATTATCTTAGTTATCAAAAGGAAGTTTGACCGTTGGTCTTTCCTTTGGAGCTTGAGATTTGGTTGCTTTTTTTTCTTCAGATTTTACCTTTTTAACCGGTTTATAATCTGGGAAAATTGCAGTGAGGCTGTCATTAACAATACGATCACCAATTTTGTCTGTGATGTTGTTTAAGACAGATATGCAAGAACCAAGTTTTTTATCTTTACGGATAGAACCTTGCGCTGTATCAGAAAAGATAACTTCAGTTGTAGCCACTTCAATAATACTATAATTGACCACAAGTTTCATTGAACTTTTGCTATATTCTTCACCTGTGACTTCAATCTTTTTAGATGAATTTGTGCTATGAAATTCGCTGATAGAGCCAACAATCATATAGTCTGCAGCAGCAATGTTTTTCAACTTGTTTTTGTCACTATCTCTTGTGTAGCCATCATTAATGAGATTTGCTTCTTTAGCATAGTCATCAAGATTTTGGCGATCAACAATTGAAAACTTTTGAGTTTGAGAAAGCTTTGTTGTCAAACTATTGTTTAAGCTTTCATTCATCTTGCTCAAAGGAATTGGTGTGCCAGAACAATTATAGCTTCTCAGACCTTTGAAAGGCATAACCGCCATTTTATATTCTGCTTTTTTCACAAGTTCAGGAGATTTATAGTCTTCAATCTTTTCAACAGTTGCCAAGATTTTAACATAAGTCTTACCTTCTTTTTCTTCCATACTTTGAACTTTGTAAGATTTCACTTTGCCATGGTAGTAGGCTTCAATTGTTTTGAACTGAGCATTGAATTCTTCTTTGACATTGACATTTTTATCTTTGGAAAGAACACTATTTCCTGTTTCTGTTAGGTTTCCATTGTAGTTTGCAGAAACTTTCATTTGAGGAATAGATTTTCCAACTTCAATATCAGATGTTTGACGAACCGCATTTTCAACGGCATTCAAGACAGCCCAGTCATAATCATCGCCCACACCCAAAGCTTCAACTTCAATCTCTTTTGCAAAAGCATTGTTCATCAAAGCAAGAGAGAAAACGATTGCAAAAATAAACTTAAATTTTTTCATCATTATTTCCTATATTTTTCAAATTACCAAGTTGGAGCTTTTTTGCCTTCTTTGATGATAGGCGTTTCATTTTCCCACAAAGCAAGACCAGTGTTAATGTCTGTGAGTGAGAGTTGAATGTAGTATTCAACACGAACTTTTGGACCAAATGTATTGTCAAGTTTCAAGTTCTTTTGAATGAGTTTACCAGACAAACTCAAGTCAGGCGCAATGAGATTGCCTTTTCCAGCAACAGTTCCTTGATTGAACTCTTTTGATTTGCGAAGTTGTCTGCTTTTCATTACCATAGGATCTTCAGCACCATCAAGTCCAACAGCATTTGTTACAACAACTTTACCGCTTCTGAGAAGTTGAGCACGAATTTTTTTGACGAGTTCGTCAGTGTCAATTCTTTGCATTGTATCATTTGTGATTCTTGAAACAACAAGTACATATCTGCCACCATTTGGATTTGTTACAGCACCAGATGCAAGCATATCTGCAACAGCATCGTTCGCTGCTTTTTCAAAGTCACGATATTCCATATCCATGACGTGGTCCATATTTGCTTTTTGTGTTGTGTCACTAACATCCACAACCTTTGTTCCACCACAAGCTGTGAGTAGAGTACTTAAAGCTATAATTTTTAGAAAAGTTTTCATTATTATCTCCTAGATTTATTTAGAGTTTTAGTACAGAAATTATTGGTTTCGCCATTATACTCGGTATTCTGACATACACAATAGAATTTTGGTTAGTAGGGATCTTTACGTCAGCAATTTTAGTGCTGTTTTGAACGTAGAGTTCCAAAGTGTCATTCTTCTCAACTTTGAGCTTAGCAAGTTGCACATTTTTTGGAAGAATATACCAACTTCTTAGATCTGCTGAAGAAGTTGTAATGGTATAGGCCGTTGCTGCAAGATTTCCCCAAGCTCCCATTTGTCTGCTCATTTGATATTGAAAAACAGCATTTGCAATAGTTTTGGTTGTTGATTTTGCAATAATAAGCGGAAGCTTTTTGTTATACTCTGCAATCATCATATTATCAACATCTGCAAGAATTTCAGTGCTGACTTTTGATTTTGCACTAAATGAGGCTGATATATTAGGGAAAGCTTGGTCTCTTAATCTTGGTTTTGGCATAGAAAAACTGAGCATGGAAACTTGATTGCTGACAATAAAAGCAGGGAAATCGATTCTTATTTCATCAAAGTCAGCGACCATTCCATTTTCATAAATAACCCATACAAATTTATCTTTAGAGGAAGAACCATAGTTTGCAGATGTTTCTGCTTGTTTCAAATCATTTTTAATAAAAGAATTGTTTGGGGACATTCCTGCAACTCTTTTTAAATAAGTTGAGGCACTTTCAAAATCGCCGCGGCTACGGCCATTTGTCATAAAGAATAAACCGCTTAAGTAAGTTGTATAAGGATTCATATAGTCTTTATAACCATTCCAAATTTGAAGGTCTGCAAAGTTTTGATTGATGATACTTCCTGTTGTGTCTTTGAGGTTTTCTCTGTTTTCAGTATCAAGATTTTGTGCTTCTTCTTTCATGCCTTTTTGAGCTTTTTCAATTTCTGAACTGAAATAGTTTGCAGCTTCTTTTTGTTTTTCATAGGCTTTGTTAACCTCGATTCTTGCAGCATCAATATCTTCATTGCCAAGTGCAGAAAGAATTTTGTAAGAGCTTACATAAATTGCATCCATCATTGTTGGTTGGTAGTCGAGAATACTTGCGTTTCCTAGGGTCTCTAAAGTTGCTTTGCCACTGCTCTGAGCAATGTTTTGTTCAAAAAATTTGGACATATCTTGGTCTGCAACATCAAAGACAGGTGAGGCATAGTCATATCTTTGTAAAAGGAAAAGAGATGTTCCACCATTGAGAGAATTAAGAAGTGTGATATCTTCATAATCAATATCTATCTTTTCACAATTTGGTGTTTCCAATGTCTCACTTAGAACTTTTTCATAGTCACCATTAATCATCGCATTATTAATCACTAATGCTTGATTGCGATGCGACAGTCCACAGGCAGAAAGAAGAAAAAGGGAGCAAAAAAGCAATCGCTTGCTTTTGGAGTATCGTAGTTCAATCACAATAGCCTCAAGAAATTTCATAGGGTTAGAAAGTTTTGTATTGCAAAGATAGTGAATATTACTTATAAGTTCAAGTAATAAAGGAGACTTATGAATATGATTTTTTCTGCATTTGAAAGACTTGTGGCTAAGCGTTATTTGAAGGCAAAACGCAAAGAAGGATTTATCTCTGTTATCACAGGGTTTGCCTTTGTTGGGATCGCTCTTGGTGTTGCAACTTTAATTATCGTGATGTCTGTGATGAATGGATTTAGACATGAACTTCTCTCTAGAATTTTGGGGATTAATGGTCATGTAGCAATCGTGGCTCAAGCTGGATATCCATTTAATAATTATCAAGATGCTGTTCTTGAAATTGAAGGCATTGAAAATGTTTCTGCCGTCATTCCGATGGTTGAAGGGCAAGTTTTGGTCAGCAATCGTAGTGGCTCTGAAGGTGCAATGATTAGAGGTGTTACAGCCCAAGACTTGGCAAAGAAAGAAATTTTGCAAAAAAGTTTTGAAGATGTTGATATGAAAGAATTTACGGGTGACAATGTTGTTATTGGCAACCGTTTAGCAAGAAAAATGGGCGTAATGAGAGGTGACAGCGTTACACTTATCTCTCCAAATGGAAAAGTTTCAGCTTTTGGAATGGTTCCTCGTATGAAATCTTACAAAGTGATTGGTTATTTCAATGTTGGTATGTCAGAATATGACTCTGGCTTTATCTTTATGCCTTTGGATACAGCTCAAACATTCTTCGGAACAAAAGATGCAGTGACGAATATTGATGTAACTTTAAAAGATACAAATTATCTCTATGAGAATAAAGCTGTTATTCAAGATGCTGTTGGGCTTGGAGCTTATGTCTATGACTGGAATCAAACGAACTCTGCTTTTTTCAATGCTTTGCAAGTTGAAAGAAATGTGATGTTTCTGATTCTTACACTCATTATTCTTGTGGCTGCATTCAATATTATTACAGGGTTGATTATGTTAGTAAAAGACAAAGGTAGAGATATTGCTGTTCTCAGAACAATGGGAGCTACAAAGGGAATGATTATGCGCATTTTCTTTATGGATGGTGCTTTTATTGGCGTAGTAGGAACAGTCATTGGCTTTGTTGTTGGTTTGTTGTTTTGTGAAAATATTGAAAATATTCGCCAGTTTTTGGAAAAACTTTCAGGACAAGAACTTTTTTCAGCAGAAATTTATTTCTTATCACAGCTTCCTGCAAAAATTGATTATCATGAAGTGATAACCGTTGGTGTGATGTCTTTGCTCATTTCTTTCTTAGCAACAATCTATCCGGCATATCGTGCCGCAAAATTTGATCCTGTGGAGGCTTTGCGTTATGAATAATCCAACTTTGGTTTTAAAAAATTTGGTTAAGAGTTATAAACAAGGCGGACAAACACTTGAGGTTTTGAAATCTGTTAACTTGGAAATTGGTTCTGGAGAAGTTGTGGCTCTTATCGGGCAATCTGGTTCAGGAAAAACAACAATGCTTCAAATCGCAGGGTTATTGGATAGACCAACTTCAGGTGAAATTTTGCTTGATGGTGTTGATTGCAGCAAAGTGAATGATTTTGAAAGAACAAACTTGCGTAAAGATTATCTTGGCTTTGTTTATCAGTATCATAATTTATTAGGTGATTTTTCAGCTGTCGAAAATGTTGTACTTCCTCAGCTTATCTCAGGTGTAAGTATGAAAAAAGCAACTGAAAAAGCAAAATGGCTTCTTTCTCGCTTACGTCTAGAAAACAGATTTGAACACCGACCTGCAGAACTTTCTGGTGGGGAACAACAAAGAGTGGCAATTGCTCGTGCTTTGGCAAATACTCCGAAACTTCTTTTGGCAGATGAACCAACAGGAAATCTTGACCCAAAAACTGCGGATATTGTTTTTTCTGAACTTATCTCTTTGGTTCGTGAAACTGGGCTTTCAGCACTCATTGCAACACATAACTTTGAGCTTGCAGATAAGATGGATCGTAAAATCCAAATTAAAGAAGGAAATTTGGTCGATTTAAGAGCTTCAAGTTTTGTTGCTGGAGAAAATTTCTACTAATTATATTAAGGAGCATAAAAAATGAAAAAATTTTTATTGGCTGTTTTTTTAGTTACACTTTTGTTTGCATCACCTGTTGTTGCAAAATTCAACCCTCCCAAAGAAGGATATCGCAAAGTTTCAGATAAAATGACGGATGGTTATTTTCGTCAGTATAATACTTCTGAAGATGGAAAAATGACTTTGGAGCAGTTTCAGGCTCGAGATATAAATCGTCAAGACAGAAGAAGTATGCGTAAGGACCAAAAAAGTGGAATTTACCAAACTGATGAAGAAAAGTTCAAGGAAATGGATGAAGATGGTGACGGTTTTGTGACCAAGGAAGAGATGAATAAATACATTTCAAAAACCAGAGGTGAGGGACGTGAATTTTATTAAAAAAAGCTCTTGCAATCTCATAAATTACGTTGTATAAACACGACGTCTGAGAGTCTTCAGGGCTAAAATGGCATGCCTATTAGACTCGTTAAGCATCCAAATGTTAAATGTTTTTAGAAAGGAAGCAAAATGCCAAAAATGAAAACAAAAAGAGCCGTAGCGAAACGCTTTAGCGTTACCGGTACAGGTAAATTGAAGAGAAGTTACGCGAACAAGAGACACTGCCTCTTTGCTAAATCTCAGAAAATGAAGAGAAATGCTCGTGGTACTACTTTAGTATCAGAAGCAGATGTTAAAATTGTTAAACAATTTTTACCATATATTTAGGAGGAAATTTAGATGTCTCGTGTTAAAAGAGGTGTAACAGCTCGCGCTCGTCATAAAAAAATCTTGTCTATGGCCAAGGGTTTTAGAGGTCGCAATAAAAACGTATTCAGAGTTGCTGTTGAAAAAGTTGAAAAAGCTTTGCAATATGCATACCGCGATAGAAGAAATAAGAAGAGAAGTTTCCGTGCTTTGTGGATTCAACGTATCAACGCTGGTACTAGAGCAAACGAAATGACTTACTCTCAATTTATGCATGGTTTGAAACTTGCTAATATCGAAATGGATAGAAAAATCCTTGCTGATTTGGCATTCTCTCAACCAGAAGCCTTTAGTAGCTTAGTTGAAAAAGCTAAGGCTGCTCTAAACTAAGAATTACTTATCGAAAGTAGTTGTTAAAAAAGATAAAAGAGTTGTCTCTTAGCGAGATAACTCTTTTATTCTTTTTAGAAAAAATAATTATAAGGAATTGGTGGAAATGGAAAATATTGATAAGTTGAAGGCGGAAACTATTCAAGATATCAAAAATGCTAAAGATATTAAGGCTTTGGAAGATATCCGCGTTGCCGTTTTAGGTAAAAAAGGCTCAATTACAGAGCTGATGAAAGGTTTAGCTACACTTTCTGTTGAAGAAAAAAAAGAAATGGGCAAAAATCTGAACATTTTGAAAACAGAAGTTGAAACTGTTTTGGAAGCAAAAAAAACAGAACTTGAAGAAAGCGAACTTGAAGCTAAGCTGAATAGCGAAAGAGTCGATGTGACTTTGCCGATTCGCCCTGAAGTTCAAGGTAGAATTCACCCTGTTTCAAAAATTTATGAAGAAGTGCTTTCAATTTTTGGTCAAATGGGTTTTTCAGTTGCTGAAGGTCCTGATATTGAAGATACTTTTCATAACTTTACAGCTTTGAATATGCCAGATAACCACCCAGCTCGTCAAATGCACGACACATTTTATCTTCCAAAAGAAAAAGATGGTAGCAAAGATATTGATGATAGCTATGTGATCAGAACACATACCTCTCCAGTTCAAATTAGAACCATGCAAAAGCAACAGCCGCCAATTAGAATCATTGCACCAGGAAGAACTTATCGTAGTGACTATGATGCAACCCATACCCCAATGTTCCACCAAGTTGAGGGGTTGGTGATTGATAAAAATATTACCATGGCACACCTTAAAGGTTGTTTGTACGACTTTGTGAAAGCTTTCTTTGAGCTTGATGAAATTCCTGTTCGTTATCGTCCTTCATTTTTCCCATTCACAGAACCTTCTGCTGAAATGGATATTGGTTGCTTGAAAACGAAAAGCGAAATCAAAATTGGGGCAGGGAACGACTGGTTAGAAATTTTGGGTTGTGGTATGGTTCATCCCAACGTTCTTCGTGCTGGAGGAATTGATCCTGATGTTTATCAAGGATTTGCTTTTGGTGTGGGAATGGATAGACTTGCAATGCTCAAATATGGTATTCCTGACCTCAGAACTTTCTTTGAATCTGATGTTAGATGGCTCAAAAATTATGGCTTTGCGCCATTAGATGAGTCTTCAATGACAAATGGTTTAAGTAATAATGGAGGACAAACACGATGAAATTTACACTCTCTTGGTTGAAAGAACACCTCGATACAGCATCAAGCCTTGATGAAATTGAAAGAAACCTAACCAAAGTTGGTTTGGAAGTCGAAGAAGTTTATAATCCTTCTTCAAAACTTGAAGGCTTCATTACAGCTCGTATTGAATCAAAGGAAAAACATCCTGATGCAGACAAACTCAATGTTTTATCTGTCAACACTGGTAAAGAAATTTTACAAGTTGTTTGTGGTGCGCCAAACTGCTATGTGGGTTTGGTTGGTATTTTTGCACCAGTTGGTACAATGATTCCTCAATATAATGAAGAACTCAAAGTTGGTAAAATCAGAGGTTTAGAAAGCTTTGGTATGATGTGTTCTGAAAAAGAACTCTGCCTTGGAGATGATCATAGTGGTATTATTGAACTTCCAAAAGACACACCAGTTGGTGTGAGTGCTGCAGAAGTTGTGAATATTGATCCAGTAATTGATATTTCTGTTACACCAAACCGAGCAGATTGCTTAGGTGTTCGTGGAATTGCTCGTGACCTTGCTGCTGCGGGACTTGGTAAAATTAAAAAGCTAGATATACCACATGTCGAAGGAAGTTTCAAAAGTCCAATCAAAATTTCAGTTGAAGAGACACAAGCCTGTCCTGTTTATGTTGGCCGCTACATCAAAGGTGTGAACAACAAGGCTGAAACACCAAAATGGATGAAAGACAGACTTTCTGCAATTGGGCTTCGTCCGATTTCTCCACTCGTTGATATCACAAACTACATTAACTATGATTTAGCTCGTCCAATGCACGTTTTTGATGCTGATAAATTAACTGGAAATATCACAGTCAGAATGGCAAAAGAAGGCGAAAAATTCGTAGCTCTTGATGAAAAAGAATACACATTAGATACTCAATCTCTCGGTATTTGCGATGAAAAAGGAGTTCAATGTTTAGGCGGAATTATGGGTGGTCTTGAAAGTGGTTGTACTGCTGAGACTACAAATATCTTGCTTGAATGTGCATTGTTTGATGCGGAGAATATTGCAAGAACAGGTCGTAAATTTCAAATTGATTCAGACTCCCGTGCGAGATACGAACGTTGGGTGACCCCAAACTCTCAAAGACTTGGTTCTGATTATGCAACAAAACTCATTTTAGAGATTTGTGGTGGTGAAGTTTCTGAACTTGAAGTTTGTGGTAATGAAGAAAGAGAAAAACCTGTGGTTTATCTAGAACCAAGCAAAGCAAAACAAGTTTTAGGAACTGAAGTTTCTAAAGTTGAAATTATTGATGTTTTGGAAAACCTTGGGTTTGATATCAGCGAAGAAAATGGCAAAATTAAAGCCCTTGTTCCACAATGGAGAGGTGACGTTTCTCTTGATGTGGATTTGGTTGAAGAGGTGATGAGAATTATTGGCTTGGATAACATCCCAGCAATTACACTTCCTCATGATAACTTCCCTAAACAGACTTTGACACCTGCTCAAAGACGTGTTGTCACAGCTCGTCACGAGCTTGCTAGTCGTGGAATGTATGAAACAGTTACTTGGAGCTTCACAGATTCAAACATTGGTCAAATGTTCCGTAAATCTGCTGATGAAATTTTGCTTTCTAATCCAATTTCTGCAGAACTTGATGAGATGCGTCAATCTGTTTTACCAAATCTTTTGTTGGGCTTGAAAAACAATATTGTACGTGGCTATTCTGATGTTTCTCTCTTCGAAACTGGACCTGAATTTTATGGTAGAAATCCAGAAGAACAAAATTTTATGGTTTCAGGTATTAGAAGTGGAAATACATCTAAGAAAAGCTGGATTGGTGAAGTGAGAGCATATGACTTGTTCGATGCAAAGGCAGATGCAATTGCGGTAATTGCTGCAGCTAATGGACCATATGATAATGCTCAAATCACACTTGATGCTCCAAAATATTATCACCCAGGTAGAAGCGGTGTGCTTAGACTTGGTAAGAATGTATTGGCATATTTTGGAGAAATTCATCCTTCTGTTTTGAAAAAAATGGGAATCAAGCAGAAAGTGGTCGCTTTTGAAGTGAATATGGACAATATTCCACTTCCAAGAAACACAGATGGAAAAGCAAAGAAAAGATTGGAACTTTCTCAATTTCAACCAGTTGAAAAAGATTTAGCTTTCATTTTCAATAAAGATGTTCAAGCATCAAATATTATTGCTGCAGCAAAAAATGCAGACAAAGAGCATATTTCTGATGTGAGAATTTTCGATGTATATGAGGGTTCTAATATGGAAACTGGTAAAAAATCTATTGCTATTTCTGTGACTTTCCAACCAAAAGAAAAGACATATACTGATCAAGATATTGAAACTCTGATGAACAAAGTGATTGTTTCTGTTTCGCAAAAAACAGGTGGCGCAATCAGAGATATGAAATAAATATATTTTTTCTTAGTGTAAAAAAAAGATGGGCTATGATAATAGCCCATCTTTTTGGTTTAAAGCTTCTTCATATTTTTAGTATGAAGGAAGATTTGCTGTTAAATTTGATATTTCTTGATCAAACTCAGATTTATATGTAGTTGTCATTGTTGATGATTTAGTCGCTCCTAGGTACGTAATCATCGTATTTGAATAGCATTTATCGGCAGCTGCACCTTTATATTGACAATCGTATGCACTACTTATTTTGCTACCACTAACAGCTGGCATTGTGTAAACACCGTTAATTGAGGTTTGACCTGTTGCTTCAAGATAGAATTGAGCCCCAGAGACAGATGTTATGACGGAGTCAAAACCTGAATAACTTCTGTTTCCAAATATAGCACCAACAGATGGAGATGAGCTGTTTGTTTCTCTTGCATATACTCTTGCACTAGTCGAGTTTAGCTTGAAGTCAATATATGTGAACATATCTTGATTGTTTTGCCAGAAAAACTTACTGCTTCCATTCATTGTAAGCCCTCTTCCCCACCAGCCACAATATGATTGGTGTTCTTTTATACAGTTTTCAATTTTTACAACCATTTTAGAACTACCATTCATTATAACTGTTGTATAATCAAAAACGTCACGATTTTTAGAACCAGATGCATAAGCACGGAATATAGCATTGTCATTCAAAGTTAATGTAGCACTTCCAATAAGATCATAAGGCTTACCACTTGTAGATTTGAAGTTATACACAGCATTGTTTGACATTATGCATTTAGCATAAGTAATACCAACACTTGAGTATTGTGCTGAACCAGCATTAGCATTCATTACAGAATTGTTATACATTTCAAAAGGACACAAGTAGAATGGATAACCAATACCACTAAAGTCAAAGTCAATTCTTGCGGTATCTTTTAGAATTACTGAACAGATAGGGATGTCACTTAAGGTATAATCCTTAAATCCTGCAATATCGTCTGTAGGATTAGTTTGTTTAAAGTAAATCTGACCATTCTTTGTTACATTTGTTTTGGTATGGAATACACCATAGTAAGCACCACCATCTATGCCAGTAATATTCAATTTAGCATCTTGTCCAACATTCATATTAACTAATTTTGTAAAATATGTTGAAGTGTTTGCTTGATATGAGTAACCATCAGAATTTGTTGTTTTTTTGTTTTTCAATGTCATATAGTTATTACCTTGGAAAGTGAATGAGCCACTAAGTGCTGAATTCCCTTCAATTAGGTTAACACCCATACCTGTAACACTTGAAACGTCGGCAACTAAATCTAAGTTTTTGAAAATTAGATTTTGCTTAGTGTTGACTAAAATTAAGCCTGGAGTAGCATTAAATGATACCCAATCAATCCATTTAGATGGTTGATTACTCTTAATGGAGAGTGTTAAATCAGAAAGAGTTGTATTATGTTCAACAGCTATACCAAACCCCGTTGTAGTCTGGAAATCCCAAGTGATCTTAGAAAATTTATCTTGGTTTGTATCTGTTGCTTCTGAATATTTTCCATTGAAGAAATTTCTACCAACTAGGTTTTGTCCAACAGGTAAGGTAATTTGTGTTTCACCACAAGTTAATGCTCCCCAGATTAGAACATTTCCTGTGATATTAGCATTTTTGGAGATTGTAACGAGGTCGCTACATGTTTTAGCAACGGCAACTGCACCATCCCAAAGAACACATGCTCCATCTTTCACATAATAAGGAGCATCACATTTAACTTCTTTCTTACAACTTGTATATTTAGTACCTTGAGTGTCTGTACAAGACTTTGCACCTGCATCACCGCCATTGTCACACTTCATAAAAGTAGTATTACATTGACAAGAGGTATATCTTTGTTTTCCATCTCCAGAATTACATACTGTTCCAACGCCAACTTGATCACTTGAACAAACATCATATCCAGCAGGACATGAACAAGTGTCATAGAGTTTTCCCGGAATTCCATAGTTTGGACCACCTTCAATTGTCTTATTACATAGCTTACCTGTTAATTCTGCTGGAGAAGCACAACTTGAGTTGTTCCATTTATATGTGGTTGTGTTACATCCGCAACCTTCATATTTTCCACCACATGATTCACCACTAACTGTTCTATTGTCAGTACAATTTGTAGCATCATATTTGAATTTTGCATCACAAGCACACGTTTTTCCATAAGCAGGATCCGTTGGGCAAAGGTCTTTTAAGAGTTTGCCTTGAGTGGTACATTGTTTTGCTGTGTAAGTATATCCACTAAGTTGACAAGGTTTTTGGTTGCCAACTGTTGAGGTTGTTTCTTTTTTCTCAATAAACCAGACACGAGCATATGAATTGTCTATGTTTATGAATGTTAAAATAAAAAGGGAAAATATCCCTAAAATAAAAATATAGCGTTTTTTCATAGTCCCCTCCATGGTCGTAAGAAGAAAGTTTTATATACTATTGATTATAGTTTAAAAAATATAATTTGACAATATGAAAGAATTTAATGTGAGGTTTTTTTTAACTATTTTTCAAGAGGATGAGCTTTGTGATATTCTTTTTTTAGGGTCTCAATTTGCACTTCCGTGTAGCGCTGAGTCGTAGACAAAGAGGCATGTCCAAGGAGTTCTTGAAGTGCTCTTAAATCAGTCCCTTCTGCAAGTAAATGAGTGGCAAAAGAATGTCGAAGCGCATGAGGTGTTAAACTATCTGGAAGGTTAAGTTCGAGTCTAATCTTTTGAATTTTTCTCTGAATAATTCGAGGGCTTAATTGCTCTCCTCTAGCGCCAAGGAAAAGGGATTCTGTCTTTTTTATTTCATAAGGACAAACCTTTTTATATTCTTTGATGTTTTCTAGAACAATTGGCAGAATAGGAACGATTCGCTCTTTTTTTCCCTTACCTTTTATTTTAATGAATTCTTTATTAGCTAAATCTTCTTCCTTAAGTGAAAGAGCTTCCGAAATACGGAGTCCACAGCCATATAAAAGGGTGAAAATTGCCAAATCTCTAATATCTTGCCAGTCATTTCCGTACATTTCTTTGATATAGTCAAACATATTAAATGTTTCTGATACCTCAATTGCTTTCGGAAGCGTTTTTTCTTTTCTTGGGGCTGAGATAACAGAAATTGCAGAGTTATCTATGATTTCCTTAGTTCTCAAAAACTTGAAAAAAGATTTTAGTGTTGAAATTTTTCTTGCAACAGAGCTTTTAGAAATATGTTTTTGTTGTGCTAGAAAAGAAATGTATGATCGAAAGTCTCTCACTTCAAGTTTTGACAAAATATCAAGAGAAGGACATATTTTTTTTTCGTTAAAAAATAGGGTGAAATTTTGCAAATCCCTCATATAGGCATCTAATGTATGTTCAGAATAACCTTTTTCAGATTTGAGCCAAGATTTCCATTTTTCAATAACTTGCATAAAATCATGCTCAACATGATATTCAATTTTGCTTTTCATAGCCCTAATTATAGAACCAAAAAATTAATTTAGGTTTAAACTAGACAAAAAAAACAAAGCGTGTTACATAGAACCTATCCTATTATAATTGTGTCTATTTTTATAAATTTTAATTTTTTTTACTATGAAGAGAATTGTTATTGCGACAACCATGAAACAACCAGAAGAGGATGTTCAACTTGTTTTTTCTCAGTCACACAGAAGACAATGCCGTGCATATCTTCCTGGAATGGGAATAACTGAAGATTCAGCTCCAGCTTTTTCTAAGGAACAAGAAGAACAAGTGAGGCTTATAAATGAAGCTGAAAATATTTTTCTGGGAGTGGTTTCCTACTATTATGTTTTTGCGATGAATTCTTTTTCCGAAATTTTACCTTTCGTGGAAAGTGAAATTGCAAGAATGAAAAATGAGACGGAGCAAGCTCGTGACAATCGCTATTTAGAAGACATGTACAATGTCCAAAAAAGCCTAAGTCAAAGAGATTTTGTTGCTCCTGAAACTGGTTGTTCCGAAAAAATGCGTGAAATTCTCGAAAAGAGGTGTCTTGATGGAATGTATAAGTCTGGTCACAACTGTCATGAATATCTTAACAATATCATGAATTGTGTTACTGGAAAAACATTGCCAATTAAAGACATGAAATTCAATTTCATTGGAAATTGCTGACAATGAAGAAAATACTGTTAATGCGTGAAGCATTGACAGTATTTTTTTATAAATTGACAATAATAATGTCTGAAGTATTATCCTTAACTTAAAATCAATTATTTTAACATTATTAATTCTAACCCAATCAAGTTTATGGAAAGGTATGTTCTAGGTTTTTGGTTATTAACATTTCTTTTTGCTATTGTATTAATTTTTGTTTTTGTGCTGCTTGCTCATAATCGAGTTCTTAAAAAACAACTTTCTGAATTAAAACTTCAGTGCGATGATTTTCTAAAAGAAAAAGAAAAATCTTCTGATGTTTTCAACTATGTTGTTAAATATCTGATAGCAACAACAGGAGTGGGGACGGCAAGACTTCGTGATAGAATGGCTTGTCTTGATTTGAGAAAAAGGCCCGAAGCAGAAATCAATGGGATTCAAGCCATCCAAAAAATTATTGATGAGCTTGAAAGTTTTATGTATAAGAAAAACTAGCTTCATTAAAAAAGACTCCTTCTTAGAATGGTGTCTTTTTTTTGTGCGTTATTGAAAAGTTATTTGTTTTTTGTTTGCTGCTTTGATATGATTGTCGAAGTTTATGTTTAAGGAGTTTGTTTTGCCTAAAATTGTCGGAGTTTTACTGCCTTTGCCTTTCAATGATGTCTTTGACTATTTTGTTGAAGATGATGTTGAAGTTGGTCAAATTGTACGTGTGAAATTTGGACGAGATGAACAAATTGGGGTGGTTTGGAAAAATGGAAAGTCTTGTAAGTTGGATAACAGCAAGATTAAACCTATTTCTGAAGTTCTAGATTATCCACCTCTTTCAAAAGAATTAATGAAATTTATTTCATGGGTAGCAGAATATAATTTATCATTTCTTGGTTTGACCATGAAAATGGTCATTAGTGTCAAAGCGGCTTTCGAAGATAAAAAAACAACAACCCTTTATAGGCTTTCTGGGAAGACATTGGCAGAGGCAAAAGTTAGAAATTCGGATGCCCGTCACAAAGTTCTTCATTTCTTGAAGTTAGGTTCGGCGACTAAGTCAGAAATTGCCAAATGCTGTTTGGTCAGTCCCAGCGTGGTTGATGGTCTCATTAAGGGCGGAGTGCTCACACCAGTTGTTATTGAAAATGTTAAAGCGTTTGAAGAACCTCAAGCTGATTTCAAAAAAGTTGAATTAACGATAGAGCAAAAAATAGCTGCAGAAAATTTGGTTCAAAAAATGGATGAAGGTTTTTCGACAACCTTGCTTCATGGGGTGACAGGAAGCGGAAAGACGGAAGTTTATTTCGAGGCAGTCGGAAAAGCGATTGATAATAGCGAGCAAGTCTTGATTATGGTTCCCGAAATTGCTTTAACGACTCAGTGGCTTTCTCGGTTTGAAAAAAGATTTGGGGTTAAACCTTGTTCTTGGCATTCAAATCTCTCTATGAGAGAACGTGTGGAAAATTGGCGTGCAATCATTGAAGGTCGTGCAAAAGTGATTATTGGCGCTCGTTCAGCTTTATTTTTGCCTTATCAAAATTTAGGGTTGATTGTGGTTGATGAAAGTCATGATCATTCTTTCAAACAAGAAGATGTTGTGAGCTATCAAGGTCGTGATATGGCAGTTGTGCGCGCGAAGTTTGAAAATATTCCAATCATTCTTTCAACAGCAACTCCAGATTTGGAGACTGTTTGTAATGTTGAGGCGGGAAAATATGATTTACTCACTTTGAAATCTAGATTTGCCAATGCGCAAATGCCTGAAGTTAAAATTTTAGATTTGAAAAAAGATAAACCTCAAAAGGGAAGTTGGGGTGTTTCTTGGTTAGCACCAACGCTTGTAAAAGAAATTGAAGCTAATTTAGAACGTGGCGAGCAGTCTATGTTATTTCTCAATCGCAGAGGTTATGCTCCGCTTACCATTTGTCGTGATTGCGGTCATCGTATCCAATGTCCGCATTGTACAGCATGGTTGACAGAGCATCGTAAGACGAAAAAACTTGTTTGTCATCATTGTGGCTATGCAGTTTCTCTGCCTGAAAGATGTCCAGAATGTGGTTCTGAAGAGGGGTTAACAGCTTGCGGCCCTGGTGTTGAAAGGGTTGCGGAAGAAGTTAAGGCTCGTTTTCCAAAAGCTCGAATTGCAGTTATCTCTAGTGATATTACGCCAAGTTTGACTGAGGTTTCACAGATTATTACTCAAATGGAACAAGGCGAAGTAGATATAATTGTTGGAACGCAAATTTTGGCAAAAGGACATCATTTTCCAAGTCTGACTTTGGTTGGAATTGTTGATGCTGATTTGGGGTTAATGGGAAGTGACTTAAGAGCTTCTGAACAAACATTTCAACTTTTATCTCAAGTGTCTGGGCGTGCTGGGCGAGGAGATAAAAAAGGAACGGTTTATGTTCAAACACTCAATCCTGAAAACGAAATTTTAAAAGCGCTCATTGATAATGATTTTGAAAAGTTTCTTTCTATTGAAAAGAAAATGCGAAAAATCTTAAAAATGCCACCATTTGGAAAGCTTGCCGCTGTTGTTGTCTCGGGAGAAAATAGGGAATTGACGGAGAAAGTTGCGATTTATTTGGGAAATGTGTCGCCTAATGATGATTTGGTCTCTACACTTGGTCCCGCACCAGCACCTGTTTATATGTTGAGAGGAAAATATCGCTATCGGTTACTTTTGAAAACAACAAAGAATATTAAGATACAAGAAATTATCCATAAATGGTTGGGAAAAATAGAAATTCCTAAAAATGTGCGGGTTAATGTGGATATTGATCCTTATAGTTTTATGTAGTCAATTTTTCATTGGAATTTAGAAAAATAAAACTTATATAAAAATAAGGTGGAAATTAAGCTTATTTTAATTGATTGAGAGTTAAATTTGCTTAAAATTGATTAAAATTATTTAGAGTATATGAGTTGAAAAAAATATCGAAAACAAAACTATCCTCTACTTACGCTCTTGCGATTTATGAAAGCGCAGTGGAAAAGAAAGATATCAAAAAAGTCTACGAAGATATGAATAAACTTCGTGAGGCTTTAACTTCCGAGAATATTAAAAACTTATCATCTCCTCTTCTAAACACTTCTGTTAAACAAGAAATTATCAAAGAAATTTGTAAAAAATTTAAGATTTGTGATGTTGTTTGCAATTCACTTGATGTGATTGCGGAAAATGAACGTTTAGGAGATTTGAAATATATTTTTGAAGCCTTCAATAACCTCTATTATGAAAAAAATGATATGATTTTGGTGAAGGTTTATACCATTAAAGAACTCAATTCTTCTCAAGACAAAAAACTAAAAGAGAATTTGCACGAACTTTTGAAGAAGGAAGTGATTGTTAATTATGAAATTAAGCCAGAAATTTTGGGTGGCTTAGTTATCAATTTTGGGTCATCACAAATTGACGACTCAATCAAAGGAAAATTAGAACGTTTGGAATCTGTTATGAAAGGCGGGAAATAATGTCTATAAGTACAAGTGAAATTTCTTCAATTATCAAAGATAAAATCGTAAAGTCTGATATTGATGCTGATGTTTCCGAAGTTGGCTATGTGCTTTCTGTTGGAGATGGAATTGCCCGCATTTATGGTTTGGATAATGTTCAGTCCAACGAAATGGTCGAATTTGCAAATGGGGTCAGAGGAATGGCCTTGAACCTTGAAGAAGACAATGTTGGTGTGGTGATTTTTGGTTCGGATGAAGGCATCAAAGAAGGTGATCTTGTTAAAAGAACAAAAGAAATTGTGAGTGTTCCTGTTGGAAAGGCTTTGCTCGGTCGTGTGGTCGATGCTCTTGGAAATCCAATTGATGGAAAAGGCGAAATCAAAACAAATGAATACAGAGCAGCAGACGTTAAAGCTCCTGGTATTATTACCAGACGCAGTGTGCATGAACCTATGCAAACTGGTTTGAAGATTGTTGACTCTCTCGTTCCAATTGGTCGTGGTCAACGTGAGCTTGTTATTGGTGACCGTCAAACAGGAAAAACTGCAATCATTATTGATACCATTCTCAATCAGAAATCAATTAATGATAAAGCAAAAAATGACAAAGAAAAATTGTTCTGCGTTTATGTAGCAATTGGTCAGAAACGTTCAACAGTTGCTCAAGTTGTGAAAACTTTGAAAGAAAAAGGTGCTTTGGACTATACAATTATTGTTGCAGCAACAGCTTCTGAAGCTGCGCCGCTTCAATATATTGCACCATATTCTGGTTGTGCTATGGGAGAATATTTCAGAGACAACGAAATGCACGCGGTTATCTTTTATGATGACTTGTCTAAACAGGCAACGGCTTATCGTCAGATGTCATTGTTGCTCCGTCGTCCACCTGGTCGTGAAGCATATCCTGGGGATGTGTTCTATTTACACTCTCGTTTGCTTGAACGTGCGGCAAAACTCAATGAAGAATTGGGTTCTGGCTCATTAACTGCTTTGCCTGTGATTGAAACACAAGCTGGTGATGTGTCAGCCTATATTCCAACAAACGTGATTTCTATTACAGACGGACAAATTTTCTTGGAAAACACATTGTTCTATCAAGGTGTGCGTCCTGCGGTAAATGTTGGTATCTCTGTTTCTCGTGTGGGTTCAGCAGCTCAAATTAAAGCAATGAAACAAGTTGCGGGAACAATTAAGCTTGAACTTGCTCAATATCGTGAAATGGCAGCATTTTCCCAGTTTGCATCAGATTTGGATGCGGCAACAAAGAAACTTTTGGCTCGTGGCGAAAGATTGACAGAACTTTTGAAACAACCTGTTTATCATCCAATGCCAGTTGAAAATCAAGTGTTGTCTATTTTTGCTGGTGTGAAAGGCTTTCTTGATAAGCTTAAACTTTCAGAAATTAAAGTATTTGAAGAAAAAGCTTTAACAGAATTTGCTGCAAATCATGCTGAAATTTTAGATGAAATTCGTGAGAAAAAAACAATTTCTCCTGAATTAGAAGAAAAAATCAATGCTGTTTACAGAGAAATTGAAAAATTGTTTGTAAAAGAAGAAAACGAAGACAAAGTTGCGTAAAGGTGTAGCTTATGGCCGGATTAAAAGAATTACGAACACGAATTAATAGTGTGAAATCGACGCAAAAGATCACTTCGGCAATGAAGATGGTAGCAGCTTCTCGTCTGCGTCGTTCACAAATTCTATTAAACAAATGTTCGGCATATTTCGAAAACTTACTAATCGTTGCGAACAGGCTTCAAAATGAGATAAAAGATTTTGAGGAAACAAGTGGAAGCAAACTTGTTGTTCCAGAACTTCTTAAAGGCACAGGGAAAGAAGAAACTTACCTTTTGGTTTGTATCTCTTCTGATAGAGGTCTCTGCGGAGGTTTCAACTATAGTGTGGCTAAAGAAACAATGCTTCGCATCAAACAGCTTAAGTCTGAGAAGAAAGATGTGAAACTTATTTGTATTGGCAGAAAAGCAAGAGATATTCTCAAAAGAAAACACGAAAATATGATTGTTGGTTTCTTTGGTGATGTTGCTAAAAAGGGCGCTGATTATGATGAGTCTGTTGCTTTAGCAAAACACATCCAAATCATTATGAAAGAACATGAAGTTGACGTTTGTGAAATTGTGTATAGTCGTTTTGTTTCTGCAATTACGAGAAATATTACAGTCGAACAAATCTATCCATATAAACAAGAACCTACAAGAGAAGAAGATGTTTCTTTGACTAAAACAATGGTCAAAAATTCTTTCTTTGACTATGAGCCAAAACTTGCAGAAATCTATGATGAAGTGATTAAACTTGTACTTAGAGCAAAGCTTTTACAAGTTTTTGCAAATTCACAGGCTTCTGAACATGGTGCAAGAATGACATCAATGGATAGTGCAACCAGAAATGCACAAGAAATGTTGGGTAAATTGACATTAAGATACAATGGTATTCGCCAGTCAGCAATTACAACCGAACTAACCGAAATTATTTCCGGTGCTGAAGCAATATAAAAATGAAGGGAATTTAGGAGAGAAAAATGGCAAAAGCTAAAAAAGAAACAACAAATATTTCAAAAGGTTATGTTCTCCAAGTGACGGGAGCGGTTGTTGACGTTAAATTTGAAAGTATCAGTGAGCTTCCTAACATTTTAACAGCTTTGGAATGTGAGAATAATGGCAATAAACTCGTTCTTGAAGTTGCACAACAACTTGGAGAAGGTGTCGTCAGAACAATTGCTATGGATGTGACAGATGGTTTAGTTCGTGGAACAGAAGTGATTAATACTGGTAGACCTATTGAAGTGCCAGTTGGTCGTGAGCTCTTAGGTCGTATTGTGAATGTGATTGGTCAACCTGTTGACGGGCGTGGTGAGCTTAAAAGCGATATTAAATATCCAATTCATAGGGATGCACCAACATTTATTGAACAATCAACAGAAACAGAAGTTCTTGCTACAGGAATTAAGGTGATTGATCTTTTAGAACCTTATGCAAAAGGTGGTAAAATTGGTCTGTTTGGTGGTGCTGGTGTGGGTAAAACCGTTTTGATTATGGAACTTATTAATAATATTGCTAAAGGTTATGGCGGCTATTCGGTGTTTGCAGGTGTTGGTGAGAGAACACGTGAAGGAAACGACCTTTATAATGAAATGATTGAATCAAAAGTAATTGATTTGGAAAGTGCAAATTCTAAAACTGTTTTAGTTTATGGTCAGATGAATGAATCTCCTGGCGCTCGTGCTCGTGTGGCTTTGACAGGATTGACACAAGCTGAATATTTCCGCGATGAAGAACACCAAGATGTGCTTTTCTTCGTAGATAATATCTTCCGTTTTACACAAGCAGGTTCAGAAGTTTCTGCACTTTTAGGGCGTATTCCATCTGCCGTTGGTTACCAACCAACTTTGGCAACGGATATGGGTGCGATGCAAGAACGTATTACTTCAACCAAAAATGGCTCCATTACATCTGTTCAAGCGGTTTATGTGCCAGCGGATGACTTGACTGACCCAGCTCCAGCAACAACTTTTGCTCACCTAGATGCAACAACAGTTCTGTCTCGTAGCATTTCAGAACTTGGTATTTTCCCAGCGGTTGACCCACTCGATTCCACAAGTCGAATTTTAGACCCGATGATTGTAGGTGAAGAACACTATAATGTTGCACGTCAAGTTCAAGAAGTTTTGCAAAAATATAAATCATTGCAAGATATCATTGCTATTTTGGGTATGGATGAGCTTTCTGAAGAAGATAAATTGATTGTTTCTCGTGCGCGCAAAATTCAACGTTTCCTTTCTCAGCCTTTCCATGTAGCAGAAGTGTTCACAGGTCGTAAAGGGGTTATGGTGAAACTTGAAGACACAATCAAAGGTTTCAAAGAAATTGTCGAAGGAAAACATGATGATATTCCTGAACAAGCTTTTTATATGATGGGAACAATTGAAGATGTGCTTGAAAATGCTAAAAAACTAAGAGCATAAGGTTTGATAATATGGCAAATGGTTTAAAATTAAAAATTCATCTTCCTGCAGAGGTTTTTCGTGATGTTGTCGTTGACAAGGTTCAAATTCCATCTGTCAATGGTGTTATGACTATTCTTTCTGAAAGAGCTCCTGGCGTTTTCATTTTGGGCAATGGTGTGATCAGAACTTTGAACGAAAAAAATGAAATTGTTGAAAAGTTTTTTGTGAAATCTGGTGTCGTTGAACAAATTTTCGGTGTTTGCAAAATTATGGTTGAAAGCATTATCGAATATAATTTAATGACTATTGAAGAAGCTCAGAAACAAAAAGCAATTAGCAAGCTTGAAGAAGACAAGAAATATTATGAATTTATTGAAAAAACCCTAAAAGAGAGTAAGTAGATATGGATTTTAAAGAAGGACTTCTCACACGTCGTTCCATTAGAAAGTTTAAGACCGGAAATGTTTCTAAAGAAACAATCGAGGATATCCTAAAAATTGGGATGTATGCGCCTTCTGCAAAAAACTTACAACCTTGGGAATTTGTAGTTATTCAGGATAAAAAGTCTTTGTCAGAAATCAAAGTTTTCCATCCTTATACAAGTTTCATTGAAGATGCGGGGCAAGCAATTTTGGTTTGTGGAGATGTTGAGGTTCAGCACAAAGATGGAAATTGGGTAACAGATGCTTCAGCAGCAACACAAAATATTTTATATGCGTGTCATGAAAAAGGTCTGGGAGCTGTTTGGTGTGGTGTTTTCCCAGATGTGGATTTTATGAAATGGTTTGAAGAAAAATTTGAGCTTCCAAAACATGTAAAAACTTTAGCTTTGGTCATCTTTGGGGAAATTGAAGATGGTTTTGAAGCAAGACAACCGTCAACAAGATTCAAAGAAGAAAAAATCCATTGGGAAAAATGGTAAAAATAAAAACCTCTATCAAATGATAGAGGTTTTTTTGTAGTGTTTTGAACAAAATTAGTCATGAAAAAAATCGTTCTTATCATGTTTCTGCGGTGAAAACTCAATCGCTGTTGCGAACTCATTTAAGGAGGTAAGCATATGCTTTGTTCCGGGGATGAGGATAAGGAGTTGCCCAGGTTCAAGAATAAAAGACTTTTTAATGTCTCTATTACTTTCAAGTTCTAAAATGACTTGAAGGCTTCCATAAGTTGGATAAAGATATTCGACTTTCCTCTTATGCCAATGATTTCCGCCAATTCTACCTTTATTGTATCTCAGAATAGCAATATGATTGACTTGCGATTTCGGGCAGATATAAGCCGAAACAAATCCATTGTCACTCGTATCATAAACATCCTTACCTTCGATGAAGACATCAATGTCTTTACCATTGTGAAGCTGCTTGATTTCAAATAAGTCTTCAATTTTGACTTGGTTTTCAACAAACTCTTCCGGCTCTTCAACAGTACATTCATATTCATATGAACAACTGTGAAATCTCAAAAAGGTAAGTGTGATGATTTTTAATTTGAGAGCATTGAGCTTTTTTACGATAGTTTCATTAGGCGTTTCATTTTCAGCAATTTCTGTGATAATACAATTTCTTGAGCATCCAGATAATTTTATACTAACTTGTGTTCTCATAAATAATGGTTTTAATAATTAAAATTTGAGTAATAGTAGCATAAAAACTGAATTTTTCAATAAAATTTGACAAAAAAATTATAATATGTTATCAAGTAGCATCTTTTAATTAATACAGGAGGGCAATGCCAATGAGAAAATAAGCAAACAATAAATTTATATTTTGTTTCTTATGTTTTTCTATGAGGTATTGTCATGTCTACTAACTATCTTTCCGTAAATAATTTATCATATCTAATTTCAGGTTTTCAGACTTTGTTTGAAGATGTTTCGTTTGATGTATCCGATTTTCAAAAAGTGGCAATTGTGGGTGATAATGGAGTTGGAAAAACCACATTACTTAAAATTTTGTCGGGAGAACTTTCTTCTGCAAAAGGCAATATTATTGTGAATGGGAGAATTTCCTATCTTCCACAAAGTCTTTATGATTTTAAAGGTAAAATTTCAGAAATTTTAGATGTAGAAAAAATTATTTCTGCCTTGCATAGAATTTGTGAAAATTGTGCAACAGAAGATGATTTTGAAATAATTGAAGATCAGTGGGATATTGAAGAAAAAGTTGCTTCAGAATTTGCAAAGTGGAATTTATCTCATCTTCAGTTGAATGATGATTTTTCAAATCTTAGTGGTGGTGAAAAAGAAAAAATCTTATTGATTAGAAATTTCATCTCTTCTGCTGAAATATTACTCTTTGATGAACCGACGAATAATCTGGATGTTGCATCAAGGCAGTTGTTCATAGAAGAAATGACTTTGGCTAAAAAGCTTGTTCTTATTGTGTCTCATGATAGAGTTCTCCTTGATAAAATGGATGTCATTCTAGAACTTTCAAAAAATAAGATGCAAAAATATTCAGGAAATTTTGAATTTTATCAGTTTGAAAAAGAAAGGCAAAAAAACTTGGTTGAAGAAAAAATTGTCACTTTGAAAGAAACTCAAAAAAATCTTCAAAAAACATTGATAGAAAATCAGATAAAAGCAGATAAATCTGCCAAACAAGGGAAGTCTAAAATTGCTTCAAAAAAATACAATCCACTACAAGCTGGTGCAATGAAAGGGCTTTCGGTTGTTTCGAATGCAAAGAAAAAGAACAAAGCAGAAAATAAATTAGGTGAAGCAAGAGAAGAGATGAAAAGTTTGGAATTGAGTATTTTAGAAGAAAATATAAAGATTCCGCTTCCAGAAAAACCCTTTATCAAAGCCAAGCTTCTTGAAATTACAAATCTATATTTTTCTTATGGAGAAAGAGAGATTTTTAGACGCTTTAATCTGTTTGTTGGTGGAAAAGATAGGCTTGTTATCAAAGGCAAAAATGGGGCAGGTAAAACAACTTTGCTTAAACTCATTTTAGGGAAACTGTTACCTGCAAAAGGAGATGTTCGTTTGTATGCAAACGTTGTTTATATTAATCAAGATTTAAGCCTGCTTAATCGAGAAAAAACACTTTTGGAAAATATGGAAGAAAACAACCCTGAAATATCACTCAATGAGGCTTATAGCATTTTAGCAAATTTCAAGTTTAGAAACGAACTGGCACATAAAAAAGTTTCAGTCTTAAGTGGTGGAGAGCTTTTAAAAGGGTGTCTGGCTTCTGTTTTGGGAACAAACAAGCAACCTGAACTTATTATTTTGGATGAGCCAACAAATAATTTGGATATCAAATCTGTTCAGATACTGGAAAGTGCTTTGCAGCAATATCAAGGTGCACTGCTTGTCGTTTCTCATGATGAAAAGTTTTTAGAAAATATTCATATTAGTAGAGAACTTGAGCTTTAAAGCAATTAGCCACGAACACTTGTTGTTCTGCTAGATGCCATTCTTGGATCCATAGAAATAATATGAGGCGATTTGCGTGGTTGCTTGCTAACAGCATATTCTGTTATTCTTTCGGCAGTAAATTGCGCTGCAGCCATAAATGTTTTCTTCATTTCTGACATTTTGAGTTTCAAAATATCTCTTTTTGGTTTTCTTTTTTTTTGCTATTTTTTCAAGTTCAAAAAGATCATTTTTAGGGTTTTCTCTGATGAATTTATTGAAACGGGAAAAATGTTTCACAAAGTCTTCTTTTTTAGAAACTTTCATGAAATAGACATTGAGGCTTTGAGCTAAGATCTCAGAAGTTTGTTCAATAGTTTCAGGATTTTCCTTTGGAGAAAGGATGTCTGAAAATTTTTTCTTAGTTAAGATGTCTGAAAATTCAAAACCATTGAAAATTGGAAAATTAAACTCATCAGGTTTCGAGCTAATTGGTTCTTTCAATGCTGCTTTTTTGATTTGGTTATAAATGAATTGATTCAGTGTTGAAACATTTCTTTTGATAATTTCATTATCGGATTTGACATTCAAAGAGCTAATAAGTTTCCCAATAGATTCTTTTTCTTTCATGTCGTCCAAATTCCAAGTGATTTCATTCTTTGTAGAATCAGCAGTCACGAGAGGTGGTAAAACTTTCAAAAAAGATTCAGCATATGGTTGTTCAACGAGTTCTTTATCATATTTATCGTTAATTTCTCCAATTTTTTGAAGTGTTGATGTTAGAAATTTATAACTTCCTTCAACATAAATATCATCAAGATTTGACTTGGTTTTCTGGGCCTCTTCAACACGTGAATCTAATTCAAATTTGTTACCAACCTTGAAAGAAGGGATTTTAAAATCACCCAAATTCAAACCTTCTGTATCAAGGTTTAAATCCAGAAAAACATCCTCATTTTTCTGATGAAATTGAGTGTCTTTATATGCTTTTCTATTGAGTTGTTCTGAAATCATTTTTCATTCTTTCACTTGGAGTCGTTTTAATAAGTTAAATATACCACAAATTTGGTTATTTTAATATTAATTTTTCTGGAAATTAGTTATATTATTGACTTGATTTTATATCGTAAAAAGTTTAGGTTTTATGTAGATTTTTATAAATATTCAAAGGAACGAAGATGTTAAGAGATACAATTCAAAATGCTTTGAAAGAAGCAATGAAAAATAAAGACACAAAAATAGTTTCTGCAACGAGATTGATTGTTGCTGGTATTAAAAATAAAGATGTTGATGCAAGAACAAAAGGTGAAAAAGAAGCAACTGAAGCAGATATTTTATCTTTGATGCAATCTATGATCAAACAAAGAAAAGAGTCTCTTAAAATTTATGAAGATGCTAATCGTCCTGAACTAGCAGCTAAAGAGCAAGATGAAATTGATGTTATTCAAACTTTCTTGCCAAAACAACTTGGTGACGCTGAAACAGAGGCTGTAATTAAGGCAATTATTCAAGAAACTTGTGCGACATCAGCGAAAGACATGGGTAAAGTTATGGCGGAACTTAAAACAAAATATTCTGGTAAGATGGATTTCTCAACAGTTTCTGGAAAAGTTAAAGCACTTCTTTCTTAAGAAGATTGGGTAGTTATGGCAGATTTACAAAGGTTTATTGAAGAGCTTCGCAGCAAAATTTCCATTGCGGATGTTGTTGGCGAAAAAGTCAAACTTTCCCGAAAAGGGCGAGAATATACTGGGCTATGTCCGTTTCATAATGAAAAAACACCTTCTTTTACAGTTAATGAGGCTAAAGGGTTTTATCACTGTTTTGGTTGTGGAGCACATGGAGATATTGTTAAATTTGAAATGGAGGCTAATCACCTTCCATTTATGGATGCTTTGCAAAAGCTTTCTCGTAAGGGTGGGGTGCCAATGCCTCAGTTTTCGCCTGAAAACAAAGAGGTTTCTGAAAAAAGAAAATCATACTATGATATTATGGAGTTGGCTGCTAAGTTTTTTGAAAAAAACTTGCGTCTGACAGGCGGAAAACAAGCCTTAGATTATCTTTATAATCGTGGTTTTGATGATGAAATTATCAATAAATTTAGAATGGGTTATGCGCCAAGCAACAATGGTTTGAAAGCTTTGCTTGCTTCTAAAGATGTGGCGGAAACAGATTTTATTGAACTTGGTTTGGCGGTAATTTCTGATAATGCTTCACGTCGAGTGTTCGACTTTTTTAGAGATAGAGTGATTATCCCAATTATGGATAAGCAAGGTAGAGTGATTGCTTTTGGTGGGAGAATTATGGGTGACGGACAACCAAAGTATTTGAACTCGCCTGAAACACCTGTCTTTAATAAAAGAAAAACGCTCTATAATCTCCATAATGCACGAGATATGGGCTATGAAAAGAAACAATTGATTATCTGTGAAGGCTATATGGATGTGATTGCTTTGGACAAGTTTGGGTTTTCTAATGCAGTTGCACCGCTTGGAACCGCTTTGACAGAGGAACAAATTTTAGAAGCTTGGAAAGTTGCCCCAGAGCCAATTCTTTGCTTTGATGGAGATAGTGCTGGAGTGAGAGCAGGGATTAGATCAATTGACAGGGCTTTACCAATCTTGAAACCAGGATATTCGCTTAAATATGCTTTTTTACCTGATAGACTTGATCCAGATGATTTTCTGAAAGCTCGTGGACAAGATGCATTTGAGAAAATTTTGACTGAAACGGAAACACTGACCAACCTTCTTTGGAAAAAGAATATGGATGATGTTGATGTTTCAACACCTGAACAAAAAGCTTTGTTTGAAAAAAATGTCAGAGAAGAAGTTGCAAAAATCAAAGATGACACGGTAAGAAACTATTATGCTCAAGAAATGAAGAAACGAATTTCTGATGCCTTTGGGGTTGTTTTGAATCGTAAAACAAGCTATAACTTCAAAAAAACAGAAAAAATCACTCGTCCAAGCATTGATGATAGAAGTTTGAATTTTGTCTTGGCTGCTATCGTATGTATGCCTAAGCTTATTGCCGTTTATGAAGAAAAAATTATGATGTTTGACATCAAGGATGAAGTGCTTAAAAAAATTATCCTAGAAGTTTTTGACGTTTATAATCACCGTTCAGATATTACGAGTGATGATTTATTATTGATTCTCAAAGATAAAGGTTTTGAAAAAAATCTTCAAGAAAATTGGGAAATTAGAATGTTGAAACAACAGCTTCCTACAGATTTGCAATTGATGGAAGATGTTGATGCAAAAATTTTGGAAGCTCAAGTAAAGTTTATTGACGGTGAAATTAGGGAATGTATGAGAATAATTCAAAATTCTGAAAGCTTTCCTGAAGAAGTCTTTGATAAGTTTGAGAGTTTAAAAAAAGAACGAGAATTGTTGTTTGTCAAAGAAGATGTTAACTGATATTTAAAATTATTCGTTTAAGTTTAGGTCTAAGTATCTAAATGTTGATATTGACAAATGAAATATAAGTAACTAAATAGTCTTAGCTAGCTAAAAATATATACTTTTCAAGGAATGACATGTCAGAAATAGAAAATCAAGAATTTTATGACGCGGGCAGTAATGATGCTCCTTTAATCGATTCATTGGGTGCGAATGTCAAAAGACTCATTGAAAAAGGAAAAGTGCGTGGTTTTATCACAATTGAAGAACTAAACAAAACCTTGCCGTCTGAAAGAGAAACGTCTGAACAGATTGAAGACATTATATCTGAAATTTCAGATATGGGAATTAGTCTCATCTCCGAGTCTGATGCTGATAATTTTGAAGCAGAAGTGACTGAAGAAGATGAAGAAGATGAAAGCGGTAACTTTGATGAAAAAGAACTAGGCCGCACAGACGACCCAGTAAGAATGTATCTGAAAGAAATGGGAACGGTTGAGCTTCTTTCTCGTGAGGGCGAAATTGCCATTGCTAAAAGAATTGAAGCTGGAAAAACAGTTATGATTGATGGACTTTGCGAAAGTCCAATGACACTTCGTGCAATCGCTTCATGGAAAAATGATTTAATTGAGGGCAAAGTTCAACTGCGTGATATCGTCGATTTAGAGATGATGTATGGTGCAGATGAAGAAGCTTTGGTGTATGACGAAGAAGAAAATTCAGTTGATGATTTAGAAAAAGTTGCAGCAGATCTTGAAAAAGAAGATAATCTTGATGAAGATGATGATATCTTGGATAACGACATTGAATTAAGTGATGCCGATGAAGAAGATGATGAAGAAGATGAAACTGAAGTAACTGAAACTGAAGGTGAAAGCAGTGAAGATGGTGATGATGAAAATTCTGGTGCCAGAAATGTTGCTTCAATCTCTTCAATGGAAGAAGCTTTGTTCGAACCTGTTTTGGAAACTTTGAACAATATCGGCGGATATCATGATACTTTGAAGAAAATTCAAATCCAAAGACTTGAAGCGCTTATCAAGGGAAAACCAGTTAACGCAGCAACTGAGAAAAAATATTTCCAAGTTAAAAGGGATTTGGTAGAACTTTTGAGTTCAATTCACCTTAACTCAAACAGAATTCAACAACTTGTTGAGCAGTTGAATGATATCAATAAACGTTTGATGGGTTTTGAAGGAAAACTGCTTCGCTATGCAACATCTTGCAAAGTTAAACGTGAAGATTTCTTAGAGACATATCGTAAGTCTGAGTTGGATCCTAATTGGGTAGAAAGTCTTGCGAAGAAAAAAGATAAACATTGGAATATGTTTGTCGAAAAGCATGGAAAAGAAATTGTAGAACTCAGAGAAAGTATTGCTGAAATGGCATACGAATGTGGTCTACCAATCAGTGAATATCGCCGTATGGTTGAAACAATCAAAAAAGGTGAAAGAGAAGCTGAGCGTGCTAAAAAAGAAATGATTGAAGCAAACCTTCGTTTGGTGATTTCAATTGCTAAGAAATATACAAATCGTGGCTTGCAATTCTTAGATTTGATTCAAGAAGGTAATATCGGTTTGATGAAAGCCGTTGATAAATTTGAATATCGTCGTGGTTATAAGTTCTCAACTTATGCAACTTGGTGGATTAGACAAGCGATTACTCGTTCAATTGCAGATCAAGCAAGAACAATTCGTATCCCTGTCCATATGATTGAAACAATTAATAAACTTGTTAGAACTTCAAGACAAATGCTTTCAGAAATGGGCAGAGAACCAATTCCAGAAGAATTAGCAGAAAGACTTTCTATGCCTTTGGAAAAAGTTCGTAAAGTTATGAAAATTGCTAAAGAACCAGTGAGTTTGGAAGCACCAGTTGGTGATGAAGAAGATTCTTCTTTGGGAGATTTTATTGCTGATGAAAGTGCATTACAACCTCTTGATTCTGCAATCCATTCAAACTTGAAAGAAACTTGCACGAAGATTTTATCTTCTCTCACGCCAAGAGAAGAAAGAGTGCTTCGTATGAGATTTGGTATTGGTATGAATACAGACCACACTTTGGAAGAAGTTGGACAACAATTTAGTGTGACACGTGAACGTATTCGTCAGATTGAAGCGAAGGCATTGCGTAAGCTAAAACACCCAAGCCGTTCTCGTAAACTTAGAAGTTTCTTGGATAATTAAAATAAAAAAGCCTCCGAAATTCGGAGGCTTTTTTATTTTTTATGTTTTAAGGACAGCTTGAACTAGAACAAGATGTCGCTTGATACGCAGGGGTTCCTGTAGAATATGAATTTTTACAAATTACTGTATTTCCTGAACTTGGTGCATTTCCCGTTAATGATACAGAACCTGAGAACTGAGCAGTTCCACATAGATAAACAACAGCATTTGTTGATTTCGGAGTAACAACAGAGCTTCCGTATACTTTTGCATCACCTTGTACATAAAAACCTTTTCCTCCTATCACTGCATTTCCATATACTTCAGCATTACCTTGTACATGTGCACTCTCATAAAGTTTTGCAGAACCGTGAACTTTTGCACTTCCACTTACTTCTGCATTACCAAGAATTGTTGCATTCTCATAAACTTCTCCAAGATATGTAATTCTGCCACAAAGAACTTCTGTTGTAGAACCATAACCTGTGATACCACATCCCATTGTCGCATTTCCGTATATTTTTGGGTTGTTTGTTGAACCAGCACTTCCAGACCCCCCTAATCCAGCACCAGCATAGATTTGGGCGTTACCATATGCTTCTCCTGCAATAGATATTCTTGCTGCCCAAGATGTAGCAGAAGCTGCTCTATCATCACTAGGGTGATGTTTGTAGCCGTGGAATATTGCATTTCCATATACTTTTCCTGCGTAGATTTTTGATCCACCATAAATTTTCGCATCACCATATACTTCAGCTGTGTTAGCAACTATTGTTACATTTCCGTAAGAGTCATCTCCATCACCAATTGGTCCGTTTGGTCCACCATAAACTTGTGCATTTCCGTAGACTTTTGCCTCTCCAAACACAATTGCACAGCCATAACTATCACAGCCAACCCAAGAATTACCCTCTTGAGATAAGTTGCTTTCACTTTCTACATAACCACCTAAATCACCATACTTAACATTGCCGAAGTTTTTAACAGCTTTAATTCTTTTGAATTTTTCTTTGTAATATTCATATGTTACTGGTGCAAAGTCATTTTGCATGATGACATATTTTTTAGTAGTGCTACAGCTACAAGTAGCCTCTGTTGCATTTGCAATTGTCCAGTCGCCAGCCACCCCACCAATTTCACTTGCACAGATTGCTGTTGTTTTTGTACAGGCAGCCTTACAACTTGTATATTTAGTACCTTGAGTATCTGTACAAGACTTTGCCCCTGTATCACCGCCATTATCACACTTCATAAAAGTAGTATTACATGAACAAGAAGCAAATTTATCTTTTCCATCATTACAAACAGTTCCAACACCAATTTGATCGCTTGAACAAACATCATATCCAGTA
The DNA here is from genome assembly GCA_047975765.1 of Alphaproteobacteria bacterium. Classification (GTDB taxonomy): domain Bacteria; phylum Pseudomonadota; class Alphaproteobacteria; order RF32; family CAG-239; genus JAQWBS01. The sequence continues at coordinate 75,547 of JBKEEF010000013.1, forward strand.
GGACATGAACAAGTGTCATAGAGTATTTTAAGTGAACTATTAGGACCACCATCAGGATTGTTATTACATTGGTTTCCAGTTAATTGTTTTGGAGAAGTACAAGTGAGGGAACTCCATTTATAGGTGCTTTCATTACATCCACAATTTTCATATTTTCCACCGCATTGCTCACCTGTTAAACTTTTTCCGCCTGTACAATTTGTAGCATCATATTTAAATTTTGCATCACAAGCACACGTTTTTCCATAAGTAGGATCCGTTGGGCAAATATCTTTTAGGGCTTTTCCCTGAGCAGTGCAATCCTTGCTCGTATATTTATAACCACCAAGTTGACAAGGTTTTTGGTTGCCAACTGTTGCAGGGGTATCCTCTTTGTCAATAAACCAAACACGCGCATACGAATTATCTATGTTGATGAATGTTAAAATAAAGAGAGAAAATATCCCTAAAATAAAAATATAGCGTTTTTTCATGATGGTATTCCTTAGTGATTTAAGAATCTAAAAAAATAATACTCATTCAACCAATTATATAATAAATATTTTTTTACTACAATAAAAATTAAATATGAGATTATGAAGATTTTATAATCATAAAAAAAAAGCCTCTGAAATTCGGAGGCTTTTTTTTATTCAAATTAGACTTATGCAGCTTTTGTTTTTGATGCAAAAGAGTTCAAGCATTCAATGATGTAGTCTTGTTCTTCTTTTGTCAAATATGGGTGCATAGGAATGCTCAAAACGCGGCTTGCCATTTTTTCGCAAACTGGAAGTGAACGTTTGTTGTAGTGTGTGTATGCAGTTTGAGTGTGAACTGGTCTTGGATAGAAGTTAGCAAAAGGAATGCCACACTCTTTCAAGTGATCTTGAAGTTCAGCTCTGTTGTCAACCAAGATTGTGTAAATTGCATAAGCAGAAACACAGTTATCCAAAACTTTTTGTGTTTGGAAAGCAGAGCTTAAATTTGCTTCATAATATCTACCAATTTTTTCACGGTTAGAAAGTTCTTCATCAAATACTTTCAATTTTTCAATTAAAACGGCAGCTTGGAAACTGTCCATACGAGCTGTCATGCCGAGACGCGCATTGTCATATTTGTCTTCAGGGTTTGAACCATGAACACGGCAAGATTTGATGATTGAAAGTTCTTCATCACAGTTTGTGAAAACAGCACCACCGTCACCATAGCAACCCAAAGGTTTTGTAGGGTAAAAACTTGTTGCAGTAATATCTGCAATGTCAGCATGTCCAACTTTTTTAGAATTATAAACTGCACCGTAGCTTTGAGCCGCATCAGACATATATTTCATGTTGTTTTCTTTAGCAATTGCATGAATTTCTGAATAGTTTGCAGGGTTTCCAAAAATATCAACAGAAATGATTGCTTTTGGAGTAAGTTTACCTTCGCTCTTAACTTCTGCAATTGCCTTTTTGAGGTCAGCAACATCCATATTCCATGTTTCTGGATTAGAGTCAACAAACACAGGTGTTGCACCTAAGAAAGCTACAGCTTCAGCTGTTGCAACAAAAGTGAAAGATGGAACAAACACAGCATCACCAGCTTTTACGTCCCAAGCCATCAAGCCAAGAATGAGTGCATCTGTACCAGAAGAACAAGTTGCACAATGCTTAACACCAGAATAGTTGGCAAGTTGTGTGTCGAGTTCTGCACATTCAGGACCTTGAGCATATCCACCATGGTTCAAGATTTTTTCAAAAGCTTTCAAGAATTTTTCTTGTCCGATAACTTTTTGATTTGATGGAATGTCAAAAAGACCAATTGGTTTTGAAGGTTTGTTTGTCATATTTTTAAATCCTATATATTGATTAACACTAAAGGGATACTACTTTAAAATTGTTCAGATTGCAAAACACAAAAGATTTATATTTGTTACAAATCAAAAAATGTTGCTAATCGACTTATTTTGTTGATTTTGTCTTGTTTACTGCTATATTTACAAAAATTGTAATGATATATAATACTATATAAGGATGTAGAAGTGACCATTTCTCTCAAAAGATTTTTAGGAACAAACACTCTTGTTTTGACCGTTTTTGGCTTTTCTTCAATGGCTTTTTCTGAAACTCAAGACAATGAAGATAAATTTGAAACATTCAATCGCGCAATGTTTGGCTTCAATATGACTGTTGATGACTATGTTTTAGAACCTGCTGCTCAAGGGTATCGTAAGGTGACAAATCAGTATGTCAGAAACAGAGTAAGCTCGGTCATTTCAAACATCAGAGAGCCAGTTTCAGCTGTGAACCATTTGTTTCAAGGTGAGTTTATAAAAGCTGGAAAAAACATTGGAAGATTTGTTTTGAACTCAACTTTGGGTTTGTTTGGTATGTATGATGTTGCTAGTGGCGGTTGGGATATGTCTCCTGCCAAGACAGGTTTTGATGAGACCCTTGCAACTTGGTGTGTGAAAGATGGTCCATATATTGTTTTGCCAATTTTTGGCGGGAACACAATGAGATCTGCAACGGGTGAAGTTGTTGATAGCTATATGAGTCCAGTTTACATTGCAACTTATGATCAAGCAGATATTAGTGCAAAAATTGTATATCCTTATGCTGCTACTGTTGCTATTTCAAAAAGAGAAAGAAGTATGGATTTAGTCAATGATTTTAAGAAAAACTCTGTTGATTTATATGCTATGTCTCGTTCTGCTTTCTTGCAAAGTCGCAAGAATATGCCAAGATGTGGGATAGTTGAAGAAAATACTGCCCCAGATTATGATTTTGATTTTGATGAAGAAGAATAAGTTTATTTAGGAGAAATAAAAATGAAAAAATTTGCTTTGATGCTCGTTGGTTTGATGTTCATTTCAACAAACTCTTTTGCAGATATAGACTCTCAGAAAGCAGAAAGTTTTGTTAAAAACCTAACATCAGAAGGAATTGAAGGTTTAGTCAACTCTAATGCTTCCAAAGAAGTTAAACAAGAAAAATTCCGTAAGCTTTTCAATCAAGATTTAGACTTGGATTTCATTGGAAAATTTGTTCTGGGTCGCTACTGGAGAACAGCAACACCAACTCAACAAAAAGCTTTCTTAGATGCCTATAGAGAACTCAACATTCAAACTTGGTCTGGTAGGTTTGATGAATTCAAAGGCAAAACATTTGTATTCCAAAATGTGACACCTTCCACAAGTCAAGATCAAGTTTTTGTAAATACAACAGTTGATATGCAAAATGGTCAACAACCAGCTAAAGTGGTTTGGAGAGTGAGAGAAAAAGGCGATAAATATAGAGTTGTTGATATCATCATTGAAAATGTGAGTTTAGCAATTTCCGCTCGTAATGAATATGCTGGATATATCAAAGCAAATGGTTTAGATGCGTTGATTAAAGACTTGCAATCTAAAGCCAAAGCGGTGAAATAATGACTGTACTTGTCAGAAAATTTGAAGAAAAAGACATGGCTCCAGTTTTGGAGCTATGTTCTTATGTACGAGATTTTCATATCAAAATTTTAGATGGTGTTTTTAAACCACAAGCTGATGAAATTGAAAAGAGCATATTGAATAGAGTTTTTTTTGATGAAAACTTTATAGGATTTGTTGCTGAAAAAGATAATGAAATTTTAGGATATGTTTTTGCTGAAAAAAGATTTCCGCCTTATTTGCTTTTACCTCACTTTAATATTGTAAATATTGGGGTTAGTGAAAAGGCTCAAAATTTAGGAATTGGAAGACAGCTAATGGATGTTGTTGTTTCAGTTGCAAAAGAACAGGGTGTTTCAGAAATTAAGTTAGGCGTTTATAATAAAAATATAAATGCACATAAGTTTTATGAAAAATATGGATTTGAACCAGAAGAACAAAAAATGGTCCTAAAACTCTAGAGAAAATAAAAAGCCACTTTATTAAGTGGCTTTTTTACGTTTAGTTTTGAAGAATTCTTTAAGAATTTGAGAACATTCTTCCTCCATAATCCCAGAATAAACGCTTGGTTTGTGATGACAAGTTGGAGAATTGAAAAACTTTACACCATTTTCAATTGCTCCACCTTTAGGGTCATAAGCTCCAAAATAGAGGTTTTTAATTCTGGCAAAAGAAATTGCTGCTGCACACATGGTGCAAGGCTCCAGAGTTACATATAAATCTAAATCCCAAAGGCGGTTTGAACCAAGTTTTTGACAAGCTTGATTAATAGCTAAAATTTCTGCATGAGCAGTGCAACAGTCAGAATGTTCACTCAAATTGTGCGTTTCACTGATAATCTCTCCTGTCTGAGAATTGACAATTAGTGCTCCAATTGGAACTTCATCGGTTTCAAAAGCTTTTTGAGCGAGTTCTATAGCTCTTTTCATATAAATATTTTCGGTCATATTTATTCCTTTTCTTTCTCAATATTTTATATTATGATGTGGCAAAATAAACAAGATAAAATTAGGGAAATTCAAATGGCAGAAAGAATTGCAAAGTTTATTGCTCGTAGTGGCGTTTGTTCTAGAAGAAAAGCTGAGGAGCTTATTCTTCAACAACGTGTGAGCGTGAACGGTGAATTTATTACATCTCCAGCTTTTAATGTTGAGGGAAATGAAAAAATTTGTATTGATGGCGAAAAAATTTCGGAAAAAGAAGAAACAAGAGTTTGGTTATATCACAAACCAGTTGGTTTGGTGACAACGCATAAAGACGAAAAAGACCGTCCAACCGTTTTTGATAATTTGCCATCTGTTATGCCTCGCGTGATTTCTGTCGGCCGTTTAGACTTGAACTCTGAAGGTTTGTTGATTTTGACAAACAATGGAGAACTCGCTCGTAAATTGGAACTTCCTGAAAATGGTTGGATTCGTCGTTATAAAATTAAGGTTCATGGTACAATTAGCCGTGATAAATTTGCTGAAATTTCTAAAGGAACTTCTGTTGATGGTGTTAGATATGCCCCAACTAAGATTGAAGTGGAAAGTACGCAAGGTTCAAACTCTTGGTTGGTTATTTCCATTTCTGAAGGAAAAAATCGAGAAGTTAGAAAATTGATGAAATATGCTGGTCTTGATGTGGCTCGTTTGATTAGACTTTCTTATGGACCTTTCCAGCTTGGAAGCTTGAAAAGAGGGGAAGTGAAAGAAGTTCCAATGAAAGTGTTGAAAGAACAACTTGGTGAAGGTTTTGAGCTGTGAGAATAATTGCTGGAAAATATCGTGGAAAAAAACTTTTCACTCCAACAACAGATACTATTCGCCCAACATCTGATAGGGCGAGAGAAAGTATATATAATATTATAAATTCTAAAATTGATGGGGATTGGGAAGATATCTCTTTGCTTGATGTTTTCTCTGGCACAGGAGCTTTCTCTCTTGAAGCTGTTTCAAGAGGCGTAGGAGAGGTTGGTCTGATTGATTTAGATATTACGCTCTCTTCCAAAAATGCAACTCTCTTTTCGGCTGAAAAATCCAAAATTAAAATCATCAAAGCAAATGCACTCAATTTGCCTCTTTCCAATAAGCAATATGATATTGTCTTTCTAGATGCGCCATATTTCAAGGATATGAGTCCAAAAGTTTTGGAAGAACTTTCAACAAAAGGGTGGCTCAAATCGAATGCACTTTGCATCATCGAACTTGAGAAAAAAGAAGACTTAGTCTTGCCTAAAAATTTTGAAGAACTAGATGAGCGAAGATATGGGTTAGCAAAAATTATTTTTGCAACATATCATAAATAGGCACATTTTCCAAAAGAACTTTAGAGCCTTTAATCATCACAGAAGTTGTAGATGTTTTATAGTCATCTTCTTCTTTGAGTTTATAGGCTTTATTTTCAATGAGAAGTTTCACGACATAATATGAAGCACTATCAATAGTTTTTTGTTCATTAAGCATTTCAAGTGTCTCTAATAGACCTTTAGATGTTGTATTGAGTTTGATATTACTTTCTTTGTTGCTATCAAAAGTCAAGTTACCCTTTCCAACTAAAACAAGTGGTTCCCAGCGGATAATTAGCTTGTCTATGTTTGCAGAACCATTGTTTGCAATCCATTTCCCCCAAATGTTGTCGCTTGTATCTTCGCTTTTGATTGTTCCAAGAGTACTAAATTTGAGTAAAATTCTATCAATTTTTCTCAAAAGAGGGGTTTGTACATTGTCACTAATTTGGACTTGCTTAAATTCAATAGAATTTTGAGAAGTGATTCTTCCTTGCTCAGGAATTTTGAGCTTGAGATTGATTTCTTCAGCATCAAACAGATTCCCAACAGTTACATTTTTGAGTTCAAAAGAAAGTTTGTTTATATTTTTTTCATCATGTTCTTCGACAATTCTAAACTCATTTACACCAAAATCATATTTGTGATTGTTAATTGTGATTGTTTCTTTTTGTGCAGGAAAAAGAGAAAGTTTGCCGAAATTGAAAAAATTGTCTTTAATGGTCACATTTCCCAAGTTCCAGTCAAATTTGGCTACATCATAAACATCATAAACCCTAAAATTTTCAACGGACATAATCGGTGCAAAGGGAACACGCGAAAAAGAAAGATTCTCATACGAAACGTCAATACCTTGTGCATTTAAGAGTTCTGTCGAACGAGTAATTTGTTTTTTGATTTCAGAAATGAAACTGTTTCTTTTGATAAAAAAGCCAAAAGCTGCCATTGTTAAAACAAAAGTTAAAACAAAAGTAAAAAGAGCAAATCTGTATTTTTTTATAATTGAAAACATTTTCTCTAAATAACCTTATTTTTCTATAAATTTTTCAGTATAGGGATAATTTTTAACCGTTTCACGATTGATTTCATTGCATTTTGTTTCTATCGCATCTCTTAGTTTATCCATAAAATCTTTCTTATCAAGGTTTTTTTCGATAGGTGGCATAAATTCGAAAATAATCTTTCCTGGGTATTTCAAAAATGAACGTTTCTTCCAAAAAAGACCTGTGTTATGGGCTACTGGAATAATAGTTGCATCAAGGTTTTGATAAAGAAAAGCAACACCTGGTTTATATGGTACGATTTTCCCTGGTTTTGTTCTTGTTCCTTCAGGGAAAATAACGATTGAACGACCTTTTGCAAGAAATATCTTCGCAACGTTCAACATATTTTTCATCGCACTGCTTCCTCCACTTCTGTCAATTGGAATAGCACCATAAGCAGCAACAGCCCAACCAAAAAGTGGAATATATGAAAGTTCTTTTTTGAAGATATATGTTGCTCCACCCTTGACGAAGGATGTAATCATATATGTTTCTAATTCAGATTGATGACGAGAAGCATAAATTGCACCTTGTCCTTTAAGGATATGTTCTTCACCTCTAACTTCAATTTTCAAACCACAAACAATATGGAGCAAATATCTGAAGAAAACGAGCATGAAGCTATTCCAAAAAGCTGTTTTGATTTTTGTTGGTAAAAACCAACCAAGAACAGAATATAAAGCCAAGGCACTAAATCCTGTGATATAAAAGATAATATTAAAAATTAAGGAACGTATAAAAGTGAGGATAATCATGATTTTCACCTAAATTATAAAAGCGTTTTTAAATAGACATAGAGAAATTTATTATATTCTGATGCCAAGAAATAGAAACTATGCCAGTCTTGCCACCAGTTTTTTGTGAGATTATCCGTAAAAACAGGGTGAGCAATAATTTGCACGTTTTTATTTTTTGCAGAAATCTCTTGAATGCTTCTAAACATATGATAGTTCGAAGTGACAAGCCTTATGGATTTTATATTATTTTTCTTTATCCAGTTGTCAACCTCAATTGCGTTTTCCACCGTGTTTGTTGCTTCATTTCCAATTTGAACTTTTTCAAAATGGATGTTTTCAATATTATTAATATCAATAATTTTTTGCAGAGAGATTTTTTTATCTACGCCTGAGATGAAAAGTTTTTCTGCTAAATTTTCGTTTAGGAGGACCATAGCTTCGTGAAGGCGATATTTTCCTCCTGTCAATACCACAATAGCATCTGTTTTGCTATCTTTGTCAATTCTCAAGTCATAAATTCGATGCGAAAAAATGGCAAATCCAATAAACCAAGTACAAAGAAAGAAGATAAAGCTGAAAAAGAAAATTCGTCCTATTTTTTTCATTTTTGAACAGTTCCTCTACATCATCTTTTCAAGTGTTTTCTTAACAGTGTAATAAGCTGTAACCATTGCAATCCCTGCACTAAAAAGTGGAAGAGACAAAATAGAAGCCCAAGAAAAGGCAGAAAGGGAAGCTTCACTGATAATTCCCCCCTCAATGCTTTCAGAGAGTTTTGAAATTACAAAAATAGTTGGAACAGCAAAAGCAATGCCAATCAGACCACCAATAAATGAAATATAACCGATTCTTCTTGCAAATTGCTTGGCAATATATGCATCTTTTGCACCCATAATGTGCAGAATATTAATCACATACTTATGAAGTCCAAGAGATGATTTGGTTGTATAGACAATTCCTCCAGCAGAAATGCTAAGAACAAGAGCCAAAGTGACAAGTGCCAAATTTTTAAGCCCATCAGCAAATTCAATGAGTTTTGCTAGCCAAAGCTTGTGGCTATCCAGAGATGCTAAAGGCGAAACATCAGCAAGTTTTTTTGCCAGTTCTTTGAAATCAATTGCAGCGTTTTTTCTGACTTTAACATCAATCAATCTTGGAATAGGTAAGTCTTGAAGGTCTATACCATCTCCAAGCCAAGGTTTGAGAAGTTTTTGAAGTTGTTTATCTTCAAGTGGTGTAACACTTTCAATGCCATCAATTGTTTTCAAAAGTTCAATTGCTTTCTTTTGATGAATGAGGGTTTCTTCAATTGCTTTTTCTTTGTTGACATTATTGACAGGTATAATTTGAACAGTCAAAGCACCTAGAATGCTGTCGCTCCAGTTAGAGAGCATAGAATTAATAGCGAGAACACCCGCAAGCGTCACACCAAAAAGAAAAACAGAAATGGAAATCATTACCTCTAAAAAGAGATTAGAACTATCTCCTTTGAGCGGAATTTCATCTTTATTGAATTTGATATCATTGATGTTCTTAATTTTCTTCATTATATGGTATCCATTTCAATTTTGTCGTTTGGATAGTATATTCTCAAATTTTTATTTTCTAAATTGAGACGTGGATAGCTGAAGTCGTGGATAAGTTTTTCACTATGTGTTGCAATTACAACAGTTGTTCCCAATTTGTTGAGTTCTACAAAAAGGTTCATCAATTTTGGTGCAATGTAATTATCTACGTTTCCTGTCGGTTCATCGGCAAGTAGAAGTTCAGGACGGCTGATAACGGCACGAGCAATTGCTACTCTTTGCTTTTCTCCACCGGAAAGCGTACTGGTTTGTGCGAACATATTCTTGTCAAGCTCAACCCATTCCAACATTTCTTTCACACGTTGCTTGATTTCTCTTTCTTCCATCCCCATAATTCTGAGTGGTAAAGCCACATTTTCAAAAGCAGTAAGGTGTTCAATGAGACGAAAGTCTTGAAAAACGACTCCAATTTTTCTACGAAGCATAGATAAGTTATCGCGGTTGGCAAAATTGACATTATGTCCAAAGACACTCACGCTTCCTCGACTTGGTTTTTGTGCCAAATACATCATAGAAAGCAATGAAGTTTTTCCAGCACCACTTTTTCCAGTCAAAAAATGGAAAGAGCCTTTTTTAAGAGAAAGCTTAATGTCGCTCAAAATCTCTGGTCCATGACCATATCTAATGCCAACATTTTGCATTTCGATGATAGAAGATATTTTGGATTTAGTTTGCATTTTTGCTCCGATAACATTCAAATAATATATGTATATAACAACATTTAAGAACTCTATACAAGATTAATATTGAGGTTATTATACTAAAGACATAAATTTTTTACTTGGATTAAATCTTTTTTGTACATATATTAGTAAAAAAATAAATCTAAAGAGGAAAAAACGATGATAATTACCTGTCCGACATGTGGAACAAGTTTCAAAGTTCATGATGATGTTGTTCCAGAATATGGAAGAAAAATGCGCTGCTCAAGTTGTGGCGAAGTTTGGCTTGTGAAAAAAGAACAAGAACCAGAAATTATCAGAGAAGAATTAGTGATAGAAGAACCAACAAATGAAAGAGTTGAACCAACATTTGATGCAAAATCAGATAAAAGTTCAACCGAAGAATTTGGTGACATCTATCAAAGACTTAATGCAAAGTCTGAGTCGATTGAAAGCGAATATGAAAAAATGTCTGGTTTCAGAAAATTCACAATGGCATTTAAGAAAAAAACAGGTTTGGATAGTCGTTTCAATCGTATCCTATTTTATATTGCATTGCTTGGTGTGGTTGCTTTGGGGCTTCTTCAGTTTAGATTTGACATTGTTCGTCACTATCCAAAAGCAGCATATTACTACAATCTAGTTGGTATTAAAGTCACAGCAATTGGCTATGGATTGGAATTTAAAAATGTTTCTCGTTCTGAAATTGAGCTGAATGATAAAAAATTTATCATTGTTAAAGGTTTTATCCATAACAGAACAGAAAAAGAAATTGTTTTGCCAAAACTTCAAGTTCAAATGTTTGGCACAAGTGGTAATTTGATTAAAGAATTCAGTTTTGAAATGAAAGAAAAAACACTTGCTGAAAACAACCAATTTCCATTTGATGTTTTAATAGAAAAGCAAAAAGCCTTTGTTAAATATATCATTTTAACATTTACAGAATAAGAAAAAAAGACCTCTCAAAGAAGAGGTCTTTTTTATATCTATATGCCGAAAGTCGGGTTTGATAATATTTTCTATGTATAATATTATATAGTTTCAAAGGTATTATTGAGGAATTTTTAATTTTTATTTTTATGAAAAGTTTTATATTAGTTATATCGTTTTTGTTGACAAGCTCTTTTATAACTGCTCAAGCTATTGAAATTTTTCCTTCATCTCTTGATGTTGTTAATATTGTTGAAGAAGATGTTTTCAATCATTTAGATACAATGGTTCAAGCCAAAGGTTTGAATTTTATATCTGAAGATAACTATTTTTCATCAAAAGACTTAATCGCTTATAATTGGGATAAGGAAATGAAAGTTGACATCTTTGATGGTTCATTCAGTGTTCTTATCTTCAAGAATGGTGACTTTGTCCAAAAGGCAGTGATTTATCACAAAATTGAACAGAGTGTTGAAAAAATTTCATTAGAGAATTTCGAAGATGCTGTTATGACAAAATTGGGTGACTATGAAATTATGGTGAGTAAAAGGGTAGTAGGGGTGAAACATATTCCTACCGAAAGTTCTTCCTATACTCACTTCCTATCCAAGATAAAAAAGCCTCTCAATTGAGAGGCTTTTTTAGGTGAAATGTAGAAGTTTTAGAAAATATATAAGATTGTAAAATTTATCAAATATGATACAATTGTCATGTTATATATAATTATGTTAAATTTTTAATTTTTTAAATTCATGAAAGTTTTTTTTATTATCCTAGGTATGATGTTGATATTTCAGGTCAATGCTCAGTCTGTAAAAAATTTTCCAACATCTTCCAAATCAGTTGAAGCAATTCAAAAAGAAGTGTTTAGTAAGTTGGATACAATTGTTCAGGCAAAAGGTTTGAATTTTGTTTCAGCTGAAGGAGAATTCTCTGCTGAAGATTTAATTGTTTATGATTGGGAAAAAAGTGTTGAAATGGATTTGTTTGATGGCTCTTTTGGTGTTCTTCTCTATCAACAAAATAGCAATGAGAATGTTGTGAAATCTGTTGTCATATACTATGAACAAGCAGGTAAACAAGATGTTCAAAAGATTGCTTTTGAAAACATTGGAGAAGAAAAAATTTCTAATAAAATAAATGATTATGAAATTTCTGTGAGCAAATGGGGAGTAACCATTTTACACATCCCATCTCAGAAAGAATTTTCGGTTTATTTTTTGTACATGAATGAAATGCCAAAGTACTGTTAAAAACAACCCGCTTAAATCTTAGGATTTTAGCGGGTTTGTTTTTTAAGCTTTGAGCATGATTTCTGGTGATTTAATGCCAAGTAAATCTAGTAGAAGAACCATTACATCTCTGGTGAGTTTTGCAAGGTTCAATCTTGAAGCTGCAACTTCTTTGTTTTCTTCGCCCATAATTTGAGAAGCATTATAAAAGCTACTGAAGCTTTGTGCCAAATTATAAGTATAATCAGAAAGAATACTCGGTTCAAATTCATCATATGCACGGTGAATTGTAGCATAAAATTGAAGAAGTTTGAGCGTGAGTTCTCTTTCTTCTGGATTGGTAATAATTGTTTTTCCAAAGCCAAGACCACTTTCATCTGCTTTTCTTAAAATAGAGTTGATACGAGCAATTGCATACTGAATATATGGACCCGTTTTTCCTTCAAATTTTGCAAAATCATCAACTTCAAAAACATAACCAGAAGCAATGTTATTTTTCAAATCTTGGAATTTGATAGCAGCAATTGCTACTTCATTCACTAAATTATCAATGTAGTCTTGAGAATATTCTTCTGAGGCTTTTGGCATAGATTCGCGAACTTTTTCTTTTGAAAGTTCAATCAAACTGCCCAAAGACATCACGCCACCGTCACGTGTTTTGAAAGGTTTTCCATCAGAACCATTAACTGTTCCAAAACCAATATGTTTCAATTCCAGATTATTTGCAAGACCAAGTTTTTCAGCAGCTTCAAAAACTTGTTCAAAGTGAAATTCTTGTCTTTGGTCTGTGAAATAGACAATCTTATTTGCTTTCAAATCTCTTGTTCTAAGCAAGATTGTTGCAATATCTGTTGTGTGATATGTAAAACCACCATCTCTTTTTACCAAAATGACTGGAGGTTTAGGCTTATTGCCTTCATCAAGACGAATAATGTTTGCACCATCATCAATTTCGGAAAGTCCCTTTGTTTCTGCTAGTTTAACAATTTCGGAAGAGGCATCATGCGCATCACTTTCACCCCACCAGAGACTGAAGTTTACATCAAGTTTTTCATAGTTACTACGAACATCATCTACGGAAACTTTGCGGATATACTCCCAAATTTTGCGATATTCTGCATTTCCATTTTGAAGTTCTGCAGTCACAATACGAGCTTTTTCTCTTGCTGTTTCATCTTCTTTGCATTTTGTGGTTGCTTCTTTGTAGATATTTGTGATGCCTTGAACATCCAAAGAAAAAGCATCAATTCCTTGGTTGGAGATTTCAGCAATGATCATGCCCATTGGAGTTCCCCAGTCGCCGAGGTGAACATCGGAGATGACGTTGTTTCCCATAAATTTTTCAATTCTCTGAACAGATTCACCAATCACGCCAGAACGCAGGTGTCCAACATGCATGGTTTTTGCCACATTTGGGCCGCCAAAATCAAGAATGACTGTTTTAGATTCTTTTTCAGTTGGTACACCAAATCTTTTATCTTCTCCCATTTGATTAATAATAGAAGTAATAAAGTCGTTTTTCAAAGTGAGATTGATAAAACCTGGGCCATCAATGGAAGTTTTTTCAATATCTGTATCTTTTTCAAGTTCAGCAACAATTTGAGTAGCAATTTCGCGTGGATTCTTCTTGAGTTCACGTGTAAGAGCTAAAGCCCCATTACATTGAAAATCGCTCAAGTCAGGGCGGTCAGAGTTTTTTACAATTGCAAATTTTTCATTAAATCCAAGGCTTTTAAAAATATTTTCAAATTTTTGATTGATAATTTTCTCAACAGATAATTCCATTATTCTTTTCCTTCAGTATTTTTATCTTCTTCATTTTCGTAAACACATTTGTAGTAGATGTGATTTGGTAACATCAAACGGCAAGTGAAATAAGTCTGTTTTTCCATAACTGCTTTGTTACCAGTCTTTTGTTTGACACATTCTTCATCTGCCAATTTTTGAATGTCTTCAATGTCTGCTGTGAAATAATTATAGCAAATGGCAGGGTTTGTTGGAGTCGATTGTCCAACATAAAGTTTTGTCATATCTCTTTCGCCTGCATTTCGTCGTCGATCAACAAAAGGATCAAACAAGGAACAGCCACTCAAACCAATGAGAGTGAGTGAAAGGCATAAAACTTTAAATCTGGACAATTTCATAAACTCCGCTATATATATTTGTGTTTTTACAATTTATATATGAAGAAGAATAAAATGCAAAGTCAAAATAATTATATTGGTGATGATAAGTTCAAAAAACTATTAGAACATTATAATTGCCCAACTTCGGTTGAAGTGATTAAGATGAAGTTTTTAGGTGCAATTTGCAGTCCTAATCTTGAGCTTCGTCCAACAGATGTCATCTCTTCTTTTTGGGAACAAGGAAAAGAGCCTCGCTTAGAAACCAAAGATGAGGCAGATTTGTTTTTCAAGTTTTTTATGGGACTTTGGGACGAAATGTTTACTTTGATGAAAGAAAATAAAGTCAAGTTCGGAAAATCTAAATATAAGACAAAAGAAGAGTTTCTTACGCTTTGTGAACAGAGATTCCAAGAGATTGAACTAGGATTCGTTGAAGGATTCTGGGGTGGAAAAGATGATTTAGATATTCCTTCATATTTGGCAGAATTGATAGATTCTTTGACAAGCCTAGCAGAGGTTTATGTTACACTTGCCAAAAAAGTTTCAAAATTAGAAAATATGGATAAAAAAGTTCAAGATTCCTTTGAACATACTGACAGTATGGTGCTAAAAGGAATCAGTTTTATCATTGAAAATAGTGTACATCCAAGAATTGAAGAAATTTCTAGGACAGTCAATTAGGAGAAAATCTTATGGATTTAATGCAAGGTCTTTTAACCCGTCGTTCTGTCAGAAAATATCAGGCAGATAAGAAAATACCACATCATGAATTGAAAGAAATTATCAAGGCAGCTCAATATTCTCCATCAGCACACAATTCTCAGCCATGGGAGTTTTTGGTGGTTGAAGACAAAGAAGATTTAGCAAAATTTAGAACACTTCAACGAGCTTCTCTTTTTGCAGAAGGTGCCTCTGCTGTGATTTTGGTTTGTGTTGACGAAACAAAATCTTTTAGTCGTGAAAAAGAAGGTTGGAGCTATGTAGATATTGATGGCTCATCTGCAACCTCAAATGTTTTGCATGCAGCACATGCACTAGGAATTGGAGCTTGTTGGTGTGGTTGTTCGCCAATGACAAAACCAATTGTTGATGTTAAAGAATATTTCAAACTTCCTGAACATATTAGACCTTTTTCAATTGTGGTTTTGGGTTACCCTGAAGGGGAAGTTAGACAGCCAGAAACAAGATATGATGAAACGAAAATCCATTTTGGTAAATGGGAATAAAAAAAATCGGAAGTTAAAGCTTCCGATTTTTTTTATTCCTAGCGATTGTTAAAATTTAACAAGGGCTTGGTAAGGATAACATAAGTTATTAAATGCGACAGGTCCGCAGATTTGCCACCCTTCTTCGATTTTTTTTACAAACATTTTGCTCCAAAGGTGCAATAGCATGTTCTTTGAAAATGAGATAATCTGCAAGTTCTTGCGATTGGTCTTCATAAGCAACAACTGTTTGGTGGGCAACTCTGGATTCATCAACAACAACATTTCCTACAGGAAGGTAAATAAGAGAATCTGCTTGTTTTTTTCCCAGAGCCTTCACTTTTTTCACAAGTTCTTCAATTTCTTTTGATGATAAAATTTTGTACCCGATTTCTTTTTTCATTTCTTTGGTTTTTTAATGTGGATAAACTAATATATAAATAATTATGATTCCCTAGGAATTTGAGGGAAATCTAAGAAACAGTCAAGTAAATTATGTGTAATAAAGTGAAATTTTTCTTGAATAATCTTCATTAAATGCTAGATTATTGGCGAATTTAGAATAAACCGTGCAGGGTTTCTGCATAAACATAATTGATAAAAAGGAAAAATATTATGGCAATTCGCGTAGGTATTAACGGTTTCGGTCGTATTGGTCGTCTCGTGTTTCGTGCAGCTGTAGCTAGAAATGATGTTGAAATCGTGGGTATTAATGACCTTATTGATGCTGATTATATGGCATATATGTTGAAATATGACTCTGTTCATGGCAGATTCGATGGTACTGTTGAAGTGAAAAATGGTAACTTGGTTGTTAATGGCAAAGAAATCAGAATCACTGCAGAAAGAAACCCAGCTGACCTTAAATGGGATGCTATTGGTGCAGAATATGTTGCTGAATGTACAGGTCTTTTCCTTGATAAAGAAAAAGCAAAATTGCACATTGATGCTGGTGCGAAATATGTTGTGTATTCTGGTCCTTCAAAAGACGACACTCCAATGTTCGTTAACGGTGTAAACACTGATAAATATGTTAAAGGAACTCAATTTGTTTCTAACGCATCTTGTACAACAAACTGCTTGGCTCCAATTGCTAAAGTTTTGAACGAAAAATTTGGTATCGTAGAAGCTTTGATGACTACTGTTCACGCAACTACTGCAACTCAAAAAACTGTTGATGGTCCGTCTGTAAAAGACTGGAGAGGTGGTCGTGCCGCTGCTGGAAACATTATTCCTTCATCTACTGGTGCTGCAAAAGCTGTTGGTAAAGTTATTCCTGAACTTAACGGTAAATTGACAGGTATGTCTTTCCGTGTTCCAACTTTGGACGTTTCAGTTGTTGACTTAACAGCTCGTTTGGCTAAAGAAACAACTTATGAAGAAATCTGCAAAGCTATGAAAGAAGCTTCTGAAGGCGCATTGAAAGGCGTTTTGGGTTACACTGAAGATGATGTTGTTTCTTCTGATTTCATTGGTGATGCACATACATCTATTTTTGATGCTAAAGCTGGTATCCAACTTAGCCCAACTTTTGTAAAAGTTGTTAGCTGGTACGATAACGAATGGGGCTTCTCTAACAAAATGTTAGATTTGATTGCTCACATGAAAAAAGTTAACGGCTAATCATAAAATTAATGACATAGGGGCAAAGCGATTTTGCCTCTATGTTTTTTATTTATAACTATTAAGGAATAAACATGAGTAAGTTTAGAACAATTGAAGATTTGGGAAATTTGAATGGTAAAGTAGTTATGCTTCGTGCAGACCTCAATGTTCCTGTAAATGAAAAATTTGAAGTTACCAACACAGCTCGTATTGACAGAACAGTTCCAACAATCAACGAATTGATGTCAAAAGGTGCTAAAGTTGTTGTTATCTCTCACTTCGGACGTCCTGAAGGCAAGGGTGATGAAGCAAACTCTTTGAAACACATTGTGAAAAATTTGGAAAAATCATTGGGCAAAAAAGTTGTTTTTGTTGATGATTGTATTGGTCCAAAAGTTGCTGATGCGATCAAAAATATGAGTGCTGATGAAGTTTTACTCTTGGAAAATCTTCGTTATTACAAAGAAGAAAGCAAAGGCGATGAAGGTTTTGCAAAAGAACTCGTTGCTCCTGTTGATGCTTATGTTTCAGATGCTTTCTCAACAGCTCACCGTGCACATGCTTCTATGGTTGCTGCAGTTAAGTTGAAACCTGCCTCTTTTGGTCGTTTGATGGAAGAAGAAGTTAATGCGCTTGATGGTGCTTTGTCTAATCCAAAACGTCCATTAATGGCGATTGTTGGTGGTTCTAAAGTTTCTACAAAATTAGATTTGCTTAACAATTTGGTTAAAAAAGTTGATAAGCTTGTAATTTCTGGTGGTATGGCTCATACATTTATGAAAGCTAGCGGAATTAATACAGTTAATGAAAAAAATTCTCTTGTTCAAATGGATATGTTGGACACTGCAAAAGAAATTATGGCAACAGCAAAAGCTAATAATTGCGAAATTATCTTGCCGGTTGATGTTGTTGTTTCTAAAGATTTCAAAGCAAATGCAGAGCACAAAACTGTTGGTCTTTCTGATATTCCTGCAGAAGGTTGGATTTTGATGGATGTTGGCGAAAAAACAATTGCTGCTATCAATTCTAAACTCGACGAATGCAAAACACTCGTTTGGAATGGACCTTTGGGTGTGTTTGAACTTCCTCCATTTGACACAGCAACAAATGAAGTTGCTCAATATGCAGGTAAATTGACTAAAGAAGGCAAACTGATGTCTGTAGGTGGTGGCGGTGACACTGTTTCAGCTTTGGAACATGCTGGTGTTGCTGAAGTATTCACGTATATTTCAACAGCTGGTGGTGCTTTCCTTGAATGGATGGAAGGTAAAGAGCTTCCTGGTGTTGTGGTTTTGAAAAAACAGACAGTTTTGTCTAATAAAGCTTGCTTGTAAATAAGCTAATCGAAAGGGTTGTATAGAGATATATGACCCTTTTGTGACAAAAAAATATTTTCGACAAAAAAGATTGTGTTTTATTAAAAAATATGCTAAATATAATTTATTATCAATGAATTCAAGGAATTTGACATGGAAGAATTTAAAATTCAATCTCTTGCTAGCAATGATCCTCTTTCTGACACAGATAAACTAAATCTTTCTATGGATTATCTGGAAAAAACAGATCGTAGTTTGGATGAGTATTTGAAGTCTATTTCTGAAAATAATGTTGAGCATAATCGTAAGATTTATGCAACTTTTACATCTATTAAAAGTGATACATCATATGATGAAAAGTTTGGTAATACGAAGTTCAAACTCAAAGATAAGGACAATGAGCTGTATCTTGCAATTGAATTGTCTAAGCCAAGTACATGGAGTTTTGAAATTCATGATGGTAAAGTTTGCTTTCCTGAAAATGCAAATCCAGAACAATTGAAAGAAATGCTTTCTTTTTTAAGTGCTCGAGGTATTAAAAGTTTTAATCTTCCTACGAATTTACTGGAGCAGCAAAAAAAGATTGAAGATGAAAAAAGACCTCTTGATAATGAAGATTTAAAGAGAGGAAATGTTCAAGAGTTTGAAAATAGATCTTCAGGTTCTTCCACTTCTGATTCTAAAGGAATTAGAAGAAAAGATTATGTCAATTCCATGAGAACTTGGTATGAGAAAAGTGGAAAGAGAAAAAATCAAAGTGCTTTCCATTCTTCTCGTATCATTGGTGGTTGGGATGTTTGGACAGTTTTTCCAAATGAAAATCGCAATAATATGAATATGCTTGGAAAAAGAGATAAAGATGGCAATATTAAGGTTAATATTGAGGCTCAAATCTTTGCTAGAATTAAAAGAGGAAAACTTCAAGTAGAATTCTATCTTCCACCTCAAGGTAAAATGACGCCAATGGTTGCAGAACAGTTGGTTGAACTTCATACAATGAATGGTGCTAAAAAAATCAAATTTACTGGTCTTTGTGATACAGATTTAAAAGAAGTTAGAATGGCATGTGGTAAAAAGATGGTTGTTCCAACAGGAATTGGTCTGAATATTGCACAAGTTCAAGAAATGTTACAAGAAGCTCGTAAAAAGAACAATATTGGTCCTGAAATCTTAGACTATGAAAGACGTTTGGCTGAACAAATTAGAGAAAATGCTGAAAATAAAGGTTCTTCAATGAGCCAAACAGAAGCAAAATTTTATAATGATACAATGGAAAAAGTTAACATTGCAGCTTATAAATCAAAGTTTGAACAAGGTATTAATTCATTTTTAGCTAGTGTTGATAAAGCAGGAAGCAGTGTTTCAGATGTAATGGCATCAAGATATACAGCTGCAGATGTTTTTACAATTTATTCAAATGTTGTTAATTCAAATAAAGATAAAACAGTTAGGGGTGTTTTAGGACAAATTGAAGAAGTTAATGCACGTTTTGGGGTTCAAGGAAAAGTTAAGGCTCAAGAGCAATATAATAATTTCATTAAAGCCGCTGGACTAAAGGGTAATGAAAAAATGGTTGATTTGGGACCAGAGCAAATTGCAGCTTTATATGACTCTTTACGCCATTCTAGAAAAGTTACGGCTGAAAAAAGAATGGAAAAACTTTATCTTGATAATACACGTCATAATTCAACAGATAATACGGACAGACTTGTTAAAACAGGGTTAGGAGAAGCTAATAAGTATTTTGATACATTCTTTAGTAAGGCTTATAGTGGTGTTGTTGATAAGGAATATCCAATCATTCCTTCTTCTAATGAAGGGTTACCTTTTGATTTGCCTGATAATGTTAAAGAGCTTATTGAAGAGAAAAGAGTTGCAAAATTAGAAAATTCTGTGGCTAAGTCAGGTAATGAGGGTAGAAAAAATAACTATCAAACTAAAGTTAATCAAATTAACAGTAGTAAAGCTCCTGAGGCTAATACAAGCACTCAACAAGGGCAAAAGAATAAAACGAAACAAACTCAAGTTGATATGAGTCAAGTATATAATTCAACAAGAGGCGGTATTAATTCATAGTTTTATATTTGTTTTCTTAAACATCCCTTTTCTTGGAAAAGGGATGTTTTTTTATGAATATCCTAGAACATAATCGCGTTAATGAGGGTGTTCTATATAAAAAAGTGTATTTGTCATTAGTATTAGCTTGACTGAGAATCTATCTTTTTCTTTGTCATTCCCAACTTGATAGAATTCAGTGTATTATGGATACTCGGGTCAAGCCCGAGTATGACACTAAAAAACTCAGATATGATGATTAAAAAGGTTTCCAAAGTATGACAATTTTTTGTTGTTGTTTCCAGATTTTCACTCTATCATTCCCAACTTGATTGGGAATCCACCAGAATAAATAGCTGTAAGTTTGTAAAAACCCCGAGAGTATCGGGGTTTTAGAGGATTTTTTTCTAAAGATTATCTTCTTGCAGATTTTTTAGATTTGCCTTCAGCAAACATACTTTTATGATTACTTTTAAGCTCTGCAACAACAGCTTGGAATTTTTTCATACTGTTGCCAACCAAATTTTCACCTGTTGCAGCTTTGATTGCTGTTGGGTTAACACGTTTTCCATTTTTAACCACTTCATAGTGAAGGTGAGCGCCTGTTGAACGTCCTGTATTACCTACATAACCAATAATTTGTCCTTGTTTAACTCTTGTTCCACTACGGACACCTTTAGCAAAACTTTGCATGTGACCATAAGCTGTTGAATATTCAGAGTTGTGACGAATTTTGATATAGTTACCATAACCGCCATTATATTTTGCAACTTGAACGACACCATCCCCAGCAGCAAAGATTGCAGTTCCTCTAGGAGCGGCATAGTCTACACCCCAGTGAATTCTTGTATCTTTATAAATTGGGTGACGTCTGCGTCCAAATGGAGACGAAATTCTAGCATTTTGGAAAGCTAAAGGTTTACGGTGAAGTGTTCTTTTTAAAGCAACACCTTTTTCATTATAATAGTCAACGTTTCCTTTAGAGCTTTCAAAACGGAAAAGTTCAATTTTATCATTATGAAGATTGAGTGCTGCATACAAAATGTTACCAGTCTTTACAACTTTTCCATTTTTATTGATTTTGTTTTCATAGATAATTTCAAACTTATCGCCATTTCTCAAATCTTTTCTAAAATCAATAGAATATGAGAAAATATTGATGAAGTTTGCAATAACTGTTCTAGGAACACCATTAGAATTCATAGCAGTTGAAAGGCTACCATTAACAGTCCCTGTTGCACTAACAACTTCTTCTATGAGTTCGTCTTCTTCAACTTGAACCTTATATTTATTCTCACCTTCTTTTTTAAGAATGATTCGTTTTGAATGTCCTTGAGAGATAATCATCTTTTCAAGAGAAACGAGTTCTTTATTGGATGTTTTTTCTAGAACTTCAAACTCAATATTTTGACCAACTTTGATGCTTCTTGGGTTGAATTTACTTTTGAGTGTAGAAACAATTGTGTGAGCCTCATTTGTATTAACACCAATTTTTTGGGTTAAAATTCCAATAAAATGATCGCCTTTACCAACTTCTACAGATTTTTTAACAAGTTCTTCAGTTTTTTGAGCTTCTGGTTTCTTTTCTTTTTTGCTATCAGACTTGATGAGAACTTTAAGGTTGTCTAAGATTCCGAATTCATTATCAACGTAATTATTATTAATATTGATAAGTGCAATTTCTTCAGCTTCTTGGTCAAGCATATTAATATAATCAATAGAATCAGTAGAAACCGACGCAATAACATTATTATTGTTTGTTGTAGATAAAACAAAAGCAAAAATAATTGCAGCGGCATAGCCCATTGCAATAAATCTTGGTTTGTGTTTGTTTTTAATCTTAATATTAAATTTCTTAGTTAATCTCATATATTTAGTCTCTTAATCGCAAAAAAAATACTTACACCAACATATATAACTTTTTTTAAAATACAACATAAAAAGTTGTTTTGCTATACTATATTTAGTGAGACTATAACCTTAGTATTAAAAAAAATATAATTTTATTGAAAAAAGTTCTTGCAATTATAAATTTTGCCCTGTATAAGGGTTAACGAAACGACATTGGGGGTGTAGCTCAGTTGGTTAGAGTGCTTGCCTGTCACGCAAGAAGTCGCGGGTTCGAGCCCCGTCACTCCCGCCATTCAAAGCCTTGCTTTTGCAAGGCTTTTTGTTTTCATTCTGACTTTTTATTTTTCTCATTCTGACTTTTTACATATTCAACTAATTTATTTGTTGCAGTAAGTCCTATTTTTTCAGTTGGGCTTTTGTATGTGCTATTAAACATTTTTTCGCTTTCGTGACCTGTTATTACGATTGCAGCAGCACTTGTGACACCAGCTTCTATATATGCAGTGCTTCCAGAATGTCGCATTAGTCTGAAGGTATAGTTAAACCCTAGTTCTTGACAAACATTTCTAAAGTAATCTTGAAAACGTCTGACTGTGAAATCTCCAAAATCATCACAAATGATGAAATCTTTTTTAGATAATATTTCTCTTTCCAGATGTTTTGGTACAGGAAGAATTACTTTCTTGCCTAGTCTTTCCATTTTGTTTTGAATTATGCTAAAGAAATAATGGCCATCTTTTTTGTAAAGGTCATCTTTTCTTAGTTTTAACACATCAGCTGGCCTTTGAGCAAAATATAAATCAAGTTCAGTTCCTAGCGCTATTGCTCTATATGCTTCCGCTTTGTTTTTATATTTTTCATCTTCAGCCATTTCTTTAGCTTTATTAATAATTGCATGAACATCTTCAATTGGAATATATAGTTTTTCTGGTTTTTTTCTTCTTATTCTCATATTCTCAAAAGGATTTTTCTTTGAAAGTCTTTCTTTTCTTAGTCCAAAATTGTATATTAACCTTAGAAAATCCATACAGTTTTTAGCCCATCTTTCTTTTATTTCTTCAACCAGATTTTCATATAGTTTATATGCGATGTCATAATTGAATAAATCTAAAGGAGTGTCGCTTAACATTACTCCTTTTTTGTTTTTCTTTTTTGAAAGAATTTTATAAGCATTTTCATAATCTTTCTTTGTTCTTGCTGCTAAATCTTTGTAAAAACGGCTATCAATATATATTGTCCAGAGATAGGATAGAGATTTATTGATGATTAGATCTTTTTTGTTTCTAAATTCTTTAATCTCTTTATTTAGTTTTTCAGCTTTTGCGTATGCTTCCCACTTTCCAGAGCCAAGTGGAATTGACTTTCTTATTTCTAAACCTTCAGGAACAAGGCGAGCAGGCATAACGAAGTAATAAGATATTACTCCGTTAGCAAGTTTCTTTTCTTGAACATATTTAGGTTTATCTCTTTTCATTATGCTGTTTCACTAAAATCCATGTCAAATTCTTCATTATTGTTGTTGTTGTTGTTGTTGTTTCCATTTTCAATAGTAGGGAAGCGATATAGTTTTATTTTTCTTGAAAACTCTTTGATTTCCAATTTTCCCATAACAACATATTTATTCAAAGTTCTGTTGTCGCCATTTTTGGCAAGAATACCAAGTGTTTCTTTCATCTCTTTCGGAGTTTTCCAATCGTTATCATTCATATTTTTTCTCCTAATTTAATCTCAAAAACCTTTTCAAGGTTGAGGTCGTTTTTGTTGCGTGTGACAGAAATTGAGATAATCTCAAAAGTCATTTTTCTGCCACCATATCCCAAAGAAAACTCAATGTATTTGAATGGTTGCTTTTTAAGTCTGGTTATCCAGTAAGGCTTAAATTCTCTGAACTCGCTTGTCTTTGAACCGTTTTCAATCTTTTCGAACCATTCAGCTTTCAAGATGATGTTCTTGAGAGTTCCGAACCTTGCTTGACCGCAATCGCAATATTCATCATATCCGTTTTCGGTATCGATATTTTTTGAGCCACAAGTTGGGCAAATAAAACTACTCATCGTCAAGCCGCACCTATTACAAACATAAATTGGTTCATTACTCATTGTTTGGTTGCTCCTTATCAAAATTTCTTACAAAGCCTTCAATAAATCTTCCAATTACCTCTTTTTCATAAGATGATAGTTCTTTTTTAGAAAAAAAATTGAATGTTGCAGAATAGGAATCACTACCTTGAATGGAGACACCTCTTTTCTGCTTTTTCACTTCACAGCAAGTTAAGTCAAAAACTTTTACTTCATTGCCGTTAATTTCCAATGTCATACTCATTGCTGCATCTCCGAAATTATTTGATATGTCGTTGTTGTTCCGTCGGGATACACAATCCCTGTTTGTTCGCCTTCTTCTAGGCTTTTTCTGAATTGGTCAGTGTCTTCGACCCTTTCTTCAATTCGTTCTAGGTATTCATCAAGCTGTTGTCTATTCATGAGAACAACGCTAGTAACGAGCAATTTTATTTTGTCACTCATCTTTGAACATCCTTAAAATATAAATTATTGCGCATATAGCCCATGCGGAGAATGAAATAAACCAAGCAAAAATTGTTTTGTTTCCCAAAATTTCAAAAACTGGTAAAAATAAAAACATCAAACCGTTGAAAAGATACATAAGGAAAAGAAATTTTTTGTTTTTCATGCTACCTCCTTGTTAATTATCTCTAGTATTTCTCGGGCTTTCATCTTTATATCTTCCAACCTAGCGTGAGGGTCACAATTACAATCGCTGTAAATTTCTATGTCATTTATCCCGTCTTTAGCCTGTTGGAGCTTAGCTTGAAGACTACCAACTTGATTAGATAATCTAAATATAACTTCTGTAGCCGTGTCGTATTCAAGTTCTTTGGCTTCTAGTTGTTGCTCTTGATTTCTTATAGTTTTTCCAAAATCTATCAATTCTTTTGAATCTCTATTCTGTGTCTGAACAAGCAATTCAATTTGTGAATTTGCAGTGAGGAGTTGTTCTTCCTTTTTCTCAAATTCTTCACAAAGTCTTGAACGCAGCTCATCAAGAGCCATAAGGTCTTTTTTGTGATCTTCTGAAAGTTCTCTCTCGGAGTTTTCAAAAACCACTATTCCTTCCATTTCTTCAAGGAAATTTCTTTCTAATATTTCTACAGGAGCTTTCTTTTCTTCCTTACCAACAAAGAAGTCAAAGTCTTTATTAATTTCTCTTGTACTTTCAGATACGCAATCAGTTATTGTAGCGACACCAACGATACCTCCAAAATCTAATTCTTTAGGTAAATCTCTTAATCTTTTAATAGCCATAATTACTCTCCTAAAACTGCTTTAATTTTATTAACCCTAAGAGCCAGAGCCATCGCCAAAGCCATCGCCAAAGCCAGAGCCATCGCCAAAGCCATCGCCAAAGCCAGAGCCAGAGCCAAAGCCAGAGCCATCGCCAAAGCCATCGCCAAAGCCAGAGCCAGAGCCAAAGCCAGAGCCAGAGCCAAAGCCATTGCCATCGCCATTGCCATAGCCATCGCCAGAGCCATTGCCAGAGCCATTGCCATCGCCAAAGCCAGAGCCAGAGCCAAAGCCAAAGCCAGAGCCAGAGCCAGAGCCATTGCCATTGCCAAAGCCAGAGCCAGAGCCAAAGCCATCGCCAGAGCCATTGCCATTGCCAGAGCCATTGCCATTGCCAAAGCCAGAGCCAGAGCCAAAGCCATCGCCAGAGCCATTGCCATTGCCAAAGCCAGAGCCAGAGCCAAAGCCATCGCCAGAGCCAAGACCTAGATATTCATCTTCTTTATTCATAGGAAATCCTTCTTAAAATATCTGAACCATAATTATTTTTACAAATTTCTAAAAACTCCAAAGGTGTGAACCCTTTTTGTAAGTCAATACTTTTATTTTTTACAAAATTTTCTCTTCCTTGTTCGCATGAACCAGTTAAGATAAAATGCCAATTGAAGAAATCTTGACCTTTATATTTCTTGTTTTTTTTGAAAATATTTTTGAATTCTTTTATCTTTTCATCTATATGCATATTTGCAAAAAATTTTGCCATTGCACTATCTGATGATTCTTTTATAGTTTTCCCGTGTGCAGTAAACCCATTAAAACTTGATACAAAACATTCTTCTGTTGTCATATTGTCGTTTAGGATAAATCCTTTTATAATACCCTTTTTTATAGATTTTATAAGTGTTGGGACTTTATCTATATAAATAACCTCCATACCAAAAATCTTTTTAAATATTGGTTTTGTATTATTTGGATTTCCATTATATTTGAAATCAATTGCCATGTTTAAGCTCTCCACTCTGGGACGTTATCTATATTTGCTTGAGCTTCTTTTGTTACTGGGAGCACCTCTATAACGTTAGGTAGATATATCCCTCCTTCATCTTTTATGGTGACACAAAACTTACAATTTGAAGGGCTTTTAGTTCCGTAAACTGCTAATTCAGAAAGGCTCGCAGCTCCAGACCAATACCATATACGACGTGCATTTTGTAATATACATTCTCCTTTTTCTAGTTGTTTGATATTGCCATACCAAACACCAGCAGAATATGTTCTTATAATGTATTTTTTTGTAGAATTTGTTTCAGTCATTGTTATTTTCCTTAAAAAAATTAGAATATTTTTCTGAACCATATTGACCTTTAGTCAATTCGATTACGATTGCAGGTGTAATCTCCTTTAGAGATTTTATTTTTTCTGAATTATTACTACAGAAGTTCTTTATTCCAAATTCGCAAGCACCAGTTATAATTCTATAACTTTCAATCGCATCTTTTAGAGATATCTTTGTCTTGAGATTCCATTTTTTGAATTTACTAGTATCTTTTGAAGATATCTTGTAAATCAAACTTTCTTTTGCTTGCTTGATTGTTTCGCCGTGGGAATAAACATTTCCATCAGTGACGATGTAAGTTAATTTTCCTCTAACTTTAACCTTCATAGCATTTTTAAGCTGCTTAACGACTTCGCAGAAAATTCCATCAATTTTACGGTATTTTCCATTTTGCCAAGAAAATTCAATATTGATTGTTATGCTTGCTCTTATTCTTGAAGATATATTGTATGTAGGTTTATTTACTTTAACTTTTTTATGTAGATCACTTCTGAGGTCTAGATAACCACCAACAGTTGGATTAAATCCCTCTGGAATTGATGTCAAACTACTGAGGTCTAGATAACCACCAACAGTTGGATTAAATCCCTCTGGAATTGATGTCAAACTTCTGAGGTATAGAGAACCGCCAACAGTTGGATTAAATCCCTCTGGAATTGATGTCAAACTTCTGAGGTCTAGATAATCACCAACAGTTGGATTAAATCCCTCTGGAATTGATGTCAAACTACTGAGGTCTAGAGAACCGCCAACAGTTGGATTAAATCCCTCTGGAATTGATGTCAAACTACTGAGGTCTAGAGAACCGCCAACAGTTGGATTAAATCCCTCTGGAATTGATGTCAAACTTCTGAGGTATAGAGAACCGCCAACAGTTGGATTAAATCCCTCTGGAATTGATGTCAAACTACCGAGGTATAGAGAACCGCCAACAGTTGGATTAAATCCCTCTGGAATTGATGTCAAACTTCTGAGGTATAGAGAACCGCCAACAGTTGGATTAAATCCCTCTGGAATTGATGTCAAACTTCTGAGGTCTAGAGAACCGCCAACAGTTGGATTAAATCCCTCTGGAATTGATGTCAAACTACTGAGGTCTAGAGAACCGCCAACAGTTGGATTAAATCCCTCTGGAATTGATGTCAAACTACCGAGGTATAGAGAACCGCCAACAGTTGGATTAAATCCCTCTGGAATTGATGTCAAACTACTGAGGTCTAGAGAACCGCCAACAGTTTCTTTACCGAAAAATTGGTCTTCCGTTAAATTGTATTTTTTACAAAAATTTTGCTGTTCTTTATTCATTGATTTTATATCCTTTTATTGTTTGTAATTTGTGAGCCTTTTCTCAACTTGCTTAGGTTGGTTGTAACTAAACTTCTGTAATCCTTACACCTCGATTTTGGTTTTCAGCAAAAAGTAAAATGTTGCCGATATGTCCAGCCCTAGCGTTAGCTCTAACTTCCGACAATATTGTTTCGTAGCTGACAATCTGATTCGACACCCCTTTTAGGATTCGGCAGAATATTTCTACGCTTTTAGTTCTCTCGATTTTATCAAAAGACTTAATGAAATAGTTCAAACAGTCCACCACTTCATAAGGTTTTAACATTGTACGAGTTAGTAAGAATTCCATGTCATTTAGGAACTCGAAACGATCGACACTTGTGTTTTTTGCTATAGTTGGGAGTTTTTCATCTAAAGCATGGTTTACAACTGATTTAATTATACCGCCGATTTCTTGTCTGGCTTTGGATGATAAAACAATCTCACGCTTGCTACTTGGCTTTTTACGTAAGTGCGTAGAGACTTTAACTAGGTCATTGCTTGTAGAATAAGAGCCTGTTTTACGAATACTAGGGAGTACTTCTTCACATACCCAATCAGTAAATGCCTCAGCCTCTGGTTTTCGGCTTTGAAAAGCAACTTTATAAACGTTCTTCTCGTTTATAAATGAAACTGATTGAGTTCTACCTAAGTTGTCGATGGTGTCCACAGTACGGACGCCATCTTTTAAACGGGCAATAACATTGCGATTGTTTTTGATTGATAAAGCTTCACACACATCCACACCGCAAAAGTATGGTTCGTTGTTAACTAGCTCAGCTCTTACTTGATTGTTTTTGAAATTAAATATAGTTAATGAATTTGTCATTTTGTATACTCCTTGAATGATTAGGAGCAGTCCGAAACGACATTTTTCTAAGAATGGCGTCCCGAAGTTAGAAAACCCGTATTCAAGGAAACGAGCAACATAGCCTTTAGCTTTCGCTTGGACATAGCTAAGTTCTTCGGGACATAAAAAATTCGCCATATAATTAACGATTGGCGATTGTCCGCCTTGAATAAAGGAGTTTCTACGCTCCATTACAGCATTTACTGTAACAACTCCATTGTATCTATATTTAGAATCTATTGTCAACATATTTTTATTTCTCATTTTTATTAAGTTGTTAAGAGTTAGTACGTTTTAGTTTATTATTTAGAATGGGATATCATCATCAAAATTGTTATCCATTTGCTCGGGTGGTCTTGGGGCATTTCGTTATGCGAGAGGGTCTACATCTCCTTCAATTACTTCTCCCGTCTCAGCATTAAAGTTTTCTTCAATTTGTTTTTGATGTTGATTTGTAGTTTCCTCAAAGTCGGCGTCAATGTAATTAGGTTCGCCTTTGTCGTTCAAGACAGCCATGTCGTTCTCGTAGGCTTTTTGCATATCAACGGACATGATTCCCCATTTACTGATGAGCTGACGAAGCATTGTTTTGAACGCCATTCCGTCAAAGTCCTTTTCCCAAAAAGTGTAGCCTTTCTTTGCTTTGTAACCCATCGAGTATTTAAGGGCATGAGCTTCCATTTTTGCTTTAGACCAGTACATAGTCTTTCTAAACCCATTCATGTACTCAAACATTGCATAGTAGCCAATTGTAGTAGCATTTTCTCTTGCTTCTTCATCATCAATGAGCTTGACTTCAATTTCTTCGTTGAGAGGATCATACTTAATTAGTTCACCCTCTTTGATAGCGATAACGTTCAGTTTTTTGTATTGTCCTGAGCGGATAGCAAGCTGAATATATCCCTTGTATCCAAGTTGGAATTGAGCCACTGTGCGACCAAGTTTGTTGTCTTTGAATGGCACAAAATAATATTGACCGAGCTGAGGGCTTGGAGATAGCTTCAAAGCTTCCCCGAGCATTGCTGCCGACAAAACTGTTCCGTGGTCACATTCTGCAATAGCAGGGTTTGTGCTGACTGCAGAAATTACAGATGTAATAAAACGTTGTCCGTCTTTTCCTCCAATCACTTCATTGATTTTAGCTTTCACTCCTTCTCCCGTTAAAAAAGTGCTGAAAGTTGCTTTTTTTTGGACTAAAGAATTTTTGTTTTGATTTGCTACCGTGTTCATTATTTTACGCTCCCGTATTTAATGTTGTTTTTTGTTAAAAATTCTTTCAAATCTTGTTTTTGTTTTTCACTTACCCAAACACGAAAATCAATTTGTTGTAGACTTTCAGGTTGTTCTGCCTGTTTAATTGGTGTTTGGATAAAATCTGTTTTTGCTTCAACAGCTGGTTGTGGTGTTAAAGCTATTTTGCTTTCTTCATAAGCTTTGAGCTTTGCTCTCTGTTCTTCAAGCCTATTTTTTTCTTGAAGTGCAGCTGAAAGGTCAAAATTCTTTAGGTAAAAATCTTTAATTTGTGACTCAAATTCTGATTTCAAATCAGTGATAACCTTTAGGTCTTTCTCTGTTCTTTCAATAAATTCATTTATTTCATCATTAACAGATGCAATCTTGACAGTGGCATTAAGCCATTTTTCATTAAAGATTGTTTCAAATTGTATTAACTCTTTAAGTCCACCAGAAAAGTTATCCCAAAACTCATGAATTTGAGCCTTTTTTTCTTCTTTTTGGGAGTTTTCAAAATTTTTTACTTGCGTATCAATCGCAAGAATTGGTTCATCAATCATTGAAACAATTTCTTTGATGTCTTTTTCAAAAGCTTCATAAGGCTCTAAGCATTTTTTCTTAATTTCTTTTCTTTTTTCTTCAATTGCAGCCTTAAACTTATTAAGAGTAGCTCTATCTGATTTGGCATCTTTAATTTCATTTTCGCTATAAGTTAGACCTTTATATTTTTCCAAACTTGCAGATAGTTCCTTCTTGATTTCTTCTTTGTTAAACTCAATAGATTTCAAAAAGCCTTTATCTTCTGTTGGATTGAGGATTATTATTTCCATTGTCTTTTCCTTGTTAAATTTGCGGTAACACTAGGTTTGGTTTAATGTCTTTGGCGACATATTGTTGCCAAAATTTGATTTCTTCTTTTTGCAAGAACTCAATATCATCTTGGATATTCTCGCGTTTGAAGAAATAGTGGCGTTGAGTTATACGGATTTGTCCGTCGTAAATGCTCTTTAGTTGAGCTTTAAGGATAGCGAAGTCATAACCTGTTACGCCGAGATAGTGCAAAATCTGACAGTAGTAATTTTGAGGAATCCTGTCGTTCCATTTTTCAAGCTGCATAGATTGCAAAATGTTAGTGGTCTTGATCTCTAAGATTCCTTTTCTCCCTGTTGATTTTTCAGTCAACTCACCATCAAGAGATGCTGAAAGAAAATCAAACCTTGGGTGTCTGATAATATCAAACCCTTTTTCAACTACTTCGTATTCTGGATAATCCAACTTAAAGAGTTCTCTCAATGGGTTCTCAGCCTTAACGCCATATTGAACACAATCTTTGTTTGAGATGTCGGCTTGTTCTTTACGGCCTGTTTTGATTTCCCAAAGTTGAACATTGGTCATATATGGATTGCAGCCTACTATTGCTGCAGCATCTGAACCACCGATGCCTTTTTTTCTTTCTTCAAGCCACTGTTCACGAGTTACTTCCATCACTCTAATCCTTTTCTTTTTCTTCAATCATCTTCAATATCGTTTGCCTTAAAATTCTCATCTCATACCTAACTTCAGGAACATCACTTTCTTTTTCGATTTTTAGGCAATAACCAATAATTTTATGTAATTCATTCATAACCCACCCCATTCACCAGTTAAAATCCCGATTGTTAAAACACTTCCCCAGACGATTATTGTTGCAATAATCAACATGACTGAAATTGGGTGTGACAGGTCCATATTTGAAAGAAATTGTTTCATTCTAATTCTCCAAAATTTCTTTGATTAAAATTCTTGCAAGCTCTGTTAAATCATCTCGGATTTTGTCCTCGTGGATAAAGTCTTCAAAACAGCCACTATTGTCAGACAATAGTTTTTCAATAGCTTTATCTTCGACTTCTTCCTCGGAAAGTTCATAGGGAAAGTATTTGTTGCTATCTCTGTCAAAGATCATTCCTTTCTTTTCAGGTTTGAAATCCCTTACAAAAGAATTGTTTATATTGAGATTTTCCTTCACTCCTTTTTCGAAAGAAATGAACGCTGGTATGTTTCTTAATTGTTGAATGATTTCCATTTTGTTTGCCCCGTGTTAACTTATAGAACTAGATTATGATATTCGTAATTTAATGTCAATAATAAAATTATTAAAATCGTAATTATTTAAACATGGAGCATTCAACCGATTGATTTTCAATGAAAGATTTTTTAATTTTGATATGAGATAATGCCAATTATGACGAATATTTCATGATTAAATTTGAAATTGTGCATAAAAAAAAGAGCCTTAACTGGCTCTTTTTGGGTAAATGTTATATTATTTTTTATCTTTATGAATTGATTTAGATTTTATTCTTGCTACCCCAGATATTACAGAAACAGTTGCTAAAATTGATAAGAGAACTTTTACAATCCAAGATTTATCTAAATAAATTGCATACGATGAGAGTAATAAAACTCCTATTACTATTATGAAACCCATTATTGTGCCAAATAAGCGATATTGGTTATCTTTCATTTGAAAAGTATGTGAAAAGTTTTGTTCTTTTTCTGCCATCGAAATAATTCTATCCATAGATCCTGGACATGCTTTTTCATAATCTGCTAATATTTCTGGTGGAGGTAATGGGCCTCTATGAATGGATTGACTCGTCTGTTCAACTCTTACAGTCAACTTTGGGTCTTTACTTAAAGAATCAGCACCACTTAAAAGCCTTTTTTTATTATCTTCAATATTTTTCTTTTGAGTTATATTTGTCAAAACACTTTTATTTGTTTTTTTGTTCTTTTTCATAATTTACCATACTAGATTTGAGGTAGCTTCCTGTTTTAGCCCAATAGCTATAAATATTACTCTTTGCTGAGTTATTCTCTATTACTCTTGGTATGTAAGATGTAATTCCATATGCAATACCTAATAAAAAGGCTTTGGTTTTTGTTTTCATTTCTCACTCCTGATGGTTAATGAAATAACCTAACTATGTTATTATCACATAAAATATATAAATATACAATCAATAAAAAAGTTCATAATAGAATTGTTGATTTTTTTCAAGTAAAAATTTATTAAAATATTTTCTATAACTCTTTCATTTTGATTTGGTAATCAATCACCACAGCAGCGATATCATATTCTTTGTCGTCGGGGTGGAGAATGATATTGTTTATTGTTGGGTTGGTCGATTCGGCAACCAGAACAATTGTGTTGTTATCTGTTTTCATATATCTTTTGACAGTAGCTTCATATAGTCCGTCAGAGCTTTTTCGATATGCAATGATGTAGTCGCCATTTTCAATCTTGCCGTCATAATCATCTATGCAACAACATATAAGCGTTGTTTTTTCTGGCGGAAAGATTTTATTCATCGAATCGCCACGAACTCCTAGAGCGAAAATTCTTTTGTTTTTGAGGTTATCATTAACAGGATAATATACTTCTTCCCATTCATCTTCAGGGAGTTGCGTCGCTTCATTCCATGCACCAGCTTGAACAAAACCGATTTTTGAAATTGTTGTTATTTGATTATTATTTTCATAGTCTAATTCTTTGGTAACACCTGATATATATTTTGTAAAGTTTTCTAAATTTATGTCTAAAAATTTAGCAAAAGAAACGATTTCTTTTTGCTGAATTTCCCTAATACCTTTAATTATAGCACTTAAATGGGGTGGGGCAATGTTAACATAATTAGCTAATTCTTTTTGTGTTTTTCCAAGATCTTTCAATCTATCTTTTATAAACTCATATTTTGTCATATTTTACCTTAATTTTAAATTTTGTCTATAATAATACGATTATCGTAAAAAGTAAATTATTATTATCGTAATTTTTAGATTGACTTGTTATTATGATTATCGTAATATTCTCTCAGGTTAATTAAATTCGGAGAATATAATTGAAGAAAATATCAGAAATAATAAAGGATTTTGGGGGATTAGCGGAGATGTCAAGAACTCTTGATGTTGCAATTTCTACAATTCAATATTGGGAAGAAAAAAATAAAATTCCTTATTGGAGAATAGAAGTCGTTTTAAAGAAAGCAAAAGAGCTTGGCTTGTCAATTAATGAAAAATCAGAAGACGAAAGTGCTGCATAGCATTGTCGTCTTTTTTTGTAGGAGAAATAACATGAATGAAAAAGAAATAAGAAAAGAATTAGTACTTTTGAATCTACAACGTGATAATCCGCTTTGTATTAGAGAGCTGAAAGATTTTGAAAAATATATTATGGGAAATGAAATAGAGGATGCGTCAACACCCTCTAAAGCTTGGGAAAAAAGAAATCCAGAGTTAGCAAAAGAAGCAAAAGAAAGAGCTAGAAAAAAGACTCTTCGTTTTCTTCTTGATGTTGGCGGCCGTGATTTTGTTCGCTTTTGTGGTTCTCATATTCGCAAAGGACATTGTAATGATGCTTCTTAATGTAATTAAACAAAAAGAATTCATCTTTAACAGTTTCTTGCAAGTCGCGGATTCTTTGCTTTGTTTCATAAAGCTCAGTTTCAAGTTTTGCTATCTTGTCATTAAGCTTCATTATTTCAGTCCCTTTATCGTCCATAACCAATTTCCTTTTGTAGTTTTTACAAAAGGTATCGCTAAACAAAACATGAGTCAATTCTAAAAGGAGATAAAAATGGAAAACAGAACAAAAAATAATATCAAAACGATTTATGAAATTTCTCCTACTTTTTTTCTGAAACAAGCCGAAAGAGCCGGAGAAAAACTCAACGAAGCTTTGAAGCTAGGGCTGATTGTTTCAGCAAATGACAACATGTTAGAGGACATCATTGCGTAACTTATGATGTTCACAGGGTGTGAAAGTGGCTAGCGTCCTGTTCCTGAAAACAAAATCTGTTCTGCTATTTAGTTAAAACTCTTTTGAGCATTTGAGGAAAGAACAGAGCCACATTTTTTTTAATTTTATATTAGAGGAAAAGATTATGGCACGAAAGGAATCAAAGACTTTTATTCTCAATCTTCTTTCTGGAAGACACAGAAGAGTGAAAAAGAATGAAGTTTGTTGTGTCTGCGAACAGGTGAATATTGAAGGTGCGATTGATACTATCGTTTACATGATAAGCGGGCATTCATATTTGGTACAAGACACAAAAAAAAACAGTTGAAGAGAAAATTATAGTTAAAGGAGAAGAATAATGGGTGAAGTTGGTGGAATTGCAGTTGATAGATTGAAATCT
This sequence comes from Alphaproteobacteria bacterium, assembly GCA_047975765.1. Classification (GTDB taxonomy): domain Bacteria; phylum Pseudomonadota; class Alphaproteobacteria; order RF32; family CAG-239; genus JAQWBS01. The sequence goes on from JBKEEF010000013.1 coordinate 110,770, forward strand.
CTGATTGAACGAGTTGAAAGACTTGAAGAAGAAAAGAAAGCTTTGAGTTCTGATGTCAGAGACATTTTTGCAGAAGCAAAATCTGCTGGGTTTGATGTTAAAATTATGCGTATGATTTTGAAACTCAGAAAGATGAATGCAGCAGACAGAGATGAAGAAGAGTTCTTGCTCGAAACGTATCGCAAAGCTTTAGACATATAAAGGATACAGCAATGGCAGATGAACAGTTGATGGTTGGGAAAGGTGCAGAGCATCAGACGAGATGTTTAGTTGATAAATTTAATAGCTATCAACCTACAATTTTTCATATCAAAAAAAATCCAAAGAAAGGTTTTCAGCTTCCTGTTTTGTTCGAGTTTTCAAAATTGCTCAAAAAATCAGTAATGTATTTAATTGGGGGTGAGAATGTTTGACATTGTTGTTTCTCTATTTGATGGCATGTCTTGTGGGCAAGAGCTATTATTTCAGCTCAGTTGAGTGTTGAAGCATTTTGCATAGGAGAGGGTGATGAGTGGGTATATTAAACTTCATAGAGGGCTTTTAGACTGGGAATGGTATTCTGATATGAATTGTTTCAGATTATTCACTCATTTGCTCTTAAAAGCTTATAACGGAGAAGACGTGACTTATAATAATAACATAAGGAAAGGGCAGATATTTATCTCTATAGCATGTCTTTCTCGTGAAACTGGATTGACTGTTAGCCAAACTAAAACAGCCCTTTCTAAGCTTATTAAAACGGGATTTTTAACTAAAAGTATTCAAAGAGGACATCAGTTGTTTTCAATTAATAACTATTTCTTTGAAGAAGAGTTTGTTTGTGGAGGTAAAAATGCAAGGGTGGATTAAGCTACATAGACGTCTTTTAGACTGGAGATGGATTAAAAATCCAAATGTTTTAAGTGTTTTTATACAACTTTTGTTAAGAGTTAATTTTGAAAAAGGTTACTTTGAAAGTATAGAAATTTCAAGGGGTTCACTTGTTACATCCCTCGAAACCCTAGCAAATTCAACCAACTTGAGTTTGCAACAAGTTAGGACAGCATTAAGTAAGCTAAAATCAACAGGCGAAATAACAACCGAATCAACAAACAAATTTACTGTTATAACTATTGTAAAATTTGATACTTACCAAGATGAGTATACAGAAAATAACAAACAAATTAACAAGCAATCTAACAATCAAATAACAAACGAGCAACAAACAAATAACAAACAAATAACAACAATAAAAGAAGAACAAGAATTTAAGAATGAAAGAATGAAAGAATTTAATTTAAATTATATGCCCGTTGCTGAAAATTTTGAAAAATCTAAATATTACTTTGAAGGTAAAATTATCAAATTAAATTCAAAAGATTTTTTAGACTGGGAAAAAGCATATCCTGAATTAAACCTTTATGCCGAATTGATGATGTACGACAAATGGCTTTCTGAAAATTCACCTGATGAAAAAAAATGGTTTCCAAGGGCTAGCAGATACTTGCTAAGCCAAAATGAATTGAGAAAAGAACAAAGAATTAAAACATCAAAAGAAACAGCAGAAGAGGAGTTTTATTTATGAGTGACGAAACAAAAAAAATAATTGACCACATCATTGACCTTTATGGTATAAGTGGCAATGACGCTGAAAAGATGAATAATAATATCTCAGAATATGAAAAAGCTTTTGAAGGGTATTCTTGTAAAGATGTGATTAAAGCTGTTAGTGAATATTGGCGTTGGAAAAGTGATAAAACAAGACCTAGTTTGTCAAAAATTCTTGCCATGCTTGAAAGTGACAAGGATGTTGAAAAAGATGATTTTAAGCCAAAGAGTTCTACTGATAAAAAATCAATCGATCCATCTTCTGCTTGGATGGACCGAGATATTAAACTCGGAAAATGCAAACATTTGAAAAGAATTTATGACTTAGCTACAAAAAGAATTCTAAAAGATTTAGTTTACAACCTAGTCGGCCATGAGGAATATAAAAAGCTTAGTGATTTTGGAAAGTATCAAATTGCTTTGAGAAACAATCTTTTCACAGATGATATTTTGGAAGAAATCAGCACTCAAAGAGGAGATGAAGTATTCCAATCTGTAAATGAACTTCCGAAAACAAATGAAAAATTTGCTTATAACGGAAAACTTCTCGCAGCACATTTTTCTGCGAAAGAAAACCAAAATTTAGTTGGAAATGACAACGATTATTTTGATTTAGCTCAGTAGGGGAGATATAGAATGAATACAGCAAAGAAGTTGAAGGCTGAAGAAAAGGTTGAGTTCACAAAAGAACAAATCGAAAAAAGAAGTTTAGAGAAAGTTCTAGGTCGTTTTCAATCAAAAACAGTTCTGGAAAAATATTGTGACAATGGAGATTTAGGAATACTCCGAGATGTTTCTCCAAATGATTTGCTGTCTGCTGGTAAAAGGCTCTATCGTGATTGGTATCTTTCTGGACTTCCCGAACTCAAAGCAAGTCAGTATGATAAGCCAATTGTTGATAGCTCCGTTTCTAGTTATTGCCCAACTAGCAAGGAAGATGCATTTGACCGTTATGAAAAAGCTATGAAGTCTGTATCTTCTCATTTTAGAGAAATTGTTCGTATTGTTTGTGTTGAGGATAAGCCGATTGTGGCGAATGATAACAACTCAGCCTATCGTAAGTCAATCGATATTGGTTCACAAAAAAAAGACCTTTGCAGGGGACTTTTTGAACTTGTTTGTCATTACAGGGGGAGATAACCAATGAATGAAAAAGCAATCGGAAAAATAAAAGAAAGATGGTATAAAAAATTATGGAAATGATACCGACCGACTACCGACTTTTAAGTTGAATTTTAATATTTTTTTATTTATGATTGCAAAAAAGGGAGATTGATATGTTTTGTGGAAAATGCGGAAAAGAGATTTCTGATGATGTTAAGTTTTGCCCCCATTGTGGAAAATCAACATCTAATGAAGCTATAAAACCTGTTTCAGAAAATAAAAAGGTTGAGTTTAAAGTGAGTAAAAAAGAACTTCCAAAAAATAAATTTGTTTGGTACTTATCCTTTGTTTTATTTCTTTTCGTTTATACTTGTGTAAATAATATGGATAATCATAAAAACTCCACAAGTACACCTAAAGTTAGTTATTCAACAAAAGTGGATACTTCAAAAAAGGAAGATGTTAAAAAAGTTGAGGAAGAAGTTACAATAAAAGAAAATGTACCAGCAAGTGAAGATAATCAGATAGGTGCATTTATCATAAAAGAAGAGTATGAAAATATAAAAGAATATATTGGATGTAAAACAAAAAAAGAGCTTTCAAAAATAACAGATGCTTATAAAGGTAATATTGATAGATCTAATATTCCTTCTCTTTTAAATTCTAAAAGATGTATGTATATTGATAATAAAGAAGAAAATTATTATAAAATTCAGCTTTTAGAAAAAAATAAAGAAAATACAAGAATAAATAAAGTTAGATTAGTTCACTATGCAATTGATGATGTTGATTTATATGTTGATATCTATTTATCCTTAAAAGATATAGAGTTAAAAAGTAAATATGAAGTTTTCTCAGAAAAAATGAAGATTAAAGAGGAAAGTGAAAATAAAAATAAAATAGTTTATAATGATACGGCCTTTTATATTTGCACTACTATGAAAAATTGGAATGCTCTGTTTTTCTATAGCAGCGGCACTCCTGAATTTAAGCGATTATTTAGTAGTGGAAAATGTATAAAAATAAGAAGTAAAACAAAACTTAAGAAATTATTTTATTTTGATGGTGCTTGGCAATATGAAGTTTTGGATGGTCCACATAAGGGTGAAAAATATTTTGGCACGAACATTGAAGATAAATAAATATTTTGTATAATTGTAGTAATAAATTAAAATAACAGTAAGGGAGAAAATTAATAATGTCTAAAGAAATAGTCTATCTAAAAAAAGGTTTATCAAAAAATGAAGAAATATTAGGTGTGGCAGAGATACATTGGAGTTGCTATATCGTACCTAGTTTAATTTTGTTATTTTCTATTATTATTTTTCTTGGTGGGGGAAAAGATTCTTTTATACCAGGCTTATTGTTTTTATTTTGGTCTGTATTATCTTTTCTTTCCAGATATAAAACAGAATATGTGGTTACAAACAAAAGAGTTATCTCAAAAACAGGAATTATCACTGTTAAGACAAGAGAAATTAAAAATTCTCAAGTAGAATCGGTTTCTTTGGATCAGGGGGTTTTAGGAACTATTTTAGGATATGCGGATATTTCTTTTAGTGGAACAGGAACAACAAAAGTTTCTTTTCAAGATATAAAAGATCCTGTGTTTATAAAATCTAAATTAGAAGAAATAATAGAAGGTAATAAAAAATAGTATTAAAGAGAGCATCTAGCTCTCTTTTTTATTGACAGATAGTTTGTAATCTAATAATATTCTAAACAGAGCTAGAAACTCTGTAGTAAAGCGTAACGCACCCAAGACGAAAAGGTGTCTTTTGTATTTTAAATGAAATTCCACGTTTGCTCCGTGTGAGTGTCAAATTTATACATTTCATCTCTTTCTATGCTAGGAGTGCGAGGAATATATTGAATAACTCCGCACATCTTTGCTTGTGTTTCTAGCTCCTAGCACCTTACTATTTAAGGGAATCCTATAGAAAAGGAAGTAAAGAAATGAAAAAAGAGTTACAAAATTTATCTATTCATAGTTTAGAAGTGATTGATGATGAACCTAGAATCAAAGATGTGATTTTGGGTGAAAGATTGGGCTTGAAAAAAGCGAGAGATGTTAGAGTTGTTATTAAGTCAAATATGGCGGAATTGTTAAAATATGGTGGTACGCCGTTACTGACGGCGAACGAGAAATTAGGTTGCTTAACCAGAATGACAGAAGCTTATTATCTCAATGAAGCACAGGCCTTGTTGATTTGTATGTTTTCACGAACAACAAAAGCGGCGGAAGTGAGAAAAGAGCTGATTGATGTTTATATGGCTTATCGGACAAAAGGCTTGGTCAAGGTCAAAGAACATTATCGCAATAGTGTTAAGCAAGTTGAGGAAGTAAAAATCAAGAACAACAATGGTGTTATTGCAGTTCCTGAGCCAGTTTATAAATATATTCATACTGAGCTTGGTGTTTATGACCCAACAATGAGTAAGTTGTTTTCTTTTATCAAGAATGCTTGTAAGACAGCCGTTCGGGAAGAATTAAATCTTGAAGCTCTTAAGGTTTTAGAATCTCTTGAAGATAAAGACAGGCAGATTGCCGAACTTGACTTTAAGCTGATGAATATTAGGAAGCTTGTTGTTAGGTAAAGTTATAAAGCCCCGAGAGATTGGGGCTTTACATTTTATGTAAATTATGCTACCTATGGTGTTAGATATAACTTTCGTAAAATCTAACAGGAAAACAATAATGGCTAATGTATATGATGTTGCTAAACACATTTTAGAGAAGATGGGTAAAGTTACAGGGATGAAACTCCAAAAGCTTTGTTATTACTCTCAAGCTTGGTCATTGGTTTGGGATGAAGAGCCTCTATTTTCTAACCCAATTAAAGCATGGAAATACGGTCCAGTTTGTCATGATCTATATAATTTGCACGATGGACAATTTATTGTTGAGATAAGTAAAGATCTTACTTCACGTTGTGAGAATAATCTCACAGAGAAACAAGTTGAGACAATAGATGCTGTGATTAGAGATTATGGTGATTTCACTGCACAACAATTGAGCGACTTAACACATTCTGAGGATCCATGGAAAAATGCTAAACAGAATGAAATTATATCTGCTACAGCAATGCACGAGTTTTATAGCAGTTTATAGATATAATGGTGTTGTATGTCCAAGGTAAATAAGAAGGCTAAGGTTAATCGTTCTAATATAAAATCAAATACTAAAGTATCAAAAATAGGGTCTTTGGCAGATAATAATAGATTTAAGTGGGCTTTGAGAAGTGATATTGTTGACTGGGATTGGAGACATAATGATTTCAGTTTTGGAGATAAAATAAAAGATTTGCTTATCTTTTATAATAAAATAAAGCCAACTTTAGATAGCTATGCACAAATGACATGGGACGAAGTAAATCTAAGAAAGCATTGCCATTCTTGGGACATTACCTATCTTCATAGTGATTTAATTAAAAGATTCAAAGACAGATTTAGGTCTGAGGAATGTTCAGAAACGCTTTATCAAATAAATATTAATCAAAAACATAGGATAATAGGCTTCAAAGAAGGCGAGGTTTTTTATATTATGTGGAATGACCCTAATCATAAGGCTTATATTACACAAAAAAAGAATACATAGTTAAATAGTTCTTGACATCATTCAGAATGTCGTATTATAAACAAATTAAGATGTAGAAGTGTGTGAATGTTTCTGCATCTTTTTTTATGGAAACATAAAATAAAATTCTAAAGCCCTGAGTTCGTTCTCGGGGTTTTTTATTGCGAGATGGAGAAGATGTTATCTCGTTCCGCTCATAACGGAAAAATCGTAGGTTCAAATCCTACTCTCGCAACCAATTTAATTTAAGGAAATATAATGTCGGATATTAGCCAAGTTTGGAATAAGAATTCAAACTCAATCGATCAGCAATATAGAGATAACTACAACAATATTGACTGGCCTTCAAAACGAGAGCAAGAAAATGACAACAAAAACACAGAAGAAAGCGATAACTCCTAAACAGGAGATGTTTTGTCAAAATGTTGTTTCTGGAATGAATAATCTTGAAGCATATCGTGCCGTGTTTTCTAATAATCAATCGGATAAAACTGCAAGAAATAACGCATACAGACTTACGCAACTTGACCATATTAAAAATAGAATTGAAGAACTTAATAAAAAAATTGAAACGAAACTTATTAAAGAACTAGCTTATTCTAAAGAAGAGAGTTTTAGGAACTTTGAAAAGGTTCAAGAGTTGGCACTTGAAAAAACATATTTTGACAAGCCTGCACCTGATTTGAATAATTTTATCAAAGCTGAGGAGCTTAAAGGAAAGTTATTTGGACTTTATAATCTAGATAAATCTAATATACCAGCAGTAGATTTTAACATAAACTTAAAACAATCTGTTTCCCAAGAAGATTTAGAAAAAATGACGGCCTTAATTATAAAGGAGATTAATGAATAATAAGGAGTGAGTTATGAATCCATTGTTGCTAGGTTCTTTCCTACTTAGTCAGCCATTTGAGATTTGGCTCAGATTCTTGTTTAAGAAAGTGGAAAGTCGTCCTTTTGTTGTTGAAAATGTACATAGGAGTATTTTTGAAACCTATGAAAACATTTTCAACATGAATGAAGATTACACATTCACAAATTTAAATCTTCCGCCCAGGTCTGGAAAAACTATTATTGCTGAATATTTTCTTATTTATTGTCTTCTAAAGGCTGCAATAAATAAAAAGGGAACAAATTGGATATATATATCATATTCAATTAAACTTTTGAAAGAAGTATCATCTGGTATTAAAAATATTGTAGAATCACAGATATTTAAATTATTGTATGGAGATCAGTATTTCAATATTCATCAATCTGATATTGAATTTACAGATGATGCTTTCGAAGATTACTATAAATCAATTGGTGAAAGTAAAGAAGTTATTAAATTTTCATCAACAGATATTACGCTTGGTAGAAGCAGAATTGTTCTTTCTCCTCTTGGTGGGCAAATCACAGGATTTGGTGCTGGTGTTCGTGGTGGAGAAGACTATGTTAGCGGTGGTATATTCTTAGATGATATTAATAAAATTCAAGATACTGTACGGTCAGAACTTTTAAGAGAAAAAACAAGACAATATTTTTCAGGTGTTATTTTCTCAAGAAGAAACAATCCAAAAGTTTTAATTATGAACATTCAGCAACGTGTTCATATTGAAGATATGACGGGATATTTAGAAGATACATACAACTTCAAGACAATCAAAGCTCCTTTGATTGGGGAAACAGGAATATGTCAAATTCCAAGTCAGTATGACCAAAGAACTATAGATATGCTTAAAAAGGATAATTTTACTTTTCAGGCTCAATATCAACAAGATCCAATTCTCGAAGGTGGATATCTTATTAAAACAGATTTTATTAAAAGATTTGAAGAACCTTTGGTGACCTATAAACAAATGTTTATTGTTTGCGATACAGCTTTTAGCGAGAAGAAGTCATCAGATTTTTCCGTCTTTGGGTTGTTTGGAATAGATGAAAAAAATAATATTTGGCTTGTTGAAGGTTATTGTAAGAGAGTTTCATTTCCAGACTTGAAACGAGACTTAAGGAGTTTTTACCTTTCTGCAGTATATAAATTTGGTAAATATAACAATATAAGCACAATATATGTTGAAAATAAAGGCTCTGGAATAAGCTTAATTCAACAGTTGAGGGAAGATGGACTACCAATAAAAGAGCTATCACCAACATATTATAATGCTGAGTTTAAGAAAGAAGAAGTTTCTGATAAATATACTAGGTTCTTAGAAATATCCGCTGACATAGAAAGCGGATATTTTTATATGCCTAGAGAAGCTCATTTTTTAATGGAACTTATTCGCCAATGTGAATCTTTTACAGGTGGTAAACAATCCTATCATGACGATTGGGTTGATGTGCTTATATATGCTTTAAAAATTAGAAGAAAAAATATTCAAGATATTGATTGGCAAAATTTCGGGAACATATTTAGATGAATTTAGTAAATAAGATATTTGGAAAAAATAACAATAAGAATAAAGATAAAATACAAAATGATTGGATAGGTTTCAATTTTTCTCTAAAATCTTTGGAAGATAAAGATAAAATTGTAGAAATAGTTGAACCAAAAACATTAGCAAATATGCGTCTTGAAGGTAATGCTAATGATTATGGTTCAGGAAAGGGAATAAAATTATATAATTCTCATAAGCTTAAGATGGATAATCAGTGGGTTAATCCTTTTAGTTCTGTAAACACTGGGTATGGAACTGCCCATCTTTCATTATATATGTATCAACCAGTTAATTATTACCAATGTGCTGTTATGGCACAAGATCCACTTTTTGCAAGGCTATTTAGTATTTTATCTGATGAACCCCTTGCTAAAGGCGGAGAAATAAGAACAAAGGATACAAAAGAAGATAAATTTTTTGATGAAATTGATGTCTTGGTAACAAGATATAAAATTATTGAGACTGTTAAATTAGCTCTTAAAAAATCTTATAGCTTAGGTGGTTGTCTGGTTTTAAAAGATTGCGGGTCCAACAATCTAGAGTTACCATTTAGAAAATCAGATTATAAAAAATTCAAGGGATTTAGAATTATTGAACCTATGAATTGTACAGCTGTTGATGTTAATACTACAGAACCTGCAAAAGAAAATTATATGGACCCAGATAAGTGGTATATTATTGGTTTAGGAGTCGTCCATAAAAGCCATGTTATTAAATTTTCATTAAATGAACCTGAAGAATTTCTTAAGCCTATTTGTATGTATTTGGGAATGCCTTTAACGCAAATATTAAAGCAAGATGTAGCAAATTCAAATCTAGCTTCTCAAGGTCTCGCAAATATGATGAACAGATTTAGAAATATATATCTCAAAGTTGACGATACAAATTTTACTGGATCTGGAGCTTCTAATTTTAGATCGAGACTTGAAGCTATGGGGATATTACAAGATAATTTTAATGTCACTCCTCTTAAAAAAGATGAAGATGTTGTTCAACTTGTATCATCAATAGCTGGAATGAATGAATCTGTTGAGCTTTTCTATCAAATTGTAGCTTCAAAATCAGGTGTTCACTTCTCAAAATTATTCAAAACATCTCAAGGTTTAAATAATGATGGAGAAGGTGACAGAACAAATCATTATGATAACCTTAAAGCAGTTCAATCATATCTTTCTCCAAAAATGGTTGAGATGTATAATATTATTGGAAAAATATATACTCAAGATGATGATTTTGAATTTATAGCTTATGATTTTAATGAGCTTGAAATTCCTACACCAAAAGAGAAAGCGGATCTAATTAAAGCACATATTGAAGCAGGAAAAAATCTAACAGAAATGGGGGCTAAACGTGAACAGGTCTTTGAATGGATAAAAAGAAATAAAGAATTTGATTTAGAAGATATTGAACTTGATTTAGAAACAGATTTTCTTGATGAATATGAAGAAAAAGAAGTTAGTGTTCATAATGAAAAATTTATTGAAAGTGATCATACAAGAGATGAAGATGGAAAATTTACAAGCACTGGTTATTCTCGTGATACATCAGAATATTTATCCAAAGAAACCAAAGATTTTTTGGGCGAAAAATTTGAAGGATTTAAAGGAAGAGATGCTATTGATAAATTGATGGGAGAAAAAAGAGGATATGTTCCTAATGCATTTAGCCGTAAAGATATTGGAGATGTTTCTTTAATATGGGGTGATGATGAAATGGGATTGCAACATATTATTAAAAGAAGAAAAGAAACAAACCAGCCCATTGGAAGACTTTTCGAATCATTAACAGAAGTTATTGAGAAAGGAAATATTTCAGAAGGCAAGAAAGGAAGATTTGAAATAAACTATAAAGGCAAGTTAGCAATTATTGAGCCCAAACTTTACAATGAAACGATAAATTTTCTTTTTACTGCTTATTACGAAAGATAAAAAAAGCCGTGCAAGAGGGGTTTACTAATGCACGGTTACCTGATTGACAGACACTGATTGGGGGCTAGCCCCTTCCTCAATCAACTTTTATGAAATAATAGTATATTAATATAATCAAATTGTCAATAAAAAAGGATGTAAAATGAGAGGTCTAACAGTTGATACTTCACCTAAAAGACCATATTCAGAATATTATTATAGGAATGCTCTTGAAAAAGAGACAGATAAGTTTTTGAAGAAGACAATAAGTACCTCAAAAAGACATTTCTTAAACCTTGAGAAAGAAAAAAATAATAGAGGTTTTGAAGACATTATAAAAGCTTTTGTTTCTTTATATGTTGTCAATTACGGAATATATATAAAAAATTCCGAGAAGATTGTTAATAAGTTTCTGAACATAGCACAAAAAGACTCTGCTGTTGCCTTCAAACGAGCAATGAAAAAAATTACAAAAGAAAATCTTTCATTTAATTTAAATGCACCTATTTTTAAGGATGTATTGAAACTTAAAATTAGACAGAATGTTTCTTTAATTAAGACAATATCAACCCAGTCTTTTTCAAATATAGAAACGATTGTTTATGATGCTGTAACCAAAGGTCAGGGATGGGGAGAGATTGAAGAAAGTTTATTTCATCAATATCATATTTCTACTGAAAAAATAAAAAAGATTGCAAGAGACCAAGCTGCTAAGACAACTCAATCTCTAAATGAACTGTCACAGAGACAATCAGGGATTGAGTATTTTGAATGGCAGACTATGGAGGATGAAAGAGTATCTGAAGGATTTGGGGGGCATGAAAAACTTAATGGAAAAATATATAAATGGGGCGATACTGAAAATTACCCCATTATTGATTCATATGGAAATCGTGGTGTTCCTTCTGAAAGGGTGAACTGCAGATGTATTGCTTTGGCAGTTATACTCAGAGAAAATGAAGTATTGATTAAGCAAAGCGATGGTAGTTATAAAAGGGAAATAAAGAGAAATGCAAAAGTTTAAGATTGAAAATAATTCATCTCTTCGTCACAAAGATGATAATGGATATCTCTATGTCCAAGAAAGTCCTATCTTAAAAAGTGGAGTTTTAGAATATTATGGAGAAGAACTTATTAGAGGTGGTAGTGACGTAATTGATGGAGTTAATATAGACCCTGATAAGATATATAAAGTTTATATTTCAGTTGATGAACTTGAAAAATCAAAAGATAGTTTTACTCTCCTTCCGATTGTCAATGATCATACTTGGCTTGGAGATGAAGGGGATGATGCTAAGGACTATCAAGAAGGCACGACAGGAGAAAAGGCTGTTGTAAAAGATGGCAAAATTTATGTTCCTTTAAAATTCACAGGTAAAGAAACAGTTGAATCCTTGGAAAATAAGGAAAAAGAAGAGTTATCTGCGAGCTATACAAATAAACTTAAAAAATCAGATAGTGAATATGATTTTGTAGCTACGGAGATAAAAGGCAATCACATTGCCTTGGTTGAACAGGGTCGATGTGGCTCTGATGTTAGAGTATTAAATAACAATATGGAGATTTCAAAAATGAAAACCAAAAATGAAGAAGAAAGCAAAGTCGATAATGAAGACAAAAGAAAGCTAATTGATGAAGTTGCTGGAATTTTGAAAGACAAAATCGATGATGAAATTTTAAAAAATATCATTAAGAAAATTGAAAAATTATCTTATGATACATCTGAAAATTCAAAAACAGATAATGAAGATAAAGAAGAAAAGTCTGAAAATGAAGATGATAAATCTGAAAAAAAAGAAGTTAAGTCTGAAAATGAGGACAAAGAAGATGAAAAGGAAATTGCTAAAAAGGTTGAAAATTCAATTATAAGCAAAATTTCTAAGGAAAAGGAAGAACTTTCTAAAGCATATAATCATGCAAAAGCAGCAGGTATTGAGGTTGATCCTTTTGGATCAACAGCAAAAGATATTTATGTATCAGTTCTTAACCATAAAGGTGTAGAAGTTGATGGTAAAGAAACAACTAAGGAGCTTGAGCTTATGTTAAGAACTTGTAATGCTGTGTCAGTGAAAGTTGATAATGCTTATAATTATGGGTCTTCAGATAAAAATTTAGAAGAAAAAACATTTAACTTTTAATCATAGAGGAAAATAAGAATGCAAAATCAAGTATATATTAATAACCCAGTCTTTAGGGTTGGACAAGTAACTCGTGGCAATCCTGCTATTAAGTTACCAAGAATTGTTGAAGGATCTGATGTTAAAATCGGGTCCTTTGTTTTTGAAGGAACTGAAAAAGGTCAACAAGTAACTGGAAAAGATGCTTCTGCAACATCTGTTGCTGGATTGATTCTTTTTGAAAGATATCAAGTAGCAAAGAATGGTTTTGATGATAGTCATAAACTTGAAATCATTGAAGGTTCAGAAGTTGCTACATATCAAACTGGATTTGGTGCTGTAATTTCTTCAACAGCTTCAACGTATCGTCAAAAAGTAGGTGTTAATCCTACAACTGGTGAAATTGAAACATTTGATGCAACACCAAGTACGGGATTTATCGATACTGGATGGTTGGTAGAAACACCTGCAGGGGCAAATGAACCTTGCGAAATCTTTAAAATCTAGGAGAAAAAAAGATGAAGATACAAGTAAATAACTCTGTTGGTTTGAACCATAGAGACAACACAAAACTTTTAAACGAAGCAATAAGAAAAGGTATTATTGCTGTTGATAACTCTACCCATTTTATTGGTGGCGTATCAAGCGTAGCTCCGCTTGGTGCTTTGAATTATATCAGACCAGAGGCAATTGAAATTTTGACTGCTCCATTAGAGGCTGATGCAATTGCTACAGCTCAGAAAAATGGTAATTGGGGAGACGAATCTGTTACAATTAAATTGAAACAATTTAGTGGCTCTACCTCTCCAGATGACGGAACCCCAGATGATGGGAAAAATTCAACAGCTAATTATAACACAACTGCTCGCGGAGTTTATTATTATAGAGCAGACTGGAAATCATCTGACAGAGATGAAGCTTCTGTTGGAACAGCGTTCAAGGAAAACTATCGTGCAGATCAAGCAAAAGCAGCAATGACAAGTTTGAATATTGATAGAAACTCATTTTTCTTCAGCGGTATTAAACTTAAAAATTCTCCTCTTGCCGTTTATGGTTTTTTGAATGAACCTTCTCTTGGTGCTTATAAAACGGTTCCTGCAGTAAATAGCAAGAGAAAATGGGAAGAAAAAGAACCTCAAGATATTGTAAATGATGTTGTTCTTGCTTTTCAAGATATTACTTCTAAATCCAATGGATTAAATAACAAATTTGGAGGTAAATACAAGTTGAATATTGCTACAGATTCTATTGGATATATTGATAGAGCCAATAGTTACGGTGTAACTGCTCGAAAGCTTTTGAAAGAAATGTATGGTGATAAGTTAGAAATTATTGCAGTTCCTCAACTTTCTAAAGCAGATTCAAATTCAGATGTTTTCTATCTTGTTTTTGAGAGCACAATTGCACCAACAGTTATAAACAGCTATGTTGAGCTTGCAAGAGCGTATCCTTTGTTCCAAAAACATAGTGAGGTTTCTCAGAAAATCTCTGCAGGAACTTCTGGATGTGTTGTTCAATATTCAATGTTTATTACCAGATATAATGGTATTGGTTAAGTTAAGGGGAGTTTTCTCCCCTTTATTTATTTTTGGAGAAGTAAAATGAAGATTATTATCAAAAAAGGAACGAATGCCTCTGCTTTTAAACTTAGTAGTGGCATCATGATTACACTAACACCTGACTTGATTTCACCCATTAAGGATGAAGATTTTGAACTTTTAATGGAAGAATATGGAGATTTTATCACTCCTCGCATTCTCTCAGATAAAAACCCTAGTGGATGTTTCATTATTAATAATAAAGAAGCAAACGCACAAGCGCAATCTTCTGAAATTGCTAATGAAACTCAAGATAATTCAAGACAATTAACTGAAGAAGAAGCAAACGCACAAGCGCAATCTTCTGAAAAAAAATCTAAAAAGAAAGGTTAATAAATGGAGAATATAGCTGTAGAACTTGATGAGTTCTTGCTTAAGTTCCCATATTTTGTAAATAAAAATATATCTCAAGTAGGATTAGATGCTCAATATCCTTTAATTGGAACATATATTTCCACAAAATATGGTGAAATTATTTTAGATAGAAACTTACAAAAACAAGGTGTCTATTTAGCGATGGCGCATATTATGTATTTGCAGCTAAATCCTTCTTCTTCAAGACCTGTTTCAAATGTATCGCAAGGTTCAGAAAGTGCAGGATTTGAAAAAATGCCTACAAATGATTGGCTTGAATATGTTTTAGGAGCTACTATGTATGGGAGAGACCTTATTTTGATTTTGAGAAAAGTTCAGCCTAAAATGGCTATTAGACCTTCAAGTATTTATCCATATTATGGGGGATTTTGATGAGGGGGAATTGTGAGGTTAATACTTCAGATGTTGACAAACTTTTTGATGATTTAATTGAAGAATTAAAAAATACTCAAGGAATCAAGGTTGGCTTTATGAATGATGACAAATACCCCAATGGAAGATCTTTAACACAAAATGCTATCACTCAAGAATATGGAGCAATTATAGATGTTCCAACAAGGAAAGGCAAAGTTTATCATTCAATCAATGAAAAAACAGGTAATTTTAAAAGAAGCGGTAAATTTACAAAACTTTCTAAATCAAATTTAGTGAGAGATGTTCTTAGTCCCGCTCATAAGATTATCATCCCTTCTCGTGCTTTTATGGAAAAAGCTTTTAATAAGGCTAGTAGTTGGTATGATTTTTTTGTTTCAAGACTAAATGGATTTAGAACTCTTCAAGACGCAGTTAATGATGTTGGAGAGGAAATGAAAAAAGATGTGCAACGAGCTATTATGGAAATTGATACGCCTGTAAATGCCTCAAGTACGATAAGAAGAAAGGGAAGTTCTAAACCACTTGTGAATACTGGTCATATGGTTGGAAACGTTCAAAAAGCGGAGATAACAAAAAATGATAGATAATCTTAATGGTGTTGTTTCAGAAGCTCTTTGTTGCATAAATCCATATAAGGAATTTGTTTTCACAAAAATATCTTCAAACTGGGAAGGCAGTAATAGAGAACCTATCTTAACAAAAGAAAATGTTACATTGAAAGGAAAGCTTCAACCCCTAAGTTTAAAAGATATTAAAGAAACAGGCTTTAATTTGATGGATTATACACCTCTTAGAGCATACGTATCCTCAGACAAAGATAATATATCATCTCTTGATATCTTGCAACAAAGAGGAGCAGACACTTTTACTTGTGATGGGGTAAAATATAAAGTTATAAATCAAGAAGATTGGACAAGCCAGAATTGTTGGAAAGCTTTATATTGTTATATTATAGGAAAAGATGATGAATGAAAAAGAAATATATGACTTTTTACAAGATCTTCTACCTAAAGAAATAAGATATATTAATCCATATATTGATGAGGGAACAATTCCGAATGGAAGCTTTGTCCAAATGGCGGTTGTTAATATTAAAGACTCTGGAGTTTTTGATGAGAGACAAATAGGTTTTAATGAAGAAAATGATAAAATCATTATGGAGTATGATCAAAACAGAATCTATGTTGTTCAATTTGATTCTTATGGAATAGATGCTTTTGATAATATTTCAAGAATAAAAGCCATTCTAAATGTAAATTTATGGTATAAAAAAAATCCTTTATTAGATTTAGGATATGCAAGTAATATTGACAATTTAACATGGCTACAGCCAAATCAAGAATATATACAGAGATGGTCTTTCAGAATAGAGCTTATTTCGGTATTTACAATTCGACAAGAACATGAATATTTTGAAGATATAAAAGTTAAAAATGTTTATATTTCCGATAAATAAATATTGACCCTTTCAGAATGATAATATATAAATTAATTATTATGAAAATTTGTGCCTAAAGATCAAAGAATTAAATCCTTGGTCTTTTTTTGTATAAAAGATTTTTTTTATAACAATGATCCTATTTAGGGTCATTTTTTATTTTAAATGGAGAATAAAAAGATGTCAGGTTTACCATATTCCTACTTCGTTCCTATCACTTCAAAAGTTCAAAGTCCTGCTTTTGGTGTTGAGAAGCAACACATGCTTCTTGCGATGGTGAATGATTTAATTCCAACAACACATTCAGGGTATGAACTCTATGGAGCGGCTGCTCTAACAGATTTCAAAAAATATTTTGGGACTCAAATACCCGAATATAAACAACTTCAAAAATATTTCTCATTCCTTTCAAAAACAGGGACATCTCCTGAAAAAGTAGTTATAGCAAGGTGGTATAAAGAAACAGCAAAACCTTTTGTGAAAGCCGAAGAAAATCCGACTTCACTTTCAGTTTTGAAGGGCGTTTCAAATGGAAGCTTTATAATTTCTTTCGATGGTGAAGAAAAAGAAATTATTTGTGATTTTTCTTCTGCAACCTCATATTCAGAAGTCGCACAAATCATTCAAACATCTTTAGATGTTTATTTTTCTGGAGCAACTTGTTGTTATAGTTCAATTACTGGTGGTTTTATTATTACAAGTGGAGAATCTGGAAAAGGAAAAACTTGCGATAAAATCACATCAGGATCAACTGGAATAAATTTATATCCTTTACTTGGTTTTTCAAATCATGTGCTTTCTCAAGGTGCTAATGCTGAAAGCTATGCAGAGTTTTGTGATAGAATGTATCATGCTAACACTAGTGGTTTTTCAATCACAACACTTGAGCCTCTTTCTGCTGAAGAAATTGTAGAAGCTTCTGAGTGGATTCAGTTGATCTATGATGGACAGACAGTAAATTCAAAAATGAGGCTTGTATTCAATTTTAAAATCAAGACTGAAGCTAAGGTAATATCTTCTTATCTTGAAGAAAAAGAATATACAGGCGTTGTATTAACATATGACCCTTTATCTGAATATATCAATATCCTTGATTGTGCAATTTGTGCAAGTATTGATAGAAACGCAACTGATGGAGCAATCAATTTCAATTTCCAACCAGCTAAGGGATATACACCAATCACAGATAAAGACACAGTCGTTGACTATCAAAATGGAGATACAAATACTAGTCTTTTTTCTGAACTTGAAAAATATAAGATTAGTTGTGTTTATAGTGTTGGTTTTGGAACAAATACTGTTAATTATTACGGCATGGGGTTGATGCAGGGAGATTTTGCAACTGAAGGAGCACAGTCTGACGAATCTTGGCTTACTCAAGATATTCAAGTTTCTGTTATGAATGCTTTTGACACACTAAATAAATTCCCCAATCAGGGAGAGAAGGCTCAATCAATTACAACAGCAGTGATTGACCCTTCTTTTAAAAGAGCACAAACTGCAGGTGTTGTTGCAAAGGGTGGAACATTGTCAGATACTGATAAGATTAATATTGCTCAAGCAACAGGAACAACAACAGCAGCTAGCTCAGTTGAGCAAAATGGATATTATTTTCAACTTCAAGAGCTAACATCTGATGATATTGAAAAAAAACAAGCAAGGGTAATCACTTGTTATCTCAGACAAGGAGAAGTTAACAAACTTCGCATCACTAACAATATTTATGGAGCATAAAGATCATGAACGATAATATAGGCTTTCAAAAGCTAAGCTATACTTTGACAGCAACTCCTATTATCCCTATTTTGGAACTCACAGGTTTTGCAAGTGATGGTATTCAGTGGGATAAAATACAACCCGCAAAGATAAAAAAAGGAGCAGATGGATTATCTGCAATTAATAAAATTCCTGTTGTTTATCCTGGTACTTTTACTCTACAGGCAAATTCATCTTCAAGAAAAGTTCTTGATAATCTTATTCAGCTTTCAACTCCTGATTTTGGGAATGCAGGAACAGATTATGAACTTGGTCTTGTTGTAACAAACAAACTGACTAGAGAAACAACGATTTATTCAGGTGGAGCTGTTACAGAAGCAGATTCAGGAGATAGTGCAAATAAAGATGATGGACAGGCCGATAAAACATATAAAGTTGAGTTTGCAACTAGAACAATCTTACCAGTATCATAAGAGGTGTGACTATGGAAAAAATAAAAAAAGTTGTCATTGATGACATGGGTAATAAAAAATATTTCACAATTGGTTTGTTTAAGGCTCTTCAAGGTTTGGAGTTTTTTGATAAAGCAATTGAAGATATCATGTCAGGCTCTTTTAATAGGATTGCAACAAAGTATCTTAGAGATCTTTTACCTTTGTCTGTGATGACAGATCCGACAGGAGAAAAGGCTGTTCAACAAATGTCTATTGAAATTGTTGATACGCTATTTGAAAACCCTATGTCTGTTGTTGAACTTGGCATGGAGATTTTAGAACACCAAAAGGTTTTTATGAAAGACTCCGAAATATTCCAAAAATTAAAAAGTATAGTACCACATTTATCCACTATCAAGACTTCGGGGTCAATCAACTAATTGGGAATTTATTAAAAGAAGATATTTCTATTCTTGAGATCTATAAAATAGACTTGGATGATCTATATACACTTTTGATTGTTAAAGCTGTCAATACTCAAAATGAGATATCTTCTTTTAATAAACAAAAGAAGGAATGAGAAAAAATGGAAAAAGAACTTGTTGTTAAATTTATTCTCAAAGCACAAGAAGCTAAAAAAGAAATTGATGAAGTTAGAAATAAAATAAAAAGTGCTAAAGAAGAAATAAAAAGTAGTTTTGTTGCTAAGGCAGGTGGACTTGTCGCTGGTCTTGTAAGCATAAAAGCAATCAAAGACGTATATCAGGAAACATTAAAACTTTCTCAAGTTTCAGAAGCTTTTAATTTACCAGTAGAACAAGTGAGTAAGTTCTCTAATCTTCTCTCAATGCTTGGTGGAGATTCAAGTGAGGCAGTAAGTGCACTTGAAAGTTTAGGAAGTGCTATTGATGATTATAGAGCAAAAGGTCAGGGTGCTTTGGTTGATACAGCAGGAAGAGTTAATATTTCATTGTTTAAAAAAGATGGTGGAGTTAAAAATCAACTTGATTTATTAAGAGATTTAAGAGGTCAACTCGGTAAGATGCGCCCTGACCAACAGAGAACAATTCTTAAAGATATGGGAATATATAGTGTTGCTCTCCTAAGGTATATTCGGGCAAGTAATGAAGAATTTAATAAGGCCATTTCAGGTGCTGAGAAAATGGGGGTAATAACTGAAGGTATAAAGGATACAACCATAAGAACACAAGTTATTTTATCGAGACTACGACAATCATTCTTTATGTTTGGTGCTGCATTATTGGGGGTGGTAGAGCCAGTTCTTAATAAAATAATGTATTTTTTTGATTCTAATACTTGGGAAACAATAAAAAGAAACATCTCAGATTTATTCAGTTTTATGCGGAATAATATAAAAAAAGGGGATGATTTTTTGAGAGATGCAGGAAAGTCATTTGTTACAGGTTTTTTAGAAAGTAGCCCTAAATTAATTACAGATTTTTTATCAGGTGTTAAAATGATTATAACTGATATTAAAAATTTATCTACAGATTGGATAAAATACCTAGGTGGTTTGGAAAATATATTATCTAAAATATTTATATTTTTTAAAGCTATAGGTTCTGTTATTGGTGATATAACAAGATGGGCAAGTCTTATATTTGAATTGGGGTTCGGAAAAATATTAGGTGTTGATGGAAGAACAATATCAGAAATGCAAGAAGACGCAAAAAATAACATTGAAAGACAAATCAAACAAGAACAAGATTTAAGTATTGCTCGAAAATATGCCCCTAGTATGTCATATATGCCAACAAGAGCAGAAAGACTTGCTACAACTATGGCAACTGTAAATAACCAAAGCACAACAAACAAGCCTTCATACATTGATAATAAGCATGTAAACATCACAGTAAATGAATCTAGAGATGGAAGGCAAACTGCAAGGAATATATCTTCAGAGATTTCTATACCTTGGAGTTCAAATATGTCGCCAGTAAAATATTAGGTAAAATAAATGAGTATTGTTCTTTCTTTTATGAAAAACTTTTTCAATTCGGATACTTATGTCATTAAGGAAATAACACCTGATGGAGAAAAGCCAGTTCTAATATCTGATTCTATGGATGAGTTTAAAAGATCTTCTAGATCAAATATTGCTAAATTTCCAGTTGAAAGTGGTTTTTTAGCAAGTGATTATAAATATTATGAAGGTGCAAAGATAACTGTAAAGGCAGTTATCTCAAGAAATAATGCTCTAGCTATTATGGGATTTGGAATTGGTGGAAACTTTGGTGGTGGTGTAACTTCAACAAAGAAAGAACTTATTTCTAACATTGAAAAAGACCTTAAATATCATGTAAAAAACGCAACTCAACTGAATATTTATGGTAGAAATGGAAACTATAATAACTATAGTTTAATTCAATATGAAATCAATGAAACATTAGAAAACTATGGGCTTTTTGAAGTTACAATGGATTTTGATGAGTGGCTTGAATTTAATTCAACACTTAAAAAACCAAAGAATGCTAGTGATTCTGATACACAAGATGCAGGCATAAGCAACACGAAAGTAGGTTGAATATGAAAACAATAATTTCTTTACCAACTAGTCCTAATGTTAAGTTTAGTTGTGATGTGACGAATGATGCTGGAGAAATATTGGCTCTTGATATAAGTCTAAGGACTTATGAGGATAAAAATGTTTCAATGGATTTAGCTGCTAATAGTCAAACTATTTTTATGTCAAGAAATTGCATAAATAAAAGTCCACTTATTTTGAACAATCAACTTGGCGGAAACATATACTTTGAAGACCAATTTGGAGATAACGACCCTTATTATACAGGATATAATAATAGATACATTCTTGTTTTTGATAGTGAGTTTAGAGTATGACAAGACAAGAAAGATATTTGAAATTAACATTTAGTGAAGGAAGAGAAAATCTCAAAGAAAGTAAGGTTTTTTTTTATTTAGATATAAATTCAAAAGTAACTTTCAATACTTCTGAAAGTGTCTCTGGAGCTATTAATGAATGTCAGATTGAAATATCAGGACTTAGACCTGAAACAATATATTATCTTGCAACAAGTTCAAGTCTTTGGGTTCAAGAAAGAATAAAAACAAGGATAACAATTGAGTCCGGATATAAAGGAACAGAAAGCAGAATTTTTGATGGAACAGTAACAAATGCTGTTGGTGATATTTCAACACCTGATTATAAAGTATCAATTCAAGCAATTTCTTATTATAAGACATTTTTAGAAGATCAGGTTAGTCTGTCTTTTCCAGGAGAGGTTCCATTAAGTCAAATTGTTGCAAAAATTGCTGATTTAATAGAGTTTTCTTTTATGAACTCTCTTGATGAAGATATTTTAGTTCCAAATTATAGCAATGAAAATGCAACAATATTTCAACATATTTCTATCTTATCAAATATGTATAGAGACAAAATAAATATATATGTTTCTGGTCCTAGAATATATTTAAAACAAAAAGGAAAGCCACTTACAAATGTTCCACTTAAAATTTTGTCTGAGAAGACAGGAATGATTGGAAGCCCTCAACCGACTATAGAAGGGTGTATTGTTTTAATGAGAATGAATAATAGTATTATTACAGGACAAAAAGTTCAGGTTGAAAGTATAAAATTTCCAGCTCTTAATGGAGTCAATTATGTTGTTCAGACAAAATTTAATACTGGAGATACAAAAGGAAATAATTGGTTTACTCAATATCGTTTGATTAGAGAGGATATATATAATGCCTAATAATACTAATAGTCCTAGTTTTAATTCTATTGTCTTTGGTGATTATGCGTATAGTATTGAATCTTTTATCTCAATGATAATGAGAAGAGAACTTTTTACAATTGATATGTATAAAGTTAAAAGTATTTCTGAAGATAGAAAATTTGTAGATATCCTTCCTGTCTTAAAAAATGCTACAACCAATGGCAAAGAAATAGAAATAACCGATAATGACACAGTTTATAATATTCCAATTATGATGCCATTTGGAGGGAGTAATGGGATATCGTATTCATTAGATGTGGGGGATATTGGTATTTTATTATCGTGTAAATTTGATATTTCAAATTTCAAAAAGGAAAAGACAGATTCTGTTATTGCTAGCTCAAGATTTTACAACAAAGCGAATGGTGTATTTATTCCTCTCGATTTTAATTCAATTGTCAGTTCAGGTTTTAAAATTTTTAGTGGAAATACATTTATACACATGGAACATGAAAAAATAAAAATTGAGACAGAAAATATGGAAATTCTCTCAAGTCAAAATTTTTTGAAAGGAAATTCTCTTGATTTAGATGTATCTTCTTTTTCTTGCTCAGGAAAAACCAATGTAACAAATATTTTTACGGCTAATGAAATACATTCACTTTCTGGCTCAACTGGAACCTTTGAAAATTCAGCGGGACATCAGTTAATTATTAGAGATGGTATTATAACTAATATTATAAAAGGATAGTAAATGAATATAAAATTAGATGAGAAAAATAATATTGTCATAAAAAATGGTAATATTGTTATTCTGGAAGGTATTGAAGCTACAGCTCAAAATGTTAGAACAAGATTGGGAATGTGTCGTGGTGAAAATATATTTAATACAGAAGAAGGAATAGATTATGACAATGAAATATTGGGAAAATATGCTGGAAAAACTACAATAGAAAATATCATTAGAGATAGAATTTTAGAAGATAGTGAAGTTGTTTCAATCTTTTCACTATCAATGAATTTTAATCAAAATACTGTTGAATTAAAAACTCATATTAATACAGTTTATGGAGATATAGTAATATGAAAATAGAAGTCAATGATTTTGGAGTAATTACAACCGATTCGTCTGAAATAAAATCAGATTTTGAAAAAGCATATAAGAAAGCTTTAGGAGATTCTTTAGATATTGATGCATCTTCTCCGTTTGGACAATTAATAACAAATGATGTTGCAAATACCATTAAGGTTCAGGATGAGTTTGTTAAACTTTCAAATTCATTTAGTGTTTTATGGGCAAAAGGATCAGCCCTTGATAGTGCGGCGTCTTTCTTTGGATATTACAGAAAAAATGGGACTTCAACGGTTGTTCAAGCAGTTTTAACGGGGCTTAATGGTACTAAGATTCCTTCGGGTTCAAAAGCAGGTGATGGGGAAAATGAATATATTTTGTTAAATTCAATAACAATTGGAATATCAGGAGAGGCTATTGCGCAATTTAAGTGTTCTAAGATTGGTTCTGTTAAATGTTTAAAAAATAGCTTAAAAGAAATAATTACTATAATTCCTGGTTGGGATACGGTTAATAATGAGTTTGAAGGTATTCTTGGTTATAAAACAGAAAGCGACAACATTTTTAGAAGTAGAATTATTGAAAATTGGATGAATATTAGAGCTAAAACTATTTTAGGTTCAATTATTGATAATATTTATGCGTTAAAAAACGTGAAGTCTATAGTAGGAAGGGAGAATCCCAATGAATATTCTATTGAGATTGATGGAGTGGAATTAAAACCTCACTCCATTTTTTTATGTGTTTATGGTGGAGATGATGAAGAGGTTGCAAAAGTTATGGCAGATGTAAAAACATCTGGCACGGGGACAAATGGCGATATTGAAATCTCATATTATGATGAAATAGCAGATTATACTTATCGATATAATATCTTTTATCCAAAACAGGTAAAAATTAAGGCTCAGATAAATTATATGAAAAATGATTTTTCTACAGCAGATATAGAAACAGAAATAGAAAATAGAATGATAAGTTACATTGCAGAAAATCCTTTTAATATTAAAAAAAGTGTATCTGCAGGTCAACTTATAAATGCATATGATAATTTCAACCAAGCAGATATTCTTTCAATTAAACTTTTTAGAGAAGATTCATCTGAATCTAAAGATTATCTGAATTTTACCATTAAAGAAATGGCATTCTTAGATGAAGTAGTTGTTAATGAGGTTTCAAATGGTTGATTTTAGTTCAGATTATTTGAATGTTCTTCAAAGACAATATGGTGAAACAAATATTGCAGATTTAATGAAGCAAAAAGGAGTAGTTTTACAAAAACATTTAGGAAATATTTCGTCTGACTTCATCAGAGACTTTCTAAATTTTGATACTTGTATATCTTCTGCTTTAGATTTTTTCTGGGGAAAAATGTTTAAGGTCAGCAGAGTTTTTTTAGATAATAAGGGTAATAAATTTTCACTAAAAGATGAACAATTCAGAGAAATTATAAAGATTAGATCATTTGGAACAACTTGGGATGGTGATGCAGTTTCTATGAATATATTTTTATCAAATATATTTGGCCATAGAGGAAGTTGTTATTTGATTGATAAACAGAATATGACACAAATATTCATTTTTAATTTTGAGCTTGAAGACTGGGAAAGGTTTTTATTTTCAGAAAAAGATATTTTTCCAAGACCCGCTGGAGTTAAATCTATGATTAAAGAAGTCAAGAAAACAGATTGGTTCGGATTTGAAGAATCAGGCTTTGAACCTTTTGATCAAAAACCATTTTATGAATAAGGATAAATAAATGAAAAAAAATGATATTTCTTCAGTTGTTCCTTTAGGAACTTTTATAGCTAAAAATGGCGAAAAAAACATAATTCCTGTGGTTCCAAGCTCAACAGACAGTAGATTTATGAGCCAAACTATGGGTTTTCCTTCTATTACAATGATTCCTAAGGAAGATGGCGGAGAACCACCATCTGGAAGAGATATGAATGGTATATTAAATATGCTTTCTTCACATATTTTTAATGGACAAATTGGAGAGTTGATAACATTTGACCAAAGAATATCATCTTTAATTGGTGGTTATCCAAAAGGGTCGAGACTTTGGTATATTCCTCAAACTGGTTCAATAAAGATTTTAGAAAGTACTAAAGATGATAATTCAGATGATTTTAATGAGGATGAGAGTTTTATTGGAAATTCTTGGATATCAACATCATTTATTTCCCCAACTCACAACCTTGGAGAAATCTTCACAGACGGTTTTGTTGAACTTTTAGAAGGTCAAGGCTGGTGTGAAGGGGATATTTTGCCAACGGATGGTGAAGCAGGAAAATTGCTTAAAGGCTTGACTGATGAATTTGAGAGATACACAGTTGAAGCGACAACAGGTATTGCTTGGGTGGATTTTACAACTTATGAAACGATTTTATCAAACAATGATGATAATTGTGTATTTTTTGGTTATGACTCAGTCAATCATCTAGTTAGACTTCCTAAAATCAGAGATTTCAGCACTGCATCGGTTAAGCAAGTCGTTGGTTGGAATATTCCAGATTATTCAACTTATGAGAATTTTACAAC
>JBKEEF010000014.1:0-57520 GCA_047975765.1 Alphaproteobacteria bacterium
GATTGGCTTGAATAAGCTGTTCTAATGTTTGCTGTCAAAGTAGAAACTTGGTCAGCCAATTTTTGTTCTTTAAATTTGCTCATTGCTTTTGAATAACCAGCGATACCTGCAACAGACAAGATACCAACAATCGCCAAAACAGCAAGCATTTCAACCATTGAACGACCAGTTTGTTCACTTAAATAGATTTTTTTCATTTTGTTTTTCCCCTAGAATATTTTAATTATAAATAATTTTTACTCACACATCTATTTTATATCAGTTAGATATTAAAGTAAGCTTGATTTTTGTCATCAAATTTTATTCAAATGTCCACAAAATATCGTTTTGTTGATTGTTTTTACAAACAATTTTTGCAGAATCTATTGAAATAGGAAGTTTGTTCTCCCCATCCCAACTAAACTCAACAACTTTTTCAATGTTCTTAACTTTAACAGAAACCAAAGAAATTTTTTGACTTTCTTGAAGTTCATAGGCAACCAAATTGATGCATTCTTTCTGATTGAGCCCTATATACGTCACATCAAAAGTTCTTTCACCTGGCATTACTTTATATCCTTCGAAATCTTTTCCGATGATTACATTTTTACCAAGTCCGTTGACTATTCTATTCTCGTTTACGTTATTAATCAAGTTTTTTTCGATTATAAATTTATTATCTAAGCCCCAGTATCCAGGCTTATTTTTAAATTCTTTTCTGATAATATCACTTGTTGTAAAGAGTTCTTTTGTTATCTCTCCATTTCTGAGGGTATAATAGAAAAAGCTAAGAAACCCTACAAGAATAACAAGAACAAGTAATAGTCCTATAAAAGATGTTTTCTTTTTTGTCATTGACTATAATCCCATTGATGATGTGATTTGATCTTGCATCGCAAACACGCCAAGCGTTGCCCAAGCAATAACCCCACCAACTGAAAGTAAGGCAACCATGCTCAGAATTGACGCTTTTTGTTCAATCATATACACACTCTCATCAAGCCAGTTGTTTGCTAAATTGTCCAAAGCTTCTTCAAAGTTATCTAACTCTGAATAAATTTTCAAATCTGCAACGATTTCTTTGTCTGGGAAATTAAGTCCAGTTTTTAATAAGGCTTGTCCTAAGTTATCACCATTGTTAATGAAAACTAAAGTCTTATCGATTCTTTCTTGCAAGTACTTACTAGAGTCTTTTCTCAAAGCTCTTAATGCTGTTGAAACAGGTGTTCCTCCCTTAATGAGTGCTGAAAGAGCAAGCAGCCAAGTGATTCCAGCAAAAACTTTATAAAGTGACCAAGGTGGCATATTATCTACAATTGCTCTAGTTTTTCCGGTCCAAATTCCGATTGTAGAGTAAATGATAATCATGATAGTCGGAAGAGCAGCGAAGGCAAAAGCCCAGTTTTTATCAATCCATACAGAAACATCATACACAGATGCGGCATTTCCTCTCCAAACAACACCAGGAGCTGCTTCCACCATTGGCGGAACCATGTAGACACCAATGCCATAAATAATCAGAACTGCCATCATAAAAAGAAAAGCAGGGTAAGTAACTGCCCCAATAATTGGGCGAATCATTTTTGTTGAACCTTCTGTTACTTTAATGAGGTTGATAATAGCGCCTTCTAAGTCGGATACGTCACCTACAGAAAGCATCAATCTTTCTCTATCTGGTGCCCAGCCTCTTAAAGCTTCGGAAAAAGGAAGACCGTTTTGAAGTGCTCTCGCCCAAGCGGCAACGGCGATTGCCATTGGTTCATTTGGATTTTTACCTCCATTGGAAAAACCATCATGAAGCATATCTAGGGCATTCATAAGTGAAAATCTGTTACTCATTAAAGCCGCGATTTTTTTAAATACCTTAAGTCGCACAGCTCCCGAAAACTGACAAATCATTCTTGCATAGTAGACTTCAACATTACTCAAGCTGTTCATAGCTTTGTTTAATGATGTTGATCTGCGTTTTGGATCTTTTGACATTTAATGCCTCCTTAATAAATCGGTCTTTGGTCTAAGAGACCACACCAACGTTCAATTTCTTCTAAATCTATATATCCCTTAAGCATTCTTTCAATAGCTGCTTCTTTGAGGGTTCTACCATTTAAATCGCTTGTCCAATATTCAATAGCTTTTCTTGTTTCTCCATTAATCATTAGCTCAAGGAACATTGCATCAGGCATAATGATTTCGGGAACACAAGTACGTCCTTTTACTCCATTTCCACCACAGAATTTACAACCAGGACCTTTAACAAAAGCATTTTCCATTCCAAAGTCACCTAAGGCAACTTTTAATCTCTTCACGGAGGCGGCATTTATCTTTTCCTTAACAGAAACTCTGCAATGAGGACAAAGCTTTCTAAACAAACGTTGTGCGATGAGACCTTTGATAACTTCTGGGTCGTTCAACATAAAGGATTGCACGCCCATATCTCTCATACGGGTAATGATAGCAGGAGCACTGTTGGCGTGAAGTGTCGACCAAACCGAGTGACCTGAAAGAGCACCTTTAAACGTTAATTCAGCGGCAGAAAGTGTACGAATTTCACCAACCATTAAAATATCAGGGTCGGAACGGAGCGCTGCAGAAAGAGCTTTAGTAAATTGTTCATCTTTTTCTTCTTCAGTATTCGCATTTGTCACCGGCATTTGTCTTGCACCCGGAATTGGATACTCTGGAGGATCTTCCACTGTAATTAGATTAACTTCATAGTTTTTATCTTGCAAAAGTCTAATCATATTTCTTTGTAAAGTTGTGGATTTTCCAGAACCCGTTGGACCTGAAATGATATTCAGTCCAATTGGATTGGCACGCAAACGATAAAATAAATCAAGTTCATATTGACCAAATCCTAAAGTTTCTAAGTCCCCACTACCATCAGGATTATCGTCTGCATAGAGAAGACGCATAACAAGGTATTGCGAACCAAAGGCAATTGGGTTAAATTGTAAACGAATAGCCAAAACATTATGTGGAAGCATCAGCTTTCCTTTGGAACCACGAAGAGGTGTTGAACCTAGTTTTTGAGCTCCTTGGAATTCATTTTGTGCATAGTTTGAGTCGGAAATGTCAGCAGATGCAAAAGCCGCACGCACAAAGGCTTCGCCCCAGTCCTTGTTGTATTCCATTTCTTGAATCATCATACCATTGGTACGAAAGAAAATTTGTGTACTACTCGAAGCTACAACAACGTGAACGTCTGAAACTTTTTGTGAGGCAGCACGGGCAATAACCGTCACAAAGTCTTTTTGCATTTGCAAGCTCTCAATATTCCCATCACTACTTGTATCTGCTGCTGCAAATTTTCTTTCTGCAATAGCATAAACAGTGTTGAGTTCATTCATGGAAATATATTGAGGTTTTCCAATGTTTAATCTTCTTTTTCTAGCGAGAACTTCAAAACTTAAAACACGTCCATCAAATTTATGGTTTTCTGAAACAAGAAATTGTCCATCTGCAAAAAGAGCTAGAAGTCTTCTAGTATCATCATCAATTGCTAAAGAAGAGCCTTGCAAGGTAAGGAGTCTGTTTCCATTTGCAAAATAAGTATCAATTCTATTAGCAGCTGTGACAACAGGAGGTGGAACTACTCCCCCTCCATTGCTATTTTCTTGCTCTGTTGTCATTTTTTCTTCAGCCATTGCAAATTCCTGTTTATAATTTCGGGCTCATGCGACCTTTGGCGCACTAACTAATTTACAAACATTCCACTTACAAAACTGTCAGGTTTATAGGCTTCATTAGTTTTAGCTTTTTGATCGGCAGCAGTTGCACCCATTGGTGTAAGGCTTTTCATTTTTAATTCAGCATCAGGTTCTTTGTCTAAAATTCCACCAGCTGAGAAGTAGATATAATCCTTCAGACCACCTCTATCTGCTCTGATATATGTTGGAGCAATTTCTTCAATGATATGTCCACTTTTCAAAACAGTTCCTTTTTGGATGAGAAAAGCTTCTGCACCAGACTTGTTGGAAACCTTAGCAATCAAGTTATCACCCTTACCTTTAATTTCTAAGATGATATATTCATCGCTTAATCTGAGGTTAGGATCAGAACTTGTGCCAAAGCCAGGAGCTGAAAAAGGATTGCTTATTCCATCAGCTTTTGTTGTTGATAGGGCCTCAATACGTGCATTCAAAATAGCAATTTGTGCATGGAGACTGTCAATTTCTCTTTGATGAGTATCTTTTGCATTAGCAGCTTCATCAGCAATTTTCGCTGCAAGATTTCTTAAGTTAGATAGCTTATCCTTGAAATCTTTGAGGGCTTGGTCTCTTTCGCCTTCAGCAGTAGCAATCTCTTTGTATGATTTATTCAAAGTTTCAATCCACTTTTTGTTTTCAGTAAGCATATGGTTTTTATATGCCTTAATAATTTTTTCTTGTCTTATTTTTTCTAAATTAACTTCGGCAGCCTTAAGTTTTGCTTGTTCAGCTAATAGCTTCTTCTGTTGTTCAGTTTCCCATTCAGCTTTTTCACGACGTTTTAATTCCTTAGCATCTTCCTCATCTTGAATAGCTTTTTGTCTTTGAAATTTAATCGCTTCAATTTCAGTTTTAATCTTTTCTCTTCTAAGTTCAATTGTTAAAAGAGCGGTTTGTCTTTCCAAATCTGACATTTGCGCAAAAAGTTTTTCATCTGTTTGAGAAATGACTTGATCACCAAACTGATCACTTTGAGCTGATAATAATGGAGTTGTTTTCGCTGTTTCAGAAGATGGAGATGGTGCATCAAAAGGCGAATTTGCTGTTGGCAAAATTTCGTTTTCAACATCTTTCTTAACTGCATTAACGTCTGATCCAATTACTGGAGCAGGTTGAAGAAGGGCATCATTATTATCATCTCCAAACAAAGAAATTTCATCGGGAAGATTGTTATCAATTTCTAATACATCACCGTCAGTTTCCTCAGCTAGAGAAACAGTGCCTTGAGCTTTGGCTGTATTTATGCTAAATAAAGCAAAAAATAAAGCAAGAGTAATTCTACTCAATATTTTTATCAAATTATAATACATAGATAGCTCCTTCGTAATCCCAAGTGTCATCACTGACGTTATATTTTATCATTGTAATATCAAGTCCTGAAAATTTTGTTAATAATTCTCTCCAAACAAGAGGGTTATTATCTGATTTAAATGTGAATTTTACAGATGAATACACGTTGTTTTGAGGTGAAGTATAAGAAAAACTAGTTAAAGTTACTTTTTGACCCAAAGATTGAAAGATGTTGTTGAGCATTATCTTAAGATCATAGTTACTTTTAGTTGGAGGTGAATCCACGGTTCTGATATTATTCATCGGCAAAGAAACAATGATATTATTTCCATCATCTGAAATAGATCTGCCAGAAAAATTGAGACCAGAATTATCAAGGGCTCTATTAACCCAAGAAATTGTACCAACATCACGTTTCCAATCTGTCGAAATAGCTGCAGAACTGCATACAATATCACCCCTATTCCAACCTGGTGTCATAACTTTCAAAACAGAAAGAACTCCATCAAGACACTGAGTCATAATCTGACTTGGATCTCTCAAACTTTCCCACGGTTTTGGTTCTGGAGGAGGGAGATCTGGTTGAATAATTTTTGGTGCAACTGGTGCAATAATGGGTCTTTTTGGTGGGGTCAAGAAAATAGCATCAATAATGCTATAAAAAAGCCATAAACCCACGATCACAGAAATCCCAACAATTGTTAAAAGCTTAGTTCCTCTTAACGCTTTAATTTTTTGAAGCTTTCCTGTAAGCCCTCTTGAAAAAATTTCTGTAAGGTCAGGATAAGTTGTTTCGTCAATTCCCCATTCTGTAGGCGCAATTTTATAGCCCCAGTCAGGAACGGCAAGCATTGACATGAACTGCTCTTTAGCCTCTTCTTCACTCTTAAAGAGCATATCACCATCGGAAAGGATAATATCGTTTCTGACGCATGTATACCACCAACCTTCAGGAACCTTGAATACTGCTACAAAGGAAGAAACATCAGAAAGAGATGAAACAAGCGTAATTGCTGCAACATCTTCCCCTGTTTTATATCCTTCATGAGAAACACAAATACCAAATTGGGGAGCTTTTCCCTTTTTAATACAAAAGAGGTCAGCACCTTCTAAGATACCTTCACTTGCATCTTCAACTTCAGTATAAGGGTCATCAGCATTCTGCAATGGCTGCCAAAACAAACTTGTTGAATAGTTTGAACCGCCCACATTAATTTTGGTTCCCCATGCTCTATCAGATTCTAAACCATCAACAGAAGGTGCAAAATCAGATGAACCGGTTTCGGTTTGTGAATATTCGTTCATTTCATCAGTTTCATCTAGCACGATATTTATCCTCTAGCTCAATGCCTGTTTCTAGTTTCTAATTCTTGATTCAGGCGTTAATGGAGTTTCTAAAACAACAGGTGTCATCAGAATAACTAAAATACTTCTTTCTTTGTCAACAGATACAGATCCCCCGAATAAGGTATTAGAAGCTTTTCCTACGCCTGATTTTTCAAGAGTGTTTCCAGTTCTTTCATAACCAGTCAAAACCAATGTTTCACCAGATTTCATAGCCACTTCTTGAGTGAAACCACGAGATTCAATGATAGGGTTTTGAATATATTGACCGTCAGTACCAAAAGGAACTGTCTCTAATTTAATCAAATCAGATAAAGTGAGGTTGAAAGAAACCATAAGTCTGTTGTGCTCAAGAACGCGAGGAAGTACATCCATTGTGAAACCTGTTTCAATATCATCTGTTTCAACAGAAATATCCACAAAGTTTGAATCTCCACCACTATTTGTCTTGGTCATTTCAGAAATGTATTTTTGCTTGTTCACAACTTGAATTGGAGCAGGTTTATTGTTGAGTGTTGTTACAGTACCACTCGTAATCAAGTTTGTTGTTCCTTGAGTTGAGAGGGCTTGAATAGAAGCTGCAATATTCCAGTTTGAAGGTTTAATAGCCATTGTTAAGTTTTTAGCTATATCACCATCAAGCACAGTTGTTGGGCTCAAAAGTGTAAATGATGTTTTTCCATCATCAAATCCAGCATTGAGATTTAAGCCATATTTATCCCCATCAGTGAGTTTAACTTGTAAAACTTTGACACTAATTGCAACTTGTTTAGCAAGTCTTTGGTTTTGTTCATTAACAAATTTTGCCACTTTTTTGATGTCATTAGGGCTAGCTGTCAAAGTGATTGTTCCGTTTGTTGAGTCAATGCTGAGTTTTGCCTCTGTATCAACCATAGACGTAATAGATTTTTCAATATTTCCCCAAAGTTCAACTTCAGCAGTTGTTGCTAGAGAGATAGATGAATTACCACCACTTCCGGCACCAGTTGACTGACCACCAACGTTTGCGCTTAAAGATTGTTTTGTTGGTAAGCTATAAAGAACAAAAGTTTTTGTAACATATTTGTAGAAATAGATTTGATTATTTTCATATTTCCACCAAATTCCGAAACGTGAACTGACTTCATCAAGAAGTCCACTGAGCGGTCCTTTATAAGAAACAAGCATCTTAGTTGGTTCTGCCCAACCAAGGTTCATGTTTTCTGAAGTTGGAGCATTGTCAGCAGCTGTGCTGAAAGCATCTTTTTCAAGCTGAGCTGCATATCTCACTTGCATAGACGTTACTTTGTTAAGCATGTCACCAATTTCATAGAGTGTAATCGGACGATTGCTGACCAAAGTCACACCATCTTTTGCTTCAAGATATGTTGGCAAAGGTTCACCTTCATATTCAATAACACTTGTATCGCCAAGCCAGATATCATCCTTCACGCGGACAACATCTTCTGAAGTTGGTGTACCAGGAACTTTTGCTTTTTCTTTTAAGTTTGTTGCAACTTGAACTTCTCTTTCAGCTGTTGCTTCAGTCTTATCTGAAATTGAGCAGGAGATAACGAAAAATATCGCTACAACACCTAAGCATATTTTATATAAATTAGTTAAACGCATTTTCATCCTCCAAAGTTTCAACAACTAAGACACGGTTTCCTTTATAAAAAGTTGCAACAGGAGCAGGTCTTGCTCTAGCGAAAGCTCTGATAAGTGCTGAACTAACGTCTGCAAATCTACCTCTAAACATTGCACCGGCAGTGATTTTATAGTTTCTGTTTGTATTCCAAACAAGTCTCCAACCAGATTTGTCACTCCATTCTGTGAGTGTTTGTTTCAATGTGCCACCTTCTTCTGCAAGCCAGTCTTCTACAGGGTCTTCTGCACTATCGCTGCTTGCACTAGAATTTCCGTCGCTTGTACCTTCGGAAATATTAATTTGTTCTTCATATTCAATAACTTCTTCGTCGAGTGTAGGAGGGATGGAAGCTGAAAGGTTGTTTCCTGCACCAGCTTGTGTCACTCTTTGATCACGAGGGTTTCTTTCGCCATATTCTCTGTAATCAGCAGCAACTTGAGTGTAATTCACAAACTCTGTTTCTTCACTGTAAGATGTAGGAGCTTGATTTGGGCATGCACTTTCAGCTGCAAACTCATCACAAGAAGCTTCTACTGGAACAGAGTTTGCAGGTTCCATAATTGATCCTGCACAACCAGCCAATATAAAAAGACATACAAAACTAAAAGCTAAAGGAAAAGCCTTTTTGATTTTTGTGTTTTCATTATTATATTTTTCCATAGTTTTTTATCCATCTTTTTGGAGACATTAACAGAAAAATTTACCAATTTTGATAAATTTTAGCCATATTATTAGCCTCTTTGTTGTTTTTCTCAACGGTTTTATTTTCAATTCTGACCGCTCTTATAATGAAGGAATTAGCTTCTCTCGACGTAAAAACGGTATTAACTTTATTATACTCTACACCCTTATTAGTTAAAATATTATGTAAAAGTCTCAATCTTTTTTGTTGTAGCTCAAAAGCACTGGTCCCGTCAATTCTAATTTCGAGAGCAGCTGTTTTGTCTTCCTTGACCTTATTTGCAAAGGCTTCTATCCACCTAAGCGTTGGTCCTGATATTTCAGCACGGTTCGGCTGAAAGGAAAGTTTAATCTCAGTTGGTAAAATTTTAGTTACTTTATTGTCTTTTTTAGATTTATTTGAAAGATGTTTATATATACGCGTGCTTTCGTCCTCTTTTTCATTGAGCTTGGTGATGCCAATTATAGGTGTCTCACTTGAAAAAATGGAGCTTAAGCTGTCCAAAATTGTTTTTTTTGCTTTTCCATCACCTTTTTCAGCTTCTATATTTTTAACTTCTTCATTTTTTTCTTCTTTTTTCTCAGAAGGATCTGGAGCAATAGAAAGTTCACTATCTTGTCTTCTTTCACTTAAATTTTGTTCAATTTTGGTGCGAAGTTCTTTGTTCTTTTTAGATGAAATAAGTTGAGGCGTAACATTTCCCTCTTGAATAATGTCATCAGGAATTGGAATTAAAATATTACGAACCATATCCGCAACTTTAACCTCATCAGATTTTTTTTCTGGTTGAATATTGAGACTTTTGCTAATCTTCAATGCGTGATCATCTGTTTCAACATTCATGCCTTCAATTGGAATAAATTTTGAATTGTCACTTCTACTTTTAGCAACAACCCAAGGAGATGATTGTTCTGCAGAATCAGGTGTTGTATTTGATGTCACTTCTTGTTTCTGAGTCATACTTTCAATAGGAATGCCATCTTTTGTCATGGCTACTTCGTTTCCATCAGATTTTGTTTTAATGTTGATTTTACGACCACTGTTTTCTGCATAATTTTTTTGAATTGGAATAAAGTCATCATCATCTGAAGATGTGTCAGAAAGAGTTGATAATGGTGCATCAGCCTTTTCAGGCTCTGCTTGTGCAATTTTAAATTCAGAACTTTTTTCTTTTTGGACTTCATTTTCATTTTGAACTAATTCAGTTAACAAAACAGCTTTAACAACTTCTTCTGCCGAAAAAACCGGTTTTGTTTTTTCTTCTTCATGGGAAACAATTTCGTCTTTTTCTAAGTTTTCTGTATAGGACTTGTTGTTCTCTTCTCTGTAAGAGTTATTGTCCGCGAGAACAATGAAATTTGAGGACACTTCGCTAGCAAGAGATGAGGTATCATTTATATCTGAATTGCCAGCATACAAAGTGTTATCACTGAAATCCGTTTCTTCTTCATCCTCGTAAACTTCTTTTTCTTGGTCAAGCAAAAAAGCATATTCTTCTATATCACTTTTACTTGCTATTTTTGAGAGGTCTTCTCTTTCAACCATCTCTGTTTTTGCAGAGGCAATAACTCTTGTGTCATCTTTCAGAAAGAGCGTGATATTATTGTTGGAGATTTTTATTTCAGCATCTTTATCATTTTTCTGTGGGTGAAAAAAGACCTTGTCCGCTAAAAAAATTGTAAGCAGAGATAGTAAAAAGCTATATATAAAGGTCGTTAACCCGGTTTTCTTCATAAAAATCCTCTCTATGCTCTAAATAAAGCAAAATATTGATTTTTGCAAGTATTTTCTAAGCCTAAACTGAGCATTATCACATATATTACAATGAATTGTTTTAATTATTGATTAACGATTATTAAAGCAATCATTTTTTGTCGAAATTTATTTTTATGTTTGTTATAGAAATATTTACCATTGAAATGTATAAAATATCTTGTTAATTGTGCTTGTTTTACTGTGAAATTTTTGTTACAGAAAAAAATATATAGTTAAAACAATGTGTTAGTTTGAATTCTTGTGTGAGAATATTGCTAGCCAAAAGGTTAAAAATTGGCTATTCTATAAGAGTACAGGGGGTTTATTATAAATAATTTAAGGAGAAGTAAAATGCAATTTCTTAAGAAAAATATTTGGACATTGAGCTGTATGGTTCTATTTGCAGTTATGGCTATGGCTGGTGATGCATCAGCTGCAGCTGATGGTAGCTCGCTCATGGACGTTGCTCAAACCAAAGCAAAAAGCGTTTTCACAAGCGTGAAGACAATTATCTTTATCGTAGGTGGTTTCGGTCTTGTAGGCTTGGCTTTCTCAGCTGTGTTTGGTAAGATGAAATGGGTTTGGTTTGCATCTCTCGCAGTTGGTCTTGCAATCTTGGCTGCTGCAGGTGCGATTGTTGAATACGCAACTGGTGACAGACGTCCAAACTTAGAAACTACTTTCGGTGATATCTAATCTAGTAGATTAAGTAGTTAAATATTTTTGACAAAGGAGGGTGCTATGAAAAATTTATTAAAAAATAAACGATCATTACATCCTCTTTTTGTTAAAAACAAACTTCCTAGTGAGGCTAAAAAAAGAGGGGATAGTGATATGTTGTGTGTAAAAGTAAAGAAATTTGTAACGATAATTTTGTTAGGATTTGTTTTTTCTTCAGTTCTATTTACAACAAACGCTTATGCCTTGTTTGAAGATTTGCTAGGAACAGGATCAACAATCTTTAGCGGAATGAGAGAAATTGTATTTGCAGTTTCAGGCTTTGGTATTGTTGCAGTTGCAGTTGGTGCTTTCTTTGGAAACCTAAACTGGAAATGGTTGAGTGCGATTATTATTGGTCTTGTTGTTATCTCAACAACGGCTGCGGTTATTAACTATATGACTGACTCTTCAAATGAAGGTGGTAAGTTCCAAGGAATAACGGATACACTTATCTATGCAGGAGCAAAGAATGTTTCTGAGCAAGATAGCTCAAACTTTAAAACAGCTAAAGAGAATTTGAAGCAGGGTCGTGCTAGAAGATCTGGTTCAACTCAAACTACAGAGACGTCCACAGAGACAAAATAATTTTTATTGGGCAATCTTAATATAAGGCTAAATGAAGTGACAGGGTTGTTCTAGATATTAAAGTTAAGGTTAACTCACAATAAAATTTTACATTGAAGTAATTGAGGAGGGTATTATGAAAAAATCAGTAAAGAAAATATTAGCCAGCTGTATCTTGGTGATATTTTGCTCTGTATTTATGAGTAATTTACTCACAGTTCATAATGCTTATGCAGAAGAGACATCAGGGAGTGAGAGTAGTACAGTTATCACAACTACTACAACAAGCAGCAAGGCAAGTACAATAACTGGTACAACAAAAGGTTATACAGCTCCAGTTGGAGGAACATATTGTCAGTCTACGACGAATGTTTTCCAAACAATCGCTTGTAAGATTGTGACAACACTTGATGATTTGAGAATGATTATCTATGTAATCGCTGGTTTCGGTTTGATTGCTTTTGCTTTCTCAGCAATTTTTGGAAAAATTAGTTGGAAACATTTGGCGCAAATTGCGTTTGGTTTGTTTCTTGTCTCTATGATGGCTCCTTTTATTTCATACTTTACAGGACCTGGGGGCGGATACGCTTATTATAAGATGCCTTATGGTGATTATTTGCCATATGGTGACTTTACAAAAGATTTTGCTTTGGTCGAGGGGAAAGGCACAAGTACAACAGCTTCAGAAGATTGTATTGATGCTAATAAAGCTACCACAACAAATATGACAAATAGTGGCGGACTTTGTTTGGATGAAGTTGTTGTTGAAGGAAAATCACCAACAGCATCCAGCTGGTCACTTAAAGACTTGAAGGGAACCGTTCAGTCAGCAATTAAAACCGCTCAAGCTGTTCATAGTGGTATACAGGCAACCAAATCTGCAGTGAAAGAAGTGAAAGCCCAAGTTACTTTGGTCTCAGGCGCAATCAAAAACAGTGGTGGTGGAGTTAATGGTCTTTTGAATATTGCTGGAACAGTTTCCAATGCTGGAGCGATGCTCGGACAGACGGGCTACACGCTTGGTAATAACTTGCAATATAATGCTGCAACAGCCGCAAATAGTTATCAAGATGCTTTTCTTACAAATGAACAAAGAGCAGAAAATGAAAAATTAAGAGCTTCTGGTCAGCAGACAAACTCTATTGCTGCACAAGTTACGGATAAACAATCTGGTATTGTTAAGAAAGGTGAGAACTATTATGATGCTAAAGGAAATAAGGTAGTTGTTTCACTTAATGAGTCTGGGCAATTCGTGAATACGACAACAGGAGAAGTTCTTGGTGATAAAGTGGATAGTAGCGGTAATGTAGTGACAGCTTCAAAATTCACGAACATTGTTGACCAAGCAGAAAAAGGTCGTGAATATGGCATGAAAGGCGGAGCTGCTTTGACATCAGCCTCAAATGATAGTCAAAATATGAATAATATGGTTGGTGGAATTGGAGGTAGTGCGCTGGGTAATCTTGCTGGGTTAGTAACATTAGGTGCTTCTGCAACTGGTAATATTGTCGATATGAACTCTCAAGTTCAAGCAAATGAGACAGCAAAAAAAGAGGCTCAGGTTAGTAAGACTGCTTCAGCAAGTTCTGTTTTAACAAACACAACAGATAAGAGTGGAAATACTACAATTAAATATTCTGATGGAACGATGGAACTTAGAAATAAAGATGGTTCATCTTCTGTAAGTTATGCTAATGGCACGGTTGTTACAAAAACATCGGGTGGCTTGACTACAACAACAGCAAAAGATGGAAGTAGCAAAACTGTCAATCCGAATGGTACAGTCTCTGTTAAAAATTCTGATGGAACAGGTGTGATCACTTACAAAGATGGAACTTCGAAAAAATTTGAAGCAGATGGAACTTATGTAACAGTTGATAAAACAGGTAAAGTTACAGGTTCTTATGACGCAACTGGAAATGCTGTGGTAGCAACTGATGCGGTTGATGCTGCTTTGAAAAAAGCGGGCGATGAATCTCTCGCTAAGATGCAAGCACAAGATGCCGTCTTAACAGAGATTAAACGTCAAAACGGAGGGACAATTCCGCTTAATCAAGAAACAATTGATAAGATGAGAGCAGCAGGTTTTGATGTTTCTAAGTATGAAGAGATGTTGAACAAATAAAAAACGAGAATTAACATAATTTTCATAAAAAAGGTATATCTTAAGATATGCCTTTTTTTATGCGAGAATTTAGCTTTTTTGTTGCATATAAAAAACTTTAGGTTAGAATCAGAATAAAATCTTAAAGGGTTGATAAAGATGAGAGAACCAATATTAAAAGCAGTGGCAAATCCACCTAAGATATTATGGGGACCCTTTTTGCCTACGCTTTTGAATTTAGGACTTCAATTTCCATTGATGTTTATTAGCATTGCTGCAATAGACATTAACCCTTTGTTGTTTGTCATGAGTATCATTCTTGTTCACTTGAGTATTGTGGCTTGGGGAACTAGAGAACCTCATATCTCAAATATGATTCAAGCATATGGACAAACGCGCGTTTCAACTAACAATTTGTATAAAGAAAAGGGGAATAAATTTGCGCCCTGATATGTTCAGTATTTTTGTTGAAGGTTTAAGCAGTCCAGAAGTCGTCGTTGCCATAATTGGTTTCGTGTCGGCTGCTGCATTCATTGGGTTATGGGTTACAAAATTAGGAAGACTCATTTTGCCTCAACCACACGAGTCAAAAGTTTCAGATTTTTTACCATTCAATAGACTTATGTCAGATGGAATGACAATTCGTTGTCATGATGGCTCCTTTGCTCGTGTTTTTAAAGTTGATGGTGTTGACTTGTCTTTCGCAACAGAAGAAAAAGACATATCTATGGCTGAAGCGAGAAAGTCTTGGATTGACAATATGTCTGATTTAAGAGTAGTTTGTCGTGTCCTCACATTAAGAGATAGAGTGGAACTTGGTGCTCAAGTTGATAATTTTAACAATCATCTCTTAGAACAAGTTTCAAATGTCTGGAGTCATAATCTTGACAGAATTTTTAGCAATAATCACTATATTGTTTTATCTGTTGCCAATAGAAATGAAGCTCTGAAAGATTTGAATTATGCTTCTCAAGCACTGCTTGCTGTTTTGAACGATTATGGTGTTAGAACTTTATATGAAACAGAAGATAGTCCTGCTGATATGAGTCCTTTGTCAATTTTTGCAAGACTCTGTAGTCCAATTTCCCGCCCAAAACCAAAAGTAAGAGGTGCACAAGAGGCTGCACTTAATGAACTTTTGACGGCAGACCACATTCATTTTACTGGTGAAAAAGGAATTATCAAATTCTTTTCTGGTGAAAAAGAAATGTATGCTATTTCAATGGGAATTAGAAGTTCTGGAGACTATATGGATGAAAGTATGGTTATCTCTTTACTTTCTTTGGATTGTGAACTTGTTTTGCTTCATAATATTAAACCTTTTTATAAACCTCATGCTCGTGCCCTTTTAATGCAACAAAGAAGAATGGCAGAAATTACAAGCTTTTCATCAGATGTTGTAGATCAATATTCTGTTGCATTGTCAACCATCGAAGATAGTGATGCAGACTATCAATCTCTAAATGAATATGCAATGACTGTTATTCTTAAAGGGTATAGTGAAGAGGAAATTGATTTTGCAGAGGGTGAAGTTCAAAGAATTTGCCGACTTTTCAGTGTAACACCGGTTCGTGAAGGTTGGGTTGCCCAAGCAACATTCTTCAATCAATTCCCTACTTATGAAAGCTACCCTAGAACCTATAGATATTTGTCAAGAGTTGTTGCGGCAGCGGTAACATTTGACAAACCTTCGGAAGGTTTTAGAAAAAGTGACTGGGGTCCTGGTGCAATTACTGTTTTCAGGACAGCTTCTGGTTCAGCATATAATTTTCAGTTTCACGTTTCATCAGAGGATTCAGCAGTGGCTCACTGTTGTGTAATTGGTCCAACTGGTCAAGGTAAAACAACATTGCTTACATTCCTTGCTGGGCAAGCGATGCGTCATAGCGATTTGAAAGTGTTTTTCTTTGATAGACACCGTGGTGCTGAAATCTTTACTCGAGCAATCAAAGGTGCGTCTATTGGTTTTGATGGTGATGAAAAGAATGTATCTATTAACCCTTTTGATACTAAAGACACACCGAATAATAGGGCATTTCTTCGTCGTTGGTTGAAGTCTATCACGATGGTTGATGATGCACTCTCAGAAAAAGAAATTTCTCGCGCCGTGACAACCGCGTTTGATTATTTGCGTGCTGATGAACGAATTATGACTAATCTCTACAAAAGTTGCTTTTCTCCGACAGGAAGTATGAGAAGAGAACTCTATCGTTGGATTAATCCTGATCAGTATGGAAATATTTTCAATGCTGATACAGATAGTTTAGATTTGAAATCTAAAAGATTTATGGCATTTGATTTTACACATATTTTTGAAGATGAAACTTTGGCACCTGCCGTAATTAGTTACATTATGCACAGAATTCAGAGTGAAACTGGTGTTCCTTCTCTCATTATGATTGATGAGACTGCTCCAATGCTTAAACACCCAATGTTTAAAGATTACTTCATTATTGGTCTTCAAGAGGGACGTAAAAAACGTCAAGCATACTTATGTGCTTTCCAACAACCTAATATTATTGATAAGCTTGGGGTAGGTGAAGTTATTCGTGGACAATGTCAAACAGTTATTTTCTTTAGAAACCCGCAAGCAACCCTCGAAGACTATGCAAACTGGGGTTTGACAGATAGGGAGCTAGATTTTATTTTCGGAAGAACCTATCGCGAATTTCCATATGCAATCTTGCTTTCACGTCAAGCGACAGGAGAGTCGGTTATTCTTGATGTAAACTTGGGAGGCTTAGGGCCGTACCTCAAGCTTTATAACTCTGGACGCAAGAATGTTCTCTTGGTTGAAGAGCTAATAAAAGAATATGGCGAAGATAACTTTGTTACAAAATATTTAAATATTGCGTAATTTGGATAATAGTCATTTATAAATATGGTTTTATTTGATATTATTAAGAATAAGCGCTTGTTTCTGGAGGTTGTGATGAAAATAAACATTCATTTCTCAAAAATTTTTTTGTTAGGGGTTTTAGGATTGCTGTCACCAAGTGTGGCTAATGCTCTGATTCCTACGCTTGATGCGAGTAATGTTAAAAGTTCCGTTGAAACAAATGTCAACATTGTTAAACAGGCAAAAGAAATTCAGGATGTTAAGAAAATGTCTGGAGAAATTAATTCCAGTATTGGTTCTGTGACATCAAGTATTTCAAAATTCAAAAGTGAAAACTTGGATAAAATCCAAGAAAAAGCCGCAAAAATAAAAAAAGAAAAAGAAAGACTTGAAGAGAAAAAAGCTCAAATTGATAAAATTAGAGACGACATAGAAAAGCAAAAGCAAAGAGTTGAAGACGCAAAGGCGGAAGTCGAAGATTATAAAAAACAAATTTCAGAGGCAAAAGAAGTTGCTGGAGGAATAGCAAATGAGTTTTCTTCTGTGACATCAGACGTTTCTTCTCTTGCAAATTCAGGGCTAAATTCAGCGGCTTCATCATTAGGTGTTTCTAATGAGCTTTCAAGTGCCACTTCGTTTGTCTCATCTCAAACAAAATCTTCATCTTCTAATTCATCATCAAGTGGTGTAGTTGAAAACTATGATGCTGAAGAGGACTCAACGGAAGATTATATTTCGTCTGATAACAAATCATATTCAACTGATGAAGCTGTTGAAGCGAGTGTAACAACTGTTGCTCCCGTGCGAGCTGTATTTTCAAATGCTGTTGTGACAAATGCAGTTGCGACTGCCGTAGAAACAGGTGTTCAAGCATCAGAAGTGACAGGTCAAGTTATATTGAATGATACAGAAGAACAAAGCTTATCAACTGAAAATACCAATGTAGCAAAGATATCTGTTGGCGAGGTAAGTGATGAGGTTTTGGAAGATGTTCGCACCGATGAAAATCAAGTCATTAAAAATCAAATTTCAGAAACAATTTCAAAAACAAACACGAGTGTCACTGCTCCAAATAGAAGTCGTAGAGTTCCTTTTGGATTGAAAATTAATAGCGACAAAGTGCTTCAAAAAGAAGAATTGAAAACAAATGAAAAACAATCATACAGATTTTCTGAGGAACTAATTTTTGCTCAAGTGAGTGCCGTTACAGGGTCAACAAAGGTTTATGATAACTACATTGACGGAAAATTTGCACTTTCATCAAAGTTTGTCAATCGTTGTGAAAAAAATGCAGCTGATCTTTCAGATTATGATGCTTTGAAAAAATGCGTTGCAGATTTAGTTGCTTGTACAAATAATAGCAATGAAACAACTGCAGTTGCTTGTCGTGAAGAGCTGGATGAAATACTAAGTGACCAACTCTTAAGTACACTTTCAAACGCTCTTGAGAAGAAAAATGTTGCTTCAACATTTGAAACCAAGGTCGTTGAAAAAGTGGCAAAAGATGCAGCGGCTGCAAAAGATGAAAGATCAGATTTTACAGTGAATGCAACAATCAATGAAGAAATGATGAAGGTTATCAATGACACAAATGATTTACTTGCTGCTCAGATAATTTTGAAGTCTATGGAAGGGTTTAGAGATATTAAACCGAGCAATTTAGATGTAGACACGACTTCGTCTAAATAAGAGGTGGACCATGAAAAAAAGTCTTTTAGCATTATTGATTTCTCTTGCGTTCTTAAGCTTTTCAAAAGAAGCTAAAGCAGACTTTTGTGCCATTACTTATGTTTCTGGTC
The DNA here is from genome assembly GCA_047975765.1 of Alphaproteobacteria bacterium. GTDB lineage: Bacteria > Pseudomonadota > Alphaproteobacteria > RF32 > CAG-239 > JAQWBS01. Next base: position 18,411 of record JBKEEF010000014.1, read on the forward strand.
AAGTGACTGTTGCACAAGAATTTGTCCAAAATGGAGTGAGGTATGCTGATACTCAAATCACTGAGTTAAGAGAGTTGGCGAAATATGACCCAAGAAATCTTGTTGATATTGAAGCAGATTTTATTAAAATCCCAAAAATTACAAAACCTGATTTGTCTGTTCAAGGTTTTTTAGAGGATGTTAATAGCACAGAAAAAACAAAAAAGAATTTAGAAGAAAATGTTCTTTCTCAAATCACAGTGGATACAGAGGAAACAACAAGAGTTTCACAACAACAAGAAATGGATAGAAAAAGCAAAAGAATGAAAGATTTTGCCGATTTATATGCTAAGGCACTTACCACAAGAACGAATATTGCAAGATCTGAACTGGAAGGAAAAGAACGAACCAGTTCCCAAAGTATCATAAAAAATACAAGTGCAGTAGATAATCGCACAATCGCAAGACTAAATAACATTCGTACAATGTCAGTTGGAAACGCAGAGTTTTTGCTTATGGATAGAAGTCGTCCATATAGTAATAAATCTGCAGATGAAGGAAACTAATTATGATTACTAGAAAAATGAAAATATTAGTCATAAGTTTTTGTATTCTTTTCTCTTGGAGAATTGAACAAAGTTTTGCTGGAATTCCAACAGTGGATGCACCTAATACTGTGGGTGAGGTAGTTCAAAATGTGACCAATTTTGTGAAAAAAACAAATGAAAAACTCAAAGATGCTCAAAATAAAATTATGGGTAAATTCATTGGAAAAATTGAAGAAGCTAAAAAATATGCAGAAACTCAAAAGGCAAGGTTAGACGCGGAAGTTTCTAGTGTGAAATCAACAGTTGATGATGCAAAAAGTTCAGTAAATGAAGTTAAAAATACTGCTGAAGGATATAAAGCAGAAGCTGAAAATGCAATAAACGAAAAAAAGAAATATGCAGAATATGCAGCGGCGAAAACTCAAAAAGTTAGTGTTGAAAGTTCTTACAAAGAAGCTGTTCAAGCTCAAAATGAAAATTATAATGCGCAAGTTGCCGCTATTGATCAAAATATTGCAACGATAAGAAGTGAAATGTCTGCGGAAGGCATAACCGAAGATAGAAAAAAGGCTCTCGAAGAGAACATTGTTCAACTTGAGCTTTCAAAGCAAAATTTAGCTGATGAAAATCAAACATTTCTTGTCTCTTTAGCAGAAGAAAGAGATGCAACTTTGGTGCCTTTAGAAGAAACAATATCTTCACTCGAAAGTGAGTTAAAAGCCAGTGGCTTGAATAAACTTGAAGGTGAATTTAATAAGATTGTTGATACAAAAGATCCAACAGCTCCGCTCAAAGAAGTTAGTGAGAAAGCTTTTACAGATGCTGAATCGACAGAGAATATTACGAAGGTCAAAACTTGGAGAAGAAATAGTTTTGCGGATGATAAAATTTCTGCGATGAGCGACGCACTTCGTTCTCTTAATGAAATTTCCACACAGAGTAAAAAAGTGAGTGATCCTGATGTTGGTGTTTCAAGTGGTGTTCATCTCACAGAAGGATTTAGCTCTGCTGTGACAATTTCAAATGATGTGAAGATTGAGCAGGCAAAAGCAATGCTGAGTTATAATAAGCAACTCATTAGTATGTTAAAATTGAAAACTTCAGAACAACTTGCAAATTCAACAATCAATAAAATAAATGAAAAGCAAGATTTGAATAATTTTAGTTTGGATAGTTATAACTATGAGGTTGTGTGTGGAGGGAGCAAGTGATGAAAAAGATAGTAAGTTTTTTATATCTGTTTACAGCTGTTTTCCTTTTATCTGGCATTAAAAATGCAGATGCTCTTATTATTGATAAAATTTTAAAAAGAGCAGGAACACCGACTACAAAATTGACAACAATTGTTCCAAAAGCATTCAACTCAGTTGTGGTCACAACAACAGTCACAACCGTTAAAAGCTCTCTTGATACGATCAAGGAAGTTAAGAAACTTGGTGGTGTCAATTTCAAAAATCTTGATGAAGTTGGTTCTGCTATTAGTAGCTTGAATGTTGGGAAGACTGGTGCGACTAAAATAAATACTGCAGCCAAAAAAATCACAGAATCAAAAGTTGCTGATATTTATGATGAAAAATCAGTTTCTAATGCAGTTTATAAACTTTTCCTCGTTCAGCCAAGTTCAGATGAAAAAATGATAATTTGTTATAATGAGCAAAGAGAACTGTTTTACAAAGACACTGTCGCAGAAATTTATACAATTGTTCGTGAAGTTGAAAAAAAACTTCCTGAAATTGAAAAAGAATTAGCTGCTACAGAAGAATTGTTGAAAAATGGTGGTGGTGCAGTTGGTGATTTAGACAGCAACCAAGTTGCACTTGACGTGGGATATCAGTCTTCAGAACTTTTAGATCGTGTTGTTCGTATGACAGAAGAATTGACAGCACTTCAGCTCCAATTTGAAATGACTGTTGCTATGCAAGATAGTCTTGTTCCTCTGACAAAAAAAGAAGCGGATGAAATCAAAAATTCTGAAACTAAAAAAACAGAAAAAACGTCTAGCCTCTGGCTTGGAAATAAATTTGCTTCAAGTTCTCAACTTGTCTTTGCACAGTTGAGTAAAGAAGATGATTTTGATATGGATAAATTCACAACTTATGAAGCAAAAAAAGCTCCTGAATCAAACATCAAATCACCTTTTGCTGGAAGTGAAAACAGCTTAGATGCGGTCAAAAATATTGCAGAACTTAAAAGAGACCTCACAGATGCTTTGGTAATGCATAATGTGAGTACATCACTATCAAGCTATAGAGATATTTTTAATGAATATGAGAAGATGAAAAAGCTTCATACAAAATCATTGGAAATGCTTTCTTATTCTGATCAGTGTGCAATTGATTATTTAGGAAAGTATTATAACAATTCTGAACAGGTTTGGTCTGGGGGGGATTTAGGCGCACTTGTAAATCAAGAAAACATGCGCAAGGGGATTTCTAAATGGCTGATAGATACATATCAAGTTGCGAAAGCTCAACTTGTAACAGATACTGCATCACTTGAAGATAGTGTGTCTGCAACGCTTGATAGTTCAATTGATGTTAAAAATATGGATAATGCACAAAAAGGTGCAGAAAAACACGTTGCTTCTCAGGACTTGGAAAATTCATTAAGTGGTTCTCAACTTGATGAATATAACATAACAGGTCGTAGTGTTCAGATGTTACCTTGGAAAGTTGGTGCAGAAATTTCAAAAAGTTTAGCTCAAGATCAATATAATGAGCAAAAGTGGGGAATACCTGTTAAACCTTTCCCTCTTTGGAATGACCAAAAAAAGTTTTATGACTTATACATAGACTCAAAATATACCAATATTGTTGACTATTTTAATTATGCCGACTTGAGAGATGTTGAGCTTGGAATTGCTAAGGGAATTAATAAGGAAAAAGGCGAAGAAGCTGATGCGGAATATAAAAAACAATCAGCGGAAAAAAATGGTAAGTGGTATAATAATTTAATGACAGCAGCTTCATCAGGTTCCTACAAGAGAGCAGATACAGATGAAGAATGGTATGTTGATGCTAGAAATAAAATTCTAGGTATGGCAAAAAATGAGAAAACTTTATCTGATAGAAAAGAAGAATTAAGAAAGAAAAAACAGACTAAAGAAGTCATTGCCGAGCTTGCTGATATTTCGCAAAATGAAAGTTGGCTTAAAAACTATAAAACAGCTTTAGAAAAAGTAATCACTGTGGAAGAGCTTGCACAAGCGCTTTCTTCAGAACTTGATAAGGTTCGCGAAAAAGAAGATACATCTGAAAAAGATGCGGATGAAATTTATGCTTTGTTTGACAAAGAGATTTTGCAAATCAGAGCTGAAAGAGAAGCCGCTATGCTTCCATATAATGTGAAAATCGAGAACAATAATAAAGAACTAAAAGAAGTCAAAACAAAGATTTCAAACTACAATAAAGCGATTAATATTGAGGAAGAAGCAAAAATTGAGGCTCAGGAAGGTGAAACAACTTATAAGTCAACGCTTGATACAGTATCCCTCAATAAGACAGTTACTGAACTCAAGAAAACAAGAGAAAAACTTGAAAAAGCAATAAATGAAGATGTTGCTAAGGTTAAAGAAGTTAAAAATGATTATGATAAAAAATTAGCAGATAAGGAACAAGAACTTCAAGAAAAACTCAATAGAATTTCTGACTCGTACAAAGACAGTAGTTATGCATCTATTACAGATGTACTTAATGATGGTTTGAAGGCAGGATTAAAAGCTAAAGCTACGGGAGCGCCTGATCTTATAGCAAACTTGGCAAAAGCGACATCAATTTTGACAGAAATAAGAAATTATGCTGCAGATGCAGTAAGCCGTACCAGAAATGCTATTTTTGCACTTGATGAAGAACTCTATTATCCAAGAAGCAACCCTCTTGTGGTTGAAGAACATAAGAAGATGATTGAAGAATTGAAGTCCATTTCTTATGACAAATTCACTTCATTTGCTTCTAAATTAGATATTTCAACTTCTCTTTTCAAAATTGCAGTTGAAGCTGTGAATAAATATCTCATTTCACAAGTCTGTGGAGATGATTCATGTTTGGTAGTCGATGATGACTATTTTGTTGGCATTGTGAGCAAAGCAAGAGATTTCAAAGCTCCAAAATCACCATTTGTTGAATTTTTACCTCCAGTAAGAGAAGCATTTTATTTTGATGCTGTAAATTATGAAAATCTATTCAATAACAAAAATTATGTTGATGCATATGTTGAATGCAGCGAAATGAATAAGTCTGGTGATATAGTTAGTGATGTCAAAGTGACTGTTGAATATAAGAAAGATCCTTTAAATCCACTCGGACCACTAGTTCCTGTTCAAATGTGCAAATTCAAAAAATATTATGTTTCTAAAACGGAATTTTTGGAATCTGAGACTTATTTACCACAAGTTTGGCAAAGAGTTTTGACTGGCAGGGCGTTTGTTGAGAGAGATATCAATCTTAAAGATTTCTTGAGTCCTGACACAGGGGATAATGCTTTCAAAAAGATAGCAACTATTGCAGAAAACAATGCGGCAGCAAATGCTGATTTTCTCAGAGGAGGACGTTATCCTTGTCAAATTTCTGGTGTAGTTGTTGATGTTTCTGATGCAGCAAAATATGTTATTCCTGTTGAAGCGATTGCTGAGCTTCCAACATGTCAAAACATTTCTTTAGATAAAAGATCATATTACTATAATGTCAGAGATATTGAAAATGATGTAACAACTTCAATAGGAAATGGCGAAACACAAAAAAGATTTTCTGGAAGTGAACTTGGTTTTATATTCTCATCTGATGAAAAAGGCTATTTGTTCTTTAAGAATACAGTTCAAAGTGTTTTCGAAAGAGTTGTGGAAATTAATAAGAAAGTTGAAGAAGGAAAAGAGCATAATCCTGATATGAAAGATATCATTTATGGAAACTCATTGCTCAATGTGAGTCAATTTGGAGATTTCTTGGATATGGCAGCGAATGAAAAAGAATATCTCAAGAATGAACAGGAGCTTAAAATTGCGGTTGATGAAGCAAAAGAAGCTTTGTTTTCAGCACTCCGAGCAACAGGACTTGAACCTCAAGAAGATTTGAACTTAGCGAATGATGAAGACTATAATTTAGTAAAAAGAACTTTACATAGTAAAAAAGTTGAAATAATAAATGATGTTATGAGAAAAGCACAAAGTTATAAAGATCTTGTTCTGAATGAAGTTGTTAGCGAGAGAATGGATGAAATTACATCTCTATCAACGTCTTTGATTCAAGACAATGAAGAAGTTGTATCTTTATCTTTTGTTCCGATAACTTCGGCTGATCTTGCGGAGAAAATTAAAACGGAAGAAGTGAATGCGAAAGTTCGTGAATCTCACAAAAAACAAGCTGATGAAGCATTTGCAAAAGAACTTGAAAGAATGGTAAGACCATATTGTGCATCATATTAGAGAGAGAATGAATGTTAGAAAACAAAATATTAAGTGGTGCTACAAAGATATTTTCACTTCCCAAAAGGGATAAAGATGCCGAAGATGTGTCTTTTATTAGTGGATACAAAGAGGTTCAGTCTTCTAAACTGAATTATTATATTTGGTTGTCTCGTTTTTTCATTTTGTTTAGTGTGATTTCTTTGGCGATTTTTACAATGGCGTCATTGACCATTTTTAATCTTGCACCTAAAGTCCAAGTCGAACCTTTTTTGGTTATTGAGCAAAATGATTCAAATGGGATTGTTCGAAATGAGGCAATCAGTAAAAACATGGTTTCTATAAATCAATTTATGGAAATATACATCAAGCAATATGTTTTACTCAGAAACACAATTATCAGTGATGAAAGAGAAATGCAAACCAGATGGTTTCCAGGTGGTATGGTTAATATGTATTCTTCAGGTCCTGTTTTTGCAGAATTTGATAAATATAGAGAAGGTGTTTGGCAACTCATTAGAGATTTACAGATGTCTCGTGAGGTTGAAATTATCTCTGTTACAAAACTTGATGAAAAGAGTAAAATTTGGAAAGTTGATTTTAAGACGTATGATTTGACAAACGATAGAAGAGACCCAAAAACAAAAGCAATTATTGTTACCACCAGATATTGGACAGCATCTATCACACCATATTTTATTCCAGAAAGATATTTCATGGGTTTAAGGTTACTTAATCCTCTTGGTTTTACTGTTACAAGATATTCTCAAACCGAAGTTGAGATGTAGTAAAACCCTTATAAATTCTATTATCCCTAATTTACTTTTAATTAATTCTTTCTATTCTATAATAAAATAGAGAGAGTTTAATAATGCAAAGCTTTTCGCATTAGGAAATAAGTTGCAATAAGATGTAGTGTAAAATGAAAGTTTTCTTTGAAAATATAGAATTTTATATTATTCTAGTACTTATTTATTTGGAGGGTATAAATGAAATATATTGTTTTAGTGTTGGTTTTGATGTTGTCAGCTTGCAGCATCTTTGGCTCATATTATGAAGCAGAACCAATCGGAATTGGTAAAGGTGTGGATGAATTAAAACTTTCACCTTGTGCTTGCATGCACCTTGATTTGCCAAAAAACTTACCAGATTGGTATGTTGAGGTAATCTAGTTTTTTAAGGAATTGAAATGGTTGAAAGACTAAATGGTGGAAGCAATGTTGATCAAAAACTAATTGGAGAAAATTCTCCAAAGAAAAGAGTTGCCGCAAATCAAGATACAATAGTAGTCAATGTTGCCGAAAAAAGATATTTATGGACTGCCAGAGCTTTTGCAATTATCACAGCTATAAGTTTGTGTTGCAATTTTATTTTGCTTTTAACAATCAACCAAATTGTTCCTCTTTACCGTGTTGAACCATTTCTTCTTACATTCCAAAATAAAGATGAACAAGTTTATAATATTAGATTAATTGGAACAGCACTTGAAGATGAAAAAGTTATTTCAGAGGTTTTTGTGAGAGAATATGTACTCCTCCGCTCAACTTTTGACACAGATATCACTGAAATGGAAAATAGATGGACACAGGGTGGTCCATTACAAGAAATGTCATCTAATGTGGTTTATTCAGATTTTCTTAAAAATACAGCCTCTAAAGCTTTGGAAGTTATTAAAAAAAGAAACTTAAAAAGAAATATTAGAATCATAACAGTCAATGAACTAAGTCGTGGTTTATGGCAAGTTGAGTATGAAGCGCAAGATATGTTCCCATCTTCTGTAAAACCAGAGATAAGTTATTGGACAGCATCATTAAAAATTAGATACAGAAATAAAACAGTGAAATATGCAGATAGAATGAAAAATCCTGTAGGGTTCACTGTTGAAACATATTCATTAACAAAGAATAAAATTAATTAGGGTTGAAGCAATGTTAAAGCTATTGAAAAAAATTACATGTTTTCTTTTTCTGATGTTTATCAGCGGAAATGTGCAAGCTCAGGCAAATATGAATGCGATGGATCAGAATGCTGACCAAAGCCAAGGAAATTATATGCCTATGGACATGGGATATGCTGGCTTCAATTCTTTGGGAATGACACAAAGCGCGTGGTTAGATCCCCTTCAGAATTTAGGTGAAGGACAGACTAAACCAGCTTATTCAAAATATTACTGGTCACCAGATCTCGTCCTTCCAATCAGACTAAGAGAAGGGATGTTAACTTTGATGAACTTCCCAGATTGGGAACTTGTTGAAGACATTTATATCGGTGATAATTCATCTTTTGATGGACAAATCAGCGGTCCGAACACCATTTTGATTTATCCTCGAAAAGGTGCTCAAGTTGGTGTAGATACGAATATCATTGTTTTTGGACGTTCTGGAAATAGATATGTGTTTTACGCAAAAAGTGAAGGTATTAACACGGAAAGACTGACAAACTCAATCATTGATATTGATGTTATCAGTGAAGGAAACGGAGGGGGTGGAAGTTCCGCTTCGGGAAAGGGCGTGGGCTCAGGCAGAGCCGGTGGTAAAGGTGCCAGTGGAAACTCTTTAGATTCAACTTATACAAAGAGATTTCAAAAAGCGGACTGGATTAAACATATTCCTTTAGACCCAGAAAAAGTTAGATTTGATATTGAAACATATATTCCAAATCCAGATGATGTTGTTATCGCTCCTGAAAGAGTGTGGAGAGATGATATTTTTACATATATTGATTTAGGCGAAAAATCTTTGACCATGACACAAAGACCAATTGTGACTTTGATTGTGGAACGTGTTGAAGTTCCTGTTGGCTTTAGAGCAGCCGGTCCAAACAACAGATTGATTGTTGTTGAAGCAATCGGTGATATGGTTCTTCGTAATGGAAAAAGAATGGTTTGCTTGAAGATGAGAAGATCAGATTCACAAGGTCTAGATATGCAAACATATGCCACAGATATTCAAGGGCAAGAGTGGCAAGTTCCTGCTCCACTTCCAAATTTTGGTGGGCAACAAGGTGCTGCTGGTGGCGTAAGTGAGTTCTCAGGTGCTGGGGCAGGCTATGGTGCAGGAGGAAACTTTGGTGGAATGGGTCAAGGTATGAATGGCACAATGATGACACCTATGCCAAATGGATATCATGGTGGACCAGGAGTGGGCAGCGATTATGGAAATATTTCTAATGCCGCAGCTTTTGATGGTGCAGATTATTCTAAAATGCAAAGAATAAGTGGTGGAAAAAATGGCAATGCTGGAACTGGTAAAGTTGGCGGAGGCTATGGCTATGGTCAAGGATTTATTGACTCAGGCTCAAGCATATCCATTGAACTTGGAACAGACGGCAATGTGAGCAATCTTGAACTCCTCTGGAGCAGTTTGTCTGGAAAATATGCAGATATTTTGGCTGTCTATGAACCTTTCTATTCTGTTGATGCTCCAGCTGATGGACAAGGAAAAGAATTGTTCCACTTGAGAGTTGGACCTGTGAAAACACTTGATGAAGGTGATAATGTATGCAGCCAACTAGGAAGAAATGGTGTATTTTGTAGCGTAGTTAGGACACAATGAACAAAGAAAATTTAACACATTCAGAAACTTATGTAAAAAAAACCAACCGCATAATTCTTGCGGTTGGTGTAGTTTCTTTTTTGTTGTTTTTATTTGGGGTCTATTTGCTTGTAAGTGATGATGGAATTGTTGATGAATTTGTCGAGCCAGAATTTACAGCAAATGATGACGTTTTAGGAATGTCTGGTGGTGCTGACCCTTTGCAAAATACGATTGAATTTGGTGAACCTGAAGATAAACAAATTCCTTTGACGCTCACACCTAATCCTGTGCAAATGGGGCAGGTGGTTCTGGGAACAGAAGCTAAAAATGTTTTAACCCTTGGTACAAATGGAAAAAATTCTATTAAGATTTTATCTATTAACTTAGCGGAAGCTCCAGCTGATGGGTTTACATTTAATCATAATTGTAATGGAAAAATTTTACGAGGTGAAGAAACTTGCCATGTGACAATGAACTGGGTTCCTGTCGTTGCAGGAAACGTTCAAAATAATTTCATTGTAACTTGGCATGAATCAAATCTTTCTCAGAGTAATGCAAAAGCAGAAAAAATTCCTGTTGAAGGAAGCTCAATCAGAAAAGAAGATTGTAATTTTTGTGATACATCTCCAGTTGCAACAGAAAAATCATCAACTCAAAGAGTAAGAGCAATTATTGGTCCAGACGGAAATGTGATTGGATATGCAGATGAAGATGGCTATGTAAAAAATGACAAGGGTGTCACAGTTGGAAGAGTTAATGAATCTGGTCTCGCAGTTGACTCTGAAGGAAATGTTCTTGGTGTTGCTGAAAACCGAAAAGTTGTTCTTGATGAATTTGGAAATGTAATTGGATATGTCAATCCAGATGGAACCGTTGTAGATTTGAATGGGAAGGTTATTGGAAAAGTTCTGCCGGATGGAACTGTTGTTGATTTAGATGGTAATGTTCTTGGTAAGGCCTCTGATACTGGATATATTTATGATAAAGACGGAAATATCATCGGACGCGTTATGCCAGACGGAACTGTTGTTGATATGAATGGTAATGTCATTGGCAGATTGAATGAAAAAGGCGAAGTTGTTGACGCCAATGGCAATATTATTGGATATGTCACAAAACCTGGCCGTGTGGCAATTGATAGCTCCGGAAAAATTCTTGGCGTAGTTATGCCAAATGGAGCCGTTGTTGATAAAGATGGTTCTGTAATAGGTTATGTTGACGAAAGTGGAAATGTTGTTGCTGATGAAACAATTGGAAAAGTTGGTTTGAGCCGCAAGCTTGCCTATGACAAAGACGGGAATGTCATCGGTTATATTGATGAAAATGGAAACGTTGTTGATTTTAATGGTAATATAATTGGAAAAATGCTTGAGGATGGAACACTCGTCGATGCAAATGGGAATATTATCGGCAGAGCTGGAGAATCTGTTCAGCTTGTTCTTGATGCAAATGGAAAAGTGATAGGTTACGCAGCAAAAGATGGAAAAGTTTATGATTTTTCTGGAAATGTGATTGGTCATGTTGGTGAAAATGGTGAAATCATAAGTAATATTCGCCGAAAAATTGGTTCTATTGTAAATATTGCACTTATCCCTGTTGGTCCAACAGGCGAGGTTATTGGTGAAGTAAAAAACAATGGAGCTGTCGAAAATTCATCTGGGCAGATCGTAGGCAGAATTATTTCTAGTGGTATGGTCAAAGACACTTCTGGTGCAAAATTTATTGGAAAGCTTGTTCCTGGTGGTTTGGTTGTTGGATACGGATGTAAGAATGTTGGCTTCTTAGAAAAAGATGGAAGAATCAGAAAAGAAAACAAAGAAACAAAATTCAAAGTTTCAGCAAATGGTATAATCCATGATGGAAATGGTGGATATGTCGGCGAAGTTGTGAGACAAGGAAAAGTTTTTGACAATGATTGTAAATTGCTAGGTGAAGTTGGGAGCGATGGATTGGTCAGAACATCATCTGGCGGATATGTTGGTTGTGTCAATCCAGATGGTATTGTTTTGAATGATAAGGGCGATATTATTGGTGCAACTGCTAAAGATGGAATTGCTTTGTCTTATGACGGAAACTATCTCGGAAAAGTTAGCCCAGATGGTATCGTGGTTTCAGATGCCTTGTTACCAGTTGGTTGTGTGAATGTTTATGGTGATGTTCTCGGTAAAAATGGAAGCTATATTGGCCGAATTTTGAAAGAAAAATATGCATATGATTTAGATGGTAACTTCATTAATGAAGTTGCTGAAGACGGAAGAGTTCCTGTGGCAGGTGTCGGTTATGCAAAAATTCTTGCTAACAATTCCCTTGTTGATAATAACAACAAAGTTATTGGACATATCTTGAGCGATAAAACAATTATTCAAGATGCTAATGGAAAAGTTAAAGGTAGTTTGTTCCCAGATGGAAATGTGTATGCATATAATGGTTCTGTTGCTGGAACATTGCATGGGGACGGTTTAGGTTTTTATAGTGGGCAAATTGGAATTCCACTGAAAATTGGTCAGGTTGTTGATTTCTCAGGAAAGGTTATTGGTCAAACAAATTTAGATGGTGCTGTTATCAACCGTTTTGGAGAAACACTGGGAGTAATTGATGCTAAAGGTAGATTTATTACTTCAAAAGGTGAATATCGAGGCGATGTTTTAACGAAAGGTGTCGCTGTTGGTTACGATGGATCATATATTGGTTACGTTCTTTCTGACGGAAATGTGGTTAATATGGATGGCGGAAAAGAAGGTATCACAACTTCGGATAACAAAGTCATAAATAATGGTGGTGAGATTGTTGGGGAAGTGATTTCTGAAGATATTTTGACAGATATATGGGGAAATTATAAAGCTCGAATGAATTCGCTAGGTGATATTATTGATTTGAAAAATGATGTTGTAACTGCAATTTTACCAGGTGGTTCAACAGATAAAGGCTTAAGTATTTTGAAGCGAGGTGTTGTTGGAGATTTTGGTGGAAACGTAATTGGTTATGTTTTACCAAATGGAGATATTGCAGACACTCAAAATGTTGTTATTGGCAGAATTCTGGCTGATGGAAATGCTATTAGAAGTTCAGGAAAATTGGTGGGTGAGCTTTTTGAAGGCGATATCGTTATTAATAATGCTGACAAATTTGCAGGATATGTTCGAGCAGATGGAAAAATTATTGGAACAGATGGTTCTGTAATTGGAAGTTTGATTTCTGGTGGTTTAGCTATTGGTAAGAATGAAGGAATTTTGGGAAAAGTCTACAAAATTGGAGCAACAATTTTAGGAAATGACGGAAAATATGTTGGTCGCCTTGCTCCAGATGGAACAGTTGTTGATATGAAAGGAAAAAATATCGGCTATCTGAAAAACAATGGTTCATTTGTGAACTTAGACAAACAAGTGTCAGGCTACGCACTTCAAGAAGTTGCCAAAAATCGGAGGAATTAACGTTGAGAATGTACTTTGAAACCATGAAAAAAACAATTTGCAAAACAGTAAACTTTGGATGTTTACTGATTGCCTTTATGTTGTTCTCAATAAAACCTTCTATGGCACAAGAAATTACAGCAATAGATTTTAATGGAGACCTTATTGGTAAAGTAATTCCAGATGGAAAGGTTATTAACTTTGATAACCAACTTATTGGAAACATTAATGCAGATAGTTTGATTATTGGTTTTAAGGGCGAAATTATAGGGGGAATTATTCCTCAAGGAATTTCTATTGGAAATGACAATAAGTTTTTAGGAAAAGTTAACAATGACGGAACAGTTCGTCTTCCTTCTGGAAAAATTGTTGGTAAGGTTTTGCCAAATGGTCTGGTTGTGGATGATGTTTACGATGTTATTGGTACAGTCTTATTTCCAGGGTTGATTTATTCGGATTCTGGTGAAACTGTTGGAAGATTGACGGGTGATGGTAACTATATGAATCTCCAAGGACAAAGAATTGGTTTTGTTTCTGCAGATGGTTATGCTTACCGAAAAACAGGTGACGAACATATTCTTGATGGAAAGCTCATATCTTCAAAAATGATTGTTTCAGATAAAGGTGCTTTTATCGGAAGTTTAGCACCAGGTGGAGATGTGACAGATTTTGATGCAAATGTTATTGGTCACATTCGTGCAAACGGCTTTGTTTTTAGTCCAGATAATAAGATTATTGGACGCACAGTTTCAAATGGTTATGCCACTGCTAACGATGGAGCATATTTGGGCTTTATCACATATAATGGTGAAGTTATCAACGAAGAAAAAACAGTTGGTCGTCTTTTAGCAAGCAATGAAATTGTTGATTTGAAAGGTGATGTAATTGGAAATAAAATTGATTTTTCAGCAACATTTTCTGATGAAAGAGGTCGATATGTTGGAAGACTTCTGCCAAATGGAAAAATTGCTCGTGCAAAAGAAGTTGTGGGAAATTTAGGTCCAAATGGAACCGTTATTTCTGAAGATAAAATTATTGGTTATCAAGTTCATGAAGGTCCAGTTTTTGATTATAAAGGAAGCCTTGTTGCTCATGCTCTGAATAATGCCAGTGTCATATCAATTTCTGGTTCTCCGCTTGGAAGTATGAGAGGGGATGCTGCTTTTGATAGAAGTGGAAAATTTATTGGTAAGACAGCAAGTTCTAGATTGGCTCTAGATTTCAATGGCAAAATTCTTGGAATGACAAATATTGATATGACGGTGGGTGGACGAGATGATAAATCAAAAGTTTCTCCTTTTGGATTTGTTTTTTCATCTGAAGGACATATTGATGGGTATGCTTTGACACCTTCTCCTGTCTATGGATTGTTTGGAACAAAAATTGCAGATATTTCCTTGAATGGTGATGTAACAAACAATGGTAATATATTCCCAGGTAAAATGACTTCTGCTGGATTGCATATTGATGAACGAAATCGTATTTTAGGAGCTTCTCTAGCACCAGATGTCGTAACAGTAAAAAAAGAAGAGGCAAACCCTTCTGCAATAAATTTAGTTTATAATATTGGTAGAATTATAGGAAAAATAGCTCCAAACTATAATATCATTTCAGCAAATTCTGAAAACACAACAAACATTGCTCCCAAAATTGGTCAAGCTTATAAAGGAATGACCGTTGTTGGGCTTAATGGAAATGTGATTGGTTTTCTTTCTCCTGAGGGTAAGGCAAGAAACTTTTCAGGTTCAATTATAGGAAAAATAACAGATAACAATGTTGTTGATAATCGTGGTAGCTATTTAGGCGAACTTGTTTCTTATGATGCTGTTGTTGATAGTTCATGTTCTTTTATGGGAGTTATCACACCACGAGGAGAGGTTAGAAACTATCGAGAAACTTATATTGGAAGACCGCTGCTTAATGGACAAATTGTCTCAGAAACAGGCTCTGTTTTGGGATATGCAATTAAAATGCTTCCTGTGATTGATGATAATGGTAATATCCTAGGAACAACTGCCGCAAATGGTAAAGTTATTAATTACAATAATGAAGATTTAGGCTGTGTTAATGCTCAAGGTATTCTTTATTCATCAGATGGAACAAGAATTGGCCGTCGTATAACAAACAGTTCTGTGATGGATTTTGAAGGTAGAATTATTGGTCATACAGATGTCTCTGGCTCAGTGCTTGCAGATGATGGACAAATCATTGGCTATATGCAAACAGATGAAAATGTAAACTCTGGAACAGGAATTCCACTTGGGGGGCTTTTCAAATATAAATATGCTTATGATAATTCAAATAAGTTCATTGGAAGAGTGACAGAAGAAGCTAAGGTTTTGAACTCTGAAGATGAAGAAATTGGTTTTGTAGATTTCTTTGGAAATGTTCGTCAAGGCAGAAACAATATTGGTTATGCACTCTATGATTTATATGTTTATGATTTGAATGGCGCAGTTGTTGGTTATGTTGCACCAGATGGCAATGTTTTATCATTTATCAACCAAAACATTGGAAAAATGGATAAAGGTTTTGTTTTGGATAAGAGCGGAAAGATTATTGCTCGAGGAAACAGAGATTATAACGTTAGAACTGAAAAATTTGTTGTAATTGGTGCATTGAACGGCAATGGTGAAGTTATTAATAACAAAGGTGAAGCGATTGGTATCCTCAACAATAGAGATGGTAATATTTTTGACAAGAAAGAAATGTATATTGCAAAAGCTTATCCTCTCCAATATTACAACAATATTGTGACTTCAACACCTGTTTATAGTGAAACAGGAGAAGTTATTGGATATGCTCGAGAAGATGGAAGTGTTGTTGATCAGGATGGTAAACTCATTGGGATTTTGAACGAAGATGGTATTGCAATCTCTGCAAATGGTGCGATTATTGGCGGGGTAGGTACAGATTGGTTCACAAAACCAGCTAACAAGAAGCTACAAAGACCAGATGGCGAGATTCCTGAAGTTGGCGTAAGTGGTGATATAAATGAACAAGCTCGTCGCTCTATGGCGATTGCTCTAACTCCAGATGGCGAATATTTAGGAAGAATTGGAAGTGATGGTCGTGTTATAAATGATTCAGGAAAAGTCTTAGGTCGTAAAATGCCGGACGGACTTATCATTGATGATGATGGAAGTTTGATCGGGGTTGAAGAGACAGCAAAACCAGATACAAATGGCATTTATATTCCAACAGGAACATTTGGTGGTGGCGGAGCTTATGGAACAGGAACAGGTGCAGGTGGGAACTTAGGACCTGGCGGTGGTTATGGTCCAGGTGAAAGATATGACCCACAACGTTCAGCTGCTTTGGCGGAAGCTCAGAACCAAAGAAGACAAGGAATGAGTGTCGGTAAAATTAGCACATCTATTAAAACTTCAAATTTTGATGGAATGCAAAAAAACTGGGATGAACAAGGAATTCAAAAAGCTATTTCTTCATGGAGAGTTGATTTGAGTGAGATGATTCTTGCTGATAAACCAATTCCTGCTGTGATTGCGCGTTCAATTGATAGTAATAACCCAACTCCAGTAACAGCATATGTTGAAAGAAATGTTTATTCAGAAGTGGGTAGAAATATCATTATTCCTGCAGGAAGTAGAGTGATGGGAACTTTGGGTGGTTTAACAGCAACATCCGAAACAACTTCACAATCTGCAAAAGTTTCAATCACTTGGGAAAGACTTATCCGTCCTGATGGCTCAATCTTTGTATTCCAAGGAATCACAGGTGATGCTCAAGGTCGAGGAGGTGCTTTAGGGTATCTTGATCAACAGCTCTTCAAAAAATATACATTACCTGTGATGACAACAATGCTCACATCAGGTATCACATATATGATGGCGACAGATACAGATACAACAGGACAAGTTGAAAGTTCGAGACAACAAGCAGCAAGTGATGCACGCCAGAACTTTGAAAATTCTATGAACGCAATTTTCCAACAGATTTTGCAAGATAAAACAAATATCAGACCATTAACTTATGTTCCGGCTGGTACAAGAATTATCATTTATCCTAACGTTGACTTGTGGTTAAGAACACCTGAGAGAGATGAACTTGAAGCACATAGTCAGATGAACAAAAAAGACGTTTTGATTGATGATAATGAAAAAGTCAGAGAAGGTAAAGAAGTTGAGCTTAAAAAGAAAATCAATGCAACTGGCGGCGGGGGTTCAGGTACTGGTGGAACTGGTTCTGTTGTTTATGCACCAGATAGCGAAGGAGTTTCTGAAGCAACAGGTGATACATTGTTAATTTCTGATAAGAAAATTGTTGAAGACAGAAGAAAGTTGGAAGCAAGCAAAAATACGGGTGGTAAAAATGCAACAGCTGGAGCAAGCACAAGTGTTGGTGTTCCTCCACCTCCGCCTCCATCAACTTCATCATCATCGTCAAGTTCTGCAACAGAAAGCAGTACAAACAGCAATATTCCACAGCTGTTCTAAGGAGAAAAAGATGAGTTTTAAAGTATTGGAATCTGTTCTTAGACCTTTATCATATTGGTATAACCAAGATAATATTGAGGAAGTTGCCATAAACCGCTCCAAGCAAATTTGGCTTCGTCTTCGCGGAAAAAGAGCTTATCCTTGGGTGATGTATAAAGACGAAAAATTATCAAAGGAATATTTGACGGATTTACTTTATATTATTGCAAATACCTACGAAATTCCATTTGATCCTGTTCAAGGAACACCACTGGTTTATGCTGCAATTCCAGGAGAACATCGTTTTTCAGGAATTACTGGTCGAAACGTGATGTACGATGAGGAAGATTTAACAGGTGGTGTTGCACTTGCTATTCGTGTACATAGTGAAGATGTAGCTTTTGGGCTTCAAGATTATGGACTTAAGCAAGGACAACAACTTCATAATATTAACCCAATTAAGGGTATTAAAGATCCAACAGATCCATATGAAAGACTTCTTTTGAGTATTAAAAGAGGTGATCATATTTTGGTTTCTGGTGCAACATCAACAGGTAAAACTACTTTTTTGAATAATCTTTTGAAAATTTTAGATATTAATAAAAGAATTGTGACCATTGAGGATACTCGAGAATTAATTGTGCCTCATAAAAACCGTGTCCATATTGTTATGTCTCGTACAGAACAGGTGAATCAGATTGACTATAGCAAAATTATTGACTTGGTCGTTCGTTTCACACCAGATGCAATTATCGGTGGGGAAATCTCAACAGGTAACGCAGGGGCACTCTGGGAGCTTATGGGTTCGGGTCATGATAACTGTTTAGCAACAATCCACGCAGAAAGCTCTGAAGCGGCTTATAAGGCGTTTGTAGACCGAATTCTGCACACATATCCAACAATTGATAGAAACAAGACAATGGAAGAGATGAGACACAAGCTACGCGTTGTCCAAATCAACCGTGATGGAAACCTCAGAGCAGTTACAGAAGTGACCTAACAAATATAAAAGTTAAAAAAAGAGTGGCTAAAACCACTCTTTTTTAATCCCACTTTTTGAAAACAAAAAAAACGGCAAGTAAGATAAAAATAAAACCGACAACATAGTTCCATTTCAATTCTTCTTTGAGAAAGAAAACAGAAAAGCCAGCAAAGACAATGAGTGTTATAACTTCTTGAATAACTTTAAGCTGGGCAGCTGAATAATACTGATGTCCCATGCGATTAGCCGGAACTTGTAGGCAATATTCAAAAAAAGCAATTCCCCAACTTGCTAAAATAACAATCCATAACGCACTAGACTTATACTTAAGGTGACCATACCACGCAAAAGTCATAAAAACATTAGAAAGTACAAGTAAAAAAACAGGCACTACCATTCAAAACAGCTTACTAAAGCGGCGGAATATTAAATTGGGCAATTTCACCAGGTTGAATTTTGACATTAGAATATCTAATATTCCCAGTTTCAATAACGAAACGTTGTCTTCCAGCCATTTGTGCTGCAAGGTCATAAAAATCACTTGCTTTAAGCTCTTGGCGCTGAGGATTCATAATATAAAGAATGCATCCCTGTGTTCTTTCAGCGCTACCACATCTTGCTCTTCCACGAGGAACTTCAGGGTTGAAAACGACCCCTTGCAAACCACCTTGAACAACTTTTTCTTGAGAGAAGAATAATTTTGCCATAATCAAGCCCAAGAAAAGAGCTCCAATGCCAACAAGAACAACAAAATTTATTGTGAATAAGTTGCCAACTCTGAACTTACTCGTTTTGTCAGAATATAAATCTTCATCTTGAACAAAATTATTTCCTCTTTTTTCTTCATCAAGATATTCATCTAAGTTGAAAGCATCCGTTGTTGTTGGAACGTAAGGTGCGTTGTCTTCAGCATAAGAGGTTGGAACAACAGCTTTTTGTGGTGCATTGCCCTCAAATTGTCCCACAGGTCTCTTGACCGGTCTTTTAACTTTTTTCAGTCTTGGACGGTTTGAATCTTGAGTGTTTTCGATAGGTTTTTTATTATCAAAATCAGACATTTTATGCCCCTTTAATTGCTTAAATTATTTAAAAGATTGCTGTTTGTTTTAATTGTTCTAATAATGCGTGGAACAATAAAGACAATCGTTTCAGATTTTGGCTTTGCTACACCAAAAATTTCATTTGGAATACCAATAATCATAAAGTTTTCACCAAGCTTACTACGAACGTTAAATTGAGTGATTTGTCCGCCTGTTGCTTCTAATGTAATATCTGAATAAATTCTATGTTTTGCTTCAAATGAAGATTTTGCGAGAACAGAAAGGTCTTGCTCAACATCATTTCTTTTTCCGCATTTACCAACATCAAATCTTGCAAACCATTGGTTAGGAACAACAAATTTTCCTTCTGAAATTGGCATAACCATAGCTTGGCTTCCTAGGAATTTCCTTAAAGTTTCAACATTCAAATCATTAGATGTTGTTAAAACTCTTCCAATGACACCTGTCTTAGCTGTTTTGATTGTTCCAAATTCAAAAGTTTTAAGAAGTTCTTGCCAGTCTACATCTTTTTCTTTGTCATAAGGATAAATTCTGAAAATATTAATATCATAAACAATCAATGTTGGGTTATCATCAAAGCTGTCAATGAGCTTTTGAATTTTTGCTCGTAGTTCATAGTCAGCATCAAAAGTGATAGAATATTCTGACCAATCTGTTGTGGTATCAGTAATACCAGCACCTCTTAGAACGTCTAGAATACCAAGCATAATTGGTCTGGATTTAGGTGTATATAAACTGAAATTTGTTTTATGGCTGATTGTTAGTGTTTTCTTATGATCATCGTAGGAATAATAAACATCTGCTGCCTCTGTAATCATATTCACAACTTCAGAAAATTCTCCACTAACATTTTCAGCAGCAATTTTAGCATAAGGACCATCTTTTGCTACAAGTTTTATACCAGCTTCTTTTGTAAGTTTGAGTAATGCTTTTTCTGCCGGCATTGTGTCGAATGAGAAACCAGTCACTTCAAATCTTGGAAGCATATCATTTCTTCCGTTTTTGACCAAATTGAAAGTTTTAACATTGAAAGGTAGTGTTGAAATCATCTCTTGAGTTTTCCAATTTACAAAACAACGAAGAGGAGATTCAAGATCGAGTTCACTTGCTCCTTTTGATGTCTTAATCATATTTGGATCGTTTGGATAAATGATTTCTGCACTAATTTGATCTTCTTGAACCACCACAACGTTTTCTTTTTTGGAAGAGCAACTTCCAAGGACGAAAAGCATCAAGAAAAGAGAAAAAAGTTTTTTAAAATTTATTATATTCATAATTCTTTCTAAGCCTCATTTTTGGTCGGAATAGTTTGGCGATTAACATCATTTATAGGTCTCTTGATTTTGACAACCTTTCGATTTTCGTTTCTTTCTTTTTCTTGCATCAGTTTTTCGACAATTTCATCCATATTCATACCAGCACCTTTTGTTGGATCGAAGCCTTTTTCTTCAGAACCTCCACCAAGAAGATTTTTCATTTTTTCAATATCTTTGTTGTCTTCTTTAATCATCTCTGGTGTGGAGTTATGGACAAGTTCATCTTTATATTCTTTCAAATTTGTCTTAAGGGCAGTCATGCCACCTGCAATTTTTTGTTCAATATAAGGGTGGAGCTTTTTATTATTGACAATGACATCTCCCATTTCACAAATTTCTTCAAGCACATCCAAAATATATCCATAGAAAGGATATTCTTCAATGGCAATATTACCTTTGCGAATGCACCTTGCTGCAATTCTTGAAATTGTTCTGTCGTAATAGTCTTTCAGCAAAATATAATTATTAAGAGACCAAAGCTCTTCTTTACTGATTTCATCTTTTTTGATGTCATTATTTTCCATTGCAACAAACTCCTTAGAGCTAATTCTAGTGTAGGCTTGCGTTTTTGTAAATTGTTTTTTAGCAGTTTACCCAATAATAAGCTTATTTGTTATACACATCGTCTAAATTGTCATTTTCATTATTTATACCATTATATAAATAATTATCATTAATATTTTCTATATCTTCAATAATTCTATTTTTATCTTGTTCAATATTAAGCTTTAAGGTAGTCAAATCTCCAACATTAACAACTGTTTCATTTTCGCCTGATTCTTCCATATTCCCAAGAATTTCATTGCTTAAGCTTTGTTTTTTAGGTTTTTCGGGTTCAATAGTTTCTTGAATTTGAATGACATCTTCTGGTTCTATAATGACTGCATTATCAGAAACATTGGCTGTTTGTGATTCCACTGGGACATGAGATTGTGGAACATCATCAAATTTGAATCGACTTTCTTTTTCTAAGATACCTTTTGAAGATAAGGGAGCGGTTTTTTCTTCATGTTTACCTTCAGGTTCATAATATTTTTCTTCGAATGCTATTGGTTCAGCATCTACAAGAGATTTTTCTTCCTCAGGAACTTCTTCGTATTCCCAAATCCATTCTTCTTCCTCTTCAGGGTTTTGACTGTTATCATATTCCCAAACCCACTCGTTTTCCTTATGAGCTTGAGTCTCTGCAGCGTTACCAGCAACGTCTTCCTGTTCTTCTACCCATTCCCATTCTTCATCTGAAGCATCTTCTGAAGGTAGATTTTCTTCACCAATATTAATAAAATCATCGTCTTCTTGGATATACGTTTGTGTTAAATCGGCAGATTCATTTGCTACTTGTCCTTCATTTGTAGCTTCATCTTCCACCCATTCCCATTCCTCATCATGATTTTCTTCAGTGACAGGAATTTCAAGCTTTTCTTCAGAGAAAATAGGATCTTCAACAAGATCTTTATCTTTAATGATATCATCAATTGAATTGATATCAAAATTGAGATGGTCTGAATTTCCACCTTTGAGAAGTTTTTTTGCCTTATTTAAGATTTTATCTTTAAGTTTTTCTTGTTCTTCAGGTTTAATTTCAGCTTTTTTAGGTTCTTCTTCAATATAATGTTCTTCATAAACATAGCCATCATCTAGTCCACCATCATCAAAGAGAGATGGATCTAGAGCGTTTGTTGATGCCACATAATCTTTGTTTTCTGAAGAAGAGAAACCAACAGGATGGCCAGAAAAATCATCATTTTCAATTTCATCATCATCTAAAAACAGTTCATCAAAATCATTTTCACTTGCTTGAATAGAAAAATCTTTTTCTTTGTTTTTATTTTTCTTTTTGTTTTTATTCTTATTCTTTTTCTTTTTCTTTTTTGCAGTGTCATTCACATTTTCAATGCTCAAATTTTGATTTTGGTTCTTGGCATAAATTTCCATTTCCTCTAATCGTCTATTTTGTTCTGACGAAGAAGGTTGTTGTGCCCCAGCATTGATTTGTGTAGGATTATTAATGTAGTTGCTCAATACAATTGGCTTATTACTTTGGTGTTCAAGAGCTTCTCTGATTGTGCGAAGAGATTCTGAATTCATTTCGCGGATAGCAGAAATAAAAGAGCTTGTTGAAGAACGATAACTTTCTTGTAAGCTAAGAGAAATGATTCTAGAAAGCTGTTCTGTCTGCTTTGTAGAAATACTTGCTAAAAGTTCACTTTGTGACTTCATAAGCTTTGTGACCAAGGTTTCTAGACCTTTAGCATCAAATCCAACCTGAGTAGGATTATATTGTGGCATTTTACTCATCATTTCCAGCAGCTGTGCCTGAATTTGGGAATTGTTAACATTTGCTACGGGTTCTTCAATTTGAGTATTTTGCTTAATCGCATTATTTAGAATTTGAGATTCATGGCTTTCTTCACTTGAACCATGTTCCATTCCTGAGCGGTTTTCAAGTTCATGTACGTATTCTTGAAGTGTGTTTCCACCCATAAGTTTTCCGAACATTCCTCTAATTTCAGGAGGTTGGGAAAGGATTAAATCATCAAAAGCCTTTTTTCTTTCAGGCGTAAAAACATGAAGTTGGCGAAAAATATTTAAAAAACGCTGTGCAACAGTATTGTTATCTTCAATACCATTTTTTTTATCAGAGTTTTTATTTAAAGTACTTTCTGCCAATCTTTATTCCCAAATTCAAATTTAGATCGGATATAATTCTATTCTAAATCTTGTAAATATCAAGTTAACAAAAGCCTAGTAAAGGGATAAATCTGCAATAAATTACAAAAAAAAACCCTAAAAACAGGGCTTTTTTGAAAAGAAAAGAATTATAAATATATAACAACAACTTTGTGTAAGTCGTTAAGATTATCACTAATCTCAATTCTTTCGTCAGGATTCCATCTCAAACCATAGAGTTGACCATTTTCGTCTTCTCTTACACTGATAATGCTAGCTGTTTCTTCGTCTTTATAATAAAGAGCAATATCTCCAACACTAACAACTTCTTGAGGATCAACAAATAAAATTGAACGAGAAGAGAGAAGATAACCCAATCTTCTAGTGCTTAGGTTGATTGCGTAAGCAGTTTTGTTGTTGTTGAGCTGTTGAGGGCGAGCTATTTTTTTAGTCTCATTCTCAAAGTCAACCAAGATATCACCATCTTTTCCAGCAATACCATACACAGAAATTTTAGAATCTTGTGAAGTGCTTGTGTTGATGTTAGCTAAAGAAGCTTTAGGTGCTGATAAAATTTTATATTTTGCGTCATTTCTTTGAATGATTTCTTCTAAAGCACCTTTTTCATCAAGCTTTTTGATGATTTCTTGAAGTTCTTCAATTGGCATATTCAAAGCTTTTGCAATATTTTTCATTTCTTTATCAGAAACTTCTCTTTGTCCCATTTCAATTCTATGATAAACAGACAAAGTCATATCTGAACTTTCTGCAACTTCAATCAAAGTAAGGTTTTTGTCGTTTCTAATCTGACGAAGCCCTGCTCCAAGCGTTTTTAATCCGCTTTTTTCATTGACTTTATTTCTTCTTTCTTGTTCTCTACGCCAAGATTGAACGACCTCAGGTTGAGAATTTTGTTCATTAACAAATAAGTCCTGAAGAGGACAATCAAGAAATTCGGCAATGCGCACGAGCTGTTCTTGGTCAACTCTTCTATACCCTTTTTCAATTTTAGAAATGGCTGATAAACTAACTGTAAGATGATCTGCAAGCTCTTGCATTGAGCAACCTCTTAGTCTTCTGTACATCCTAATTTGATTGGGAAAAATAATTTCTTCCATGTTATAATAACCTCTTATCCATTATAATAGAAACGATTCAAACACATATTAATATGATTTACTCATATTAATCAAGAAAATAGTTGTAAAAAACTATTATTGTGTAAAATTATACAAACAAAGCAATGGTATTTTTCAACCATTGCATTTGATTTATCCTCCTAGACTTCGAAATTGCTATCTGTTCTCAGTCTTCCATATGTTTTAGTTTGATATATTGCTTCCTCAATTTCTTTCTCATCCATGAGAGATTGGGCTTTCAGTTCTTCATTAGTAAAGCCTAAGCTATCAAAGACTTTTGATCCAAACTTATCATAGTATGATGAAATTGAATATTCATTTTCTTCATATCTCTTAATAATATTATCCTGATCATCATATCGGCGAGTTGTTGTTTTGTTCAAAATACCGTCAGAAGACAAAATGGTTGATTTTTTATTGCCTGAAAGTGATTCAGAAGACACTCTTTCAATGGATGTTTTAACACGATTTCCAGAGAAAACCATAGAAACTTTTTGAGTTTGACCTCTTGAGTTCTTTTGAACCATATTGAAAGTCATCTGACCTTTTTCATCTTGCCCAACAGTGACGTTTCTTGAATTGAAATCACTAGGAATTTGATGTTTTTCGCCATGTCTCTCTTTTATAATTTGATTCATAACCGCCACCATAACAGCTTCCTTGTTATGCATTGATCCTTGAAGAACAGCTTGAAGTGCAACTTGATCGACTTGTCCGTCTTTATGCAGTAAGCTTTTTAATGATGCAGTATTTACAGCTGTTTCTTGACCAATAATAGCACCTGTTTTGTTATGAGTAGTTGTTTTAATTGTCAAAAATTTATCTGTTTCAGTTGTCACAGTTTTATTCTTTCCAACTTTTACTTTGGTGATTTTCTTGTTTCCATCGGGTCCAGTAGAAAGTGTTCTTGTAATTGGTCTACCTCTCCAGTTTTTGGTAGTCAAAACAGCATTTCCGTTCTCATCAGTGGTTGTTTTTTCATTTTCAGATATCTTCTTCGCCTGTCTGTCAAAACGAACTTTATTTGCAAGAGTTGCTATTCCACGTCCAGCATTTTTTGCTGTCCATTTCGCCCCACTCACGGCTCCTTTTGCAACTGGAGCTGCTACACCTCTTGCTCCACTCATCATTGTTGTACCAACATTTGAACCAATATTTTCTTTGAAGTTTGCACTACCAGAGCCCCAAACATTTGAGAATTGTCCAGCGAGTTTAGTTCCTTCGCCAAGCACTGCCCATCCAAGCAAAATTACAAAGGTGAGCTCAAGGAATGTATTTCCCCAAATACTAAAAGTGCTCAAAATGCTATCAACAAGTGTTTCATCACCAACATCATTTATACTCTTTATTGTATCTCCAACAATTGATTCAATAATTGATGTAATGATAAAGATGATTATTGTTAAGAAAATAAAGGTGAAAATGGTACTCATAAATGAATTCCATACAATTCCTATATACTTCTTAGTAGATTTGAAAGCAAATCCGCCGATTGCTGGTGGAATAAGAGCCACAACAACAGCAAGCTTCAGTACAGTATCAATCAAAAGCCAAGGATAAATAACCAAAAGTAAAAGTGCTGCAATCCACAAAGCTAAACCGGCAAAAACAAAACCAAGGTGAGGAAGTAGAGGGATACCTCCTATTGATTTTTCAAAAAAGCCAATACAAAGCATCGTAGAACCCAATGACATAACATCAACGATTTGATTCTGTATAGATTTGATCGTACAGAGAATGCTCAGTCCCATAGATTGAGGTAACCCTCCACCAGAAGTGCCACTTGCAAGCCCAAGACCAACAATGTCAAGGTCTTTTAAGTCACAAGATCCTGTTCCCCCAATGAGTTGGGCTAATTTTGTACCAGTGTTAAAGATTGGCTCAATGGTCAGAGAATAAATCACATAAGGGTCCGTATTCAATAGGACAACAACAATAAGGACTACAAAGAGCTTATTTATAATTTCTTTCAGCATTCTTCTAGGATCTTTAACTTCAAATGAAGAAAGGTGCTTCATAAGTGTAAAGGCAATCCAAATCGCAGTTCCAACTAATACCAAAAGAAGAACACTTGGAGCTAATATTTTGAATGCATTTGCTGAAATTTTGCTTGCAGTATTGAAAATATTTTCAAAAAGTTTGCAGAATAAACATTCCTTAAATGAGCTTCTATAATTTGAAATAGAGCAACTTTTACTACCTTGCGTAATATTTTGTACGCCATCACTAGTGATGTTTCCAGTTGGTCCTGTTATCGGATTAGATTTAAAGTTCGACATATCTGTTGATTTGCAAACAGCAGCACTAGGGTTAGTTTTGCATGTAGAGCAATTTTTCGTGAAAGAACCTTCGCCACATAGTCCATTACAAAATGGATCCACACTTTTTCCTGTAGCATATCCTTCACAGGTTCCTGAGTTGTCACATGTTCTAAGTTCCATATGAAGGTGGATAGCATGTTGATAGGTACCACAAGGAGATTTACCTGTTCCACCCATATAACCAATTTGTTCATCTTTTTTGACGACAATTTTAGATTTATCGCCTTTTGCATCTACTGTAAAAGAATGCAAGTGCATATAAACGGTGCAAAAACACTTTTTTGAACCTTTTTCAACGATTGCTTTTTCCTGAGGTGTTTTTTTTGCATCACTAGGACTTGGGTCATATTTATGGTATAAAATAACATATTTACCAGCATCATTGCTACCACAACTGTTTTTTGTGAAAACTTTGTAAGCATCTCTTGCCGCAACAATAGGAGGTCCTGGTTTATATACCTTACCCATTGCCACACCGACGTCTAGTCCATGGTGGTATCCACCTTCCGCTCTCGTTCCTGAGTTCCTGGCAATATTTGTGCCATAATTTTCCATCCCTTGAATAGGGAGAAGGTTATATCCACATTCTGATTGGGACGAGTTCTGAATACATGCAAGAGTTTGTTTGCTATTTGTAACTTGTGCCAACCTATCCGCTGGCTTTTTAGGGTCAATAACGCATTTTTCTAAACTCTCAGGAGTCATTGCTGCAAAAACAGTGCTCTGGAAATAAAAGAGAGACATAACAAGAGTTAGAGCAAATATTATTGCTCGGCTACTTAAATGAATTCTAAATTTTTCTTTCAATATATCTGTCATAACTTTCACCAATATCATTTCTTTCTACACACTATAAAAGCAATCTGTTATTTTTTGAATTTGTTTTTTACACTATTCCAGCCTTTTTGTGCTGTTTCACTGGTAGCATCTCTCGCACTGTTCCAACTTTCTTTAATTTTGTTGCCAGTTGCTCTTGTTGTCTTATCCCATGCTTTGTTCACAGTAGAACCTGCTTTTTCCATTGTTTTTCCGGCTGTTTCGGCAGCTTTTCCAGCAGTTTTTGTTGCTTTTCCAGTTGCTTGAGCAGCCATTCCACCACCCTTCATCACAGCTCCTAAAGCCATCATTGGAACACCAATAATTGCACCTGCACCATAAAGAGCAGTCGAAAATCCTTTGCCAGATTGCATTAATGCTGAGCCACCTTTGTTTGCGGCAGCACCTGCTGTATCCATAGCACCACCACCTTGTTGAGCTGCTTTTCCTGCATTCTTTGTAGCATTTCCCGCACTTTTTGTTGCGTTTCCTGCCATTGTTGTTCCGCCTTGTTGCTTATCATTATTTTTGAAAGAATTTAAGCCTTTTCTTGCAAGGTTTTCAGCTCCTCCTGCAAGTCTTTTTCCTGCTCCAACAGTTGTTTTTTTCGCCATATCTGTAATTTGTGTGAGCTTGTCATGCATTGGAGATGAACTGAACACACCATCAGAGAAGAACTTTTCAGTGTATTTAATAGCTGATCCTAAAAGTTTGATAGCATATAGATATGCAATAATTAAAATGAGGAAATATGCACTTGTAATATCAAAAGTGTATGAAATCCACTCTGTTTTGTTGGTTGAAATTTCTTCAAATAGTTTATCAATTCCGCCACCTGCTTTAGCACCATAAGCATGGTCAATGAGAACCATTCCATATGATACCATAATGGAAAGAAAAGCAAAAGTTGCTGCGGATTTAAGAATAATTGAAATGCAAGTCATAAGCTTGTCTTTCACCATGTCAAATGGCCACAAACCAAGAACAATTGGCAAAATTATAATTGTAAAACCAATTTTATATGAGATATCTACGAGATAGTATGAAACACCTAAAGTCATCATGAAACCGCAGAACCAAATTGCAGCACCACAAATAACAAGAAGAAGGTTAGGGATTCTAATTGCAAATCCTAACAAGTCAGTATCAACCCATGCACCTGCATTAGATGCATGGCAAATGAGAGCATCTCCAATAACGAGGTTTGTGGAAACTGTATAGTCTATAGCACGGTTAACTTCAAAAATTTTGTTGATGACTTTTGGAGAAATTACTTCTGCACCAGTATATTTATAAACAGGAGATTCTGGTGCATTTCCAATAAAAGCACTGATGCTGTCAATAATTCCAATACCATAATCTGCCCCCGTAATCATAATTGGGTCAACAACAAATTTGGTGAAAGTTACAAGCCCCCCATTGATGCAAACATAAGCAGCTAGAATTTTAAATAGGAAAATAAGTAAGTCATTAATATTGTTACTTGGTTCCAAACTTGTCACTGAAGAAACATTTTTAAGTGCAAATGCAACCATCCACATCATGAAGCCATAAAAGAGAATCTTTGTTCCAGCTTCTTTAGACAAGTCATAAACTTTAGCACTTGCATTCATGAAAGTTTCAATAAGAAGCTTCACAACCTTACAAGAATAACACTGTCCTTGATAATCTTTTCTCATTTCATCGAGACGGCAAGATTCGTTTGTTGCTTTTTTATATTCTCCATCTTCTTTCCCTCTATATTCAGCAAGGTCATTCATTTGTGTTCTTTTATCATCATATGCCTTTATGTCAAAGCCTTCACTTTTAAGCTTTTCCATGGCTGCTTTGCCTTCTGCTTTTTCTTCTTCTGTTGCCCCATATAAATAAGCAGAGCTTGCCTTTCCATAGGCAATAGCATTGTCGTAATCTTTATCTAGTTCGGTTTTTAGACGTTTTATTTCCGCTTTTCTTTTTTCTTCATCATTTACAACTTTTTTAGCTTCATCTTTTTCTTCATCTGTCTTCTCAGAATCTGCAACAGTTTTTTTAGCCTCTTTCACTTTATCATCATAATTTTTGTTTTTTATCATATTCCCCGTATTAGTATAATTCATCTGGCATTGTGCATCGTGAATATTTATAGAAGAATACAACAAAATTGACATAATAAATATTATGTTTTTGGAAAAGGATATGTTTTTTAATAAGTTCAACATATTATTCTCCCCCATCATTATTGTTATTCTTGTTCTTGTTATTCAAATTGATTCCATAATTAATGAATTTTTTTCCTGTAGATTTTGCTTTGCTAGCATATTTTTTAGCTTCTTTTGCAGCAGCAGCTCCTGCTTTTTGAGCACCCTTGGCAACACCTTGAGCTGCAGATCCTGCACCAGCTGTTACGACGGCAAGAACGATGCTTGCAACAAATTCAAGTGCTGCTTTTGCTTTTTTCTGGAAGTTTGCTTCTCCACCACCGCCGACGAGCGAATCTGCAACTTCTTTTGCAACTTTAATAGAGCTAAGGAGTAAGAAGCAAATCAGTATGAGGCAGAGGAAGAAAACACTGAAATCTTCAAAATGATCTATCATGCTTGTATCACCGCTAATGAAATCGCTATTTGCGGCAAAAAGTTGTTCCATAGCCAACATTGTAATTGTCAAAATAATGGCAATGGCACACATGAAAGCAGAAGAGTTCAAAATTGTTTTAACACCCGTTGTTGTCCATTTTCTAGTTGTCTTAAAAGCATAAGCCATAATGAAAATAGGGAGCAAGATAATCATAATGGCAAATCTGAATACTGTATCAACCAAATAGAAGACAAAGCCAAGTCTGACAAACAAGAATATAAGCCAAACAATGGCACCAATAATCATTCCTGTCCAAGAAAGCCCTCTAAGGGAGTTGAAAGCAAGCTCAGAGCCAATCATCATTCTTTCATTTGCGGAACAAACCATGCAAGACATCATATTTCTAGGCGCTTCTGGGAAACCAGTGTCCAAGCCCGCTTTTACACCTCCTTGAATGCTACAAATTGAAGGCATTTTAAATATGACAGGCTCACCACCCCACATACTTTCATATTTTCCTTTGGTTTCACCATATTGCATAATATAAGAACCAAATTCCAAAAATGCGTTGTAAATTGGGAAAATGAGAATATTCAATAGATAGATAATAAAATCAGTGCTTGAAGCCATAATGCCACAAACAAGGCACAAGAAGAGCTTAATCATCACTTCTTTCCAAACTTCGGCAATATTTTCTTCTGTGACAGAACCAACGTGCGTTAAGATTCTCATCGCAAACCAAATTGCAAATGCCATCATCATTAAAGGAAGGGCGCCATGAGTGACTTGACCATAAACCTTCATTGTGGCATTACCGAGCGTATCATAAATGAGATTTAAGACATTACTTTGCCAACACTTTCCTTGTTCTTCAAGAATTTGTTCGTTTGTTCTATCTTCACCTAAAGCTCGATTATCTTTTGCTGTTTCGCCTGTGTTACAAGCCGATAAAAGAAACAGCACAGCCATTACCGTAAACAGTAGTCTTGCAAATTTTAAGATGTCAATTTTCTTAAACATAGCTCGATCCTTTACATCTTACCTTTTTTCATTTTGCTCAATGATACCGTCCAACTCTTTAGCAACCGCATCAAAGTTCTCATTAGCATACTTTTCAGTTTCTTTTTCGTTAAAAGGTTTGCCTTGTTTCATTGCTTCTGCTTTTTTGATACCGACATAAGCTTTAGTGGCTTTTTCTTGTATTGGTTTTTCAGATTCCATAATTCTTTGTTCGCCCGAATTCTTTTGAGTCTGAAGGTGTTGAAGTTTAGCAACCTTATCTGCCTCAGCTTTAGCATCTACTGTCGCATCGCCAGTTTTAGGCACGGGTTGGTTTTTCAAGTCGTCATACATCTTGTTAAAGGCAACGGTATCATTCCATGCTTTTTGATTTCTATTTCTCTCATTCTTATAGGCATCAAGATTGGCTTTATTTTCAGAATTGAGAACTCTTGAAGCATTTCTAGGATTTGCATTATAAGCATCACCATTACCATTTTGGTTTTGGTTGGTATTTCCATTTGAATTAGTATTGTTACCATTTTGGTTTTGGTTGGTATTTTGATTAGAGTTACCATTGTTACCATTTTGATTTTGATTAGTATTTTCGTTAGGTGTACTATTCGTATTCTGATTATTGCTATTCCTTTGGTTCTGATTCGTATTTGTTTTTGGAGCACCAGATGTTGGAGTACCAGAAGGCATAGTTTTTGGTTTTGGACTGTTACTATATCCACCAAAGACACCAGAAACAACATTTGCTGCACCTCTAGCAACTTTATCACGGGCATTTCTAACTGCACCAGATACACCAGATTTTTCGAGAGCCCAACCGCCCACGCCACCTGCGACACCGGCAGTCTTTTTAGCCACACCAGTTGCACCACTCGCCATCAATCCACCAATGCTTGGAGCAAGATCAGGACCAGCACCACCAGCAAAGCTTCCAGCAAGAGATGCAGATTGACCAGTTAGCTTGAAGCCAAACAAACATCCAATAATAAGGATAAGGAACTCGCCGAAGCCAAGGTCAAGCTTATCTTTAATCTCTTGAATCCGAGTTCCATTGATGAGATTATAAAGTTCGGTTTGTCCATTTTCACCACCAATAGAGATAAACATTAGCGTGACATTCACAGCAATGACAATTCCCATGAAGACATAGACGAAGAAGGTGTTAAGAATCATCCCCCAGCCAGTTGAAGCATATTTTGCTGTTGCCTTAAATGGCCATGTTGCAATAAGGAATGGCATCAAAGCGCCCACAATTCCGATTCTGATTGTTGCGTCAATGAGGTAGAAACCAAAGGCAAGCATAACAAGCCATGCAAACACCCAGATAATTAGTCCAACGAAGAGCATTGAGAAATCAGGAATTACATTTTGAACTGTTCCACCACGTCTAATCGCAATACACATCAAAGATGAACCCATTGACTGTGGAATAGCAATTTCTTCTTGAACCGCTCTAATGAAGCAGTCTAGTCTTGCATATAAACCTGAACTGAGTAAGCCAGATGAAGCTCCCAATGCGCCAGTTGCACAAGATTTGAGATATTTACTATATTCCCCACCCATAATTGCCGTTCCAAATTCTAACCCTGCTGAAAGGACAGGGGATATGGCAAAGATATATATCTGATTTGCGTTGTAAAGAAGGATATAAGCCAACAAAACCTTGAAGACTTGTGTTAGTGTTTCTGTGATAAATTTTGGAGCATCTTGCTTCACAAACCCACTTGTGAGAACCATCACTTTAAAAGCAATGTAAATAGCTAGCCCAATGAGCATAACCATTGCTAAAGGTCTTGCAAGTGTTGCATAAGAATTTGTTGCCATTGTGTTGGCAGCATCAAAAACAACTTTGAAAAGCGGGCAGAATAAACAAGTTTTTGTTTCGGAAAGTTTAATTGGCAGAGGTGTACAACCCTTGGCAACTCCAGACTTTTGTATATAAGTACATTTTCCGGTCACTTCATCACATTCTTGTGTGAAATAAATGCGTTCGCATTTTTCGTTACCACTTGCATCTTTTGTACAGTCTAGGGCATAAAAAACATCTTCGGCACTTGATTGCATTTTTTCATAGTCTTCACGACCAGTTTTAGCATCTTTCCAATCTTTTGTTGCTTGAACATATTCTTCAAGGCTTTTGCTTACTTCTCTACATTTTGCTATTTTTGCAGCATCTTCACCAGCAGCAAGCGTACATTTTCCTTGAACCATAGCAGCAACTGCTTGAGCTCCTAGAACTTCCGCTTCAAGAATGGAAGAACCTTTTTTTATAGCTGCTTCTGCGATATTGTCCTGGTAAGCAACGATATCTATTGCATATTCCCACCAGCTTTGAGTTTCATCAACAATGTCTTTTGCATCACTAAGTTTGCTGTTCATAAGCTCTTCTTTGGTTTTTTCAGCACTTCTGTAGTTTTCAAGTTTTTCTTTAAAGTTATCATCAGTGCTAGTATCAAGCTTTTGTTTATCTTTGATAAAAGTAGGATCACTGTCATCAGCAAAAGCCACTTGACATAGCGTTAAAACAACAGCCATGCTCAAAGCGAATATAATCTTTTGAATTGCTTTCATAACCCTTCCTCCAAAGACTAAATGGGACATAAATATACCTATATTTATACAGCATAACATACAAAAGTTAAAAATATTGTTACAGTTTTTTGATTTTTTCCCTTTTTGTGTCATTTCAAATTAAAATTTAGGGATGATAAGTTAGCATTATAATATTTAAAAAAATAAAGAGATGAACAAAAAGTTCATCTCTTTATAAATAGTCCACTAAATCATTCAATGACATAGTCAAGAACATTTGTGAAAGGGTCTCTTTCTACTCTTTTGCCGTCCATATTAGATAGAACATAGCTCACTTCTTTTCCCGTTGATAAAGCTTTTTTCCCTTTATCTAGAAAGTTTTGTTTGCTAGCATCACTCAATGTTAAAACTTTTCCATCTTCAAGGTAATAACAAGTAAATGTTTTGGAACCTCGGAGATAAAGAACACTTTCAACAATTTTACTCTTCCCTGAAGTTTTAGCGCTTCCAGCTTCTGGTCTCTTCTTGTAGTTACTTATATCTAAAGAAGATTCGCCAGTTTTGTTTTTTTCTCCATTTTTAAGGAAGTTTGAAGCCTTTTTGTAGCCTTCATAGTTGTAGGCAACATAGTTTCTCGAAATGTCATTTTCCACAATTGCTTCAATGTAAAGTTCTTTCACTGTCTGCGCATCAAAAGGATTCTTTGCATCTCGATTGAGTTTTTTCGTTTCTTCGGTAAGAAAAACAATTGGAGAGGTTCCGTCTTCATTACGCAACATGGTAAATTTCTTACCATTGTCGAGTTCGACATAAGTTCCATATTCGTCTCCTATAGATTTTCTTTCAGCAAAAACGACACGACCGGCAACATAAGAGCCACTCGTTTTAAGGCCATAGCTTTCGAAAAAGTTTTTTTCGCCAGTTCCGAAATTTTCAGCAGCTTTTTGAATTTTACTAGAAGTACTACACCCAGAAAGAATGAGTGACATTGCAACAGCAAAAATAGCGGTTACAAAGATTTTCATCATTGTTTTCATAATTAAATGTATTTTTAGTGATTATTTTTTATAATTATAATATTGATAATTTGTAAGTGAGTTGAGTTTAAGCATAATGAAAAGAAAATGTCAAGGGATTTTGTTTATTTTGTCTAATACGGCGTTTTTTAACCTCTTATGAGTTGTAATCATTTATATAACTTTAGTGCTAATTGAAGAATCCCCCAAAGAATCGGAAAAGTTCAAACCTTCCTTGTCATTCCCAGCTTGACTGGGAATTTAGTATAGTGGAGTTTTATTAAAATGGATTCCCGATTTCTCGGGAATGACAAGGAAGGTTTGTGGATTCCTGATTTCTCAGGAATGATAATAGCTACACAAAAAAATAACGAGATAAACAACTGTTTATCTCGTTATAATCTAAATTCACTAAAGTTACTCAATAACATAATCTAAAGTATTCGTAAAAATATCTGAGCCATCTTTTATACTTTCACCATCCATATTTGATAAAACGTAACTTATTACATCATCCTTTTTTATGTTTTTTTTATAGTCTCGTGTAGAGCTTGAAAAAACACTTTGCATTGCATCTGTAATTGTTATTACATTTCCGTCACTTAGATAATAACTTGTGTAAGATTCAGCTCCTCTATAAAGCACTGCTTCAACAACTGAAGCTTTTCCTGAACTCCTTGGAGAACCATAAATTTTACTTTTTTTGTAATCATTAATGTTCAAAGAAGATTCGCCAACCTTAGTTTTACTTCCACTTTTCATAAAATCAGTAGCCGCTTTTTGAGCTTCGTAGTCGTAGTAAACAAAAAAATAGGAAACACCATCATTTACGATTGCTTCAACATAAAGAGATTTTACTGTCACAGCATCATAAACATTTTGTTCGCCTCGATGAAGTTTTTTTTCATCTTCAGTTACAAAAGTAAATGGATAACATTTATATTCTTCGTTACTGTCAATAATGAGGCTTTTACCATTATCCAATTCAAGATAAACACCCCAACCCTTGTCATATTTTCTATCTTCAGCAAAAACGACACGACCGGCAACATATTCGCCACTTGTTTTAAGTCCGTAACTGTCAAAAAAGTTTTTTTCACCAGTTCCGAAGTTTTCAGCAGCTTTTTGAATTTTACTAGAAGATGAATCACAGCTTATTAAAACAACAGCACATAGTGCGATTGATAAAAAATAAAATAATTTTTTCATAAACTTTAAGTTTTAAATAATAAATAAGAATAATAAATTGTTGCGCGAATATAAGCATAAACTTAAATATGAGTCAATATGCTTTATGAATTATCTTATTGATAATGTTCATTAAGATGGATTCCCGATTTCTCGAGAATGACAAGGAAAGTTTGTGGATTCCCAATCACGTTGGGAATGACAGAATGGGATATGGGAATGACAGAACGAGGCAGGGAATCATAATAAATAAAAAAGACAGGGTGAATGTTCAGCCTGTCTTTTTTATTCTTTCTAAAAAGTTATGGTAGGGGTTCCTTCTTTGAGCATCCAGTTAATGCGGTTTTCTTTGATATTTAGAAGGTCAAAAAGAGCTTTAAATCTGTCTCCTTTTTTATAGTTATTCCGTATAAACTTTTCATGATCCCACTTGTCAAAAATTCCTATGGCCGTAGCACGTCGGTGCTTTTTGTCGTAGTCTTTATAGGAATATTCAAATTGAACAAAGTAATAATCAGTGTTTGCCGTTGGATGCCAAAATTTTGTCACCAATGGGGTGGTTTCAACTTTGTAGAGTATCCCATATTTAGCTTCATTGTTAATCACTGTAAAATTGAGATTTACCGCATTTTTGGGAATCAATTCTACCATGATTTTTGAAACAATTTCATCTTCGTTGTATGGTTGAACCGACTTTGAGGTCTTGCAAGAGCTGAAAATCAGAGCAACTGTGACGAGGCACAATAACTTGAATATTAAATTTTTCATAAAGTAATTTTTTTAATGTTATAAAATGAAAAAAAACAAAAAAAATTAAAAACGTCACTCTTGTTTTTCAATTTCGTACTTGTAAATGTTAGAAAACTTACACAAACCAGTCATGTCTGACATTACATAATTGACGATTTGTCTCGTTTCTGGATAGTCTTGTTTCATCATATACTGCCTGAGAGCAGAACTTGTACACAAAACATCTCCATTTTCAACATAAACTAAATCAACACTCTTATTGCCACAATAGAACCAGACAACTTCGTAAATGCGATTCTTTACGTTCTTTTCAATCTTTCCGAAATAGCGATTGTCCATGAGACTGTCCTGATTTATGGTGCTTGTCCCAAAATCTTTTCGTCTTTCTCCGTTTTTGTAAAAATCTATCGCACGGTCATAGTACGGCTTGTCGATTAATACAAAAACATTGCTCGAATCTTTTCCGGTCAGATAAGCTTCAATATAGCCATGTTTTCCATCAGAGGAGACCCAGTCTAAAATCTGCCTATACTTAAGCCCTTTACTTGGGTTGTCCGTAATCGTCAGTTTTTTGCCATTGTCCAGCGTAATCAAACACCCGATAGGGTATCTGTTTTTCAAGTATTCATGCTTATAGCGGTTGTCATAGGTGATTTCAGCTTTGACAACGATTCCGGTAATCGGTTTTGGGTCGATGATGTTTGCGTCCCAAAAGTCGAAAGTTTCAAAAAATGTCGCTTCTCCTTTGGCAAAAAGATCTAGTTTTTCTTTCTGCGAAAGGGTTTTTGAAGAAGAACAGCTAAAAAGCAATGCTCCTAATGCAAAAATAAAAATTAAGTTTGTTTTCATAAATATAATTTTTAAAGGTGTGAAATAATATGAATAATTAATAATTGTAAATCGAAGCTTCTTTTATCATAATGTCTTGTAATGTCAATCTATTTCATAAAAAAAGGCGGAAAAATCCGCCCTATATAATACACTATATAATATATGTCACTTCTCGCTATCTTTTTTTGTAAACGGATTCCCTAAATATTTAATGCCAAAACCAAAAATAATCAGAATCACGATAATGAGTGTCCAGATGAAATATCCTTCTGTCAGAAAATCAAAAAGATTGAAGTAATATGCAATAACGATAAAGGCAATAATCCCAATATTTAGAAAAGTACTCTTAATCATTTCTTTTTCTCCTAATTAAAGTTTCCTGTTTTGATAAAGCTCTTACATGCAAGAATGATTTTCTCATTTTCTAAAGGATTCTTCTCTTTGTTCTGGATATAAATACTCTTATATGGTCCGCCAATTGCGTTTTCTACCTGAGAAGGAATGAGTTGTTTATATTTGCTAGGAAGAAACATTGCATATTTCTTATAGTAGGAATCGCATGAAATGATTCCTAAATCTATTCCTTTGGGAAATTCTGGAATGAAAGAAGATGCTTCCTCAGAACCTTCGTCAAGCATTGGTCCAAACAATTTGCGAATCAGTCCGTTCTTTCTGAAGTGGGAAAAAAGTTTACTTCCTTTATTAGGAGGACAAATCTCTAGGATTCGTTTTATTTTGATTCGCTTTTTCCATTCCACATCATTTGCAGCGCATAAAAGCTTGCGAAGAATTAGCCCGCTCGTTCCTTTAGCAATAAAAGAGACGTGCGTTGTATCTGAAAGATTATTAAGTAGGACATTAAACTGTCTAACTTGAGCATCGATTCTTTTCTTAGTTGAAGGATAGCTGATGGCTGTTGCAAAAATACCATCTGTCTTAAATGCTTGCCACATTTTCTTGAAGTCGTGGCGTGAGCCATTGAGCCCATGAAGCATGATAACAATATTAGGGTCTTGGCGTTCTGTTTCATAAGCCTCTATGAATTCAACAAAAGATTTTTGGCATTCAGCAAAAGTTCCAGAACATCTTTTGATGTCAAATTCATCAAGAAGTCTATAGTCTTTCAAATTACAATGGCGTTGGATTCTCCACTGTGCATATATAAAGACATCTTCCCAAGTAGATTTGCCGCCAAATGTATAAAAATCGATTCTCATTATTCCCTCGTGGATTCTCGTTCAAAGTGTTCATATATAGTATGTATATAAGCTGAATAAATTATTAAAACAAAAAAATAAGAAAAATATTAAAGTATTTTTTGCATAAAAACAGGGGTTTGAAAAAAAGATGTTATTTTTTTTAATTATTTTTGAAAAAAGTGTTTGACAAGGGGTATGAGATTAAGTATAAGCACTATCACCGACGGGGCGAATGAGTTTTTAAGGTTTGCGGGGTCGGAATTTTTTTGAGCGAAAGCTTAAGTTATAAATACATTGTAGATAAGAAGATTAAGAGGATATATAGGCAGCGGATAAAGTTCTGAAGTCTATATATTCGAAAAGGAAATATGATATAGAGATATATTATATTGTACAAGTAAAATTGTAATTA
>JBKEEF010000015.1:0-85915 GCA_047975765.1 Alphaproteobacteria bacterium
AGTTAGCCTATGCAAGAAATGTCGGAGATAGTAATGTGAGCGTGAACTCATATTTTGTAGGTAGCCCAGAAAGTCCTTGGACAGCAAATGGCGCTCCAGATAGCCGAGACAGTATCCGTAGTAAGTTGAACTTGAAGATCAATAATGTCTATATCCCACTTGCCTTTAACTTTGGTTATGCAAGAGATACTAGACGTAACTATTCCGATGACCAGCTCTATCTTACTATCAGATATAATTTCTAGGAAATTGTGTTTATAAAAAAGAGGAAGCTTTATACTTCCTCTTTTTTAATTCTATAGATTCTCAAATTTGATTATTTGCCATTATATGCATTCATCAACGATTCGAGAGCAGAAGTTGCTTCTTCTGTAGCAGTATTGTCAAGACCTGCAGATTGAAGCGCAAGTTTCTTTACGCAAGAGTTTGAAATTTCATCAGCTGTTACTGAGATTCCTTTTGTGAAAGCAGATCCATCTTTCACTTTATTTGTTGCTTCTTCAAAAGTGCAGCTTTTGAGTTTGGCAATTGTTGAAATGTCTGCAGAATTACTTCCAGTTGAACCAGTGTTTAATAAACTACAAGCACCCAAAAATAAGATTGAAGAAGCTACTATAAGAGTCGTTTTTTTCATAAAATTTTTCCTTATTAATTTTTATTAAGAAAGTTGTTCACAAGGATATTGACTCTAAATGACTATAAAATCTAGCTAAAAAAATATATTGTGAATTAATAAAAATTGTTGCTTTTGATTTGAGGCAATAATCCATATACTCCTAGTTATCAAAAAAATTATATCTCATAATGTATTTATTATATCTATAAAAAAATTTATTAACTTAATAGTTTTTTAAACATTTAAATCATAAAATACACTACATATAGTATTGGTTAAATAAATATCAACAATATGTAGTATTTTATTGACAGTCCGTGAGATGGGTTATAAACCTATTTCAGTGTTAGATTTAGGTTATTAAATTAGTTTATAATATAATCAATCATTTAGCGAAAGGAATCTTGTTCGCAAGTTTCTTTCAGGTTTTCTAAAGAATAAAACTGGAGTTTTTTATGTCTGTTAAAAAAATTAAAAAACGCAACGGCGTACTAGTAAACTATAATTCTGAAAAAATTTCGAATGCAATTAAGTCTGCTTTTGAGGCTGTTTATGGTGAAGCAAATTCACATATGAGTAAAATTAACGAAATTGTTAATCAGATTAATGCCGGTTATAAAGGTTTTTCAGAAGACCGTATAATTACAGTTGAAGAAATTCAAGATGATGTTGAAAAAACATTGATGCGCTTTGAAGAATTTGATGTCGCAAAGTCATATATCATCTACCGTAAGAAAAGATCAGAAATCAGAAAGAAAAGTGAAGAGCTTTTGGGTGTTTATAAAGACCTCATCAAAGTTGATGCTAAAGATAATGAAATTAAGCGTGAAAATGCTAATATTGATGGCGACACTGCTATGGGTACAATGCTCAAATTTGGTTCTGAAGGTTCAAAACTTTATTATGAAACAGATATGATTGAACCAAGATTCGTGAAAGCTCACCAAGAAGGTTTGATTCACATACATGATGAAGATTTTTATGCCTTGACAC
The DNA here is from genome assembly GCA_047975765.1 of Alphaproteobacteria bacterium. Lineage (GTDB taxonomy): Bacteria > Pseudomonadota > Alphaproteobacteria > RF32 > CAG-239 > JAQWBS01. Next base: position 1,610 of record JBKEEF010000015.1, read on the forward strand.
TCACTTGTTGCCAAATTGATTTGTTGAAACTTTTGAAAAATGGTTTTTCAACAGGTCATGGTTATATTCGTGAACCGAATGATATCAGAACATATTCTTCATTGGCTTGTATTGCAATTCAGTCCAATCAAAATGACCAACATGGTGGACAATCCATTCCTAACTTCGATTTTTCAATGGCTCCAGGTGTTGCTAAAACTTTCATTAAAGAAACTGTTAAATGTTTGGATATTTTGGACTGTGCAAAAGAAGAATCAGATGTTCTTAAGGCAAAATTGAAAATTTTTCATGAAGAAAAAGGCTCTGTTTTGAATCCAAATTTGAGAGCAAGTGTAGAAGCACTTATTGCTGAAAATATCTCAGGTGTTAATGCTTCAAAAGTTTATGATAAAGCTTATAAATTGACTAAGGAAGCAACATTCCAAGCTATGGAAGCACTTATCCATAATTTGAACACAATGCACTCACGTGCAGGCGCACAAGTACCATTTTCGTCTTTGAACTATGGAACAGATACTACAGAAGAAGGTCGTTTGGTTATGAAGGCAATTCTTCAAGCGACTTGGAATGGTCTTGGTGGTGGTGAAACTCCAATTTTCCCAATTCAAATCTTTAAAGTAAAAGATGGAATTTCTGGTCAAGAAGGCGATATTAATTATGATTTATTCAAAGAATCTTGCCGTGTTTCTGCTAAAAGACTTTTCCCTAACTTCTCATTCTTAGATGCGCCGTTCAATGCACAATATTATCAAGCTGGAAAATCAAGCACAGAAGCTGCATATATGGGATGTCGTACGCGTGTTCTAGGTAATACATTTGATCCTAAAAATGAAATTACATTTGGAAGAGGAAATCTTTCTTTCACATCTGTCAACCTCCCAAGAATGGCTATTTTGTCTTCAAGAGGAGAAGGTGATTTTTGGAAAATTTTGGACGACACAATGGATTTGGTTTGTGCTCAACTTTTGGAAAGATTTGAAATTCAGGCAAAACGTCGTGTTAAGAACTATCCATTTTTGATGGGTCAAGGTGTGTGGATTGGTTCTGATGCACTTGGACAAGAAGATGAAATTAGAGAAGTTATCAAACACGGAACACTTTCTGTTGGTTTCATTGGTTTGGCTGAATGTTTAGCTGTTTTGACAGGAAAACATCATGGAGAGTCTAAAGAATCATGGGATTTAGGAGAAAAAATCATTTCTCATATGCGTCAGAGAATGGACGATAAAGCAAAAGAAACTGGTTTGAACTTCAGTTTGCTTGCAACACCAGCTGAAGGTTTGTCTGGAAGATTTATCAATAAAGATAGAGCAAAGTATGGTGTAATTGCAGGGGTTACAGACAAAGGATATTATACAAACTCTTTCCATATTCCTGTTGGATATCACATCAATGCTTTTGATAAGATTGCTTTGGAAGCACCTTTCCATGAACTTACAAATGCTGGACATATCACTTATGTTGAAATGGATGGTGATCCAGGTAAGAACTTAGAAGCTTTTGAACAAATTGTTCAAGCAATGAAAACAGAGGGAATTGGTTATGGTGCAATTAACCACCCTGTCGATAGATGCCCTGTTTGTGGATATGTCGGAATTATTAATGATGAGTGTCCTGGTTGCCACAGACACGAAGGAGAGGCAGTGCTTCTTTCAAGCTTGCCAAAATTGAAACAAGAACAAATTCTAGGAGGAAACTTATAATGATTAAGCTTAAAGTTGAAAATGGTTATGTTGGTGAAAACGTTGGATTTGAAAGAATTAGAAGAATCACTGGCTATTTGGTAGGAACCTTGGACCGTTTCAACAGCGCAAAACGTGCTGAAGTTGAAGATAGAGTTGTTCATGGTAGTTGTTCTTGTGCAGAAGTAACCGTTAACGAAGCAGCATAATGAGCGAACTAAAGCTTAGGATTGCTAGTGTTGTAGATGATTCTGTTGTTGATGGTCCAGGTGTGAGATATGTTATTTTCACACAAGGGTGTAAGCATAATTGTCCAGGGTGTCACAATCCGCAATCTCACAGTTTTTCTACGGGAATGTTTGTTTCTTTTGATGAATTTTATTCAGATTTATCAAGATTCAAATATGTTAAAGCTGTCACATTTAGTGGTGGTGAACCCCTAGAACAGCCGGAAGTTATAGCCGAGTTTGTCGCAAAACTAAAAGAAAAGGGGTATCACATCCTCATATATACAGGCTATACTTTCGAGCAAATTCTAGCAGATGAGAAAAAATTGAAGGCAATTGAGAAAGCAGATTTGCTTGTAGATGGACTATTTATTCTTCGATTGAGATCTTTGGGAGCCAATTTTAGAGGCTCAAGCAATCAGCGAATTGTTGATATCCAAGAGTCGTTGAAGCACAGAGAGGTTGTTCTCTCAAAATATAATGAATAGAATTTGAATAAACCGCTGAAAAGCGGTTTATTTTTTTACATACTTGGGGTGTTTTTTCACTGTCATACTCGGGCTTGACCCGAGTATCCATTATGTACTATGTCCTGTAAGTGGATTCCCGATTTCTCGGGAATGACGAATAGAAAAGGTGGATTCCCAATCAAGTTGGGAATGGCAAAGTAGATGTTGGAACTTCAATAAAATATAATTCTAATTTTCTTATCAAAGAAACGAGCCAGTTGATGGATTGTTCCCCAGTTTTGATAGTTTCCCATGCTGATTTTATCAAGCTCTGCTGATGGAATGTGGCTTTGCTCTGCAAGTTCATCAAGCGAAAGTTTTTCTCCTGTCAGTAACTGGGTAATATCTTCAGTAAGATATGTTCGAAATTCTTTAAGATTCTTTTTGTGTTCTTGTTTATTTAACATTGTTCAAACTCCTTTTAGTTTTGTTGATTTTTTAATAAAACAAAACTCGCCCATTATAAAAAATAGGCGAGGGAGTTAAGAACTGCAATACGATACAGCCTGGGTTATTCGACATAGCTTATATCCCCAGCTCCCTCATAGAAGGAGTTGATTTTCGCATTTAGGAGTTCTTACTCTCCACAATTCACCTCTGAACTGCAAGGAAATAGTAGAATAAAAGGGGAGAGTTTGCAACAAAAAAAGCTTCTGAATATTCAGAAGCTTTTTTATCTTTAGGAAACATCAAATGAAATGTTTTTTATGCTGCGTATTGAAGTAGAGCTGCGCGATATCAACAAGTTCATTTTCGCAAATCTCTTTCAAAACTTCTTCTGTGAATTCATACCCTTCTAAGATATAACTCGCAAGAAGATAAGGTGTGTCATGTTCATATTCATCGAGCTTTTCTTGAGCATCTTTTTGAGATATTTTTTCCCACTTTCCATTTTCAGGCGTATACCAGAAAAGACAAGGGATGAACTTTTTGTCGCTGATGAAATCGTCAATAAAATCCTCCTCATCGCAATGATTTTGAAGATATTCAATCAGATTTTTATTGCTGTCTACATCTTTGATGAGATTCAAATCAATCTCTAAAAATTCATACACTTCTTGAGTTATTTTTGCTTGGCTATAACGATTATCTTCTTTGAATTTTTCGGGAAGAATATCGATCCAAACCAAATAGTTGAATAACTCATCATTGGAAATAATAGGCGTATTTTCCAACCAAATTTTGAAAAACTTCGGGGAAGCTATAAGTAAAGAAAAAGCTGAATACTCATCTTCAATATCCACATACCTGAAAACTTTTGCAACTTTTTTTTGATCTGATCTTTCCAAAGTTTCAATAAAGACTTCTTCAGAACTATATTCTAAAGTCTTAATAATTTGAAATTCTTCTGAAAAATATTTCACAAACTCCTTTTCGTTAGCATTCCAAGAGCTTTCTGCATGCCCGTGGATTTCTACGAGTGCAGAAATGACAAGTTTTTCTGCTTCTGGATTGTTCCAATGTTTTTTCCCATCACCTTTGCAAATGTATTTTACAAGGAAGTTGTCCGTTGAAAATTCTTCTTCAATTTTTTGAAAAATTCTCAGAGAATTCGCATCTTCAAAATTTTCATCTTTAATAAGAGAAAAAATTGGTTTCAATCCAATTGAATCAATCACAAAGAATAGATTTTCTTCATTAAGTGAAGAATTTGACCTTGTTTGAATGTTGAACTCGTCCGGCAAAGCATCTTTGTAGTTGTCGGAAAGAATATCAACAAGCTCATCAAAAAAGATAAATTTAACTTGCTTCAATATTTCAACAACAATTGCAAAAGTTGCAATATCAGAGGGAATTGTGAATTGTTTCATCACTTTGATAAAACTTTCTTGTTTTCTCACTGAAGTTCTTAAAATTTCAGTGGCAAGTTCTTCAGTCTTTTTCTCTTTACGTTTCTCTTCATCGTCTTTCTCTGTTTTTACTTTTTTCTGATTTTCTTTTTGACGAATTTTTGTGAAGAGATATCCAAGATAGCTAACAAAAGCAAGAACAAAAACCAACATTAAAATTTTTTCAAATGTTTCCATGTTTATAAAAATTAAATAAATAATAAATTGATTAGTAGACAGAATATGCTATTTTTTGTACAAAGTCAAGAGAATAGAGCAAATTAGGCAAGTTCGTTGATGATGTTTAAATCCAAACCATTATGGCTTGTTTCTTTACTTAAAATATATTTAATTTGATATGAATTTTGTTTGAAAAATTTATAAGTGTTTCTTCTTTCTTGAGATAGAAATTCATCCTTTCCACCCTCAATCCAATAGATTATAGTTTTGTCGTTGTTTTTAGGAATAACAAGACCTTGTGGAAGGTCGCCACAAACAGAAATTGCAATTTCAGCACTCATTTTAAGTGCTGTTGCAATGGCTACAATTCCACCTTGAGAATGCCCAACAAAAATTGTTTTTTCATAAGTTTTGGAAACCTTTGAAACAATTTCCAAAACATATTGCACTGAGTGAGAAAAATCTTCTTGAGAAGCGATTCCATCTTTTTTATCAAACCATTTAAAACCATTTTTATGGACAAAAGCGCCGTTGATTGAAAGCACGTCAGCGTCATAAAAGTCGGACAAATGAGAGATAAATTCTTGCTTGTCGTTTTGGTCAGCTCCTTTGCCATGCAAAAATACAAGTAAGTTTTTCATTATTTTTTCTCATCAATCAGTTTAATTGCATCTTCAAGTGTAACTTCTTTGCCTTTTAGTTCTTTGGTCAAAGCAAAATTGTCTTTACCCATTTTGATATATGGACCATAACGACCGCTTTGAAGTGTGATATCAAGCTTTTTCTTAGGATGTTTTCCAAGTACAGTAGGTTGTGGTTTTTCTGCTACATTTTCCAGAATTGTTTTAGCTCTTTCTAATGTGATGTTGAAAATTGTATCAGCTCCAGTTAAGGACTTATTTTTACCACCTTGTTTGAGATATGGACCAAACTTACCAATATTGACCTCAATGCCTTCACCAATATCTTTTGGTAAGGACACGAGCAATAAAGCTTGTTCTTCAGTCAATTCTTCTGGTTTGATGTTCTTAGGTACAGCAACTCTTTTTGGTTTTTCTGTTGTTGCGGTTGCTTCTTCCCCAAGTTGGAGATAGTGACCATAAGGCCCCTTTTTGAGATAAACATTAAGTTCACCAACTTGTCCCATAAGCTTATTCTCACCATTTGCAAGAGCAGGAGCTTGACCTTCAGTCTGTTCCTCATCTTTGGCTTCTGTGAGTTCTTTCGTATACTTACATTCAGGATAGTTAGAACAACCTAAGAAAGCTCCAAATTTTCCGAGTTTGACACTGACTCTGCCTTTTTTACAATCTGGACATTCTCTTGGGTCATGACCATCTTCTCTTGGAGGAAAAAGGTGAAAAGCCAAAACTTCTTCAATTTTTTCAATTACATCAGAAACTTTGAGTGGGCTAACAGCTTCGATATTGCTGTGGAATTTAGTCCAGAAACCAGCAAGAAGTTTTTTCCATTCCAATTCACCGGCAGAAATTTCATCAAGGTGTTCTTCAAGCTGAGCAGTGAAATCATATTCAACATATCTTTTGAAATAGTTTTCCAAGAAAACAGTCACAATACGACCACGTTCTTCAGGAATGAAACGAAGTTTTTCAACGCGAACATATTGTCTTTCTTGTAAAACTGCAATAATTGAAGCGTAGGTAGATGGACGACCAATACCAAGTTCTTCAAGCTTTTTAACCAAACTTGCTTCCGTAAAACGTGGAGGAGGAGCTGTGAAGTGTTGTTCAGGTTTAATCTCACCTTTTTCAACATTTTCGCCTTCTTTCACATTTGGCAAAATTCTATTATCATCATCTTCTTCTGCATCATCTTGGCTTTCTTGATAAAGTTTTAAGAAACCATCAAAAGCAATCACTTGACCAGTTGCTCTTAAAGTGATTTTTTCATCTTTAGAAAGAGAGTCAATTGTCACACGGTCTAAAATTGCAGAATTCATTTGGCAAGCAATCGTTCTTTTCCAAATCAGTTCATAAATTTTGTAGCCGTCACTATCAAGTTTACCTTCAAGCTTTTTAGGTGTATTAAACAAATCTGATGGACGAATTGCTTCGTGTGCTTCTTGAGCATTTTTAGATTTATTTTTATATTCTCTTGGAGATTTTGGAAGATATTCTTCTCCAAAATATTTCACAATCACTTCACGACAATTGGTAATAGCTTCTTGAGAAAGGTTTACTGCGTCCGTTCTCATATAAGTAATCAAGCCTTCTTCATAAAGCTTTTGAGCCACTTGCATTGTTTTCTTTGCAGAAAAACGAAGCTTTCTAGCTGCTTCTTGTTGCAATGTAGAAGTGATGAATGGAGGATATGGATTTCTTGTTGCTTTTTTGCGTTCAACAGAAGAAATATGAAAAGCTTGTGCTTCAATTTTTTCTTTGGCTTCTAAAGCTTTTTCTTCAGAATTAAGGTCAAATTTTTCAAGTTTTTTACCATCAAGCGCAATCAAGCGAGATTTGATGAGTGCTTGTGTTTGAGTGATTAAATCAACATCAATGCTCCAATATTCCTCGCTTTTGAATTTTTCAATCTCATTTTCTCTTTCACAAATCAGACGAAGAGCAACAGATTGAACACGTCCCGCAGATTTTGCTCCTGGGAGTTTGCGCCATAAAACAGGAGAAAGATTGAAACCCACAAGGTAGTCTAATGCACGTCTTGCCATATAAGCAGAAACCAAATTATCATCAATTTGACGAGGATTTGAGATTGCTTCTTTGATTGCATTTTTAGTGATTTCATGGAAAACCACACGTTCAACTTTTTTATCTTTGAGTTTATTCTTTTCTTTAAGTTCTTCTAAAATATGCCATGCAATTGCTTCTCCTTCTCTATCCGGGTCACTTGCGAGGACAATCGTGTCAGCATCTTTAACAGCAGAAGTAATATCTTTCAGTTTCTTAGTACCACCAGAACTGAGTTGCCAGTGCATTTTGAAATCGTTATCAGGTTCAACGGAACCATCTTTACTTGGAAGATCGCGAATATGACCAAAGCTGGCTAGGACATTATAGTCACTGCCGAGATATTTATTGATTGTTTTGGCTTTTGCCGGAGACTCAACGATTACTAACTTCATAACGATTCCTTATTTTTTCTTGAGAGAAACGAGAGCAATTTTGTTTCCAACTTTCTTTTCAATAATTCCGCTTAATTCTAAGTCCAATAACTGCATTGAAACTTCAGAGGCATCTAGTCCACTCGCTCTGATAATTTCATCTCTTTCCACACCGTCTAGTGTGATAAGTTCAATAATGGGTTTATTTTCATTTATTTGCCGAATATTTACATTTTTTTCCGATTTGTCAATAGGAATTGCAAATAAATCTTTTGGTACATAGTCTTCAAAGGGTTTAATTTTTTTATTATTACTTATAGTAATAGAAGATAAAATATCATCCACAGTTTCAACTAAAATTGCACCTTCCTTGATAAGTTTGTTAGACCCATTAGAACGAGAATCGGCAGGGTTACCAGGAATAGCATAAACATCTTTACCTTGCTCGAGCGCTAAGCGGGAAGTAATAAGTGAACCTGAATTAATGGAGGCTTCTCCGACAAGTGTTCCTAAGGAAAGAGCAGAAACAAGACGGTTTCGTCGTGGAAAGTTTTGAACCTGTGCTTTTGTTTCTATTGGAAATTCAGAAATCACCACACCTTGAGCAATAATTTGCTCGTAGAGTTCCTTATTTTCTGAAGGATAGATTACATCAACTCCAGTACCGAGAACTGCAACAGTTGGTCCTTTTTGTTCTTTGGCATACATTGCGCCTTTATGTGCAGCAGTATCAATCCCTTTTGCCATTCCCGAAATCACAAGGATATCATTGTTTGTTAAATCATATGAGATTTTAGAGATGATTTTTCGTCCTGTGATTGTGGCATTGCGAGAGCCAACAACAGCAACTGAAAGTTCATGCTTGAGGAGAGAAATATTTCCTTTCACATATAAAATAGGTGGTGCATCAGGAATTTCTCTCAAACGGGAAGGGTAGTTTACATCTTGATAGGAAAGGATTTGAATTTGCTTGTCTCTTGCTAAATCGAGTTCAAGTTTGGCTTTAGAGCGTGGAAAAGGCTTAAATTTAGGCGGCAGATTTTTAAGAGCCTCTGCCGCAGAGCCGAATTTGTCGATTAACTTATAAAAAGTTATTGGTCCGATGTTCTCGGAATTAATAAGCTGTATGATATCGACAAGATGATCCATTTTCTATTTTGCTTTTTTCTTAAAGCTGATTTTGCTTTCTTCACCTTTGAAAAGTCTTTTGAAATTAGCATGATGTCTGACTAAAACTAAAGCGACAATCGGCGTATAGAAAGCAAGATAAAGGCAGTTATCAGTTAAGAAATAAGTGTAAACAGGCACAAGCGCAGCTGCTAAAATTGCTGAAAGAGAAGAATATCTTGTGATAACTGCTGTGATAATCCAAGTTGCAAGTGCCAAACCTGCTATAATTGGTGTTTCAAACAAGATGAAACCGAAAGCGGAAGCTACACCTTTTCCACCTTTGAAACCAAGCCAAACAGGAAAATTGTGTCCGAGTACTGCAAATGTACCAGCGATGAGGCTTGCCATAAGTGCTTCTTCTCCACCAACAATTACACAAGCTACATAAGCCGCAATTGCTGCTTTGGAAGCATCAAGCGCTATTGTTAAAAGTGTTAAGCTTTTGCTGCCACTAACACGCAAAACATTTGTTGCACCAATGTTGCCACTGCCAATTTTTCTGATGTCGCCATAGCCAAAGAGTTTGCATAAAACCAAACCGAAAGGAATTGAACCAAGAATATAGCCTAAAAGCGCACAAAGAGAGGTTATTATTGTGAAAGACATGAGTATTGATCTCCATTAGTTGTTTAGATAGAAATATAATTAGACTTAAATATTAATACTGGCAATTAAATTTTTTTAAGCTTTGTATAAAATTGATAATTTTAATGACAAAGAAAATTTATTGTTTAATACTATAAAAAATTTCAAAAAGATAAAGGATTTGTAATGAAACCGCTTTATAAAAGAATTATGTTGAAGCTTTCCGGTGAAGGTTTATTGGGTGACAAAAGCTCTGGTGTGAGCGTTGAAGTCTTGGAAAAACTCTCTAAACAAATTAAGGTTTTGGTTGACGGAGGCTTTGAAATTTGTTTGGTTATTGGTGGTGGAAATATCTTTCGTGGCGGAAAAGAATATGCCCGTTGGATGGATAGAACTGTTGCAGATCAAGTGGGCATGCTTGCCACAGTTATGAATGGTCTCTTTTTGCAAGAAGCTATTAAAAAAGAGGGGGGCGAGGTTAGAGTTGTTTCTAGTCTTGATGTTCCTAAGGTTTGTGAACCTTATATTTATGCTAAAGCTCAAAAACATTTAAGCAATAAAAAAGTTGTCATCTTTTCAGGTGGAACAGGGAATTCTCGTTTTTCAACAGATACTGGAGCAGTACTTCGTGCTGTGGAAATGGGCTGTGATGTTGTTTTGAAAGCAACCCAAGTGGATGGTGTTTATGACAGCGATCCAAAAATTCATCCAGAGGCGAAGAGGTTTGATAAAATATCATTTGACGAAGTTATCAAAAATGAGTTAAAAGTTTTGGATATAACTGCAACAGCACTTGCCAAAGAGAATGATATTCCAATTGTCATCTTTTCTCAAAGCGAGGAAAACGCTCTGGTTGATGTGGTCTATGGACAAGGTAATTTTACAGTAATTAAGAAAGAGGTACAATAATGTCGGGTTTTAGTGAAATTAAGAGTGATTTCGTATCAAGAATGGAAAAAACGGTAGATTCTTTAAAAACTGAATTTGGTGGACTTAGAGCTGGAAGAGCACATGTGAGCTTGCTTGACGGAATTATGGTCGAAGCTTATGGAAGTTTGACACCGCTTTCACAGATTGGTAGCGTTGCTGTTCCAGATGCAAGAACATTGTCTGTTAGTGTATGGGACAGAGGTCTTGCTAAAGCTGTTGAAAAATCTATCAGAGATTCTGATTTGGGTCTTAATCCTGTTTCTGATGGTCAATTGATTAGAATTCCAATTCCTCCTCTTAGTGAAGAAAGAAGAAAAGAATTGGTTAAAGTTGCTGGAAAATATGCGGAACAAAGCAAAATTTCTATCAGAAACATCAGAAGAGATGCACTTGACGGTATCAAAAAATTGAAAAAAGATAGTCTTATCTCTGAAGATGATGAGAAAAAACACGAAGCAGAAGTTCAAAAGTTCGTTGACGATTTTATCAAAAAAATTGATGAGCAACTTGCAGGAAAAGAAAAAGATATTTTACAAGTTTAGGACTCTAGGATTACACTGTTGACTGATAAAAAGAACAAAACTGCAAAAGTGCCGGCTCATATTGCGATTATTATGGACGGAAATGGACGTTGGGCAACTAAGAAAGGTTTGCCTCGTTCTTTAGGGCACAAAAAAGGGGCTGAGGTCGTTGAGAAAATTACCAAAGCGGCAGGCGATTTAGGGGTTAAGTATTTAACCCTTTATGCCTTTTCTACAGAGAATTGGAAAAGGTCTGAAGATGAAGTTTCAACTTTAATGGGATTATTTCGTCAATATCTCAAAAAAGATTTGGAAGAAATTCAAAAAAACAACGTCCGTATCAAGTTTATTGGTGAAATGAATATGCTTGATAAAGACATTGTTGAGTCTATCAAAAGAATTGAAACAAATACGGCAAAAAACGATGGCTTAGTGCTTTGTATAGCTATGAGCTATGGTTCTCGTCAAGAAATTGTTGCAACAGTTAAAAAACTTGTCACTCTTGTTAAAAGAGGGGATATTTCTGAAAATGAGATTGATGAAAAAACATTTTCGGATATGCTCTATACAAGTGATATGCCTGATCCTGATTTGGTTATCAGAACCAGTGGTGAGCAAAGAATTAGCAACTACCTTTTGTGGCAAATTGCTTATGCAGAACTTTTTTTCACAGATGTTCATTGGCCTGATTTTGATGAAAAAGTTTTGAAGGAAATTATAGATAATTACGCTTCCAGGGAGAGAAGATATGGAAAAGCCTAAACTTAATTCATTTATGAAAAGATCTATTACCTCTTTAGTTTTAGTTTTATTTGTTTTTGGTGTTATTTATGTTGGAACACCTTTGCTTGAAATCACTGCTCTTTTAGTTGGGATTTTGCTTGCTTGGGAATGGAGTAATGCTGTTCCAAATAAAAACAAGACTTTCTATTTATCTTCTTATATTTTCTCTCTTGTTTCTTGCCTTGCTTATCCTTCATATTGGGCATTAGGTGCTGTTATTTTAACGGCTCTTTTTGTTTGGTTTAAGTCTAAAGAAGAAGAAAAAAGAAAGCTTCTCACACTTGGAGTCGGCTATATTGCTGTTGGTGTTTCTTCCGTCGTTTGGATTTATCAAATTTCTGGTCCTTGGTTCATGCTTTGGCTTCTTTTTGTCGTTTGGGGAATGGACACAGGTGGGTATGTTGTTGGTTGTACCCTCAAAGGACCTAAATTGATGCCAAAAATTAGCCCAAATAAGACTTATGCAGGACTGTTTGGCGGACTTCTTTTCTCTGCTATTTTTAGCTCAATTCTTGTTTTTGTGTTTGACTATATCAATCGTGAAGCAACACTTTCTTATGTTTCTTATGAAGAATATATGGATGGCTTGAAAACAATGTATTTAACAACTGCTGGCTTGGCAATGGTTTTTGGGTTTATCTCTCAAATAGGCGATTTTGTTGAGTCTGCTATCAAGAGAAATATTGGAATTAAAGATTTCAGCGACTTAATTCCGGGTCATGGTGGTGTTTTCGATCGTTTTGATGCGTTGATTTTTGCTGCACCAGTACTATATCTCAGTTTGGTTCTTTGGTTTAATTTATAATTGTTGTTTAATAAAAGAAAGATTTTGAATTATGGATTTTTTGATTAATACTGTTTACTACGTTCTTCCGTTTTTAATTCTTCTCGGAATTTTAGTTTTCGTTCACGAATTTGGTCACTTTATTGTGGCTCGTTGGTGTGGCGTTCAGGTTTCTACTTTTTCCATTGGTTTTGGAAAAACTTTGTGGAGCAGAAAAGACAAGAAAAACACAGTTTGGAAAATTTCAGCAATTCCATTGGGTGGATATTGTCAGTTTTTAGGAGATGATGATGCATCTTCTTCAACAACAGATGAAGCTGTTTCAAAACTTTCAGAAGATGAAAAAAAACATGCTTTTTTCACACAAAATCCATTCAAGAAATTAGCCATCGTCTTGGCAGGGCCTGGAGCAAACTATCTGTTTGCTATTGTGGTTTTCGCATCTATTTTCTTTTTCTTAGGTAAAATCAACTTTCCTCCAGTTGTTGGTGATGTGATGAAGGAAAGTGCTGCTGAAATGGTAGGAATTATGCCTAATGATAAAATTTTGAAAATTAATGGTCACGAAATTAAAAATTTCTCAGACATTAGCCGTGAAGTTGAACTTAATGTTGAACCAAATATTGATGTTGAGCTTTTGCGTGGCACAGAAACTTTGTCTCTATCTTTCCCTTTGAAAGTCTTGGAATATCAAGATAGTGAAGGAAAAACAATCAAAAAAATGATGTTGGGTGTTCAATCTAAGAATCAAGTTGAGATTGAATATAAATCTTTATCATTTTTTGATGCTGTGAAAGAAGCGGGCATTGAGACTTGGGATGTTACTGCATCTACCTTGCGTGGATTAGGTCAAATTTTTAGTGGCAAACGCAGTGGTGATGAAATTGGTGGTATCATTAGAATTGCAGAAATGTCTGGTGATGTTTCTAAAACAGGCGTCATTAGTTTCTTTGTCTTTATGGCTTTGATTTCAATTAACTTAGGTTTGATCAACTTATTCCCAATTCCAGTTTTGGATGGTGGACATGTTGTGATTTATGTAATTGAAATCATTACAAGACGTGAAGTAAATGAGAAAGTTAAAGAGTTCTTGTTTAAAATTGGTCTTGGTTTTATTATTTTACTGATGTTGTTTGCAACATGGAACGACATTTATCGTTTGTTTAACAGATGGTTTTCATAAACTTTTTTAAGGTTCCTTCAATGAAGAAAATATTTTTAGTCGCTATTTTAAGTTTGTTCAGTTTTTCTGCTCTTGCCGAAATGAGAGTTCAAAAAATTGAAATCCAAGGTTTGCAAAGAGTTGAAAGAGAAACAGTTCTCTCTTATCTCGATATTAAAGAAAACACAGAAGTTTCTCAAAGAGAATTGAACTATGCTTTGAAAAATCTCTATGCAACAGGACTTTTCTCGGACATTTCTTTCAAAGAAGAAAATAGCGGTGTTTTGTTGATTAAGGTTGTCGAAAACCCAATCATCAACAAACGTGTTTTCGAAGGAAACAGCAAAATTGACGACAAAATACTTGAAAGTGAAGTGAAGCTTAAGGCTGGTTCAATTTATAACAAGGCGCAAGTTCAAGAAGACGTCCAAAGAATTTTGGAAGTATATAAACGTTCTGGTCGTTATGCTGCTGTGGTTGATCCTAAAATCATTGAAAGAAGTGAAAATCGTGTTGACTTGGTTTATGAAATTAATGAAGGACCAAAAGCAACAATCAGCAAAATCAACTTTGTAGGTAACAACAGATATTCAAGCAGTGATTTGAGAGATATTTTGATGAGTAAGGAAAGTGCTTGGTATCGTTTCTTCTCAAGTGCAGATACTTATGATTCTGATAAGTCAAATTATGACAAAGAACTTCTTCGTCGTTTCTATCTTCAACATGGTTATGCTGACTTTAAAGTCGTTTCAGCTGTTGGTGAACTCACACCAAACAAAAAGTCTTTCATTTTGACTTTTGTTTTGGATGAAGGAAAAAGATATAAAGTTTCAGACATCAATATCGTGAGTTCTCTTAAAAGTGTTGATATTAAACCTCTCTATAAAGAATTAGATATTGATAAAGGTGATTGGTATAATTCTAAATTAGTTGAAGATTCTGTTTATAATTTGACAACAGCTATGGGTCGTCAAGGCTATGCTTTCGTTGATGTGAATGCTGATTTAAGAAAAGACACAGCTAAAGGCGAGTTGAAAATTACTTTCCAAATCAGAGAAGGTGAACATATTTTTGTAAATAAAATTAACATTACTGGTAATCAAAGAACTTATGATGATGTGATTAGACGAGAGTTCAGAATTGATGAAGGCGATGCATTCAATGTTGCTAAAATTAGAGCTTCTCGACGTAACATTGAAAATTTGGATTATTTCAGCAAGGTTGATATTCAAACTGTTCCAGTTGGTAACACAGGAAAAGCGGATATTAATGTTAATGTTGAAGAAAAATCTACTGGTGCATTTAACGTTGGTGTTGGTTACTCAACAGTGAACGGGGCAATGATACGAGCAGGAATTAGCGAAAGTAACTTCCAAGGTAAAGGTCAATATTTGGGTGTTGATGCTTCCGTTTCTCAAAAATATAACTCATATGAATTGAATTTCACTGAACCATATTTGTTCAACCGTAGATTAAGTGGTGGTTTTGATTTGTTCAGAACAGAACAAGACTATCAAGATGAAAGCTCTTATGATACAGATACTGACGGTTTGAGACTTCGTTTAGGCTGGAAATATACGGATAATCTTTCACAATCTGTGAGATACACAATTCGTCAAGACCAAATCAAAAACGTTGGAAGTGGTGCTTCTCAATATATTAAAGAAGAAGAAGGCAAATATATTGGTTCAATCTTTGGTCAAACTTTGGCCTATGATAAACGTGATAGTGCAATTAATCCTAAAGAAGGTTACTATTTATCCTTAGGTGCGGATGTTGCAGGTGCTGGTGGAGATGAGAAATATTACAAATTTGATGGTAAAGCATATCACTACTATACATTTGCTGATAAATACACATTCAAAACATTTATGAATGCGGGATATATTGAAGCTTATTCTGACAACACTGTTCGTTTGGCAAATAGATATTATCTTGGTGGCTATAATATGCGTGGTTTCCAAACTGCTGGTATTGGTGCGCGTGATAAATATACTGAAGATGCTTTGGGTGGTAACTGGATGCTTTATACAGGTAGTGAACTTTCATTCCCAATCGGTTTGGATGAAGTTGGTATCAAAGGAAAAACTTTTGTTGATATTGGTATGCTTGGAAAACCAGATAGTATCAATCAGCAATATGTGAACTATTCATCAAATCCACGCGTTTCAACTGGTTTTGGTTTCCAATGGATGTCTCCAATGGGTCAAATTGATATCGACTTTGGTTTTGCACTTAAGAAAGAAAAATATGACGAAACAGAAGTCTTCCGTCTCAACTTTGGAACAAGACTATAAGAGGAGTTATTTATGGTAAATATGACTTTTTTCAAAAACAAAGGACCGTTCACACTTAAAGAGATTGCAGAAAAGTGTGAGTTAAGATTGCCTGATGAAAGCAAGTCGGAAATGAAGATTAGTGCTATTTCTGCACTAGATGAGGCTAATGAAACTGAAATCTGTAGCTTTTATGATAAAAAAAGCAAAGATAAAGCTAGTCAAACCAAAGCAGGAGCTTGCATTGTTTCGGAAGAACTTAAAAACTTTGTTGCTGCGCAAACGGTTGTTTTAGTGAGTGAAAATCCTAAGCTTTCCGCTTATAAACTCAACTTGATGTTTTATGACGAAGTTAAGCCAGAAACAAAAATTTCTGAAAGAGCTTCAGTTCATCCAACAGCTAAAATTGGAAAAAACTGTTCTATTGGCGATTTTGCTGTTATTGGTGCAAATGCTGAAATTGGTGATAACTGTATAATTGAACCAAATGTGACGATTTCGCATAGTGTTAAAATTGGGAATAATTGCAAAATTGCTGCAAATTCTAGCATTTCTTATGCTTTGATCGGTAATGATTGCTACATTTATTCAGGTGCTCGAATTGGTCAAGATGGTTTTGGCTTTTTGTTGCAACAAGGACAGCATAAAAGAATTCCGCAACTTGGTTTGGTTATCATTGGAAATGATGTGGAAGTTGGTGCAAATAGTTGTATTGATCGTGGTGCTTTAGATAATACGATTATTGGTGACGGTTGTCGCATTGATAACTTGGTACAAATTGCACATGGCGACAAGTTTGGTCGTGGTTGTGTGATTGTGGCTCAAGTAGGGATTGCTGGAAGTACTACACTTGGAGATTATGTGGTGCTTGGTGGACAAGTTGGTGTTGCTGATCACGTTCATATTGGAACGGGAGCGCAAGTTGCAGCTCAATCTGGTGTGATGAGAGAAATTGAACCTGGTGCGGTGATGATGGGAACTCCAACCGTTCCATTCAAGGATTTTATGCGTCAAGTAGCATATATCCAAAAAATGGCTAATCCTAAAAAATAGGCTCTAAGCTATTAAATAAAAAAATATAAAATAAGGAAATAATATGTCAGAGAATAGAATATATACAGTTGAAGAAATTATGGGACTTATTCCTCATAGATATCCATTTTTGTTGGTGGATAGACTTGAAGTTGAAGTTGCTGGTGAAAAAGGTATTGGCTTGAAAAATGTAACAATGAATGAAGAATTTTTCCAAGGCCACTTTCCTGGAAATCCGATTATGCCGGGTGTTCTTCAAATTGAAGCTATGGCTCAAACAGCTGGTGCTCTTGTTATTGCTGCAAATGAAGATGTTAAAGGCAAAGCAAGTGTTTTATTTATGTCAATTGATGGTGTGAAATTCAGAAAACCAGTAAAACCTGGTGATCAACTTAAAATGCATGTTGAAAAAATCAAAGATAGAGGTCGTATCTGGGTTTTCAAAGGTGAATGTAAAGTTGATGGTAAAGTGGTTTCTGAAGCAGAATTCACAGCAATGATTGTGATTGAAAAATAATTCAATACAACCCAAAAAATGACGCTCAAAACAAATGTTTTGAGCGTCATTTTTATAATTATTCTTTACTGCTGATGGTATAGCCGACATGATTTCCAATATAATATATCAGCTTTAACACACCCGCATATAATACTATCCCCAAAAAAGCACCAACAATATGTTCTGTGAGAACAAAAGTTAGAGCAAGAAAAGAAAGCGGACAAAGCACATAACTCACAAGTCCAAAAAATACCCAAACAAAGTTTTCTCCATGTTCTTTCTTTGTGTCTTCATAATATGCCCTTTTCAAAGGAATAAGTAGTATTATGGAGAGAATAAAACTGAGAAAAAAGATTGCGCACAACAGAAGTAAGTTGTTGAACTGAAGAGCATCTAAAAATTGAAAGCCTTTTGCTGTTAGTCTGTAAAAATCCATAATTATAAGTGTTATGTTCAATAAATAATATTTAATTGTTACTAAAATATCATTTATTTTGATATTTTTCAATCATAATTTTGTCTAGAATAATGATTTTTATTCAATCAAACAAGTTGCTAAAAGGTAATTTATCATTTATTGTTTTTATAGAATATTTTTATGGAGAAAAATTTATGTTAAAATATATTGTCTATTTAATCTTAATTCTTGCCGTTATTGGCGGAGCAATCGGCGCTTTTCATCTTTATCGTGTTTCTGTTAAAAACAAGAAAGAAATGAGCCAATATAAAAATGAAGAAATTGTTTATAATAATAATTTGGGTAAAGTTTTAGTGGTTTATTACTCGTTGAGTGGACATACTAAAGAGATTGCGGATAAAATTGTTGCTAAGACCAATGCAGATATTTATGAAATTAAAACAATTGAAGAAATTAAGCAAAATGCAAAACTTCATTTCACAATTAAAAATCAGTTGAAAAATAAAAATTATCCTGACATCAAAAAAGATTTTCCAAATTTCGAAGAATATGATGTGATTTTTGTTGGTGCTCCTGTTTGGTGGTATAAACCAGCAACACCGCTGTTTTCTTTCTTAAATCAAGCAGATTTTCAAGGCAAGAAAGTTGTTCCTTTTTCAACACAAGGAAGTAATGTCGGAACTTTTGAAGAAGATTTCAAAGAAAATATTAAGGATGCTCAAATTTTAAAATATGAAAAATTCAATAATCTTTCTAAGGAATATGATAAAGAAGTTGAAAATAAAATCACGACTTGGTTGAATGAACTTTAATATTATAAGCCCCGAATATTCGGGGCTTATTTTTAATTGTTGATATATTTTTTCAATATGCTAGGTGTGATGAGTTGGGGTAGAAGAATATAATTTTTTGAACCTGCTGGATAGTAGACATATAGAGGAATACTATTACGTCCATATTTTTTGAGAGCATATTCAATCTCTGGACTATAATTGGTCCAATCTGCTTGAAAAACATTAAGTTCTTTTTCTTTGACAAGTTCAGCAAAAATATTCGTTTCTAAAGCTATTTTTTTATTTGCCAAACAAGTGATGCACCATTTAGCAGTGAAGTCTATGAAAACAGGTTTTCCTTGAGTTATAAGATTTTCAATTTTCTCAGCGTCATATTTTTGCCAAGGAATGTTTTTTTGAGATACAATAGTTGCTTCTTCAAAATTTTCAATTGGTGTATTCACTTGATTATACAAGACCCATGTGAGCCAGATACAAGTGAGTAAAATAGGGATAGAAAGGATTTTCTTCAAAGTTATCATCCATTTTCCTGGTTTTGGTAGGAGTTTGTGGATGAGGTGAGGGAAAAAACCGAGCAGTGTGAAAGGAAGTGCATAGCCAAGGCTTAGAGCTACAAAGACAGGATAATAAACATAAAGCGGCTTAGAGAGCGTATAACCAATCGCAGTTCCCATAAAAGGTGCGGTGCAAGGGGTGGCGATGAGAACAGAAAAAAGCCCTGTAATAAAAGCATTCAGTCTTTGTTCTTTGAAAGAAATGCGTCCGACATGGTTAAATGGGTTCTTTATTGTGACAATGTCCAGCATCATTAAAAAGATAATGAAAAAAATCACAATCATAATAATGACAAAGAGGGGAGACTGAAGTTGGAAACCCCAACCCACTTTTTCACCAATTTCTCTGAGAAACACCAAAAGTGTTGCAATTCCCAAGAAACAAACAACAACTCCCAAAAGATACATCAAGCCTTCTATCTTATTTTCTCTTTTATTTTGAGAACCATTAATAAGAGAAAGTGCTTTTAAAGTTAAAATTGGAAAAATGCACGGCATTAAATTAAGAATCAAACCACCTAAGAAGGCAAAAAGAATAATTCCTAAAAAGCCTTGTTCACTTTCCAAAATTTCTGTTTTAATGTCTGAGAAAACTGTTTCTTCGTCTGGTAAGTTTTGTTTTTCAGCATAAATACTTAAGCCTTTTTGAAGTTTTGGAGTAAAATCGTAAACGACATCATCGATAATGAGAACACCGTTGATCTCTTTTATGTTTGGGTCGTCTAAGGTGATTTTTAGAGAAAGATTCTTCCCTTCTTGTCCAAAAATTTGAGGTTCTGCATTGCTGATGATATCTTTTTGATAAGGTAAAAATTTGATTTTTTGAATCTCGTCAAATTCCTCTGAAGTGCTGAAATTCAACAGCAAAGTTTCTTCATCAAGAATTTCATATAAACTTTTCCAATTTGTTTCTTTTGGGAAGGTTTTATCTGCTAAAGCTTTTTCTTTTTTCCATTCAGTTGTTGGAATATGGTCAAGCATATTCACATTGACCGTGAAGCTAAGCGAAACCTTTTCTGTAACACACTCTTCACCACAGGCAATCCATGAAATTTCAGTTGAAAAAGAATACTCTTCAGGAATTTTATCGGATTTTGGATCAAGAGCGCCATGATTTTTAAGCTTGAGTAAAAAATAAGCAACATCATCATAACCATATTGATAAATTCCTTCTGTGATATAGACAGAGGGTGAGGAAATTTCAATGAGTTCATCACTATATGCTGATGGAAGTTTCCATTTGATTTTTGTTTCTTCGCCGCTGTCTCCAGGGTTTTTCCAATAAGTGTGCCAACCTTCTTTCATTTGAAGTTTGACTAAAACTTCCAAATCTTCATTTGGTTTGACGCAGTTTTTATCTGTGATGAGTTTGACCGTAACTCTATCTGTTGAAACACTTTGCGAAACAGCAAAAGCATTCCTCCCTATAAGGCAAAGAACAAAAAGTAAAATACAAAAAAAGTTTTTTAAAATAGTATTATTCTTCATTTTTCTGCAAGACGACAAAGTTGTAATATGCTTTGATGATAACACTTAAAGACTTAATTAAACATAAAATTCCAACCATGACTGCAATAAAAGAGAAAAAGCTAGGAAAAAGACATGAAATTACGATAGCTGCAAAAACTTCATAACCTTGAATGACACCTTTTAAGTAGAAAGGCATTTCTTTTTCAGCTTTACTATTACCTTTTTCAAAATTCTTATTGTCAATTAAGGCATAAGAAAGCATTGAACAAGAAACACAAAGAAGAGAAAATAAAAGGAATGATGCAGCAAGGACATTAAAGCCATTTTGAGCAAAAGCAAAACCAAAAATGACACCTGAATAAAAAATATAGTCAAAAAGTGTGTCTAAGAAAATTCCAAATTTAGTCACTTTCGAAATTCTTGCAATAGCACCATCTAGGATATCAAAAAAGCGATTGATAAGGATACAAATGAGCGCATATCCATATTTTTTATAAGATAAAAAATTGATTGAGAACATTCCAATAATGAAACCAAAAATCGTGATATGATTTGCTGTAATTCCGAGCTTATGGAGTCTCTTGGCAATTTGACTAATTGTCTTCTCAAAAAATTTTTTTAAGATTTTTTTGAATCTGCTGAAAGACTTGAAAAACCTAATCTCTTTAAGCTTGTTTACAAAATTATTTGTTGTTGATTTTATCTCGTCATACATATTATAATCGCTCCAATGGAATTGATGGAAGATTTATTTATTATAAATAAATCAGATTAGTTTTAAAGAAAAAAACAACAACGGATTAATATTGTGAAGATTTTTAATTATATTTTGATTGTTGCGATTGTCCTTGTTTTGGGGCTTATCGTTTTTACAAAGCACAAACCTTACCAAATTATCAAAGGTAAGACGATGGGAACGTACTATAATGTAAAAATTCGAACAGACAATGAAGATAATTTGCTCAATAATGATATCTTGAAAGTCTTAGATTCTGTTGTGAATAAAATGTCTATGTTCGATTCAAATTCTGAAATTTCAAAAATAAACAATAACACAACAGGAGATTGGATTGAAGTTTCTCCTGAATTAGCAGAAGTTTTGAAAAAATCTGATGATGTTTATAAAAAAAGCAATGGTGGTTTTGATCCAACTGTTGGAAAACTAGTTAATCTTTGGGGCTTTGGGACATCAAAAACTGCTAAAATTCCTGATCAAGCAGAAATTAAAGAAGTTCTCAAGTATACTGGTTTTAATAAACTCAAGTTTTCGAATGATTATACGAAAATCAAAAAGACAGACCCACAAATTTATATTGATTTATCAGCAATTGCTAAAGGCTATGGTGTTGATAAAGTTGCAGAATTGCTTATTTCTAAAGGTTATGAAGATTTTGTGGTTGAAATTGGTGGTGAAGTACGTGCTCAAGGAATGAAAAGCAGCGATAAATCTTGGATTATTGGTGTGATGCGTCCACTTAAAGGAAAGTTTGAAAATGAATATGTTTTGAAACTGAATAACTATTCAGTGGCAACTTCTGGTGATTATCGCAACTATTACGACGTTGACGGAAACACTTTTTCACATACAATCAATTCCCGAACAGGTTATCCTATCAAAAATAATGTTGCCTCTGTGACTGTTTTTAGAAAAAGTTGCATGGAAGCAGATGCTTTAGCAACAGCAATTATTTCAATGGATCCTGAAAAGGCAATTGCTTTTGCAAATGAAAGAGGCATTATCACGATTCTTTTTGTCAGAAAATCTGATGACAATTTCAAAATTATGATGTCTGAGAAAGCTAAAACTTATATTGCCCAAAATGAACTTAAACAGGTGCAAAAAGAATGAGATTTGAAATTACTGGAATTAAACTTAATAAACATAAGCTTTCAAGCAATGAAGCAATCAGAGATATAGGTCTTCCAAAAGTTGTTCATCTCCCTTTGAAAAAACATATTGGACACCCAGCTTCTCCCGTAGTTAATGTTGGTGATAAAGTCAAAATAGGAACACTTGTTGCTCAAGCAAACAATAGTATTTCCGCAAATGTTCATTCTTCTGTGGCAGGTAAAGTTTCTAAAATTGATGAATCATATATTTCTGTTGATGTTGCTAAAGATGAATATGAAGATTTTATTGATACATCTGATGAATTAATCACAGAAATTCCACAAAATAAAACAGAAATCCTTGAAAAAATTAGAAGTGCAGGAATTGTTGGAATGGGTGGAGCTGGTTTTCCAACAGATATCAAATTGACGATTCCAGAAGGCAAAGAAATTAAATGTCTTATCATCAATGGCATTGAATGTGAGCCATATTTTACCAGTGATGAAAGAATAATGCTTGAAAAAGCTGAAGAGATTGTTATCGGAGCAAGAATTATTAATCGCATTTTGGGAATTCAGAATGCAATTATCGCTATTGATGAGAATAAGAAGAAAGCTTTTGATGTCTTAAACACAATCACCAAAAGATATATTGGTGTTAATGTTGTCATGTTGAAGACAAAATATCCTCAAGGCGCGGAAAAAATGCTCATTGAAGCAGTTTCAGGTCAAGAAGTTCCTTCAGGAAAACTTCCCGCAGATATTGGCTATGTTGTACAAAATTCGGGAACTGTTTTTTCAATTTATGAAGCAGTTATGAAAAACAAACCTCTTTATGAAAGAGTTGTGACTGTTTCTGGAACAGCTATTGTAAAGCCTAGAAATTATATGGCTAGAGTTGGAACACCTCTTTCTTTTATTATTGAGAAACTCAAAATTGAAATGAACGATGTGGAAGAAGTGATACTTGGTGGCCCAATGATGGGAACAGATGTTGATGATTTTTCTTTACCTTTGAGTAAAGTTGATGCTGGTGTTTTGTTTATGAAAAATGCAAAACCTGAAACAGAAGAAAGTGTATGTATCCGTTGCAATAAATGTGCTCAGCATTGTCCAGTTTCTTTGCAACCATTTGCACTTGCAAGTTCATTTAAAAATGGTGATAAACCAAATTTATATAAGTTGAGAGCACTCGATTGTATCAACTGTGGTATTTGTTCTTATGTCTGTCCGGCTAAAATTCCGCTCTTAGACTATATTAAACAAGCAAAAAATGAGATAAGGTAAAAAAATATGTTCAAAAAATCTACGACTCCGCATATTTTAGCAAAAAATACGACTCAATCTATTATGTTTGATGTCATTTTAGCGTTGTTTCCAGCTCTGATTGTTTCAGTGATGTTTTTTGGTCTGAAAGCGATTTTGATTTTAACTACATCAGTAGCATCTTGCCTTTTGTTTGAGTATCTTTGTGGAAAATATTGGCTTCACACACCTAAAAATACAACCAAAGACCTTTCTGCTGTTATCACGGCTTTGTTGTTGGCTTGTTCTTTACCAAGCAATTTACCACTTATTTTTGTGGTTTTTGGTGCATTTGTTTCTATTGTCGTGACTAAGATGTCTTTTGGTGGTCTAGGAATGAATGTTTTTAACCCCGCACTCATGGGGCGAGTGTTTCTCTTCTTGTCTTTTCCTGTTTATATGACTTCTTGGCCAAAACCAAAGTTTTTGGACTTTTTACATGAAGATGTTTCTACAGGGGCAACAACTCTAGAACTTATTAAATATTCAGATGCTTCAACATCTGCAACAAGATTAAATAATGATGACTACTTGAGTAATATTCCAGATTATTTTGATATGATAACAGGTTATATTTCAGGAAGTTTGGGAGAAGTTTCGGCAATTGCACTGCTTTTAGGGCTTCTCTATTTGCTTCATAAAAACATTATAACTTGGCATATTCCATTCTTCTATATTTTGACAGTTTTTGTATCTGTTTATATTGTTTCACTGTTCTTTGATGAACCAACAAAATATAATGCACTTACACATGTTCTTTCTGGAGGGCTTTTGTTAGGGGCAATTTTTATGGCGACTGACTATGTAACTTCTCCAATGTCAGACAAAGGCAAAATTATTTTTGCAATTGGTTGTGGTCTTTTGACTGTTTTGATTCGATTGACAACAGTTTATGGAGAAGGGGTTTCTTTTGCGATTTTGATTATGAATGCTTTTGTGCCATTTATTGATAAGATTACAGTGCCGAAAATTTATGGAACGGGAGGCAAATAGATGGCTGGAAAAAACTTGAAAAAAAATATACTATTTGTTGCTGGGTTGGTTATTGGAGCTGTTGCTCTCCTTATCCTTTTTCATTTTGGAACAACAAAATATCTTGCTGAAAAAGAAAAAGAAAGAAAACTGGAGCTTATTACAAGTGTAATTGATGCCGATTTTGATGAAAACCCAATCGATAATATGACCCTTATCAACACAGCTGATGGCAAAGAAAAGTTAGAGCTTTATCCTATTAGAAAAGATGGCATGATAACTTCTGTTGTAGTCAGAGTTGGAAATCCTCGTGGCTATGGTGGCTATTTGGAGCTTTTAGTAGGTTTCCATACAGATGGTACAATTAGTAAATATAAAGTCATTACACACAATGAAACCATTGGTTTAGGTAGTAAAATTACTCAAGAACCATTTGCACAGCAATTTGAATATGTTAATCCAGAAATGATGAATTTTAAGGTTAAAAAAGATGGTGGTGATTTGGATGCAATTACTTCTGCAACAATTAGCTCGCGTGCAGTCATTGATGCTATTCAAAAAGCTTTTGATGCTTATCAAAGATTTATAGCAGGTGAATAAGATGAATAAAAATAATTTTGCAAATAAAATAAAAGAAAACTATCTGAACATCTATCTTCTTGCAGTTGTTCCTGTCTTAGGGAGTTCTTTGACTTTATTGAGTGCTTTAGCAATGGCAATTATTCTTGGTGTGGTCTTGTTTTTTTCTAACTTAATTATTTTCAGTTTGAAAAATAAAATAGATGAAAAATTTGAAATGCCAGTGTTTGTTGTTGTCTCAGCTTTTGTAGTGACTCTTGTTTCTATGTTGCTTCAATTGCTCAATCTCAATTTATATGATAGTCTCAAGACTTATCTTCCGATGATTGTTTTTTCTTGTATTATTTTCAAAAGTTTTGAAGAAACAATGGATTCTAACCTCAAACAAACAGTTGATAGTGTCTTATATCAACTTGTTGTTTTAATTGCTCTGATGGCATTTATTGGAACATTTAGAGAGTTTTTTGGTTTGGGTGAAATTTTAGGATATAAAATTATCGATTATGGTATCCCTAAGATTCTTGTTTTGCAAACACCAGCAGGAGCTTTTTTCTTGCTCTCATTCGTTGCTTTTGCATCAAACTGGGTTAGGGGAGAAAAATAATGATAACTTTCATAACAATTGTACTTGTTCAGAATATCTTGCTTTTCCACTTTTTTGGGACAGATTTGATCTTTGATAAGAGAATGAAAACTGCTTCATCAACAATGGTTTTGATTGCTTCTTTCTTTGTGGTTTTTATTATTTCTATATTAAATTGGGTAGGTTATAATTATTTTCTCAAGCCATATCATATTGAATATATGACGGTTTTTGTATTTGCAATCAACCTGATCATTTCAGCTCTGTTGGTCGATTTTGTCTTCAAAAAGTTTATCAATTTTTTGCATGAAACATTTCAAGAACTTATCTTTGTAATATCTTATAGTACTCTAATCTTTGGTGTTTCTTTAGTGACAATTGAAATTTCTAAAACATTGTCTTCTTATATTTTGACAAATGTACTCAATGTGTTAGGGTTTGTATTGGTTTATTATCTCATTTTCACAATTCGTGAAAAAATTGAGTATAATAAATTTCCTAAATATGTTTATCCAGTTCCAATTCTTTTTGTTCTGCTTGGAATTCTTTCTATGGCATTCAAAGGTTTGGCAAATGCTTTTTACAATTTCTAAACTAAAAAAAGACTTTATCATTAGATAAAGTCTTTTTCTTTTGGCATAACTCAAACAAGAATGCGCCATATATGAAGTTGACTCACATAAGGAATTTCTTTGTTTGTTGCAAGTTCTTTGCATGCTCGGCTTCCACGTCGTAAGATAAACAAACGACAGTTTGGGTTGTGCTCTTGGCAGTGCATACAAAATTTTTCTTTTGCATCTTTGAGGTCTTTTTCAGACAAACTTTGCTCAGCGTGTTGGAGTGATAAATCAGTTCCTTGGTTGAGTTTTAAGTTTTCAATTTTATCAAAATTGTTTGCATTGTAAAAAGAATCTTCAAAATCAATAACTTGAGTTAAATTTTTCATAAAATAATTTTTAATACATTAATAATTGTTATCATTAAAGGTGATTATAAGCAGTTTTGGACAAAAGTAAAGGAATAAATATCAAAATTTAACTTTCAAATTAAGTCAAAATTAAATAATATGTCGCAATATCTAACAAATAAACTTAAATAGGGTGAACTATATGAAAAAGAGAAGAAGTTATCTGACCATTTTAACTGCAATTGGTTTGATTTTTTTGTTT
The DNA here is from genome assembly GCA_047975765.1 of Alphaproteobacteria bacterium. Lineage (GTDB taxonomy): Bacteria > Pseudomonadota > Alphaproteobacteria > RF32 > CAG-239 > JAQWBS01. Next base: position 28,532 of record JBKEEF010000015.1, read on the forward strand.
GGTGTGATTTTTAATTCTCGCACAATTAAAGAATTTTATGTGGCAATCTTGGCACAGATGAGTGTGATTTGGGTGTTGGCACCAGCAGCTCTTGTTGCTTTTATTTTCATTGATAATAAAAATTATTGGATGATTGTCCTAGGTTGTGCTGTCTTTGTAGCCTTTGCTGTTCAGGTTTATATTGGCAATGGCTTTCCTATGATGTTGATTTTAGCTCGAGCATGTGCCTTTGTAGGAATTGTCTTCCTGATGAATTTGACCAAAGTCTTTATGAGTAAATAAAAAAAAGCCTCTCAGTTGAGAGGCTTTTTTTGACTTTATTTATACTTTTCTGGTCTTGAAAAGGGAGATGAAAACGCCCAAGAAAAGAAGAGAGAAAGTAACAGTTAGAGATGCTGCTGCAGAAACCTCAAACCCAAGCAGTGGTGCAAATATTTTGCATCCAATGAAGATGAGTATGATTGCCAAAGCATGTTGTAGATATGAAAATCTGTTCACAGCGGCTGCTAATAAGAAATACATTGAACGCAAGCCCAAGATAGCAAAAATGTTGCTTGTATAGACAATAAAGCGGTCTTGAGTAATCAAAAAGATAGCAGGGATACTGTCAACAGCAAAAATAACATCCATCAATTCAATAAAAACTAAAGCAAAGAAAAGTGGTGTGATATATAGTTTATGATCTTTTTTTACAAAAAAGTGTTCACCTTCAATATTAGGTGTGATTCTAAATCTTTTTTGTAAGAATTTATAGATTTTTCCATCTTTGAAATCTTGCTCATCATCTTCTTTTGAAACCAAAATTTTAACGCCTGTGAAGATGAGGAAAACTGAAAAGAGATATAAAATATCATGGAATTTTTCAACTAAAGCTGCTCCAATGAAAATCATAATTGCACGCATAATTACCGCACCTAGAATTCCCCAGAACAGTACACGGTGTTGATATTTTGTCGGAATAGCAAGGCTTGTGAAAATGAGAGAGATAACAAAAATATTATCCATTGAAAGGCTGAGTTCAACAAGATAGCCAGTATAGTAAAGCATTCCATTGTCTATGCCTTGTTCATAAATGACAAAGAGACCAAAAAGAAGTGCAACTGAAATATAGCTGATACAAATTTTGATAACACTTTTGATACAAGGTTCTTCATCTTTTTTGTGAAAAACGAAAAGGTCTAGATAGAGCATCGTCACAACAACAGCAATAAAGCTAGCCCACATCCATTCAACAGGAAGGTGGTAATGATTGTTTAAAAAGTCGTTCATTATTTTTCCAATAAGTTAAATTAATCCTGTATTGATTTGTAGGATATGTTATAGTCTCCGTCAAGGGAATTCATGTTCTTATAAAGGGGATTTTACAGATGAAAAGATGTGATTGGGTCAGGCATGACGAAGAAATTAAATATCATGATGAAGAATGGGGAATTCCTTCTTATGATGATGCTTATCTTTTTGAAATGCTTATTCTTGAGGGGTTTCAAGCAGGACTTAGTTGGTACACAATTTTGAAAAAAAGAGAAAACTTTCGTAAAGCATTTGCTAGTTTTGACTATCACAAAATTGCTATGTTTTCAGATGAACAGTTTGAAGCTTTGATGAATGATGAGGGAATTATTAGAAATCGCCTCAAAATCTGGGGAACAAAGAAAAATGCGTTAGCTTTTATGGCTGTTCAAAAAGAGTTTGGAAGTTTTTCAAAGTATATCTGGGGATTTGTGAATGATAAACCAATCATCAATTCTAGACCTAGCTTAAAAGATGTTCCTGCTTCAACAGAACTTTCTGATAAAATTAGTAAGGATTTGAAGAAGAGAGGATTTACTTTTGTTGGGACGACCATCACCTATGCTTTTATGCAAGCTGTGGGAATTGTTAATGATCATGTAAATGATTGTGATTTCAAAAAAGCCTCTTAATAAGAGGCTTAATTTTTATGGTTCAATACGGATGACAACACGTCTGTTTTTCTTTTGGTTTTCAGGAATTTTATCGCCATAAGGATCAAGGTTTGGATATTTTGGAGCAATATTGGCCATTCCAACTGCTTTGAGTCTATTGGCTTCCACATAATCTGTTACAAATTCATTGACAATTGAAGCCGCACGAATAGAAGATAAATCCCATTTCGTTGGATATTGTGAACCATTAGCCTCTTCAGAGTCTGTATGTCCTTCAACCACAACATCAAATCTTTTATATCTGTTTTCGTTTAAAAGTTTTGAAATCTTGATGATGGTTTGCTCATATTCTTTTTTGATTCTTGCACTGCCTGTTTCAAACATGTCAATATTAGCAATTTCAATCAAAGCACCACGTGAATCTGAACCAAGAGAAACATTTTTACCTAAATCAAGCGTTTTTAAGTCGTCCATAAAGGTCAAAATTGTTCCTGTGAGTTGTTCTGGAGGATTAGCATTGAATGCTGCTGTGAATGCTTGTTCAAGTTCTCCGGCTTTCTTCTTATCCAAATTTGAAGAAGCAAAAAGCACAATAAACAAAGCAAGAAGAAGGGTCAAAATATCCGCATAAGGAACGAGCCATGTTTCGTCGGCATGTTCTTCGTGATGTTCGGAATGTTGTTTTTTTCTAGCCATTATTCAAGACCTTAATTATGCATCTCTAAGAGATTTACGTTTAGAAGAAGGGATGAAAGATTGAAGTTTTGCTTCCATAGCAATGGTTGAGGCACCAGATTGAAGTGCAAGCATTCCTTCTAACATCATCTTTTTGATAGAAATTTCTTCAAGGGACATTTGTTTAAGCTTATTTGAAAAAGGGTGCCACATCACGTATCCACAGAAGATACCAAGAAGGGTTGCTACGAATGCTGCTGCAATTGAGTGACCAAGAACTTCAGTGTCAGAAAGGTTTCCAAGTGCAGCAATCAAACCAATAACCGCACCTAACACACCAAGAGTTGGGGCATACATACCACATTGTGCAAATACTTGAGCTCCGACACGATGTCTTTCTTCCGTATTCTTAATATCGTTTTCAATCACTTCTGCAATAAAATCTGCAGAAAAACCATCGGCAACTAAAGTTAAACCAGTTTTGAGAAAAGGATCTGTAATTTCATTGGCTCTTTTTTCAATTCCCATTACACCTTCTTGTTTAGAAACTTTTGCCAAATTTACAAAAAGTTCAAGAATCTCTTGTTGCTCCATCAGTTTTTGTTTTTTAAACAAAAGACTAAAATATTTGAAAAATTTCTTCACAGTGACAAGCGGAAAGGCATTGAATATGACGGCAAACGTGCCACCCATGATGATGAGAAAAGCAGCAGGGTTAATAAGTGCATGAGGATCTGCGCCTTTGAGCCACATACCTACGCCAACAGACAAAATGCCTGAAATGATACCAATTAATGTACTAATTTCCATAACTTCACTTCCTGTAACAAGTTCTTAAAACACTTTTGTAAGTCATTCTAAGGGATAAACGTTAAAATATTGTTGCCATATATATTAAAATAATAAAAAAAGCTCCCAGATTTCTGAGAGCTTTTTTATTAGCCTTATTCTTGAGGCTGTTCTTCTTGAGCAGGAACATATTGTGCCAAATGTTCAAGGTATGAACGTTTATCCTTGTTCAGTTTTTCAGCTTTTTTCAAAACTTCTTGATAATGTTCAGGGTTTAGTTTCTTAATTGCTTGGAAACGTCCTTCTGAATCCATCCATTCTGAAACAGCTACCGATGCTGCTTTTGAATCGAGAACAAGAGCAGGCTTGCCTTGTTTTTCATTGTCAGGATTGTTTCTGAATAAGTTCCAAGAACCTGTGTTCACCGCCAATTGTTGGTGTCCCAAGCCTTGTCTGAGGTCAAAACCTTGAGCAATACAAGTTGAGTATGCGATAATCAAAGATGGACCGTCAAAAGCTTCTGCTTCATTAAATGCTTTGATTGTTTGCAAGTCGTTCGCACCAAAGGCAACTTGAGCAACATAAACATTACCATAAGACATTGCCATCAAACCTAAATCTTTCTTAGCCAACTGTTTACCAGATGTTGCAAACTTAGCCACAGCACCGAAAGGTGTTGCTTTAGATTGTTGACCACCAGTATTTGAATAAACACCAGTATCCATAACCAAAATGTTGATGTTTTTGCCAGAAGCAATAGCATGGTCAAGACCGCCAAAGCCAATGTCATATGCCCAACCGTCACCACCAATAATCCAGAGAGATTTTTTGATGAGATGATCTGCATTTGCCAAAAGTTCTTTTGCTTTGTCTGTGCCAATTTTTGCCAATTTTTCTTTGAGCTCAGCAACTCTTGCTCTTTGTGCTTCAATTTCCAAATCGTCTTTTTGTTCAGAATTCAAAAGCGCATCAACAAGTTCACTACCAAGTTCTGGACGAAGTGTTTCAAGAGCTGTTGAAGCCACTTGAAGCTGTTGATCAAGCGCAAATTTCATACCCAAACCAAATTCAGCATTATCTTCAAACAAAGAGTTTGCCCAAGCTGGTCCGTGACCTTCGGAATCTTTTGCATAAGGTGTTGTTGGAAGGTTTCCGCCATAGATTGATGAACAACCAGTTGCGTTTGCAATAACCATTCTATCACCAAACAATTGAGTGAGGAGCTTGATATATGGTGTTTCACCACAACCAGCACAAGCACCAGAAAATTCAACAAGTGGTCTGATGAGTTGAGTTGTTTTCGGAATGTTTTTAACAACTTCATGTCTTTTGATGTATGGAAGTGTGTCAAAGAAGTTCCAGTTTTCAAGTTCTCTGTCGAAGTGATTTTCAATCACATCCATATTAATCGCTTTTTTCTCAGGATTAGTTTTGTCTTTTGCAGGGCAAGCTGTTGTGCAGAGTCCACAACCAGTACAATCTTCAGGCGTGATTTGAAGAATGAATTTTTTGCCAGCGAATTCTTTACCCTTATAGTCTGCAGATTTGAATCCTGCTGGAGCATTTGCCAGTTGTTCATCACTTGCAATTTTCATACGAATAACTGCGTGAGGGCAAACAAGAGAACATTTTCCACATTGGATACAAATCTCAGATTCCCAAATAGGAACTTCTGTTGCAATACGACGTTTTTCATATTGAGTTGTTGCACTTGGCCATGTGCCATCTACAACATCTTTGAAAGCACTTACAGGAAGTTTTTCACCACGTTCTGCAATAATTTCTCCAATTACATTTTGAACAAATTCTGGAGCATTAGCAGGAACAGGTAAAGACATTGAAACTTTTGAAGTTGCTTTTGTAGGAACTTCAATTCTGTGAAGGTGATTCAATGCTTCATCAACCGCAGCAAAGTTCTTGTCAACAATTGCTTGAGATTTTTTGCTATATGTTTTTTGAATTGCTTCTTTAATGTGTTTAATAGCTAAGTCTTTTTCAATTACATTTGAAATTGCAAAGAAACAAGTTTGCATGATTGTATTGATTCTTGCACCCATACCTGTTGCACGAGCTACTTCAACAGCATTGATTGCATAGAGTTTAATATCTTTATCAATGATTTGTTGTTGAACTTCAATAGGTAAGTGATCCCAAACTTCATCTTTGTCATAAGGTGCATTAATCAAGAAAGTTGCACCTTTTTGAGCATATTTTACAATGTCAATTTTTTTGATGAATGGGAAGTGGTGACAAGCAACAAAGTTTGCTTCGTCAATCAAATATGCCGCACGGATTGGGTCTTTTGAAAATCTCAAGTGAGAAACAGTGATTGCACCAGCTTTCTTTGAGTCATAAACAAAATAGCCTTGACCATAAAGACCTGCATCTTCAGCAATGATTTTGATTGAGTTTTTGTTTGCACCAATTGTTCCGTCTGAACCAAGACCAACAAAAATAGCTTTAGAAACATTTTCACCTTCAGTGTCGAAGTTGCCATATTTCAAGGAAAGATTTGTAACGTCATCTTCAATACCCACAGAAAAACTGTTGATTGGTTTAATAGAAGATGCATTGTCATAAACTGCTTTTGCCATTCCTGGTGTAAATTCTTTGGAAGACAAGCCATAACGACCGCCATAAACTTTCGGTAAGAAAGAAATTTTGTTGTTGCTATATGCATCTGTCAATGTTGTAACTACATCAAGATAAAGTGGTTCGCCAACAGAACCAGATTCTTTTGTTCTATCCAATACAGAAATCGTTTTAACAGTTGAAGGAAGTGCTTTGATGAAGCTATCTTTAGGGAATGGGCGATAAAGTCTGATTTTTACCAAGCCATATTTTCCACCATTCGCATTGAGTTTTTCCAAAACTTCTTCAGTTGTTTCAGCACTTGAACCAAGTGTAACAACAATATTTTCGGCATCTTTTGGACCAACATATTCAACAATATTATAGTGACGACCAGTGATTTTGCCAAGTTTGTTCATTTCTTCTTGAACAATAGCTTCACATTTTTCATAAAATGGATTTGAAGCTTCACGAACTTGGAAGAAAATATCAGGGTTTTGTGCTGTTCCGCGGATGAACGGATTTTCTGGATTCAAACCACGTTCTGCATTGAAATCTTTATTCACACCTTGCATCATTTTCAAAAGTTCTTCATCAGATAAAAGGCTGACTTTCTTAATTTCGTGAGATGTTCTGAAACCGTCAAAGAAGTGCATAAATGGCAAACGAGAACGTAAGCTAGCTGTTTGAGCAATGGCTGCAAAGTCACCTGCTTCTTGAACAGAGTTTGAAGCTAAAATTGCAAAACCAGTTTGGCGAGCAGCCATAACGTCCGAATGGTCCCCAAAGATTGAAAGTGCATTTGTCGCAATGGTACGAGCAGCAACGTGCATCACAAATGGCGTAAGTTCTCCAGCAATTTTATACATATTTGGAAGCATCAAAAGCAGACCTTGAGAAGCTGTGAAAGTTGTTGTGAGCGATCCTGCTTGAACCGAACCATGACAAGCACCGGCTGCACCACCTTCTGATTGCATCTCTTGAACCTGAGGAACGACTCCCCAGATGTTTTTTTGTTTTGCGGCACTCCAAGCATCCGTCCATTCTCCCATTGGAGATGAAGGTGTAATTGGATATATAACAATAACTTCATTCATGCGGTGCGCAACAGAAGCAGTCGCTTCATTGGCATCCATCATTCTGATATTACTTTTCTCTGCCATTTTAGTTTCCTTTACATATTAATTAAAACTTATTTGAAAATCATAATGATTATCATTTTCTTGTATAATACCTATAAAATATAAAAAATCTATAAAAATTTTATTATAGAATATCTTTTTTTAATTTTTTAGGTAGTCGACGGTTTCCTCAATGAATTTGAAAACAACGTCTAAAATATCGTCATCAACTTCTTCAGTATCTTTTCCAACTTCTTTAGCAACATTATCAATTGTTGTGCTTGCTGTTTCTGGTGTCGGTTCTATTTTTTCATCAATAAAGATGACTTTTACTACAAGAGCAACAAAAGCAAAAATAATTATTCCGAAGAAAAATTTTTTTAACATATTTTAGTCTCCATTTTTATTGTTTTTGTATCCATTTTCCAGAACTGTCTTGTTGCCAATAAAATAGCTCCAAATTATTAGTTTTCAAGTCTTTCCAGAATTGTCTTGCTTGATCAAGAGCTGTTGAGGAATTGCCATCGAAAATGTTTAATATTCTCGAATAAACAGATGCTTCCTCAAAGTTGCAAGAGGCTCCATCAACAAGAAAAAGCATCTCACTATGATTTGGATTTTCATCATCACAGCTCAAAAAAACAGGTTGCATTTCTGCAAAACCATCTTTTTTAGTACCATGAGGCAGAAAAGACAAGTTTTGATATGTCCAAAGCAATGTGTTGATTTTTTCTAGATTTTCTTCTTTCCCAACTTTGATTTTTATTTTCTTTCCCGTTTCATAAGCCTTTTCAATAAGCTTTGGAAGAACCATATCTAAGTTTTGAGTTTGGAGATGATAAAAATCGATTCTTGTCATTGTTTTTTCAACTTTAATGCCACAAAATTAACAGTGTCTTTGCTTTGAACCAAGAGAAGAACAGGGCGATTGTTTTCTCTTTTAGCATCTGCTACATATTTTTTCATATCATCAATAGAAAATAAATCTTTCTTGTCAATTTTAACAATAACATCACCTACAACAATTCCCTTGTTGGCAGCATCAGAGTTTTCAACAACATTGGTTACAACTAAGCCACTAACATTTTTAGTTAGACCATATTTCAATGTCATTTCTTCATCAACAAGTACAAGATTTATTCCAAGTTCAGGAATAAAAGATTGTTCTCTAGATTCTTGTTGAACAACAGGTTTATCGTCTTCTTTTTTAGATTCAATTGGCATTCCTTCAATGGTCATATTAAGCGAAATTTTTTGTTTATTTCTCCATATTTCAACTTTGACAGTTTTACCAATTTTTGTTTCAGCAACAAGGCGGGAAAGACTTTTAGTATTATCAATTTCTGTGCCATCAAAACTCAAAATAACATCACCAACAGCAAGTCCTGCTTTTTGTGCTGGAGCATTTTCAGAAAAACCAGAAATGATAATTCCTTGTCCTTCTTTCAAGCCTAGAGAAGTTGATATTTCAGAATTATTAGGTTGAACTTTAACACCAATCCAGCCACGTTTAACTTCGCCATGGGCTTTGAGCTGTTCAATCACCCATTTTGCCAGATTTATTGGAATAGCAAAACCAATTCCCATACTTCCGCCGTTTGTTGAGAAAATAGCGGAATTAATTCCAATAATTTCCTCATTCATATTAAACATTGGTCCACCAGAGTTTCCTCTGTTGATAGAAGCATCGGTTTGTAAGAAGTCGTCATAGTTTCCACTATCAATATCACGAGATTTTGCAGAAATAATCCCTTTAGTCACACTTCCACCAAGTCCGAAAGGATTACCAATTGCTAAAACCCATTCACCAACTTTAGTTTTATCAGAGTCTCCAAAAACAACAGGTTTAAGAGGTGTCTTTGGTGAAATTTTTAAAAGAGCTATATCTGTTTTTTCATCAATTCCGATGATTTTGGCATCGTAAGTTCTATTGTCATAAGTTGTTGCTTTGATGCTCACCGCTTCGTCAATCACATGCTTATTGGTCACAATGAAACCATCTGCTGAGATAACAAAACCAGATCCTGCAGGCGTATGTTTTGAACTTTTTGATGTCCCATCAAGAAGTTCAAGTTCTTCTTGCTCCACAGTTGTTCTGTCAACTTCTGTTGTGATATTGACCACTGTTGGCATCAAGTTTTCAACCATAACCGTAAAGTCTGGCAATGCCGTTTGAGCCTTTGCCCCGAAGGAACAAAGACTCAATATTGCAGCAATCTTAATAAACAATAATTTTTTAAGCATGCTTTTTAGTTTCCTGTTTTAAGCGTTTTCTTAAAGAAATCAAAAAATTCGCTGTCTGGAGAAATGACCAAAGATGTTTCTGAATCAGCTAAAGCATGTTTATAAGCTTCCAAAGAGCGATAGAAAGCATAGAATTTTGGGTCTGAGTTTGCTGTCTTTGTCAACAAAGTAATCGCTTCTTTATCGCCTTGACCTCTCAAAATTTCAGACTGTTTGTTTGCTTCTGCTAAAATGATAACTCTTTCTTTGTCTGCTTGAGCTGTAATTTCTTTAGCTTTTTGTTCACCTTGAGCACGAAATTCTTTAGCTTCTCTTTCTCTTTCCGCTTTCATACGTTCATTGATAGATTGCAAAACACTATTTGGCAAATCGGCACGGCGAATGCGAACATCAACCACTTTCACACCAATTTCTTCAGCATCTTTCATCACACCACTACGAATGTTTTTCATAATTTGATTTCTTTTAACAGACAAAAGCTCTGGTAAAGTGACTTGACCTAAGACACGACGAACAGAAGAGTTAACAATTTCTTCCAATTTACTACGTGCTTGAACTTCGGTTCTAACGGTTTTGTAATACTTCAAAGGATCAACTATTTGATAACGTGTGAAGCTATCCACTTCAAGACGTTTTTGGTCTTTTAGAATAATACTTTGAGCAGGAGGGTCCAAACGGAGCAATCTCTTATCATAGTAAACCAAGTTTTGAATGAAAGGGGTTTTGAATTTTAACCCTGGTTCTTTAACCACTCTTACTGGGTCACCAAATTGTAGGACTAAAACTTGTTCAGCTTGTCCAACGATATAGAGTGAATTTAAAGCCGTGAAAACAAGAACTGCTAAAACGACCAATACTGAAATTTTAAATTTAGATAACATCATTCTGGTCTCCTTAGTTTAACTTGTTGAGTGGAAGAATTGGCAAAGGATTAGCACCCTTTGAAGAAGGATCAACAATAACTTTGTTGGAATTCTTAATTACTTCTTCCATTGTTTCGAGATATAGCTTTTTCGCAGTAACTTCACGTCCCTGTTTGTAAGCATCATAAACAGCTAAATATCTATCCATTTCACCTTGAGCTTTGTTGAGAACGCTTTCTTTGTAAGCTTCTGCATCGTTAACAATTTGTGCAGATTCACCTCTAGCTTGAGGAATGATTTGGTTGCGATAAGCTTGAGCTTGATTTTGGAATTTTTCCATATCTGCTTTTGCTCTTTGAACTTCGTTGAAGGCATCAACAACTTGTTGTGGAGGATCAGCTTTTTGCATTTTCACACGAACAATTTGAATACCAGAATTAAATTCATTGAGAAGTGCTTGAAGTTCAGTTTTCGTTTCATCTTCAAGTCTGCCACGATCTTCAGTGATAATTGCTTGCATTTTAGATTGTCCAACAATTTCTCTCAAAACAGATTGTGCCGCAACATAAACCGTTTGCTCAGGATCACGAACGCTGAAAAGGTAATCTTTTGCGTTTTTGATTTTCCAAACAACTGTCAAGTTGATATCCACAATATTTTCGTCACCAGTCAACATATGGCTTTCAGTGAAGTTGTCATAAGCTGAGGAAGCATTATTGCTAACACGATACATTCTGTTGTTGCTTGATATATCATTATATGAACCTCTAGAACTTTCACCTAAAGTGAAGCTTCTTTCTTGAGATTGATTAACTTTTTCGACAGTTTCAATAGGGTATGGCAAGTGGTAACGAAGACCAGACTCTGTTGTATCTTTGTATGCTCCAAAACGAAGTACAACGCCTTGTTCGTTAGGTTCAACTTGATAAAACCCTGAAAGTGCCCAAAGGGTTACGAGGGCGAAGAAAATCCACTTAATTTTGAATTCGATATTATTATTTCCATCGTTCTTTTTCACAAATTTTGTGAAGTCTTCAACTTTGGCTTTTTTTTCGGATTTTTTATTGTCATTCCAAGGGGTTTCATCATCCCAAGGATTATTTCCTTTCGTCATATTAATTTCCTCTGGTTATTTTATCCTAAGTAATTATATATAATAATTGTTACGCATTTACAATAAATGATGACATTCTATTAACAACCAGCATAAGAGGAAAATTTGATGTTAAAGCAAGTCAAAGATATTGTAACTAAGTACTATAAATCTGGACAAATTAAGTCTATTGATATCGAAAACAGAAGTGTCTATATTGATATTATTGGGCAAGATTTAGAAAAAATTGATGAAAAGATGAAAAAAGAAATATATAATCTCTCTGTTGAAAAGGTTTCTGTTATTCATCTAAAAGGGTAATAACCCCTTAGATTCAATAGTTTTGAAAGGACTATCATGGAAAAAAAGATTAGGGATATTGTAACAAGTTTTTACGAAGAAGAAAAACTTGAAGCCGTTAAATTGCTTAATAATCGTGTGATTATTACCATCATTGGTGAAAATGTTGATGAACAAGCGGATGAAAAAATTAAGCAAAAAATTTATGATTTGGGTACAATCGACAAAGTTTCAATCATTCACACGGCTGAAAAAACACCTCAATCGACTGGATCTGCTAGTCCTTTTGAAGAAAAGTGGAAAATCAATGGTGTTAAAAAAATTATAGGAGTAGCTTCTGGAAAAGGTGGGGTGGGAAAATCCACAACATCTGTTAATTTAGCATTAGCACTTGCAAATTTAGGCAAAAAAGTTGCTCTTTTTGACGCGGATATTTATGGTCCTTCTGTTCCAACAATGCTTGGTTATGCAGATGAACAAGCAGAATCTTTGGACGGTAAAGTGCTTGAACCTTTTATGAATATGGGAATTGCCTCCATGTCCATTGGTGCATTGATTGGTAAAGATAGCCCAGTCATTTGGCGAGGAATTAAGGCCGCTGGCGCGATTGAACAAATTATCACAGGCACAAAATGGGGCGAAATTGATATTATGGTTGTTGATATGCCTCCAGGAACAGGTGATATTCAACTCACAATGTCTCAAAAAATGGATTTTGATGGCATGGTTATTGTTTCTACACCGCAAGATATTGCTTTGATAGATGCAATCAAAGGTGTGAATATGTTCAAAAAAGTTGATGTTCCAATTCTCGGAATTGTTGAAAATATGAGCTATTATATTTGTGAAAACTGTGGTACGAGAGCAGATATTTTCGGGCACGAAGGGGCTAAAAAAACAGCTGAAAAACTGGGTGTTAAATTCCTTGGTGAAGTTCCATTACATTTGAATATTCGTGAAAATGCAGATAATGGTACACCAATTGTTTTTGCTGAACCAGAAGGTAAATTTACCAAAATCTATGAAGAAATTGCAGAAAAAGTTACCGAAGGTTTAGAGGCCTAAGTTATGGCAACAACACAAGATTTTATTGACTATATATATGAGCAACTAGGTGAGGTAAGTGGACTTTCTCATCGAAAAATGTTCGGCGAATGTATGATGTATGTGAATGCTAAACCTTTGCTGTTGGTTTGCGATAATACGGTTTTCGTAAAAAAACGTGAAGAAACTTTAGCCCTTTTCGAAGATTTTGGATATTCTGCTTATGAAGGAATTCCTTATCCAGGGGCAAGACCTCATTATGTTATGGATATTGATGAAAAAGATTTTGCAGTTGAAATGCTTAAACTTCTAGATAAACTTTTGCCTTTTCCTAAACCTAAAAAGAAAAAAATTAAAGTGATTTTTTAGAAATTTTTATAGATTCCCAATCAAGTTGGGAATGACAGATAAAAAACTGAAGATAAACAAATAGATTAATATTGTCCTTGATACGCATCTTTTTCCGCGTCTTTGATGCGATTTTCAAGGTCATTGAGTTTTAGCGAAAGTGCAGGAGTTGGAGAAGCTTTTCTTGCCATATCAATTTGTTTATGCGCAGCATCAAATTGTCCAATTCTCAAACTAGATTCTGCTGAAGCATAGTTTGCACCTGCCATATTGTTTCTTAAAGCATAGGTTCTTGCGAGCAATAGCCAAGATTCATAAGTAGGTTGAACAATAATAACTTTGTTCAAATTATTTTCTGTTTGAACCAATTCTGCTTGTGTTGGCTCATCTTCTAAAACTGCTTGTGCTAGATTAACTCTGAATAAATTTGAATTAGGAAGTAAAGCTAGTGCTTTACTATATTCTGCTTTAGCTTGCTTAGCATTTCCAGTTTCCAGATAGATTTGTCCTTTTAACTCATGAAAATAGGGATTGTTTGGTTCAATAGTTATCAGTTCATCAATTATGGAAATTGATTTTTCTTTTTTCATCATTCTATAATTGATAATTGCTAAAGCATATTTGTCAGCAATGGTTTGTCCTTTGCCATATGTTGCTAAAACGACTTCTGGAGGATATAAATAGGCTGTCAATTTTGCTTTGATGCGCACAAATTCTTCTGTTGTTTGCACACCTTTATAAGGAGATTTTTGAGCAGCGTCTTCAATGAAAGAAATTCTTTCAGAAGTTACAGGGTGGGTTCTGAAATAGGATGTTTCTGTCACACCTGTTGCTAAATTTTCTTTCTCAATTTTTTTCATGAAATTTCTCATCCCTTGAGGAGAGATATGATTGTCATTAAGGAGGCGAATACCTGCTTCATCAGCACTTCGTTCTTCTTGAACACGATAGTTGAGGTAGTCGTTAAAAATAGAACCTTGAGAACCTAGCATAAGCGCCATTCCTACATCACCACGACCACTTGCCACAGCAGCAGCTCCAGCAACAAGCATAGAGGCAAGTCCTGCTTCACTGAGTTGTTGCGCCTTTAATTTTCCTCTGAGGATATGCCCACCTTGAATATGCCCAATTTCATGGGCAATGACACCACGAAGCTCATCATCACTTCCGGCACGAACGATTGTTCCTGTGTTGATAAATAGTGAATTCCCATCAGAAACAAATGCATTTAAGCTGTCATCAGAAATGATATAGATGTTGTTGCGATTGAAAGGTACATTTGCACTTCTAAAAAGTGGCATACTCAAACCTTGAAGAAAAGTTTCTGTTTCTTCATCATAAATGATAGTTTGGGCATAAGCATTTGGCACAAGCAAAAAACTTGCAAGCAGCATAAAACTGCCCACAAGCTTCTTGTTAATGTTTTTTAAGAGGGTAGCTGTTAGCCACCAATAAGTTTTCTCCACCAAGTAGATTTTCCTTTTTTCTCTTTGTTTTCTCTTGTTTCAACTCTTTCAGAAGATTGCTGATTTCCGTTTCCACGATTATTGTTACTACGGTTGTCATTACGATTATCATTGCGATTATCATATCTTCTACGATTGTTGAAACGGTTTTTACGACGATGATTATTGTTGTTGCCACCGTTATTGTTTCGTACATTTTCAGCAGATTTTTCTTCTTCTGGTTCTTCCCAGTAAATTTCTTCGTGTTTATCTTCAGAAATTTCTTCTTTTTCGTCTTCAGAAACATCGCTCTTATTATTCTTTGTTCTTTCAATCTTGATATTGGAAATATTTTTAATGCTATCATCAGCACTGATGATGATATTCATCTCATATCTTTTTTCCAAAGAAACTAAAATTTCTCTTTTATTATTAAGAATGTAAATTGCAATATTGCTTGGAAGGTAAACATTAAGTGCTGAATAGCGAGCTTTGATGCCTTCTGCTTCAATTTCTCTTAAAACAGAAATGGCACTAGATTCAACAGTTCTAATGATTCCTTTACCTAAACAATGTGGACAAGGTTCATAACTTGTTTCAAAGAAAGAAGGGTGCATTCTTTGACGAGAAATCTCAATCAAACCAAACATGCTCATTTTACCAACTTGAACACGGGAGCGGTCTTTTTTCAAAGCTTCTTTGATACGTCTTTCAACAGTTTGATTATTTGCATTTTCTTCCATATCAATGAAGTCAACAACAACAAGTCCGGCCAAGTTTCTAAGGCGGAGTTGACGAGCAATTTCATCTGCAGCTTCAAGGTTGGTCTTAAGTGCTGTTTCTTCTAAATCTCTTTCACGAGTTGAGCGACCAGAGTTCACATCAATTGCAACCAAAGCTTCTGTTGGATTGATGACTAAATAACCACCAGATTCCAATTGAACATTAGTGTCATGAAGTTTTTCAAGTTGACCTTCAACTTGAAAACGTTGGAATAATGGAACATCATTTTCGCGACAAGTCTTGATTTTTTTCAGAGTTTGTGGAGAAAGAATTTTGACAAATTCTCTCGCAAGTTTATAGGCTTTAGCGCCGTCAACAATTACTTCTGAAATATCTTTGGTATACATATCTCTAAGTGAACGTTTGATTAGACTTGCTTCTTCATAAATGAGGGTAGGAGCTTTGCTCTTCAAAGAGTCAATTCTGATTTGATTCCAAGTTCTCATTAAATAGTTATAGTCACGGCAAATGTCTTCTTTGCTTTTTTCTTCACCAGCTGTTCTAACAATCATAGACATATCTGTTGTGAGTGGAAGTTCTTTCAATACAGTTTTAAGTCTTCTACGGTCTGCACCATTTGTAATTTTGCGAGAAACACCACCACTTTTGATTCTGTTTGGCATCAAAACACAATATCTTCCTGCAAGAGAGAGGTATGTGCTGAGTGCTGCGCCTTTATTTCCTCTTTCTTCTTTAACGACTTGAACGATAAGGATTTGACCTTCTTTGATAACTTCTTGAATTTTTTTACGGTGAAAAAGCTTACGAGCTACCATTAATTTCTTTTGAACTTCGAAATTGAATTCTTGAGTTTCATCTTCGTCATCATCTTCATCATCAAAATCTTCATCATCATTTTCAGAGACTTTGTTTTTGAATTTTTCTTCATTTCTTTTAGGAGAAAAAGTTTCTTCTTCAGAAATGTGATCTTCTTCAGTTCCTGTAGATTCTGCAGAAACTTTGATTTTTTCTTTGTCTTTGTTGTTATTATGACGACGACGATTTCTGTAGTTTTTCTTAACTAAACGACGAGATTTGTTTTTGTTATCTTCATCTGTAGTCTCAGAACCTTCAGCATTTTCTGAAGCCTCAATATTTTCAGATACTTCTTCTGTAGCTACTTCTTCATTATTCACTGCTTCAGAAATGTTTTCTGAAGTTGTTTCTTGGATAGAGGTTTCTCCAGTTTTTTCAAAAGATTCAGCATGAACTTCTTCAGTAGCTTCTTCAGTTTTTGCCGCTTGTGCTTCAATTTCAGCTTGTTCTTTAGCTTGAGCTTCAAGTCTTTTTTGTTCTTCTAAAGCTCTTGCTTTTTCTCTTTCTTCTCTGTATCTTTCTCTTTCAAGTTCTTTTTCTTTAAGAGCTGTTTTTTTAGCTTCAATTGCTTCATCAATTTCTTTTTCAACTTCTTCAAGCTCTTTTTCAGAAACATTATAGTAGTCTGGATGAATTTCACCGAAAGCTAAGAAGCCATGTCTATTGCCACCATAATCTACAAAAGCAGCCTGTAAAGAAGGCTCAACTCTGATAACTTTTGCTAAATAAACGTTTCCTTTGATTTGTTTTCTTGAACTAGATTCAAACTCAACATCTTCAAGCTTGTTTCCATTTACGACGACAACTCTTGTTTCTTCTGGATGAGTGTCATCAATTAACATTCTTTTTGTCATAATTCTTAATTTAAACTCCGCAACACACCAGACTGCTTTCGCAGTCTAAAAATTATATAAATGTATGTTGTTTGAGTGATATTTCCAGATACAATCAAACCATGCTTTTGCCTGTGTTATGGGCAAAAGAGGGATATAACTTATCAAAAAAAATGCAAAGATTCTATTTTAAACAACAATCTTCGCAAAATTCCAGTTTTTGAACATACCATTGTTATTTTTTAGTTATTTCAATGTTCAAAAGATAAAACTCAAATCAACAAAAACTTTTTTTCTTGCAAATTATATGAATATATTCAGTCGCTATGAAAGAATACGGTATCAAAGATTAAGCTTGTTACAAAAAAGCATATATTAAAATTAAAGCTTAAACCCGATATATATTATTTCATATAATTTATCTCTAAGATATACAAAGATAAATTAAATTACAATATTAATTTTTATCTATAGGAAAGTTTTTTTTTACGATTTTTAACGCATTGGTAATAAGTCTTTTATATAAATTAGAGTATATATATGTAAACTTAACCTGCGGACTTAGATGATAAAGCAACAAAAGACATTTTTTTCATTTTTAATCAAGCTTAAAATGCTCAAATTTATATGTTTTTGCGTTATATCTCTTTTTGTATCTATGAAAAATGCTGCGGCTTATGATGTGACAGATATTCGAATTGGTCAAGGTGTGGAAAGTATTCGTATCGTTTTTGATGCTTCTAAGAAATTTAATTATAATGTTTTTCTTCTTGATGCACCAAAACGTTTGGTGGTTGATATTTATGATGCTTCTGTGAGTCCTAAACTTGAAAAAGAAATTAGTAATAGTGATTTTGTTGAAAATTTAAGGGTTGGAATACCAAGTGGAAATTCAACAAGAATTGTGTTTGACTTGAAAAAAAGTTCAATTGTCAAAAAGGCGTTCATTTTGCCTCCTCAAAGTAGCTTTGATTGGCGTTTTGTAGTGGATATCGCTTTGGCTTCTGATCGTCAATATGCACAGAGTGTGGGTCAAGATAAGGCTTTTAGCAGTGGAGATACAATCCAAACTTATCAAGAAAAAAACAGTGAACCAGCTTATGTTGCACCGAAAGATACATCAGGCAAGAAAAGAATTATTGTTCTTGACCCTGGTCATGGAGGGAAAGACCCCGGCGCAATTGGATATTCTGGAATTTATGAAAAGAATATCACTTTAGCAATGGCTAAGGAGTTAAAAGCGATTTTGGATAAAGACCCAAGATATAAAGTTTATTTAACCAGAAATAGAGATGTTTTCATTTCTTTGCGAGACAGAGTGAAGATTTCTCGTGGACATGATGCAGATTTGTTTATTTCAATCCATGCAGATAGTGCAAGAAATCGCAGTGCTGTTGGACTATCTGTTTATACATTGTCAGAAGTGGCATCGGATAAAGAAGCTGAGGCTTTGGCGGATAGAGAAAATAAAGCAGATATTATTGCTGGACTTAATCTTGTGGAGCATTCAAAGGAAGTTTCAGATATTCTCATCAACCTAGCTCAGAGAGAAACAATGAATCGCTCTTCTGAATTTGCGTCTTTTATGGTGACAGAAATGGGACGAGTTGCAAAAACACTTTCTAATACACACAGATTTGCGGGATTTGCTGTGTTAAAAGCACCAGATGTTCCTTCTGTTTTATTGGAAATGGGCTATTTGTCAAACCGTACAGAAGAAAGACTTTTGAAACAACCTTCATATCGTAATAAGCTTGCAAATGCGACTAAAAAGGCAATTGATAGATATTTTGATAATATGCAAAGAGCCTCTGTCTTCTAATTTATGAAAAAAAGACTATCTTTTATCCATATCCAACAATATTTTACTGTTAAAATAGAATATTTTGTTATAGATTGTCTTCTCAGATTTTGATATTTAATAATTAATTTTTCGGACGAATAAATGCTTAAAACGTTATCTTCACTTTTCAGTACATTTTGTTTTTTTGCTGTGATTGCGATTGTTGTTCTGATTACAACACTTTGGAAATTTTCTGAAGGGTTACCAGAATTTCATCAATTGGCAAAATATGAACCTCCTGTGACTACCAGATTTTATGCTGGTGACGGTCAGCTTTTGATGGAATATGCCAACGAAAAGAGAATCTTTGTTCCTGAAAATAAAATGCCGACAAATGTTAAAAATGCTTTTATTGCAATGGAAGATCAAAGATTTTATAGTCATATTGGAGTTGACCCAATGGGGCTTTTGCGTGCAGTTTTAGGAAACCTTAAAAAACTTGGAACAGGTAGAAGACCAGCAGGAGCTTCAACAATCACTCAACAAGTGGCAAAAAACTTTTTACTTTCTTCTGAACTTTCATATTCTCGTAAAATTAAAGAAATGCTGCTTTCCCTCAAAATTGAGAGAGCTTTTTCAAAACAACACATCTTGGAGCTTTATTTGAATGAAATCTATTTAGGTAATCGTTCTTATGGTGTGGCTGCTGCTGCTTTGAATTATTTTGGTAAATCACTAGATGAGCTTGAGTTGGAAGAAATTGCTTATTTAGCAGCACTTCCTAAAGGACCAAATAATTATAATCCTAAGACAAGATATGATGCCGCTGTTGCTCGTCGAAATGCTGTTATTGATCGTATGATTGAGGAAGGATATGTTGAGGCAGAAGAAGCAGAACTTGCAAAACAAAAACCTTTGATAACCGTTCAAAGAAGTGGTGAATTTGTTCAAGATGCTGACTATTTCAGTGAAGAAGTTAGAAGAGTTGTTAAAGGAAATTTTGGGGAAGAAGCGCTTTATGAAGGTGGTTTATTAGTTAGAACAACGCTTGATCCTAAACTCCAAGTGATTGCAACAAAAGTTTTCAAACAAAATATCAGAAATTATGATTTACGTCATGGATATCGTGGACCAATTAGTAATATCGAACTCAAAGATGGATATAAAGAAGTTTTTGAAAAAACAGATAAACCTGCTGGTGCAGATGAAAATTGGGAAAAAGCACTTGTTTTGAATGTTGATGCAAATAAAGCAACCGTTGAAACAGCAAATGGTGAAAAAGGTGAAATTCCTTTATCTGTTTTGGCTTGGGCTAGAAAAACGCTTCCAAAGCAATCTATTGGAGCAGCTCCAACAAAAGCCTCTGATGTTTTGAAAAAAGGTGACATCATCCTAGTAGAGAAAAAAGATGCTAATATTTATAATCTTCGCCAAGTTCCTAATGTTGAAGGTGGAATGATTGTAATGGATCCGCATACAGGTAAAGTTTTGGCTATGGTTGGGGGATATTCTTTCAAAAAATCTCAATTCAATCGCGCTGTTCAAGCAAAACGTCAAACAGGTTCAGCTTTCAAGCCTGTGGTCTATTTAACTGCTTTAGAAAATGGTTATGCCCCAAACGATTTGATTTTGGATGCTCCTTTTGTACTTGATCAAGGTCCTGGTTTGCCAAAATGGAAGCCTGTTAACTATACTAAAAAATTCTATGGTTTGATGACGCTTCGTCAAGGAGTGGAAAAATCTAAGAACTTGATGACTGTTCGTTTGGCTCAAGATATTGGTATGGATAAAGTGGCAGAAGAAACTAGAACTTTGGGTATTAATGATCATCTCTCAACTTTTCTTTCCATGTCTTTAGGGGCTTCGGATGCTAGATTGATTGATATGTCAAATGCTTATTCAAGTTTTGTGAATGGTGGTAAAAAAGTGAAGCCATATTTTGTGGAAAGAGTTCAAGACCGTTCAGGAAAAACAATTTTCAAACATGATGTTCGTGCTTGTGAAAATTGTAATGCGGATGCTTGGGATGGAAATCAAAAAATTCCTGAGCTTCAAGACAACAGAGAGCAAATTATTGATCCATTGAGTGCTTACCAAATGACATACATTTTGGAAGGTGTAGCAACCAGAGGAACAGGTGCAAGATTGAAACAGCTTAATAAGCACTTAGCAGGAAAAACAGGGACTACAAACGAAAATAAAGATGGTTGGTTTATTGGATTTTCTCCAGACTTGGTTGTTGGTATCTATCTAGGCTTTGATGAACCACGCACTTTAGGAAGAATTGAGACTGGTGCTGCAGTTGCTTTGCCAGCATTTTATAGCTTTATGGATGAAGCTTTGCATAATCAACCAGATATCCCGTTTCGTGCGCCTTCAGGTATCAAATTTGTAAGAATTAATTATAACACAGGAAAACCAGCAACACCATTTGACAAAGAAGTTATTTCAGAAGCTTTGAAGCCAGAAGATAAAAATCAAAAGGTGATTAATGGCGGAGAAGATAAACACCAAGAAGATGAAAATGTTGAAGGAACTGAAAAACCAGAAGATGTTGGTTTTAGTTCTAACGACGGTGAAGCTTTTCAACTTGGGACAGAATATTAGAATTTGGAAGGTTTTTTATGAATATTGAAGTTACAAATCTAGTTGAAGAAATTGAAGCCTCATTGGCTTTAATTAGGAGGTCTCTTTGACTATGATAATTCTCTTATCAGATTAGATGAATTAAATGCGCTTTCTCAAAATCCTAATTTATGGGACAATGCTGAAAAAGCTCAAAAATTGATGAGTGAAAAAAACTTTCTAGAAACAGGTTTGTCAAACTATGATGAGATGTCTAGAACAGTTAAAGATTTGTACGAACTTGCTGAGATTTCAGGTGATGAGGATGCTGAGCTAGAACAAGACATTCTTTCTCAACTTGAACATTTAAAAAATGAGGCAAAGAGAAAAGAGCTTGAAGCCTTGCTTTCTGGTGAAGTTGATGAGAATGATGCTTTCTTAGAAGTTCACGCTGGAAGTGGTGGAACAGAAGCTCAAGATTGGGCAGAAATGCTGCTTAGAATGTATGTTCGTTGGGCAGAATCTCATAAATATAAAGTTGAATATATTGAAGAAACTGAAGGTGATGTCGCAGGAATTAAATCTGTTACCATTAAAATTTGCGGAAAGAATGCCTATGGTTGGTTGAAATCTGAAACAGGTGTTCATCGTTTGGTTCGAATTTCTCCATTTGACAGTTCAGCAAGAAGGCATACGAGTTTTGCTTCTCTTGGTGTTTATCCAGTTATTGACGATGAAATCCAAATTGATATTAAAGAAAGTGATTGTCGAATT
The DNA here is from genome assembly GCA_047975765.1 of Alphaproteobacteria bacterium. Taxonomy (GTDB): domain Bacteria; phylum Pseudomonadota; class Alphaproteobacteria; order RF32; family CAG-239; genus JAQWBS01. The sequence goes on from JBKEEF010000015.1 coordinate 50,483, forward strand.
GATACTTATCGTGCTTCTGGTGCTGGTGGGCAACACGTTAATAAGACAGATTCAGCAATTAGAATTACACATATTCCAACAGGGATTGTGGTTCAATGTCAAAATGATCGTTCCCAGTTCAAAAATAGAGATGCGGCTTGGAAAATGCTAAAAGCCAGACTTTATGAACTTGAACTTAAAAAAAGAGAAGCAGAAGCTCAAGGTTTAAGAGATTCTCAAACAGATATCGGTTGGGGACATCAAATTCGTTCTTATGTCTTACAACCATATAAACTTATCAAAGACTTGAGAACAGAAGTCGAAACATCAGATTCAAAATCAGTGTTGGATGGAGAAATTGATTTGTTCTTAGAAGCCTCTTTATCACAAAAGGTAGGGTAGGCAATGAAAAAACTTTGTTCAAGATTATCTTTATTAATAATGTGGTTGTTTCTGGCTTATATGACTCTTTGTGGCTTGATTTATTTTTTACCAGAGCTTTTTTTCAATCATCCGAATCAGAAATATTCAGATATTGAAATGGCAAGAAAAAATGGATATCCAGCAGAATTGAAAGAATATGAATCGGCAGATGGAACAAAACTTTATGGTTGGTACACCAAGGGTACAAATGGAAAGGCTATTATTTTTACGCATGGGAATGCTTTCAATTTAGATCGTTTCTATGGCAAGCTCATCCCTTTTGCGAAAGAAGGATATGCAACTTTTTTACCTGAATATCGTGGATATGGCGGAATTAAGGGAAAGATTAATAGCAAAAATATGATTGCAGATTCTGTGGCTGGTTTGGAAGAACTTTATAAACTTGGTTATAAAAATGAAGATATTATTGTTTATGGAATGTCGATGGGTTCTCACATGGCGACATCTATTGCTTATCAAATGAAGAAAAATGGAAAATTTGATGCTCTTGTCTTGGAAGTTCCTTTTGACAATGTACCTAACACTGCAAAAAACTTAATTCCTTTTTATATGCCATTTGATTTATTGGTGAGAGATAAATATGATAATTCAGAAATTATTTCTCAAGTTGGCACACGCGTTTTGATTCAAGCTGCTGGACAAGATAATATTGTTCCAAATCAAAGAGCTAAAGCTCTTTATGGAAAGGCTGTGGAGCCTAAAAATTTCATTATGTATGACCAAGGAACACATAGCAATTTGTATCGAGAAAGAAATTATAGAGAAATTTTAAAATGGTTGGAATTGAGATAGTATAAAAATGGCATTAGTGAGCAAAAAGAAATATTTAGCCAGAAGAATCACAGACTATGTGGGAACAATTATTTTCGCATGTCTGTTACTTTTCTTTTGGCAGCTCTATCGTTCACCAATTCCTTTGCCTTTCTTGAAACCATATATTGTTAAGGCTCTTAATCATGATAGTCAAGAATATGGTGTTGATGTCGAGAGTGTTAATTTGGAATTGGTTCGTTCGATTCAACCAATTAAAATTATTGCGAGAAATGTTGAGTATAAAAAGACCAATGAAGATCTCATCATCAAAGCTCCTAAAATTGAGATTTCATTTAGTGTTAAGGCGCTTATCCGAGGAATTATCTCACCAAGTTCAGTTGTTTTTGATGCACCTTCTGTGGAAATTAATACCAGATATGAAGGTGTCAGCGATAATCAAGAACTAAGTATTAATGAGAAAAAAATCGCTTATTATGTAGATGTTTTCAATAAGTTCCTGGAGAGGTTTAACTCAGAAGATATGTCATATCCTGAAACTTATATAGATTATATTGCCATTAAAAATGCTGATTTTAATTTCAAAGAAGTAGATCTAGAGAGAAATTGGAGCGTTCAAAAAGCGAATTATATTTTTGATAGAGATCGAGATGCAATTAATGTTGGGCTTGATGGAAATTTTATGATTGGAGAAAAGCCTGTTCCTTTTGATTTGGATATTAAGTATATAACTGAAAATGAAAAAATTGATATTGATTTAGCTTTTTCAAATTTTGTGCCTGCAGAAGCATTAGAAGCTTTTGCAACAGATGAAGAGAAGAAAAAATTCTATAAAATTGAAGTACCACTCAGTGGAAAAATTGATATTTTACTCAGTTTTAAGAAAATTTTGAAAAATAAGAACAATATTTCTAAGAGCTTAGATAATGCTATTGAGATGTTCAATTTTAAATTTGAAGGTGAAGACGGAAGAGTTATCTTTTCTGATAATGAAGCATATAATTATGATATCAATGCTTTTACTTTACAGGGTGAAGTTGATAGCGGTTTGAATGATATTAAAATTAAAAATGCCAAAGTGAATTTGGGAGATAAATCAGCTCTTGTTGGTCTACATATTTCAGGTTTTAGAGATTTGTTGCTTAAAAAATCTCTTCAAAATTTACAAATCAAACTCAAAACAGAAGTTGAACAATTGTCATTTGAGGAGCTTCCTAAATATTGGCCAAGATATATTGCAGAAGATGCTTGGAATTGGGTCAAATATTCTATTTATTCAGGAATGATTAAAGATGCTGCTTTTGAATTTGATTTTGGCTATGACAAAAAAAGCAAATCAATTGCATTTCAAAATCTAAGTGGAACAGGAAATGTTGAAAAAGCTTCAATCGATTACTTAGAAGGGATGCCTCATGCCCAAAATGTTTATGGAAAAGTTGATTTTTATAAAGATAAAATTATTGTTGATGTTGAAAAAGGTGAGGCTGCTGGAAATTTTGTGACAGGTGGAAAAGTTGTTTTATATGACTTGGATAAATATGATAATTTCATTACAATTGAGCTTAAAGCTAAGTCAAAAATTGCAGAAACATTGAAATTTATTGATAATCCACCTCTCGAATTTGCTAAAGAAATGGGCGTTGAGCCTGAAACGATTCAAGGAAATGCTGAAGTTGATTTGAAGCTAGATTTTGAATTGAAGAAAAATTTGACAACAGATGAAGTGAAAGTTGATGTTAAATCAAGGCTATTTGATGTTGAAATGACAGATATTTTTGAAGATAAACCAATTAAAGCAAAAAAACTTGATTTGTCTGTGAATAATAAGCATTTGGAAATTAAAGGTGCTATTACAGTTGACGACATTGCAATGAATCTTAATTGGAATAAGCCTTTTACAAATACAAAATATATGAATAAATATGAGTTGAGCTTTGTTTTAGACGATAAGATGAAGAAAAAATATGGTTTGGATTATAGTATTTTGAAAAAGCCATATATTGAAGGAAATTTCAATGTTAAGGCAGATATCTTTGAATATGCGGGAGATAAATATCTTTTAAATGTACATACAGATTTGACACAAAATATGATTGATTATTCTTTCCTTGGTTTTAAGAAAAATAAGGGTGAAAATGGAAGGCTTGAGCTTTCAATTGATGTTGAGAAAAATAAACTTAAGAAAGTGAAAAATATTCGCCTTTCTAAAAATGATTTTATTGTTGAATCCTCTCTTGATTTAGATAAAACAGGTGCCGTTAGTACAATTGATATTTCAAAAGTCAAAGGTCCAAGGACAAATGCAAAAGCAAAAATTATGATGTCTCAAATCAAGAATAAGGATTTTATCAAAGTTAATATTTCTGGGATAAGCTATGATATCACAAAATTGTTTGAACATGATTTCAAAAGTCAAACAGGTGATGAAATAGATAGAGAAGCAGCAGAAGAAAATTTGAAAAAACTTCCTGATATGGATATTAATATTGCAGTGGATAGTCTTTGGACGAATGATGAAATTCCAATCACAAATTTTGCTGGTATTACAAAAATCAGAAATGGAATTGGTTTTCTAGAAGTTAAAATGGTTGGAAACTATGCTTATGACAAAGATTCTAATTTTAGATTTGAGTATTTACCACGTCCAAATGATGAGTTTGTGATTAATATTAATAGTACGGATGCTGGAAAAGCCTTAAAAGTTCTTCGTCTATATGATTATATGGTTGGTGGAAACTTGAGGATTAATGCAAGACGTGAACCAAGTGGCAAAATCATTGGTTATGCAAGAATTCGTAATTTTAATATCAAAAACACCAATGTATTTGCAAAAATTATCAGTATGGCTTCTTTGAGCGGTATTATGAATACAATTTCAGGAGAAGGGATTGCTTTTTCTCACTTTGATGCAGGCTTTGATTTTAGGTATGGTATTTTGGAACTCCATGAAGCTAAAGCTTTTGGAAATGTTCTCGGAATTTCAGCAAATGGTTATTTTGATTATGATACAAATGCGATAGGCATTACGGGAATGTTAGCTCCTGCTTATAGCATCAATAGATTTTTGGCTCAGATTCCATTGGTTGGAAGTTTGCTTTCTGGAAAAGATGGCACAGTCTTTGCTGCAAACTATAGTGTGCTTGGAACGGCAGAAGACCCTAAGGTCAAAATTGATCCGCTTTCAGCAATTAGTCCAAATTCAATTAAAGAAATGTTCTCAAAGAAAGATGATGAATAAGAAACTAAAAATAGGAATAGATTTTCATGGTGTGATTGATTCAAATTTTGAATTTTTCAAAAGTTTTTCAGAATTAGCTTTATCACATGGGCATGAGATATATGTTATTACGGGTGGAGAGGCTCAAAAAATTGAAGTTTCTCTACAAACTCATTATGTGAAATTTAGCCATATTTACTCGCTCTATGACTATTTTAAAGAAAAAAATATGCTCGAAATTTTAGAAGATGGTCGCTTTTGGGTGGCACAGGAATATTGGAACCCTCATAAGGCTGAATATTGCCTTGAAAAAGGTATTGATATTCATATTGATGATAATGTGGAATATTTGAGAGACTTTAAAACAACATCCTGTCTTTATGATAAAATAAAAACAGAATGTGTTTGTTCGAATCATATAAAGATAGACTTTTCTCAAAGTCCTGAGAAGTTTTTAGATGAAATTGAGAAATATTGCTTATTCAACAATTGAGCCAACAGCATAGTTGCGATATTCTTTTAAAAGAACTTCGAGCTTTGCCGATGGAACATTTTTCTTTTTCAGTTTTGCAATATCCGTTGTTTTCTTTAGGCAAATATTGTTTAGAGATTTTTTTCTATTTATTTTTGTTTCTAAAAAATTATATTTGTTTTCAAGAAGTTGCAAGGTTTCTGATGTTTCATCAAGGTATATTTTAGTATTTCCCATAATCTATTGGCTTATCCATAAAATTCGGTTAATTTCTTTTATGTCGTCAATTTTAAGACTCCATTCTTCATTATTTACAGAAAGATCAATAATTTCAATTGTTTTTGCAGTTCTTCGCACAAAATTTCCTAAATGGATATTTCCTTGTTTCATACGAACAATGATATTATCTCCTCTTCTTGTTTCAGAATTCTTAGTAGCAACTAGGATTGTTCCAATTTTATATTTTGAATTTTCTTGATTAATTTCAACAGCATATAGGTTGTTTCTATTGTCTGGAAATCTGATTTTTTTGCCATATTCTTTAGCATCAATCAAAGAATTGTCCTTGTTGAAACTTGAAAACTCAATATAAGGAATGTTTGATGGGGAAACTTCTTTTTCCTTTTTTTTGCTTAAATTATAAAATTCTTCAAAACTTACATTACAAGCTTCAATAATTTTTTGAATGCTTTCCAGGGATGGAAATCTATTCTTTCCATCTGGTCTTTTTCTCTTACTTTTATTGAATGTCGTGGAATCAAGACCTGCTTTTTTTGCAAGTCCTGAAGGGGAAAGGTTGTTTTTTTTTGCTAAGTTATCAACAGCATCCCAGATTATTTCGTGATTCATTTTATCTCCTTACAAAACAGGCTTCTAGCTACAATATACATCATATTCAAATAGGAATCAAATCTTTTTTGTATTGATATTCCTACAATCTTATGTATAAACTCTCACGGTTAATAAAACGTTAAGTTTATTTATGCAACTAAAAGGAGTTACTAGGATGGGGAATTATTATGAACCTTTTGAGGATGTGGAAGATGTTTGGTTTTGGTTTTGTAGCAGTTTGCTCACTGAAGATTCTGGGTGGAGAAAAGCTGATGGACCTTTTGGAAAAGAAAGATGTTGTGAAACCAGCGATATCTATCGAATTATAAAAAAAATGAGACAAATGAAACAGGTTACGAATCGTCATTTAAGAGTTGCGTACAAGTGGGGAATGGATGCAATTTCACCTTATTATGATAAAAGAGCAAAGAAAAGTGAAGTTAAATTATGGATAGAAATGATGTCTTTTTTAGATATTAATTTTAGAGCTAAGGGGATTTTATAAAATGAAAAATAAGTTAATTAGTTATGAAGTTTCAGAATGTTATGTTGTTTTTGTAGGTGATGTGAATCTATGGTGGTTGAAACCATTAAAGAAGGGGTTTAGGCATTGCTATATAGTAGTCGAACTAGATGACGGGATGACTTGGTTGGAAATTAATCCACTTTCAAATAGATTGTTTGTTATCGCACATCAGTTTGTTAAACCATGTGATTATATTACACTCTTAAAAAAAGAAAAAAGTGTGATTATTCTGAAAGAAAAAATGAAAGATGTGGGGGGTAATGTTGCTCCATTAGGTATTTTTTCTTGTGTTGAGTTTGTGAAAAGAAGTTTAGGGATTCATAGCTTCTGGACGATTACACCTTATCAGTTGTATAATAAATTAAAAATTGTAGGAAAAAAGTCTTGATAAATGATTTTTTTTATGTTACATCTCTAATCGTTACTAGGGAGAAGTGTATCTAAACAAAAAATAGCTCGGTTTTTTAGCCGAGCTATTTTTTGTTTAGACGTATAAATTTTAAGCTTTTGAGTTTGCTCAAAGGCTTTTTTTGTTTAGAGGTTTTATGAAAGATAAAAAGATAAAGACAATTAAGGCTTTGAAAAAACGTCTAAAGAAAACACTGCCTGATAAAATTTCGAAAGTGATAGAAAGTTATGAGAGCTTTTTGGAACAAGGAATTCCTGATGATGCCAAAGGATTTAATGCACATCACAATGCGTGTAAATCTGCGGTTGTTCATGCTGAAACCCTACTTAAATTAGCAAAGTGGACAGATGAAGAGGTTGAACTTGTTCCTAAAGAAGATAATGAGGAAGAAGATGAAATATTAAAAATAATGAATGAAGCTAGGGATGAAATAGATGAGTTGAAAGATGATGAAGCTTAATTTTTTAGAATTTGCTTATGTTTGGTTTAAATTTCAAAATTTGAAAATTCCTAAACATCAGCGAAAAATGGCAAAATGGTTGTTTGATATTTGGCAAAAGGAAAATAATCGTCGTGCTTTGTTGATGGCTTTTAGAAATTCTGGAAAGTCTACAATTGTTGGACTTTTTTGTGCATGGATTTTATATATTGAAAATTCGAGCAGAATTTTGGTGATGGCAGCAGATTATGATTTGGCAAAAAAAATGGTAAGGAATGTTAAGAAGATTATTGAGCAACATCCTCTGACCAAAAAATTGAAACCAAAGAAAATTGAACAATGGGCGGCAGACCAATTCACAGTTAATCGTGATTTGGAGTTAAGAGATCCTTCAATGTTAGCAAAAGGACTGGGTGCAAATATTACAGGGCTTAGAGCGGATGTTATCATTTGTGATGACGTTGAAGTCCCTAAAAACTGTGATAGTGCTGCTAAAAGAGCTGACATGAAAGATAAATTGAGTGAACTTGATTATATCTTAACACCAAGTGGAATGACCCTTTATATTGGAACACCACATAATTTTTATACGATTTATAAAAATGAAGAGGAAGAAGAAAATCCAGATGCTAAAGCTTTTCTTTTGGGTTTTGATAAGTTAGAAATTCCAATTTTGGATAAGGACGGAAAGAGCAATTGGCCAGAAAGATTTTCAACGACAAAGATTGCATCAATTCGACAAAGGTCTGGTGAAAACAAGTTTTTATCTCAGATGATGCTTCAACCGATAAATATTGCTGACAGCCTATTAAATCTAGAAAGATTAAAGTCTTATCAGGAAAGGTTGGAAGTTATATTCATCAATGAAAAGCAGGTTTTGAAACCAGGAGCAAAAAAAGCATCTTCGGCACATGATGTCGATGCAGAAGCAGAGGCTAAAGCTGCTGCTGAAGAAGAAAGAAAAAAGACGATAGAAAGACAAAGAAGATGCATTGAAGGAACGATTAAGACGTCACATAATGGCATTTTGAAAGTGAAAGAAACTGACTCTACAGATGGTCTGAAGCGTAAAAATTTGCTTGGAGAATAAAAATGCAAGAGAAACTACAAGATATTATTTCTCGCTATAAAAAAGCGAAAAGCAAAAAAGACAGCTGGGAAGAAGTTTGGCAAGACTGTTATTTTTATGCCTTCCCACAAAGAGAAAATGTTGTTTGGGATATTGAAAATAGATCTGTGAGAAAAGATAATCAATTGTTTGATGGAACAGCTCCTGATGCAGTTGATCAATTGGCATCATCTCTTTTAGCAGAACTTACACCACCTTGGGCAAGATGGTTTGGCTTAAAAGCAGGAAATGAATTGACGGCAACAGAAAGAGAACAAGTTGCACCAATTTTGGAAAAAACAACAGAAGTTATGCTTCAAAATTTTGAACATTCCAATTTCGCAATTGAAGTTCATCAATGCTATTTGGATTTGGTAACAGCAGGAACTGCTTGTTTGATGTTTGAAGAAGCAAATATTGGGGAAGCAACTGCTTTTCGTTTTTCAGCAGTTCCGTTGCGAGAAATTGCGTTTGAGCAAAGCGGAAATGGAAAGATTGAAACAACTTACCGTTTGATCAAGATTTCAATTGCTGAGCTTAAAACAAGGTTTCCTGAGGTTAAAATTCCTCAAGAAATTTTGATAAATGAAAAAAATGATGCAGAATATCTTTTAAGCTTGATTGAAGTAGTTTCGCCAAGAAGTGTTAATGGCATTTCAGGAGGCTATGAATATCAAGTTTTGGCATGGGATGAAGCCAGAGGAGAACAGAGTGTATTTGAAGTGAAAAAAGGTGTTTTTGATACTTCTCCATACATCAACTTCCGCTGGCTGAAAGCTCCAGGGGAAATTTATGGACGCTCTCCTGTGATGAAGGCACTTCCCGACATCAAAACTGCAAATAAAGTGGTTGAGTTGATTTTGAAGAATGCGTCCATTTCTGTTACGGGAATTTGGCAAGCCGAAGATGATGGTATCCTTAATCCCGCAAACATAAAACTTGTTCCTGGAGCAATTATTCCTAAAGCTGTTGGTTCGAAAGGATTGACACCTTTGGAAGCTCCAGGAAAATTTGATGTCTCGCAGTTGGTTTTGCAAGATTTGAGAAATCGAATTAATCATGCCATGCTTGCAGACAGATTGGCTCAGATAGAAGCACCATCAATGACGGCAACTGAAGTTTTGGAACGTTCTGTGGAAATTGCCAGAATTTTGGGAGCAAGCTTTGGTAGACTTCAATCTGAGTTGCTTACACCGCTTTTGAAAAGAGCATTTCATATCTTACGTCGTCGTGGAGATATTATGAACTTTGATTTAGACGGGAAAATTGTTGATTTGCAATATAAATCTCCATTGGCTATGGCACAAGCTCGTCAAGATGTTGGTAACATCAAAGAATGGGTAAATTTGCTTGGGTCTTTGGGAGAAGAAGGCAATGCTGCTGTCAATTTATTTGAAACGGCAAAATGGCTTGGAAAAACGCTCAATGTGCTATCACATTTGATTGTGGAAACACAAAAGGAGATTGTAAGCAATGAACAAGGACTATGACACAAAACAAATGTCTGATGAAGAAATTAGACTAAGTTTTGCAAAATGTTTCAGAACAAGAGAGGGCGAAATTGCCCTCTCTTTTTTGAAAAGAATGACTCTAGAGAGATACTTGGGACCGGATTGTACCTCAGATGAACTTCGTCATCTGGAAGGACAAAGGCATTTAGTTAGTTATATTATCTCTTTGAGCAATGTGTGAATAAATATATGAAAGGAAAAATAATGAAAGAAGAAAAAAAGGAAAATCTGATTGAAAGAAAAAATCAGATTTCTTCTCAACTTCCTCCCAAATTTTTTGATGAGGAAACAGGAGAACTTAATCTTGAAGCCTTAGTAGCAGATTATCTGTCTTTGGTAGAAAGAGATGAAAATTTGATTGAAACAAATCTTCGTCATGTGCCGGAAGTTTTTGATAAATATGACATCAAAATCAATAATTCTGTTTTTGAAAGAGATGATGAGGTTTTGAAAAAGCTTTATGAAAAAGGTTTTAGCAACGAGCAAGCTCAATTAGTCTATGATTTGGCAGAAGAAAAAGTTTTGCCAATGCTTGGAGATTTAACAATCAATTTTGAAGCACAAAAACAGTTGGAAAAACTTATTTCTCATTTTGGGAGCAAAGAAAAATTTGATGAAGTTGCTCGTCAAATTTCCAACTGGTCAAGACAAAACTTGTCACCAGATATTTATGATATTTTGGGTTCAACAAGTGAAGGTGTTTTGACACTTTATCGCATGATGTCTTCGGGCGAGCCAACGCTTTCTCGTGGAGGTGTTCCTAAGTCAGAAATGTCTGAGGAAAAGCTTAGAGAAATGATGAAAGACCCAAAATATTGGCGAGACAAAGAATCTTCTTACATTGCTAAGATTCAAGAAGGTTTTCAAAGACTATATCCTGAAAAATAATTTTCAGGATTTTTTTAATTTAAAATGGAGAAAAAAATATGAGTACAAAAGTAAGTGAAGCATTTATTAAGCAGTTTGAATCTGATGTGCATTTAGCCTATCAGCAAATGGGTTCAAAGTTGAAAGATACCGTAAGATACAAAAACAATGTTAAAGGTTCTTCAACCGTGTTCCAAAAAGTGGGCAAGGGAGTTGCATCTAAGAAGGCACGTCATGGTCTCGTACCTGTGATGAATGTGGACTATTCACCGGTTGAATGTGAATTGCAAGACTATTATGCAGGTGATTGGGTTGACGCTTTAGACGAACTCAAAATCGGTCATGATGAACGTCGTGTGATTGCTTCATCAGGCGCTTATGCTTTGGGTCGTAAAACAGATGATTTGATTATCGAAGCACTTTCAAAAGCATCTTCTAAAAATGATGTTGGTCTTTACACTACGGCTTTGACTAAAGAAACAATTTTAGCAGCTTTTGCAAAACTTAATGAAAACAATGTTCCTGACGATGGTCAAAGATTTGCGATTGTTGGACCATTGCAATTTAATGCCTTGCTTGCCATTGAAGAATTTTCAATTTCTGATTATTTCGGTGACAATTTGCCTTTCTTAAAAGGTACAGAATGCCGTAAATGGTTAGGAATTAACTGGATTATGCATACTGGTTTGCCACTGAATGATGGTAAAAGAGATTGTTTCATCTATCACAAAACAGCAATTGGTCATGGTTCAGGTCAAGATGTTAAAACAGACATTTCTTGGCATGGTGATCATGCGGCTCACTTTGTGAACAACATGATGAGTCAAGGTTCTTGCCTAATTGATGAGACTGGTGTTGTTCGTATCAAATCCAAAGAAGCCTAAGTTTGCTAAATTGATTTCTGCTGGAAAGTTTTTTTCTTGTGTATCTAGTTGTACACGTCAAGAAAAACTTTCTTCGCATTAATCTAATTTATCCAATCTCTTAATTAAATAAAAATATATTACAAAAAGGAAAATTAAAATGTCTTTTAAAAATCAAGACTTTAGTGTGATTGCTTATGCAAATGGTTTCACACTTTGGAACTATCAAACTGCAGATGCTTTGGCAGATGTGAAAACAGTTAACTATTTCAATGATGTAGCAACTTTTGCTCGCAAAGGAGATATGATTTTGACAGTTGCTAATTCGGCTGCTGTTCCAGCTCCAGCAATTTTCATTATTTCTGCTATTGAAAACGGAGTTGTGACTGTGGTTGATTTCACAACCAAAGCATAGCTTTTAACAAATTGTCATAATTTTAGAGAGGGGATTTATTCTCCTCTCTATTTTTTGGGAGAATGAAATGAATTATACAGATATAAGTATTTGTTCCCAAGCTTTACTAAAAATTGGCGTCGATGGAATTGTTTCTTTTGAAGATGGAACAGCAGAAGCAGATATTTCAAATAATCTGTACAGTTTGATAAGAGACGGGCTTCTTTCTTCTTATCCTTGGAGTTTTGCAACAGCTCAAAAAAGGCTTCCAAAACTTTTAGAAGCCCCATTGGTTGATTATGCCAATGCGTATCTTTTGCCAAATGATTATTTGAGAATGATTTCGGCAGGAGCAGGAAATAGAGGATTGGGTTTGGAATATAGAATTCAAGGTAATAAACTTCATACCAATTCTGATGAAGTTATTATTACCTATATTTATCGTCCTAAAGAGGAAAACTTTCCTGCTTTTTTCTGCGAGGCACTTACAACAAAATTGGCAGCAGAGTTTTGTCTTCCTCTAACCGAAGATAATGCCAAGACAAATTTGCTGAATAAAAAAGCTGAGGATGAAGTTAAAACAGCAAGACTTATTGATGCACAACAGGCTACACCGAAGAAATTTGAAGATTTCACATTGGTGGAAGTGAGGTAAAATGACAGGAATGGTTGCTGTAAAAACAAATTTTACGTCAGGACAAGTTTCTGATAAAATTTATGGAAGAGGTGATTTGAGTCTTTATGAAAATGGGGCTAAAACCTTAGAAAATGTTATCATTCATCCAACTGGTGGTGTTTCACGTCGTCGAGGTTTGAAATATGTTGATAAAGTTTCTCAAAATGCAAAACTTGTGCCTTTTGAGTTTAGTGTTGATCAGATTTATCTTCTTTGTTTGTTTGATAAAAAAATGAGAATTTATAGAGAAGATGAGTTTATTGCCGAAATAGATACACCTTGGACAAGTTCACAGCTAAATCAACTGAACTGGACACAAAGTGCAGACACGCTTTTGGTTGTTCATCCAGATGTGGAGCCAAAGAAGATAACTAGAAATAATGGTGAAGTGTGGAAAATTGAAGATTGGGATTATTATGCTAAATATGGAATGATTTTTTGTCCTTATTTCAATTTCTATCAGCACAAAACTAAAATCAACTATTTTGGACTAAATGGTATTTTGTACATCACTTCAGAAGAGGAAATCTTTTCACCTGATTATGTTGGGATAAAAATCAAACTAGGTGGTGGATTAGTTGAAGTAACTTCTTTTTCAAATACAAAAACTGTTATTGTAAAAAGTTTGAAGTCTGCAAATGGAGGAACAGGGATTACGGATTGGGAGGAACAATCTTTCTCAAAATTGAGAGGATTTCCTCGTTCTATTACATTTCATCAAGATAGATTAGTAATTGGTGGGTCAAAGGGCCTTCCAAACCGTCTATGGTTTTCGAAGTCTTCTGACTTATTTAATTTTGATTTAGGAACAGGTCTAGACGATGAAGCAATAGAATTTGCCATTTTGTCAGATCAAATTAATGCAATATGTAATTTGATTTCAAGTCGTCATTTGCTCATCTTCACAACAGGGGCAGAATGGACGGTTTCGGGAGAAACTTTGACACCAACCTCAATCAGTTTGAGTTGTCAGACGAATACAGGGAGTTATATCAAAAGTAATGTTGCACCACAACAAATCAATGGGGCAACTGTTTTTGTTTCAAGAAATGGAAAACAATTTAATGAATTTTTATATACGGATACAGAACAAGCTTATCTGAGTAAAAATCTGACTTTGCTTTCGGATGAAATTATTTCAGCACCAGTTTCAATTTGTTTTTCACAATATGAAAATGTTGTTTATTTGGTTTTAGAAGATGGAACGGTTTCTTGTCTAACATCTTATCGAACGGAAGAAGTTACAGCTTGGAGTAAGCTTAAAACGAATGGAAAGTTTATTTCATCTGCAGTGATAGGGGATGAAATATATTTTGCAATCCTTAGAGAAGGAGGTTGCTTTATTGAAAAATTTAGTGATGAACTTTTTGCTGATTGTGCTCAGAAAATGAATTCTGAAGTGTCAAAAACTTTATGGAGTGGGTTAGAAATATATGAAGGAAAAGAGGTTTGTGTTGCTTCAAAGGGATATGTCTTGGGAAAATTTATGGTAACCAATGGGGAAATTAATCTTTTTGATACTGTTGATGAAATTCAGGTGGGAATTCCTTATGAACATCTCGTAGAGTCTTTACCTTATATGATTGAAAGTTTGAAACCATATCCGCCAAGAGCACTTCGAGTTGTTGAAGCAATTTTTAGAATTATAAACAGTAAAGCATTTAGTCTAAAGCTTGCTGATGAATATGTCACAATACCTTTAAAAAGAATCTATAGGGATAAAATTTTAGATGCCCCAGCAGAAAATTTTTCAGGTGATTTAAATGTCAGGTCTTTGAAGTGGGTGAGAGATATGAAAGTTCCAATTTGGAGCATTAAGAGTGATGATCCTGTTTCTTTTAACCTACTTATGGCATCAGCAAAACTTAATGTTAAAATTTAAGAAAGGAGAAAAACATGGGAGGAACAGAAGCAGCCATTGCTACTGGAGGTCTAAATACAGCGGCAAAAGTTAATGATATGTATTCTGAACGAAAGGCAAGAACTGCTGAGCTTAAAAATATTAGAGCTCAACAAAGTATTAATGCCGCTAAAAAGAAGAATATTCTAGAACAGCAACTTGCTCAAAGAAGAGCTAAGGTTGGAAGTATGGGAATATCTTCTTCAGGGTCATCAATGGCAGTGCAAAATAGAATGGTTTCAGATGCAACAAAGGATATTTCTTATGATGATTATAGTGCAGATGTAGCATATTCAAAAACTTATAATGCTTATCAAGCAAGGCTAAGATCTCAAATTTTGGGATCTTCAAGTGATGCAACGAGTAACTATGCAAAAACAATTAAATAGGGAATAATAAAATGCCAAGAACAAAAGAAACATATATAGAAAAAAGAAGAAAAGCTTATACTAAAGAAATTCCAATTGAAAATCAATTGGATGCAATTTTGAAGGCTTTTGATATGGTTTTACAAGAAGATGGAAATCTACCTTATGAGTTGATTGATATCATTGAAAAGTGGCAAAATATTAAATTTAAATATCCGAAATAATTATGTATAAAAAGCCTCTCATTTGAGAGGCTTTTTATCTTAAACTATTTCTTTTTATTATCCAATTTTTTGAGAAGATCTGGTTTATAAATTTCTATAACTTTATAAACACCAACTAGACCAATAGCAATATAGGCAATATTTACAAGGAAGCTAAGTCCAATAAGGGCAAACATATGATGAAGAATATCAACATTGAGTAAGCCTAAAAGCAAGTAATATGCTGTTGCAAAGGCACAAACGATATTTCCGAATTTTTTAATGAGTTCTTTGATGTTATCCATTTTACTGTCTCCAAATAATAGCGGATTTAAAAATAATACTCTTAAATAGTATAACCTAATTTTCTAATATTCAAGGAATTATATATTTTACTAGATAAATTTTTTGCTTTTATCTTCTTGACAGTTTTTTTTTTTTAGTCTTACAATTCGTTATATGGCGAATTGACGAATTAAGGTTAATGCTAAAGGAAGAAAAATGATTGATTTTATGAATATAACTAAAGCAATATCAGATAAAAATAGAGTGAGAATTGTTGTTGCTCTCCAAAACTCTCCTTTGTGTGTTTGTCAACTAACATCTCTTTTGAAATTAGCTCCATCAACTACTTCTAAGCATATCAAACTTTTAGAACAAGCTAAGATTATTGAAAGTATCAGAAAAGGAAAGTGGGTTTTTTATAAGATAATAGATGAAAAAAAGAACTCTCTGATTGGAGATTTGATAAGTTTAATAAATAAAGGTTCATCAAAGATTGATGAAATTCATGAAGACAAAGAAGTTTTAAATAAAATACTCAATGAATATTGTGAAGTTCATCACGAATTTCATGGAAAATTATAGAAAGGCAATAAAATGGCACATTCTCACAAACATTCTCAAGAAGAACATAAACATCATAAATGTTGCTGTGGTTGTTCACATCAAGAAGAACATCATCACGAGCATGAGCATCTTCATGAACATGAAGAAAAATGTGAATGCGGACATAATCATACCCATGAAGATGGAGAAGGTTGCGGATGTGGGCATAATCATACACATGGTGGTGAAAATGAAAAATGGATTTTAGGTCTGTCAGCTTTTATTTATGTTGTGACACTAATTTATAGCCATTTTTATGATAATAGTATTATCACAGATTTGATATATTATTTTTTATATGCTGTTTGTGGTTTTGCGGTGATTAAAGAAGCTTGTTCTTTGGTTTTAAAAAAGGATTTTTTCAACGAGTTTACGTTGATGTTTATTGCCACCGCAGGCGCTATTTGTATTTCAGAACTTCCAGAAGCTGTAGGTGTGATGCTTTTTTACCGAATTGGTGAGGCATTACAGGAATATGCAGCTAATAAATCTCGAAATTCCATTAAAAGCTTGCTAGATTCAAAACCAGAAGAAGCTCATCTGATTGATGGGGAACATATTAGAACCATTACAGTTGAAGAAATTTTGATTGGACAAGAATTTCAAGTTAAACAAGGTGAAAGAGTTCCAACAGATTCTGTTGTTGTTCAAGGGGTTTCAAGTCTTGACACATCATCAATTACTGGAGAATTTATGCCTGTTTCCGTTGATAAAGGTGATGAAGTTTTAGGTGGAAGTATCAATGTTGGTGAAGTTATTATTGTTAAAGCTTTGAAAGAGTTTAAGGATACAAGTGTGGCGAGAACAATGGAGTTGGTTGAAAATTCTACAAAGACCAAAGCTCCAACAGAGAAGTTTATTACTAAATTTGCTAAAATATATACGCCAATTGTTTTCTTTTTGGCTTTGGCTGTGGCAGTTATTCCACCATTGTTTTTGGATCAAGGATGGGAAACTTGGATTTATCGTTCATTAGTTATGCTTGTTATTTCTTGTCCTTGTGCTTTGGTTATTTCTATTCCACTCAGCTATTTTGCAAGTATGGGAGCTGCTTCTCGTCAAGGAATTCTCATTAAGGGTGGTGTGGTTGTTGATGCGCTAAAAGATATTGATATTATTGCTTTTGACAAAACAGGAACCTTAACAAAAGGAGAACTTTCTATATCAGAAATCAATGTAGTAGAAGGATATTATAAAGAAAAACTTGAAGATCTTGTTAAGTATATTGAGCAATTTTCATCCCATCCAATTGCTAAAGCAATCATTGGAACCTCACCAATTAAACATGACGAAAATGCTGAGGTTAAGGAAATTGCAGGTCACGGTTTAGTTGTTAAATCCTTAGAAAATACTTATCTTGCAGGTAATGCAAAACTTCTCAATTTATATGAAATCGAATTTGCTCCTTATGATGTTGCTGGAACAGTTATCTATGTGGCAGAAAACAATAAATACTTAGGAAATATTGTGCTGAATGATACGATCAAAGAAGAAGCTTATTCAATACTTAAAGAGATTAAAGCTCAAAATATTACTTCATATATGCTAACAGGAGATAATGCTCGTTCGGCGGAATATGTGGCAACAAAAATAGGTGTAGATGTTTTTAAAGCGGAACTTTTACCAGAAGAAAAACTCTATATCATTGAAGAACTCCACAAAGAGGGTAAAGTCATGTTTGTTGGAGATGGTACAAATGATGCCCCTGTCTTGGCAAATGCTGCTGTTGGTGTTGCTATGGGAGGATTAGGTTCTAAACTGGCAATTGAAGTTTCTGATGCAGTTATTTTGAATGATGATATCTCTAAAGTGACAAAGCTTTTGAAACTTGCAAAACACACAAACATTATTGTTTGGCAAAATATTTCACTGGCACTTGGTGTGAAAACTTTATTTATGATTCTCGGTGTAGCTGGTCTTTCCGGACTTTGGGAAGCTGTCTTTGCTGATGTTGGTGTGAGTGTACTTGCTGTATTGAATTCAATTAGACTCTTAAAAAAATAAAAATTAAGTCTATTTTAATTTTGCGTGGATTATAAGTAAGTTAAACACATTTTTTGGAGAAAAAAGTTATGGAAGAAAGTGCATTATTCAAACTCACTCATGGACTTTATATATTAGGAAGCCGAGATGAATCAGGTAGGTTTGTTGGTAGCACTATAGATGCTGTAATGCAAGTTTCAAATAAACCGCTATATATTGCTGTTTCTTGCCATAATACGTCTTATACCAAGGAAGCAATTGAGAAATGCGGCGAACTGTCCATTTCTATTCTTGGGTGTAGTGTCAATCCTTTTGTCATTGGTAATTTTGGTTTTCAAAGCAGCCGAACCATTGATAAGTGGAAAAATGTGGAGTTCTTTACTGAGGATAATTTACCTTTCTTGAAAGAAAATATTGCAATTATCAAAGGAAAAGTATTAAGTAAGGAAGTTCTTGGAACGAACACTTTGTTTATCGTGGAAGTAACAGATTGCAGAAATACGAAAGAAGAGGGAACAATTACCTATAATGAATATCGCTGCAGTTTTAAGAATGAAGTGTTTAAGGCAATGGAAGACTATCGAAAATCTTTGGTGAATAAGTAGAGGAGAGAAAAATGGCTGAAGAAAAAAAACATGTATGCACAGTATGTGGTTGGGAATATGACGGTTCAGAAGGACCATGGGAAGAACTTCCTGAAGGTTATGTTTGTCCACTCTGTGGCGTCGGTAAAGATTTGTTCAACGAACAATAAAATATAAATGGTTCTTATGAAAATAAGAACCATTTTTCATGTGAGAAATATTTATAATTTATCTCTTATTAATTGAATATTATACATTTCAATGCTAGAATAATAAGGAAGAAGAACCACCACTATTATCTAAATACAGGATGTGTAATATGCAAAAAAATTCTATATATCTTACTTCACTAATCCTCGCACTTGCCGTTTCTCCTAATAAATCTAATGCTTCTGTCGATTTTCAAAATTATACTCCAACTCTAGATAAAGAAAAAATTTCAGGTGCGGAAAGCGCCTATGTTTTGATTTATGAAAAAACGGATGAAGCTAATGCTGATTTTTCAACTTATGAAAAGCTAACAAATGGAGACTGGAGTAAAGTCTATTACAAATATAGCACATCTATAAAGTCTGGCGTTGTATCTACTCCAATCGTGCAAAACATGATGCAAACAAAAGAGAGTGTCAATGGGCATTTCATAAATAATACAGAATAATACAGCTTCACTTGGTGGTGGAATTTCCAACGCCCCAAATTCGAATATTGAAATGATTGTTGGAAATTTTATAGGGAATAAAACCAATTCCTCTGGTGGCGGAGTGGCAAACCAATCAAATTCAAAAATTGGTACTATAAAAGGAAATTTTATTGATAATTTTTCATCAAGTGGTGGTGCTGCTATCTACCAAAATAGTTCGCAAATAGAAACGATTATTGGAGATTTTATTGGAAATTTCTCATACTCTCCTGGAGGAGCAGTGTCTAGCTCTTATAATTCAAGTATAGGAAGTATAAAGGGAAACTTTATCGGAAACAATTCATACTCCCCTGGTGGCGCAATTTATAACCAATCAAATAGTCATATCACATTGATTGAGGGAGATTTTATTGGAAATTATACAAATTCTATCGCTGGTGCAATTTATCAGAGCGGTGCGCAGATAGATGAAATTATTGGAAACTTCATTAATAATTCTGCGATGAGCACTGGAGGTGCAATTGTTAATGAATCTGTCTCTAGAATAGGAAGCATAAAAGGAAGTTTTATCGGAAATAAGGCGGGTGCACCTGGTGGATCTATCTATAATTATAACAGTGAAATCGGTGCTATAGAAGGTGATTTTATTAAGAATACGTCCACATATCATGGAGGATTTTTGTATAATGATAGTTCTAATATAAGTACAATAAAAGGAAATTTCATTTCAAATACTTCAGGGGTTGATGGTGGTGCCATAAATCAAACAGGTTCTCAAAAAAAATCTACAATAACATCTATTGTTGGTAGTTTTTATGATAACAGTTCTGCTCACTTGGGGGGAGCTATTTATCAATATCGTTCAGAAATTGGCAGCATAACAGGAGATTTTATTGGAAATCATACTGGCTTATCAGGAGGGGCAATTTATAGTACCGAATCAAAGATTGGAACCATAAAAGGTAACTTTATAAATAATTACGCTTCTGGTTTGGATGCAAAAGCAGGTGCAATTGATAATTATGGGGTTTCAAATATTGATAAAATAGAAGGTATATTTGATGGAAATTATGTACATTTAATAAAAAATGGTTCATCCACTGATTATGCAAATGGTGGTGCAATTTATAACCATGGAACAACAAAAATAAATAGCATAATTGGATATTTTCACAACAACAGAATTTTGAGTGAAAGTAATGGGCAAGGTGGTGCTATAAACAATGCTGATGGTTCAAGCATAGAAAGTTTAGATGCAAGTTTCCTCAAAAATTATGTAATTTCGGCTGAGGATTCTTATGGAGGTGCTATTTCCAATGCAAGTGGTGGAAATATTTCTTCCTTAAAAGGAAGTTTTGTTGAAAACTATATAGAAGGAAAGTCTACACGGGGTGGGGCAATTCATAATGGTTCAGGTTCAGATATAGATTCATTGAAAGGTAATTTTATTAATAATTCAGCAAAATCAGTTATCCGTGCTCAAGGAGGTGCAATTTCTAATCAATCAAACAGTAAGATTACTTTGATTGAAGGGGATTTTATTGGTAACTATGTTTCAAGTTCGATAACAAACAATTTAAATAATGCTTCACAAGGAGGAGCTATCTTTAATTCAGAAGGTAGCAAGATGACGATTTCCGGAGATTTTGTTGGTAACTATATAAAAGTATCAGGAACGGAGGCGGAAGGCGGGGCAATTTATAACAATTTTGGTTCTACTTTCACATTAAAGACATTACCAACTAAGAAAAATATTTTGATTGAGAATAACTATATCATCACAAATGCAGGTACAGCTCTAGAAAATAAAAAATTAGAATCAATTTATTTGGGAAATTATGATTCAATAATCAATTTTGATACGCAGGTGGATTCCTCTATTAATGTGAGAGATCCAATCAGAAGTGCAAAGAATAACTTTAATGGTAAAGTAGAAGTAAACAAAACAGGTAAGGGAACTCTTTACTTGTGGGGTGATAATAGTGAATATTATGGAGATTTGAATATTAATGATGGAACTTTTTATGCAATGTTCGATGATGTTCAAGATAAAATCAACGATGGAGCAGGGCAAAGATTGACATTCAATATAAGCAATGCAACAGTTCATTTTGATAATGGCACTGTTTTTAGACCTAAAGTATCTTCAACACAAATTGCAAATATTGGAAATGGAACAACTGTCACAGGTGTGTCTCAGCTTCGTCCGTATAATGTTTCTTCATTGAATACAGGTATACATAGCTATAATGTTGATTATAGTATGTTCCAAGGCTTTGAAAGTGACTTGTTAAAGGTTGATAGTCAAAATGGAACAACAGACATTGTGATTAAAAGAGATTTAGCTGGTTACAATGGCTTAACAGCTTTTGCAGATATTTATCGTAAGCGAAAAGACTTAAGTCAAACAGATCGTGAAATGTATGACGATATTTATTATAATGGCAAGGTAACTGCTTCAGAAAAAGAAAAACTAAACACGGTTTCTGGTGAAGATACAAAGGCTTTTCAAGAACTTCATAAGGCAAGTATTAGACAGTTCAATCGCTAAATTTCTTCTCGAATTCAAAACAAGGATTGCCCAAGTTGTGGTATGTTAGAAGGATTTTCAGATCAACATTTATGGTTTAATGTGGGGCAGAATTGGGTAGAAAAAGAAAATAAAGGTAGTGTTTTGGGATATGACTATAGCCCAACAAGTCTAGCCTTTGGTTATGATTATGATATTATTCCAAATTCTTTCACTTTGGGTGTTGCATTGAGTTATGCATATGGTGATGTGAAAGGTAAAGGTGGTAGTGAAATTTATAGCCGTTCAGAAGTTGATGAATATCTAGCATCTATGTATTGGAAATATAAACCAATTAGAGCCTATACAACAGGAAGTGTTGGAGGTGGTGTAATCCAAAATAAAACAAAATTAGCAACAGATAGTGTCAATACGAGAGGTGAATATGATACGGGTGTCTTGTTCTCTAATATTGAAGTAGGTTATGACTTAGGTAATGCATGTTATGTATTTGAACCATTTGTTGGAGCTGACTATTCTTATATGGTTGCTGAAGCTTATGATGAAAAAGGTATTGGCGCGAGACACTTTAGTAGAAACTCATATAATACACTAGAACTACCTATTGGTTTTAGAGTATCAAGAAATTTGGTGTGGAATAACTTTATCTTCACTCCAGCATTAGAATTAGCTTATGCAAGAAATGTTGGGGATAGGAATGTTAGTATCAACTCTTATTTTGTAGGGGCATCAGAGAGTTCATGGGCAGTTGTTGGCAATCCTGATGATAGAGATAGTATAAGAAGTAAGATCAACATGAAAATAAATAATTTGAGCATTCCATTTGCATTCAATGTTGGATATGCTAGAGATACTCGTGCTAACTATAGTGATGATCAACTTTATCTTACAGTGAGATATAATTTCTAAAACAGACTATCATAATATAAAAAGAGAGGTTATATACCTCTCTTTTTTGATAATTAGTTCGTACAAATATGAAGATATTCCTTATAAATTGCTAGTTACAAGGCATAAATATCTGGGATAAAGAATCGGATAAAAAAACTGCAAAAACTTAAAAAACCAAAGGCTTAGCCTAAAAAGACAGTGGAAAAAGTGCAAAAAAGGTTTTTTTGAGCTAAAAAATCAAAAAAAGTTGTTGAATATGTGAATTTTATTTGACTTATAGCAAAATAAAGGCTTAAATTTTCTTGTGATTGTGATTTTTGTATTCTAATAAAGAATAATCACATTGGTTTATAACAATTTTTTAGAGGGAGTCCTCACCGTGAATAAAAGTGAACTTATTACTAGCATTGCTAGCAAAACTGGCCTTACAAAGACAGATTCTACTAAGGCTTTAGATGCATTCATCGCTTCTGTTGCTGAAGAAGTTAAAAAAGGTGGTGAAGTTCGTTTGGTTGGTTTCGGTACATTTGGTGTATCTGAACGTAAGGCTACTACTGGCCGCAACCCTCGTACTGGTGCGACAATCAAAATTGCTGCTAAAAAAGTAGTAAAATTCAAAGCAGGTAGCGAATTAGTAGCTATTGCTAACAGCAAATAAGAGACTCATAAGAAAAGGGATACTTCGTGTGTCCCTTTTTGATTATGACAAATTGCTCTGTACAGAAAAAAGAACTCAGAAGTGAGTTCTTTTTTTTGTCGATTTTTTATAAAAGTTATATTGAAAAAATATAAAAATAGTATAAAGTAATCAGCAATTGTATATTATTAATCTTATAATTTTTTATGTAGTGAAAAAAATTGCTATTTTATTTGCTTTATTTAGTCTGATTTTTGTCTCTTGCGAAAAAGAAGAAACGCCTGAAGATAAAATCGAAAAACAATTTTTGAACATTGAAAAAAATGCAAAAATTGCAAAAGTTGATCAACTTTCAATGTTAAGAGCCTATGCTTTTCCACTCAACCATCTCATTATTGAGTTTGCTGACGGGAAAAGGGTATGTATTGCTTTTGTTTATTATGACTTTGAACCTTATGAAGGAATGAAAGTTCCCAAATATTCTGTTTATAAATATTCTCCTGAAGAGGCTTTTGAAGTGGTGACAGAAAATGGAACCATTAGTATGGAATCTCAATTGAAATATATTGCTAGTTCCATTCTTCCTAAACAGGTATCTTTTGCTGATTCAGACTTAAGAGGATTGTTTTCAAAAGAAGGTGTGGTTGAAGAAGTCTTTTATATGGGCATTAGACATGCTCTAACATGGGATATATCTTCTCGGCTTGTTCCGATAGAAACTTTCTTTGTCCGCATTGGTGGTGCTTTATATTACCTTCCAATTGATCAAGAAAGTGATAAACAGAGTGTGAAAAACATTCAAGTAGGGGATAGGGTTGAATTTAATACAATGCTTATTTGTAAAAGTAGATTAAGTTCAATAAATAAAATGAAATAAATCCAATTTTTTAACAATTAAACTTTTAGCCTTATGAAAAAGTTCATGTTATTACTTTGTTTGGGTCTGTTTATGTTTTCTTGTGAAAAAGATGATTCTCCTGAAGATGAAAAAAAGGATAAGTATCTCAATGAACAAGAAAGTGCGGTTGTTGCTTCTGTTGACCAGATTTCAATGGTGAAATATGTCACATCAAATGGAAGTCAATGTGTGTTAAACCATTTGTTCTTCACACTTGAACAAGGAGCACCAGTCAATATTCTCTTTGAAAAGAAAGACTTTTCTCCTACTATAGGATTGAAAATCTCTGGCTATTCGACTTATTACTATTCAGTTTATGATGCCTATGAAATTTCGACCGAGAAGGGAAAAATTTCCATGGAATCACAATTGAAATATATTAAGGATAATAATCTGACCAAAGAGCCCACAGAAGTTCCTGTGGTGACAAAAACAGGCATTGTTGAGGAATGTTTTTTTATGGACATTAGAGAAGCTCTCGTTTGGGATATCTCTGATGGCACCGTAGAAAGAGAAGAAAACTTCTTTATCAGAGTTGATGGTGTGTTATATTACTTTCCATTGACGGTGGCTCAAAAGAAGAATGTGGCTTATCAAACCGAAGCAGGAGATGAAGTCACTTTCACCACAAGTTCAATTTGTAAGAATTTGTTGGAAGAATTGAAAAATCCCAAAGCCATTGAGTGATATAGTAATTATCAAAAAAAACTTCCCAATCTGGGAAGTTTTTTTATTTATAAAAATTAGAAAGCTTTGATATAGTTGAACATAAAGACACCTTCATCAACTTTCTTAGCATTTTCAGTATAGCTACTAAAGAGCGCACCAGCAGTGAATTCACTTTGATTTGCTGTTTGATAACTATATGAAATTTGGTAGTCTAAGTTGCTTTTACCTTTCATATCAATATCATAATTTTGATAATATAAGTTTCCATTTGCATCACGAGATTTAGGAAGTCTCAAAGACATTTCACCAGAATTGATGCGAAGAGATTGTGCCACAATAAAGGAAATATTACTCTTTCTTTCAGCTTCATTGATAAGATTATAGTTGAAACCTAAAGCAAATGAATTGGTATAAATATCTGAAACATTTTCCACTAAAGAATTTTTAGCAGTATTCACCTTGGTGTAACCAAAGTTAGCTCTTCCAATGAGAGAAAATGCATTTGTAATATTCATGTCATTTTGCAAACCAAAATAGTATGTTTGGTTGTTATTTCCTAAACCAAAAGCACCACTTGTTTTTGAAGCAAAAAGTGTTTCTTTTTCGTTTAAAAGTCCAAACTCTGCAGTTGTGGTTAGATATTTTGAAGGAGAATAACTTAAAGAGCTTATAACAGCCATACTTTCACCAAATTCTTCTTTCTTGATGCCTTCATAGTCTTTTTTCTGAGTGTTTGGTGTATAATTTTGATAGAGGAAACCAAAGTTAAAGGCTGTTTTATCATTGATGAACAGGCGATTATTGAAACCATAGTTTTCTTGGCTATCATTTCTGAAATATGGGTTCAAAATATTATGGTTTGAAATGGTTGAAAGTGCATAGTTATTATAGAATTCAACATCATTATCCATAAATGAGTTATATGGATTGTTACCATAGTAGAAATTGAAACCATATTTTTTATTTGTTGTGTTTTCTGTGTTATAAGAGATTTTGAATTCTCTAGCAACTGATGAATTTCTGCTAATTTGATGTGCCCCAGAATAGAACTTAACATCTTGATTATTTTTGAATTCAACAGGTTTTAATCTACTTGTTGTGAATCTGTCAAACATATCATTGAGTTCTGGTCTGTCGCTTACAATTTCAATTTTATCATTTACATCAAATTCAAAAGTTCTATTGAAATTATCCAAATAAACGGCTGTCAAATTTTGCGCTTGTATATTATTTGCCAAAAGAGGTGTGAGTTTGAAAGAGGTCGAAGCAACAGTGAAATTTCTATCATCAACTCTACTATCAACTGGAACCAAGGTTGCACCAACTGGTCTGGTTGCTCTTTCAAGATCGAGCATTCCCCAGCCATAAACTTCATCGACACCTTCATCTCCCAAATCACGAGCAGTGACAAACATAAGTTTGGTAATTTCTGCACCAGTGAGATAAGGGAAAGCGCCTTTCAAAACAGCATAAGCACCTGAAACGATTGGTGCTGCGAAAGATGTTCCATCAACAAGTATATTTGAATCTGTAGACAAATCTCCATTTTCATAACCAGAGGAAACCATGGCAGTTCCTGGAGCAGTCAAGCAATAATTTTTAGCCACACCGCATTGGTTGCTATAAGAGGCAAGTTCATTTTTGTCTGTGTCGTAAGCAACAACTGTGATAAAGTTTTTATATTCAGTTCCATTTTGGAAAACAGAATTATAAAGAGGGATAGCGTTTTCAACGGATGATTCAGTATATCCATCATTACCTGCTGCAAAAATGAATGTAACATCATTATTTGTGACAGCATCAGCCATAGCTGTTGTCATATCAGAAAGGTTTGTTGATATATAGTTGGCGGCAGTTGCACCATCTCCAGCACTTATGATGTATAAATCTTCATCTTCGTTATCAAAAACGCCTGTTCCCCAGCTATTATTTATGACAACAGCACCCGCTGCTGCGGCACTTGTAAAAGCCTGTCCAATATATGCTTGTGAAACAAATTTTCCATCATCAAGTGTTACTCTATATGGTAAAATTTTTGCCATAGGGGCAACACCCATAATGTCTGAACTATATTGTCCAGCAATTAAAGTTGCGACAGCAGTTCCATGCCATGAACTATTTGTGTCACTATAAGTTGCATTAGGATTTGCATCATCTTGAGTATAAGTAACACCACTACAATCTCCAAAACCAGAGTCGGCTTGGCACTGTTCATAAGCTAGATTTGAACCAGCAAGACCTGTTACGATATTAGAACCAAGAATTGAATTTTGAGAGTTAACACCAGTATCAACCACTGCTACCTTGACAAAAGGGTCAGTTATCGTTTGAGGTGTTGCTGTTACGCCGTCCATAAAATATGGTGTTTCGGGAGTATCTCGATAATCTCCCATATAACCTCTGGCTAAAGAATAAGCTAATCTAATAAGATTATAATCATCAGCGTTTGAATATGTGCTACTGATATTAGAATTTGTATATCCATCTTGATTTAGGATATTGGTGAGAAGTAACTCATCAACATAACCTACTTGTCCATAGTCTTGTTTCAGAATTTCTGCGTCTGTATTACCATTACCTGAACCATTGTCTCCACCGTCACTTCCACCACTACTGCTTCCGCCACCGCCGCCACCAGCAGCAGCTGCAATTCCACCAACAAGGGCTGCAAAGCCAGCAGTGTATAGAACTGCTTTCTTGTCAATAGCAAATTCTTCAGGGCATCTGCCATAGTTATAGCCTTTGAAAGATGCTTTGATGTTCTTATTTCCACTATCTCTTGCATCGCAATATGCAGGATATCCTTCTGCGTCAGTAATATAAGGATTAGCCCCATTTTGCATTAAAAATCTTGAAATGTCATAGTTATCATTTTGTAAGGCATAATTCAAAGGTGTTTTACCATAGCCATCTTTAGAGTTAACAAACATCGGACGAAAATATTTCCTTACGCCAGTATAGTCGTTATTTCTGACAGCATTAATGAAATTGCTATAATTTGGTTGATAGAGAGGAGCAGCACTTGCCTCATATGTATTTAACATAGTGAGTAAGGAAGTACAAAGGAGAGCATTTTTCAGATTTAGTTTCATGAGCCCATACTTATAAAAAATAATTAATCCTAAGACAACAGTATATTTGTATGAATCTTAAAAATCAATTAAGTAAATGAAATATACTAATAATTTTATCTTTTTTTTTGCTTGAGATATTGCCATTTTAGTATAATATTACTCCAGATTTTAAACGATGATTTATGGAGAAAAACTTTATGTCAAAAATTCTAATTACTTCTGCATTACCTTACGTTAATGGTGTGCCACATCTCGGTCATATGGTCGGTTGTTTGCTTCCTTCAGATGTATATGCAAGGTTTATGCGAATGATGGGACATGAAGTCTTATATGTTTGTGGAACAGATGAACATGGAACACCTTCAGAAGTCGGCGCCTTGCAAGAAGGAATGGATGTTTATGACTATTGTACAAAATATCATAATCGCCACAGACAAACTTATGCAGACTTCAATATTGGTCTAGACTATATGGGTCGTACGAGTAGCGAACAAAATAAAGAAATGACATATAGAATTTTCTCTGAACTTGATAAAAATGGTTATATTACTGAAAAAGTGATTAAGCAGGTTTATTCTATTACAGATGAACGTTTCTTGCCAGATAGATATATTATTGGAACTTGCCCACATTGTGGCTATGACAAAGCTCGTGGTGACCAATGTGAAAAATGCACTAAAGTTCTTGATCCAACAGATCTTATCAATCCAAGAAGTGCTATCTCTGGAAGTACAGATATTGAAGTGAGAGAAACAAAACATCTCTATATCAATTTACCAAAACTTGAAGAAAAACTTGAAGAATGGATTAAAACTAAAGAACCATTTTGGCCAGAACTTGCCTATTCAATTGCTCAAAAATGGCTTAAAGAAGGTTTACAAGAAAGAGGGATTACCCGAGATTTGAAATGGGGTTTCCCTGTAAATAAACCTGGATATGAAGACAAAGTTTTCTACGTCTGGTTTGATGCTCCAATTGGCTATATTGGTATCACAAAGCAATGGTCAGATGAAAAACCGGCGGAAAGAAATTGGGAAGACTGGTGGCTTGGCGGAAAAGATGTAAAATATGTTCAGTTTATGGGCAAAGATAATGTGCCATATCACTCTATCACTTTTCCAGCAACACTTCTTGGAACTGGCGAAAAATGGAACTTTGTAGATTATTTGAAAAGTATGAGCTATCTCACATTTGAAGGTGGAAAATTTTCAAAATCTGAAAAACGTGGTATTTTTGCTGAAGACGCAGTTAAGGAAGCTCCTGTTGATTTCTGGAGATATTGGTTGATGGCAAATGCTCCTGAATCTTCAGACAGTGCTTTTACATTTGACTTATTTGCAAGCACAATTAATAAAGATCTTAATGGTGTTCTTGGTAACTTTGCTTCTCGTGTGATGAAAATGACAGCTTCCAAAATTGCAGAGGAAGTTCCAGCTTTTACAAAATTTGATGAAGTGGATGAAAAACTTATTGTTGATTTACAAGAAAAAATCAATAACTATGTCAAATATATGAATGATATGGAATTTAGAAAAGCTTTGGCTGAACTTCGTGCAATTTGGGTTGATGGAAATAACTATATTTCTGCGACAGAACCTTGGACTGTGATTAAAGAAAGCCCAGAAAGAGCAGGAACAATTTTGAATATCTGTCTCAATTTGATTAGAATTTATGCTATTCTTTCTTATCCAATTATGCCACAGACAGCTGAAACCCTTTTGGCAAAATTTGGTCTGAAAATTGAAGATATGCCAAGTTTGAAAGGTTTTGACGCTAAAGAACAAATCAGATTTTTCAAAGATGGACACAAATTTGAGGTCGGTGATGCTTTATTTGAAAGAATTACACCTGAAAAAGTTGAAGAATGGAAAGAAAAATATGGGGGTTCTAAATAATGGGTAAATATTACGATAATGATGTTGAGTTTTCGAGTGGGCTGGGGCGTTTCATTCATATGTTGACTTGGCCAATTAGAAAGTTTTATATCATTATTCCTGTTGCAACACTCATCTATGTGACACCAATTTTCTTTGATGTAAAACCAAATGAAGTTCATTTATGGTATAAAGAAAAATCTATCGAACTCTATGAGAAGTCTATGGAAAATGAATATGTCAAAATTTCTGTAGAAAAAGTTGGCTCTTGGTATGGAACAGCAAAATCTTGGTTTACTGGTGAAACTGAAGAAAAGACTAAATCTTTTTCAGCACCAAAAAGAAAACTTGGAGCTGGTAAAAATGAAGCTCTAGTAGATTTACCTAAACCAAGAAATATCCAGCGTAAAGCCTTTGATAAAGCTTCTGAGATTGTTCCTGTTGAAGTTGTTGGGCTAGAAACTGTAACTTATTCTGATGCTTCTCAAAATGTTTCAAATGTTGAAATTGTGAACAGTGAAAATGCAAATTTGACAATTGGAAATCTTTCTGATGGAAATATTAAAGTTTCAGACTTAATTAATCCTGAAAAGAAATTTGCTTCTTTGGTTTATCTTCAAACGACAAAAGAAGTTAAAGGTGAAGCAAAAATTATGAATGCCAATGAAGTTGAAATTAATGGTGTTTATATTTTGCTTTATGGTGTTTATGTCAATCCAATCTCTGTGGTGGCAAAAGATGCTGAGAAGTATCTAACTTCTAAGGCAACAAATATGTCTTGCCACATTGTTGCCTATACAGTTCAAAATGTCGCAACTGCAGTTTGTTTTGATGGAGATGAGAATATCAATCAAAGCCTCATTCGTAAAAATCTAACCAAGAACGTAGGGCTTTAACTTAAAGGAAAAATAATGAAACTTGGAAAATATAAGCACTTTAAGGGAAATCTTTATGAGGTAGTTGGGATTGCTCGTTATTCAGAAGATATTGACAAACAATTTGTGGTTTATAAATCGCTCTATACAAAACAATTTCCAGAAGGACAGCTTTGGGTTAGACCTTATGAAATGTTCAATGAAGAAATTGAACGAGACGGCAAAAAAATGAAGCGTTTTGAATATGTTGGGGAAGAATAATTTCCCAACATATTTTTTTGTCTCGTCTTTTATATAAATCTATGTTATGCTTGCAACACTTTGTTATTTTTATGTTGAATTAGTATAATCTTTAAAATATAAGCCTTATGAAAAAGTTTATTTTTTTCTTATGTATGACTTTGTTTGTTTTTTCAAACTTAGATGTAATGGCTGCTGTTCCCCGTCTTCCACGAACCAATGCTAAGGGAGGAAATCCTTATATAAGTGGAAAAATTGGCGAAGAAGTTGCTTATAAATTTGCTTTTGACAAGTTTGTTCCTGTTTCAATTATCATCGGAGATATGATGATAGATGATTGTGTTGACGAAATTTATGTTTCAAATAGATATCTCTATAAGGAATATTATGATGTCAAAAAGACGATCAAATTGAAAAAAGCGAAAGAAAAAGTGTTTGACCCAATCGAATTCAAGTTTCGAAATGGTTCAACAGGTTTGATACATATTCATGTCATCTCAAAAAATGAAATTACAATTATCCTTGAGTATATGGGGGAATTCTCTGAATATACCTTTTATCCTCAAATGGGTGCGGATTTTATGTAAGGGATTACATTTTGAATCAAAAGGACAAGCAAAAAGCTTGTCCTTTTTTTTTATGTAATAAAAATTTAATGCAAAAACAAAAAGTTCGTGTTATTATATGATTCATAACAAATTATTTTATTCTATTATTTTAGCTATCCATTTGGTGTTTTAGCTGAAGTAATTTTTCATTTTAAACAAAAAAAATTATATATTATGAAGAATTATGTATTATTGTTAATTTCTGTTCTAGGAATAGGATTAACTCAAACATCTTGCACGACTAGACAACTAGGATTGGCCAATGGTTCTATGCAGGTTTATGAAAGATATGAGTCACAAGCCCGTATCTGGAGATCCTACAATCCTTATAAAAGAAGTTCAATAGGTGCCAAAGTATTCAAAATAGGAAATCTTGTTTCATATATGGAGTGGGATAATGCTATATTGAAAAATGAAAAAGGCCTTGTTATTCTTTATATGAAGGATAATAAAGGGAATTGGATTGTTGAAAGAACTTTTCATCCTTATAAAGCCGGTGGCTGTTCTTTTACAGGTATAACCCGTTATGGAAGTGATAATGTTCGTGTTGTTGCTGCTGCCAATCGTGTAGATGTCTACATGAATCAGGAAAGCTATCAGATGAGGTAGAAAATAAAAAGAAGAGGGGTTGTTTTATACAACTCCTTTTTTTATATTATAAAAAATGTAAACCACAAAAAAAGATCCCTATTTTTCAATAGGAATCTTTCTGTATCGTTTCACCCTGTGGTGAGGATGCAAAAACTTTGGCTTTGAAATTTGCTCTAGCTTCTTCAAGCTTTTGTTGAGCATTTTCCTTACGAACTCGTTCGTCTTCGGCCTCTTTTTCTTTTGCTTTCCTTTCTTCCTCAGCTTTGTTCTTTGCAGCAATCTCATCAGCTTTCTCTTTTTCAAGAAGGGTTTGATAAGATTTTATGACTGACCTAGAAACTTCAATCTTACTATTAATTTTTTCAATTTCTCTATTAATTGTGAAAATATGTTTCTTCTTCACAACTTCAGAGAGGGTATCGTCTGAACTAATCGTACTGATTTGATTTTCTTTGTCTTTAATCACATCTTGCTGCTCAGCAATTTCTTTTTCCAGTCTATCAATATTTCTCTCCCAATTCGTTGTTGATTGAGAAAAGAGAGACATTGAAAGGAAAAAGCCAAGCGAGATAATAATTAACTTTTTCATAATTTTTAATTTTTAGGTTTAATACCCTTAATTTGTTTAATGTAATGCATTTGCTTTTGAATGTTTATCAGATTTTGCTTCGAAACCTCTAGCCTTTTTTCTATGTCTTGAGTATCATCGGGAAATCTTGAGATTTGCATGGTGCAAGAATCTATGTCAACAATCAAATGCTTTTCAATCCTACTCAAGCTATCTAAACGGGCATAACCGAAACCTTTTTTGGAAGGAGTTGTTTGCGCCTGAATAAATGAAACTGATAAGATAAGCATACTAAAAATAAAAAACTTTTTCATAAATAATAATTTTAAATAATTGTTTGTACTCAACAAGATAACATTTATAAACTGCTTTGTAAATATGACAAAAGTTATTATTTTTAGATTTAATCCATTATGATAATATAATGGTACATAAAATTATTTTGGTTTATTATTTTGGCAACATTAGGATGTTTCGCTGAAATAATATTTTTCATTTTAATAACTAAAAACATTATATTATGAAAAATTTAATATCTTTGTTAATTTTCATTCTAGGAATGATATTAACGCTAACGCCGTGTTCAGCCCAACATTCACATCATTCTAAATATCATAGAAAGGTGGAAAGAAAAGTTAGACATCATCATCAGTCTAATAGATATAGACCATCTAATAATTACTATTCTTATAATGCAAATTCTTCCAGACAATTAGGAACTTATCCTAGAACAGGTGGAATCGCTGGGACTAAGTATGGTAATTACTATTCTTGTATTGAATTGAATAATGCTTACTTAAAAAAAGATAACGGAAGCGTTGTTCTTTACATCATGGATAGATATGGTGATTTTATTTTTGTTCGCAGATTTTATCCTCATCGGAGAGAATCATATTCTTTTACTGGGGTTTTGAACTTGCGAAATGTTGATGCAAGAGTTATTTCGGGTGGAGGATATTTAAGACTCACCCTTAATGGCAGCGGGTTTCCAATGTATTAATGAAAAAAGAAGACCAAGATTATTCTTGGTCTTCTTTTTTTGCTTATTTATTGAAAGTTTGTTCTCTAGTCTTATTCAAAATAAGTTTAGGGAAATCTTCTTGAATTTTCCCTAAATGCCAAGCATTGCGAGCTAAGAAAACAACTTCTCCATCATGATCCTCAGCGATTGAACCCTGATTTGTTTCCATAAATTTTTTCATGGTTTCTGTATCAGAAGAGGAAACCCAACGAGCTGTATAATATTGAGTTTGTTCAAAAAGAACAGGAATGCTGAATTCATTTTTGATACGGTCAGCCATCACATCAAATTGCAAAGTTCCAACCACACCAACAATCCATTCAGAACCAATTGTTGGTTTGAAAATACTCGCACCACCTTCTTCAGCAATTTGTTGTAGAGCATTGCCTAGATGTTTAGACTTCAATGGATCTGTTGCACGAACAGATTTCAAAAGTTCAGGAGCAAAGGTTGGAATTCCTGTAAAGTTGAATTTTTCACCTTCAGAAAGGGTGTCTCCAATTCTAAGTTGTCCATGGTTAGGGATACCGATAATATCTCCTGCAAAAGCATCTTCTGCAAGCTCTCTATCTTGTGCCATAAACATAACAGGGGTAGGGACTTTGATTTCTTTACCGGTGCGAACTTGTAGAAGTTTCATACCTCTTTTGAAGTGTCCTGAGCAAATTCTCATAAAAGCAATACGGTCACGGTGTTTTGGGTCCATATTTGCTTGAATTTTGAATACAAATCCAGAAACTTTATCTTCATTAGGCTCAACTTCTCTGGTTGTTGTTGGAGAAGGTCGTGGAGTTGGTGCAAATTTTTGTAATCCATCCAACACTTCTTTTACGCCAAAGTTATTCATCGCACTTCCGAAGAAAACAGGGGTGAGTGATCCATCGAGATAAGATTCAACATCAAAAGGAGGACAAAGCTCTTTCACCATCATAATATCTTCACGCAATTTTTCTGCAAGATAACTTGGAATAAGCTTATCAATTTTAGGATCATCAATTCCTTTGATTACTTCGATTGTAGAGTTGATGTGAGATTTGTCACCTGATTTATTCATCAAAATAAGTTGATCATTCAAAAGGTCATAACAACCCATAAAGTCTTTTCCTGAGCCGATTGGCCAACTTGCAGGCGTCACATCAAGAGCCAAATTCTTTTCAATGTCATCAATAAGCAAGAATGTATCAAGAGATTCACGGTCAAGTTTGTTGATGAAGGTGAGAATAGGGATGTTTCTAAGACGACAAACTTCAAAGAGCTTTTTGGTTTGTGTTTCAATACCTTTTGCACCGTCTAAAACCATCACAGCAGAGTCAACAGCTGTTAAAACACGATAAGTATCTTCTGAAAAGTCTTCGTGCCCAGGTGTGTCTAAGAGATTGAATTTAGTATTGTCATATTCAAATGTCATTACAGAAGTTGCAACGGAAATACCACGTTCTTGTTCCACTTTCATCCAGTCTGAACGTGCACGACGACGCTCTCCTCGAGCTTTAACTTCTCCAGCTTGTTGAATAGCACCACCAAATAAAAGCAGTTTTTCGGTGAGGGTTGTTTTACCCGCATCCGGATGCGCAATAATGGCGAAACATTTTCTAGTATATTCTGTTGTCATTTTTAAATCTCTATTTTAAACAAATTTTGCTTTTGTTTATCATAAGGATAAAAATAAATCCAGTTGTTTTTTTAATCGCATTATCTAAAAATTATATCTAATAGTAAGATATAGTTGATCATCGGAATAGTCGGATCTTGTATCACGAGCATAACCGAAGTTAAAGGCGAATGGGATATAGATATTATTGACCTTCAAGTTCAGGCTGCTTCTAAGGCTATCTCGGCTTTCATTTGCACCTCTCATCACCCAAGGACTTTCCGGACTACCCA
>JBKEEF010000016.1:0-11609 GCA_047975765.1 Alphaproteobacteria bacterium
TGGGTAGTCCGGAAAGTCCTTGGGTGATGAGAGGTGCAAATGAAAGCCGAGATAGCCTTAGAAGCAGCCTGAACTTGAAGGTCAATAATATCTATATCCCATTCGCCTTTAACTTCGGTTATGCTCGTGATACAAGATCCGACTATTCCGATGATCAACTATATCTTACTATTAGATATAATTTTTAGATAATGCGATTAAAAAAACAACTGGATTTATTTTTATCCTTATGATAAACAAAAGCAAAATTTAGTCCTAAACCCTCTCAATTGAGAGGGGGTTCTTTCTGTTTTATTTTCTAATCTCCTGTCATACTCGGGCTCTTTTTTATTGTCATACTCGGGCCTGACCCGAGTATCCATTTGTGTTGAGTTCGGTAATTAGATTCCCAGTCAAGCTGGGAATGACAGAAAAAGGAGTTTTCTTCAATCAAGTTAGAAAACAAAATAAGAATGAAAATGATGAAATAATATAACTAATTAAACATTAAAAAATAAAGAATGAGGAAGTTAAACTTCCTCTGTCTTTATTCATCATCTTCATCATCAAATGGTTCATCAATATCTTCATGCTCTTCGATATAATCATCTTCATGAGCTAAATCTGGATGTTCTCCGCCCTCAAGAAGTTCAGATTTTCTACGACGTCCTCTTCTCTTCTTTTGAGGTGTTTTCTTTTTCATTGCATCAACAACATAATTTCCAACAATTTTGAACAAATCGACAAGATGATTGTTATAAACATGATCAGCTTCTTCAAGCAACGCAAAATCCACTTGGACACTTCTTTGAGAATTTAATCTCTTTGCCAAAGCAGCAACACTACTTGGTGTTCCAATCTCATCTGCACCACCTTGAATAATTAGACCAGAAGTTGGACATGGTGCTAAGAAAGAAAAATCCTTTTCATCTGCTGGCGGAGAAACCGCAATAAAATTATTGATATCTGGTCTTCTCATTAATAGTTGAAGCCCAACCCAAGCACCAAAAGAATAGCCTGCAATCCAACATTGTCTTGCTTCAGGATTGACAGATTGTAACCAATCTAAGGCAATTGTCGCATCAGAAAGTTCACCTGGACCATCTTCAAATTCACCTTGAGAGCGTCCAACACTTCTGAAATTAAAACGCAAAACAGAAAAACCTAGTTTTTGAAAACAGTTAAATAAGGTGTAGACCACTTTATTGTTCATCGTTCCACCATATTGTGGATGCGGATGAAGAATCAAGGCGACAGGAGCGCCCGGTTTTTCACTTTGATGATAACGTCCTTCGAGACGTCCGGCATATCCATTAAAAATGACTTCAGACATTTTGCTCTCTTTATTGTTTTAATTAGTAATATATTAGTTATCTTAAGCTATAATACTGATTAAAAGTTAAAATTCTATGAGGACAATAGCATATTATGACATCATTTTACAAGATAATTATTGAAGACTTAGATTCTGTCACTTCCAGAGACCCTGCAACAAGCTCTAGATTTGAAGCTGCAATCTGTTCAACTGGCTTTCATGCCATTTTAATGCACCGTTTCTCACATTTTTTGTGGAAAAAGAACTTTAAAATTGTGGCTAGAGTTTTTTCTGGCTTTTCTAGATTTTTAACAGGAATTGAAATCCATCCTGCTGCCCGAATCGGAAAAGGTTTCTTTATTGATCATGGAATGGGTGTTGTGATTGGTGAAACAACCGAAATTGGAAACAATGTGACACTTTATCACGATGTGACACTAGGTGGGACAACCGTTTTTGATAAGAACGGAAAGGTAATGACTAAAAGACACCCTACCCTTGAAGATAATGTGATTATTGGTTCTGGAGCTCAAATATTAGGACCTATTATAATTGGCAAAAATTCTAAGATTGGTTCAAATGCCATTGTCACAAAAAATGTCGATAAAAACACAACTGTTGTAGGTTTGGCAGCTCATAAAGTTGAACAAATCAACAAGAAAGGTCAGTTTTTCCAAGCTTATGGAATTTGCCAAGAAAATTCTGATGACTTTATAGTAAGCGTTGAGAATTTAAAGAAAGAAGTTGAAACTTTGAAAAAAGAAATCAACAAGCTCAAAAAAGACAGTTGATTGTAACGATATTGTAACTATTATTTTTATATGTTTTATTGTATCATAAGATATAGATAAAGAATTATGGAGGTCTGATCATGAAGAAATTTATATATCTTGCAGCAATTCTCGGAGGTGCTTTTGTGGCCTCTGTGTCTTTTGCTCAGCTTCCTGCAAACCCTTGGAATCCTCAACCACCTACCCCTAATGATGGTGATTTTGGAGCTGGTGCTTCAGAAACAATTGATTATAATGTTCCTGATGCTCCTGTTTATAAGAACAATGCGATTACTAATGGAGAAATCCTTCCTGTTGACCCTTGGGCAAGAGCAAGAGATCGTTCTGGTGTGAGAACTTGGAGAGGAAGTGGTAAGCATGGTGAATTGAACTATATTGGCGAAGCAACAACTTGGGGAACAGCAACAGGACAAGAAATGATTGCGCCTGAAGTTAATCGTCATAATATGCTTGTGATGACTGAACACCTTAGAAAACTAGGATATAAAATTCCTGCTTCTTATGATCAAAAAATTAAAGATATGCCAAAAGCTTACAAAGAACTTTTGAGAGAAAGTATGGATGCTATTCCTAATGCAGAGGATCCACTCAGCCAATCTGTATATAGAATTATGACTGACGTTCAAGCTGGTACAGGATTAGATTTTGATAACTTGCTCTTCAATAGCTTAGATATTCTTGGAACAGACTAATATTTAGGAGTTTCTATAATGATTAAAAAGATGGGTGCAATTTTCCTCTTTTCCATTTTATCGTTCTCAAATTCTTTTGCTGCAGATTTATTTAGCGAGAACTATCAAGATGAAAAGTTGAATGCGGAAATTCAAAAAAACGTCAAGAAATATGAAGTTATTGCACCTGAAGAAATTGCACGTGTTCAAAATCAAGTTAATAAAGTTAGTGTAACAAAAGTGAACAACATGGATACAGACGAAGCTAGAACATTTGTTAAAGTTTCAAACCGCCTTTTAGGTGAAGCAGATGAAGGATATAGACCAACTAATGTTGATGTAAACAATAAGCAAGATGTGAAAGCTTTTTATGATAATAATTTTGGTTATAGCATTTCAAACCTTGCAAATGATACCCCCGATGAATATTAGAAATAATAGTTATCAAATAAAACCCCACTCTTTTCTCACACAAAGAATGGGGTTTTATTTATTTCAAAATAACTTATCTTAAGCTATTTTCTCTTTCTTTTTCTTGTCAAAGATGAACTTTGGCTCACCAATTCCATTGATGACATCTGCTGAAATAACAATTTCAGTCAAATCTTTCTTATCTGGAACATCATACATCAACTCGAGCAAGTTTTCTTCCATAATCGCACGAAGACCGCGAGCCCCTGTCTTTCTCTCAATTGCTTTCTTAGCGATTGCAAGCATTGCATCATCTGTAATTTCAAGTTTAACATTTTCCATATCAAACAAAGTTTTATATTGTTTGATAATTGCATTTTTAGGTTCTGTCAAAACTTTCACAAGCGCAGCTTCATCTAAATCATTTAGCGTTGCAATAACAGGTAGACGACCTACAAACTCTGGAATAAGACCAAATTTTAACAAGTCTTCAGGTTGAACACTTTTCAAAATCTCACCAATTCCACGTTTTTCTTCGCCAACTACTTTTGCACCAAAACCAATTGAACCCTCTTTACCACGTTTTGAAACAATTTTTTCAAGCCCAGCAAA
The DNA here is from genome assembly GCA_047975765.1 of Alphaproteobacteria bacterium. Classification (GTDB taxonomy): domain Bacteria; phylum Pseudomonadota; class Alphaproteobacteria; order RF32; family CAG-239; genus JAQWBS01. Next base: position 3,780 of record JBKEEF010000016.1, read on the forward strand.
TGCACCACCACAAATGAACAAGATATTTGTTGTATCAACATGCAAAAATTCTTGTTGAGGGTGTTTTCTGCCCCCTTGAGGAGGAACATTAGCCACAGTTCCTTCAATAATCTTAAGTAAGGCTTGCTGCACACCCTCACCTGAGACGTCTCTGGTGATAGAAGCACTATCGCTTTTGCGAGAAATTTTATCAATTTCATCAATATAGATGATGCCTCTTTGAGCTTTTTCGATGTCATAGTTTGCAGATTGAACCAATTTCAAAACAATATTTTCAACATCTTCACCCACATAGCCAGCTTCCGTCAAAGTTGTTGCATCTGCAATTGCAAATGGAACATCTAAAATTTTTGCTAAAGTTTGAGCCAATAAAGTTTTTCCGCTTCCTGTTGAACCAATCAAAATCACATTAGATTTAGAAACTTCAACATCTTTGTTTTCTGTCATGCAGTTAAGTCTTTTATAGTGGTTATAAACCGCAACAGACAAAACTTTTTTTGCATGATCTTGACCAATCACATATTGATCCAAAAATTCTTTAATTTTGGAAGGTGTTGGTAAATGTTCTGAACTTGAAAGATTTTTTTCGCCTCTCAATTCTGCAATTTCATCAGAAAGAATATTGACACAAACTTCAATACATTCATCACAAATATAAACACCACGTCCGGCAATCAATTTCTTAACTTCATTTTGACTTTTACCACAAAATGAACAATGTAGAACTTCTTCTTTTTTATCTGCCATAGTCTTACTCTCTCTCTTTTATGATTTCTTCTCTTGATGTGACGATTGTATCAATCAAGCCAAATTTCAAAGCTTCTTGTGGATTCATGAAATTATCACGCTCCATAGCTGCCTCAATTTTCTTAATGTCTTTGCCAGTATGATGTGCATATATTTCATTTAAACGTTTTTTCATTCCTAAAATTTCTTTTGCATGAATTTCGATATCAGTCGCTTGACCTCTAAAACCACCTGAAGGTTGGTGAATCATAATGCGGGAATTTGGCAAAGAAAATCTTTTTCCTGCTGCACCACCTGCCAAAAGCAAAGATCCCATTGAACAAGCTTGACCAATACACATTGTATTTACATCACAAGAGATATATTGCATTGTGTCATACATCGCCATCCCTGATGTCACAACACCGCCTGGAGAATTGATATAGAAGAAAATGTCTTTACTAGGATTTTCTGCTTCCAAAAACAACAACTGAGCACAAACCAGAGACGAAACATCATCATTAACTTCACCTGTCAAAAAGATGATTCTTTCTTTAAGCAATCTTGAATAGATATCAAAAGAGCGCTCACCACGAGCTGTTTGTTCAACAACCATTGGCACCAAAGTGCCATTATAAACTTCTAAACTATCTTTTCCAAACATATTAATTTCCTTACTATAAACTTTTAGTATTGTTTATCACAATATCTAAATTTCTTCAATAAATAGTTAATATTGACTTTAATCATAATTTTGTGACAGAATAGCTAAAGAATCTTAGAAAGGACTTAAAATATGATATTTTGTGATATGGATGGTGTTTTGGTAGATTTTGAAGAAGGTTTTTTTGATGTTCATGGAAAATATCCTTCAGAATTGTCACATAGTGAGATGTGGCAAATTGTTTTAGACAATGAAAACCATTGGCTTGACCTCCCTCCTATGAAAGATGCTCAAGAACTCATCAATTTCCTAGCACAATATGAATATCAAATTTTAACAGGACTGCCTATTCAAGGCTTTGATAAAGCTGATAAAGAAAAAAAGCTTTGGATTGAAAAACATATTAGTAAAGAACTTCCAGTTATTTGTTGTTTGAGTAGAGATAAGCATATTTATTGCCAGAAAGGTGATATCCTAATTGATGATAGAAAAGGCATGATTTCTGACTGGGAAGAAGCTGGTGGCATTGGAATTTTGCATGAAACTTCTGAAAAAACAATTTCAGAACTAAAAAAACTTCTAAAGTAACCTAGTTTGCTACAACATCAAAGCGACAAACAAGCTCATTATATTTTTTATCTTCATCAAGATAGAAGAAAACAAATTTATCTTTTGCAAACCATTCAGAAATTAAATAGTTTTTTCCATAAACTTCCACAACTGCATTGTTTTTAGAGACAACCAATTTTCTGTCTTCAAGCCCCATTTTAGGTAAACAAGTTGTCTTATCAATATATTGATATACATAAGAATCACTTTCATTTTTACCCATAAGAAAAAGTGTTTTATCATCCAAATCATAGATTTTATAAGGTCCTGAAAGTTTGATATTATCTTCACAGCTAGGATTAACTTGTTTACTTAACTTATTAATATTAAATATAAAATTTGGTTTGATAAATTTGAGTTTTTGACTATTAGCTTTTAGGTGATTATATAAATCCTCACACAAAACCACTTGTTCGTCACTCATATAATCCAAGAAAACAAACTTCATACGATAGTTGATTTTTTCTTGAAAATTGTTTTTGGTTGCCCAAAGTGTGAGATATGTATCACGATAAGACACAGAAAGCCACGCCACTGAAAAAAGTAAAAGTGTCGCTAAAAATAAAATATAAATTCTAGTTTTATTTTCGGATTCCATAAAAAACTCCCTGCCCACAATATAAAAACAACCCCTTACAAATGCAAGAGGTTGTTTTAAAGAATTCAGAACTAATTATTTCTTAGTTGTTTTCTTTGCTGGTTTAGCTTCTTCAGCTGTTTCAGCTTTCTTAGAAGATTTTTTTGCAGGTTTTGCATTTTCTTCATTGAAATTGAAAAGCTCTTCAACAGAAACAACAGTGTCATTGAATTTTACTTTTGCCAAGATATAGTCAACAATTTTGTCTTCATAAATTGGTGCACGCAAAGATTCAACAGCTTGTTTGTTTTGAAGATAGTATTGGAAAACAGCTTGCTCTTGACCAGGATATTTTCTAGCTTCAGCCATAATTGCTTTGTTGATATCGTCAGATTCAACTTTAACTTTAGCTTCTTTAGCAACTTCAGAAAGCAAAAGACCAAGTTTAACTCTTCTGAGAGCGATTTCTTTATATTCATCCAAAATGTCTTTTTCTGGACGATTTTTTTCTTCTTCATCAAGTTGGTTGAATTTTTTTGCTTGTTCATATTGTTCAACAATCACTTTATATTCTTGATCCAACAAAGATTTAGGAGCTTGGAAAGTATATTCTTTATCCAAAACGTCTAACAAAGCACGTTTCAACTTCATTTTAGTTGCACGGTCATAGTCTTCTGCAATTTTTTCAGAAATTTTCTTTTTCAAGTCTTCCAAAGTTTTTTCACCCATAGCTACAGCAAATTCATCATTTACTTCAACTGCTTTAGGTTCAAGAACTTCCAAAACCTCAACAGCAAATACACTGTCTTTTCCAGCTAAATCTTTAGCATGGTAAGTTTCTGGGAATTTAACCTTCACATCAACTTTGTCACCAGCTTTTGTGCCAATCAATTGGTCTTCAAAGCCAGGGATGAAAGAATTACTACCAAGAACTAAAGGATATTTTTCACCTTTTCCACCTTGGAACTCAACACCATCAACAGAACCAGAGAAGTTGATAACAACAGTGTCATCTTTTGCAGATTTTTTGCCTGCTGCCGCTGGAGTTGTTTCTCTGCGAGATTCTGCCATATATTTCAAAGCTTTTTCAACTTCTTCAGCTTTCACTTCTGCTTTGAAACGGTCTAATTTGATATTAGCAAAGTCGCCAATTTTGATTTCAGGAAGATTTTCAACTGAAATTTCAACTTCAATGTCTTTTCCTTCTTCAAATTTAGAAATTTTAACATTAGGCATAGACGCAGGATTTAGTTTTTTAGAATCAATCAATTCAGCTGTTGCATCTTGAATCATATCTTCCAATGCTTCGCCAACTACAGATGATTTATATTGTTTTTCCACCATAGCTTTTGGTGCTTTTCCAGGTCTGAAACCTTGGATTTTTACGGTTTTAGCAACTTTAGCCAATTTATCAGCTACTTTTTCATCAAATTTTTTGCTTGGAATAGTGACTTTATATTCCTTATTCAAGCCTTCTGATTTTAATTCTTTAATATCCATATTTCTCTCTTGAGTTTATTATTGAAATTGAAACCTACTCTTTATTATAAATAAAGACCCAACAATGTGGGTCTGAAATGGTGCGGGTGGAGGGACTTGAACCCCCATACCTTGCGGCGCTTGATCCTAAGTCAAGTGCGTCTACCAATTTCGCCACACCCGCACATCAAACAACTTGCGTTGTGAGAGCATAATTAATACAAAAAAAACTTAATTGCAAGCAGAAAATTCACAATCAAAATAAAAATATTGTATTCTCGTTCATTATTTTATAATATGTGCAAATAAATGCAATCGTTTACGAGCAATTTTTTTGAGGAGTGGTCTTGTGTTTTCAAATAGTTTCAACAAAAAGTTTTTAATAACAACCGCAATGGTGACTATGCTTTCCTCTTGTGGTTTGTTTCATCAAGATAAAGAATATAACTCCACAAAGGATTGGTTTCTGGGAACTAATGAAGAAGATGCAGGTAGTGAAGAAGCACAAAAAGCCACCGTCTATTTCTCTCAAGGGAACTTCACAACAGCTGAGAAACACTTTTTAAAAGCTTTGAACGAAAATCCAAAAAATCAACAAGCGCTTATGGTTGGTGCGTTGACTTATGAAAAAGAAGGCAAACTCAACAAAGCTCGGGCTTATTATGAAGATATCATTCTTGTGGGTGGTGACAAAACAACACTTCTTGGTTCAGAAGATGGTTTGCCTCACAAAATGTCTGAAGTCGCTCAAAAAAGATTGAGAAACATTGCTTTAATTCAAAGTCAAATTATTGTTGAAGACAAATTTGGAAACAAAATCTTCAAAATTTCTGATGAAGTTGCAGAAAGACAAAGCCGTTCAGCTATGGAAGAAGCTCTTTTTGCTAGAGAACAAAAAGTTAACTTTGATAACAAAGCAACAACAGAAGCAAACATAAAAGCTGTTGAAATTTTGTTCAATGATAATGAAAAGAACGTCATTTCTCGCTTTATTGTCCTAAAAGAACTTGCTGAAAAAGATATGATTACAAAAAACGAGTTTTTAACAGCTAGAAATCAAAACCTTGGTGGACTTCTTCCATTGAGCAACAAAGCCCCTGCCCTAGGCATTGGTGAACCTGTACCTTCTTCTGATGTTATCTTAGGCCGAATCGACGCGCTAAAAGGTGGTGTTGAAGAAAGAGCCATCACTTTCAAAGAATTTTCTGCTGAAAGAGATATGATTGTTGATGCAATTTTACCTGCAAATCCTCGTGAAAGAGAAAAAAACAAAGCTCCTGCTCGTGATATTCTTGGCGCTGCAAAAGAACTTCGTAAACTGGAAGTGATTGCTGAATTGGGTCTTATCACTTCTAATGAAAAAGAAGCAGAAAAATTAGCAATTGAAAGAGCTGTTAAAACATCTAGTGCGCCAAGAGCTGCAAGTAAGCCTGCACCTAGAAAGCAAGCAACAGCTCCAAAACCTTTGGTTAAACTTCCACAAAACACAGATGTTGTTAGTACTGAGACTGTAACAACAAGTTCTCCTTCTGCAACGTCTCAAGCAGTTACGAATCCTCAAGCACCATATATTGATAAAAAAGTAGAAATTAAAGGTACAATGAGAGAATTTCCTGGCGATCCAAACGTTAGTAGTCCTTTTTAATTTTAGTAGATATTTATATGCAACTAAAACCTCTCAGAAATGAGGGGTTTTTTATTTTATATTCCACTCTATATTGAAATACCTAACGAAAGTTAGTTTTTTCTTTTACAATTGCTAAAATTATGTTACATTTTAAATAGTAACGAATATTATAATTAAAACTTGACTAAACAGGATGTATGAAATGAACAGAAAGTCAAAGTACACCCCTTTTCTATTCTCTTCTGCTGTGCTTTTTTTGGGAGTTCATTCTGCTTTTGCAACTGAAATAATTCCAACATTAAATCAAGTCAAAAAAGAATCAACTGATTATTCAGTCTCTTCACCTTTCTCACTTGTTAGCAAATCTTTTGAAAACTCTGTTGAAGTTTTTATTGATGGTTCAAATTATTATTTTGATGCACAAGGAAATTCTTTGGTGAAGATTTTATCAGGAACACCTGCCCGAAACCTCATTATCACAAGCCAAAAAAATGCAATTTTTGAATATGAAGGTGTCTATTATACTTTTGACACAGCAGCCATTCCTTCTTCCGCTTTTATCCTAACTTCTGGAACTGAATCCGAACATAATTTTGCTGTTAGAGAAAGTGATGAATTGGGAAATTTGACTAATAAGTTTTATAAAATTTCATTTGGGCAAGAAAATAATATTTTATTTGAAAAATCTTCTCGTATTTCTTGGGAGAAAACAGATTCAGCTAACATAAACACCATTGAAGTTAATCTGCCAAATAATGAAACTCAATATTTCAAATATACATATACTCCAGTTGATGGAAGAACAATTTATAATTCTCGACAAATATTTTACAATCAAAGTGTAAATGCTGATTTTATAGGTGCCACAGGAAATAATTTTGGTGGCGCAATTTCAAATTCAAGCACACTTAACGAAATTATTGGTGACTTTATTACAAATATTGCAAATCGAGAAGGTGGCGCAATTAGTAACACTGGGAGTATAGGACTTATCAGAGGTGATTTTATAGAAAACTATGCAGGCATAGGCAACGAAGCAAATGGTGGCGCAATTTATAATGAAGGAATAATTACGCATATTGATGCCAATTTCATTGATAACTATGTTTCATCTAACGTAAATACCTCTTCTGGTGGAGCAATTTATAATAGATTTACTAAAACCATTGACAACATCACAGGAAACTTTATTGGAAATCATGCTATATCATCTTCAGCTGGAACTTATGGAGGTGCTATCTATAATTATGGCGTCATAAATTCAATCACTGCTGATTTTATTGGAAACTATTCTTCAGGCATAGGAAATTATGGCGGAGCAATTTTTAATAATTACGGAACAATTAACAGTGTCACTGGTGATTTTATCGGCAATTATGCTTCTTTAGAAAATAATAATGCTTTAGGTGGAGCGATTTATAATCAGTCTAGCAAGTTTGGGGATATTATTGGTAATTTTATTGGAAATTATGCTGCTGGAAACTTTGAAATTAGAGGTGGTGCAATTTATAGTTATGGCAACTCAACAATAGGGAATATTTCAGGAAATTTTATAAACAACTATGCAAAATCAGACGGTACGGGCAATACTATTGTCCAAGGTGGTGCTATTTATAATTATAACTATTCTACCATTGGAAACATTCAAGGTAGCTTCATTGGAAACCATGTTATTTCGTTAAACCCTTCAAAACAGTCAGAAGTTTTTGGAGGTGCAATTTATAACAATAGCAATTCATCAATTGATTCTATAAAAGGTAATTTTGTTAAAAATTATGCAACATCTTATTATGATGCTTCTGGTGGAGCAATCTATAACAATAACACCAGTAAAATTGGTCTCCTTGAAGGGAATTTTATTGAAAACAATGTTAAAACAACAAATTCAAATGCATTAGGTGGAGCTATATTTAGTCAAGGCTCAAACATTGGTAATATTAAAGGTAATTTCGTTAAAAATTATGCATCTTCCGGGTTATCTCATTCCTTTGGAGGAGCGATTTATAGCTATGGGAATAACACCATAGATGAAATTATTGGAGATTTTATCGGAAATTCTGTTTCTGGTGGAATTGTAGCTCAAGGTGGGGCTATCTATAGCTTTGGAGATAGTTATATTAATAATATTACAGGAGATTTCATCGGAAA
>JBKEEF010000017.1:0-2080 GCA_047975765.1 Alphaproteobacteria bacterium
ATTTAAAGTTCCATGTGGAGAAGTGTCGTGTTGCTGTCTAAGAAATAAAAATTAAGTCTGAGAATAGGTTGATATGTAGGGATTCTGTGATTTTTTGCCTGTTGGCAAAATTGCAGAAGCCTTGTTGTATTTTGTTTTGACAAGTGCAATAGGAGTCAGTGCTGCATCAAAGGATATCACAATAGATGACTACGATGTAGTAGATGGTTATATGCAAAAACATCATGATTTACAAGTAAAAGCGAGACCTGAGTTATAAGTTCATTTGGAGCATCCTTATTCTGAAGAGGACTTCAAAATTAAAGTGGAAGATAATAATTGTATATCAATTCTTGCTGAGAATAATGGAATAATTGTTGGTATATGCTTTGTTTCTATAAGAAATAAAAGTAAAATGGTTGTAAAAAAATTGCTTATATGGATGACTTGTATGTAAATGAGAAATTTCGTCATATGGGTATAGCAAAAAAATTATATTTAGAGGCTGAAAATAGAGCTATTCAAATAGGAGCAGAAAGACTTGATTTAATGGTGTGGGAATTTAATGATATTGCAATAAAATTTTATGAGTCATTAGGAATGAAAGCACAGAGATATATATTTGAAAAAATATATAAGGTTTTTGTTTAATTTTGCATTATTAGAAAAGGCTATGAGACAGTATAAGGAAAAAGTATTTTCATGGAACAATCGTGTTATAGGGTGCATTGCCCCCAAATCTTAGGAAAGGGGGGTATGTCTATGAAAAATCAATTTGATTTTAAGAATTTATTGACTTTTGGTCTTTTCCTTTTGGCATTACTTACCTTTATTTTTAGTTTTAGGTAAGGATTTTTTTCATAGCAAAAAACCACCCTGATACTTTGGTCGGTGTTTATTTGGTGCTTAAAGTTGAAAAAAAGGGAAAAAGATTAGCTGACTTGAAAAAAATAAAATGGCGTGAAACAGTGATGAAATGGAAGTTTTCAAGAAAACACACAGATTAAAAAATGAATATATCAGTCCTCAAAGAGATAATATTACAACTTAGGGCATCTCAGGACGTTTCAGAACAATCCACAACATCTCAGGACATTTATTGTTCTGGGATGTTTTTTGAATTAAATGGATGGATGATGAAGATAAAATATGAAAAATAAATATAAATCACTGTATTATAAAAAAATAGTGATTTTATATTCTAAGAAGGGTATAATATTACTAAAATTGATGAGGAGGTAGTAAAATGGAACCATTTCAAGCGAAAAAGTTGCCGTTAGAATATAAAATAGATAAAGAAGATATGAAGAAAATAGAACCTGTTTAATTATTAAAAGAGTGGTTAGTAGTGACAAAATTGAAAATCAGTAGGTATATTATTTAAGAAAATTAAGATAAAATGAGTGGTTAAAATCCAAGATGTCATGCTGAAAAATCTCTAAGAACCATAAAAAGAAAATAGGGAGATACCAATTGCTTTAATATCTCCCTGCAATATCAAGTTACATTTGTTGTTAGAAATATAGTCATTTTAAATTGAACAATTAGTTCGGAAACATCTTTATTGGTGTCAACTTGATATTAAAGAACAGTGCCGAATTTTCTGATGATGAAATTGTAAAAATCTTATGATTGATCTAAGATTTCAATAGGCTCTAGGTTACAATTTCTATAAAGCTCCCACCAGACTTTTCTTTTTTCACTATAATCTGTTTATCAATTTTTTCTTTTAATTCATTTACGTGAGAAATAATTCCAATTAACCGATTGCTTTCTGCGAGGCTTGCAAGTGTATTTATGGCGGATTTTAATGAATCTTCATCAAGAGTACCAAATCCTTCGTCCACAAACATGGTGTCAAGTTGTATCCCTCCTGCTGAGGATTGTACTTCATCAGATAGACCTAGTGCAAGTGATAGAGAGGCTTTAAAGGCTTCTCCACCGGAAAGACTTTTTACACTTCTTTCAGAACCATTGTAGTGGTCGATTACATTAAGCTCTAAACCACTTTGTCTACGATTATTTTCTGCTTCTGTACGTCGAATGAGTTCATATTGTCCATTTGACATCACCATAAATCTTGTGTTTGCACGGGTTATAA
>JBKEEF010000018.1:0-58318 GCA_047975765.1 Alphaproteobacteria bacterium
CCAGTAATCACAGTGCCTCCAAGATTTGCAATCTTATTGTCTGTCACCATAGGACGGAAGGTTGTGCCATCCGCAAAGTTGATGGTTGCATTTGCAAGCGAGAAATTGGTTCTTTGTCCGAGTGGGTCATTGATATAGTCTTGAGCTTCTTCAAATAAGGCCGCAAAATCCCCCTCATAGATATTAATCTCACCACCATACTCACTATTGTCTCCCCAAAGATACATTGAGCCAGCTCCGCTCATGTTGATTTGACCATCATGACTTGAATTTCCATAATAATCATAACTAGTCATTGGGTCACGAATGTTGACATATGAGTTAGCAATTGTGTCAATATTAATAACTGCTGTATTATATCCAAAGTTAATGGAATTGAGTTTGGCTATCTCAGCGGAATTTCCTGCTTGGGTAATCACTTTGTTGTTTTCAAATAAAATACTTCTTTTGGATTCTGTCGTCTTAAGGACAATTATACCATTGTTATATATCGCTCCACCATAAGCAATAGCTGTATTTCCGTCAGAAGTGACAAATTTTGCATAGTTTCCGATGAAATCTCCAGTGATATTGCTAATTGTACCATCATGGTTATTATAAATTGCACCGCCTTTGGCATAAACAAATCTATCAGCTGAAACAGGAGATGCTACTGAAACGTAGTTTCCAATAAAATTTCCTGTGATGTTGCTAATTGTACCTAATCCATTAGAAATTGCTCCACCCGTTGTTGCATCTGTTCCATAGGCATAATTTTCTTTAAAATCACCAATGATATCAGATATTTCTCCATAGTAATTATAAATTGCACCACCATTTCCATAAACACCTGAAGAATAGTTCCCTACAAAATCTCCAGTAATATCTTCAATCGTACCAAAGCTATTATCAATTGCTCCACCATAAGCTCCTGTATTATAGTTTTCTATCGAACTATTTCCTATGAAATTTGCATTAATGTTTTGTATGGTTCCACTATATATATTGTATATTGCCCCACCATAGCGACCGTTTCCATATCCAATTGAGCTATTTGCAATAAAATTTCCTGCTATGGTTTGGATATCTCCAACAGCATTAAAAATTGCTCCTCCAGAATTAAGACTTCCAGAAACAGTATTTCCTACAAAATCTCCAGTTATACTGGTAACATTCTGCATATTAGTTTCAGCATTATTATAATTACTTGAAATTACAATAAAATCAGCTACGACATCCCCATTTAAAGCATTTTGTTGTGTTGAATATAGTGTTCGAGTGGCGTCGATTGTGCTGTATATATATTGAAAATATTGAGTTCTATTTTTTGATATTTTCACGGAATGTGTTTGAGCACCTGTTGAAGAAACTTGATTCCAAGAAATATTTACTGAACTGCTTAGTGCTTCAGGATTGAATTCTATTTTATAGTATTTGAGAACATAATTTCCATTGTCATCAAGCTCAAAGCTTGTAAAATCATAATCACTAGAGTTGGCGACTGAAAACTGATAGAGACCATCATCCCCAGATGCCGTTTGGGAAAAAGCATCTGCAGGAAAGAAAAGAGTTGCACAAGAAAGTACGATGCATGGCAGAAATATTCTATTCATTCAAAACATCCTGTAATTTAATAATTAGTCTACCTATAAGTGTAACATAAATGTAAAATATTGAAAATATATTTTTTTTGTAGTTTTTAAAAAAGATTGAAGTTTGAAAAATATAGACAACCCTTAACGTTGTTTGAATTCTCAATTCTCAAATTGAGTTCTTCTTTTTGAATTTGTTTAAATCCATTGGCTTTTAGGAGATTTTCAATATATTGTGGATTATGTAAATATCTTCCACTTTCATTGAGGATATAATCTTTTTCAGAGTTTTCCAAAATTTCAATTGAAAAACAAATTTTTTTCCCTTTGCATAAAGCAATAATTTCAGAAACATCACCCAAATATCCAAAAACATCTAGGGCAAATACCCAATCGAATTCTTTACTTTTTTTGAGATAAGAAAGAGCATCAATTTTAATAAGCTCATGATATATGTTTTTTTCTTTTGCTAGATCAAGCATATTTTTTGAGATATCAATACCAATAAGTTCGTTTGTTGGGATATTAATAATTTCCCCTAAAAGCCCAGTTCCACAGCCTAAATCTAAAACCTTACCTTTAATATTTAAGTTTAATTCTTTGATTTTATTAATTAAATTGTATTTTATGTTTTTTAATGTGCTTTCATATTTTTCTGCGAAGTTATCAAATAATATCTCATTATATTCTTTGTTTGATAGCATTTCTTGACCACTTAAAGAAGCAAAAGCTTGTTTAGAATATAAATTGTCTGGATATGATTTTAGCCAATTTTCTGCAATTTTTAGCGCTTCTTCTTTTTTTTCATTTTGAGCGAGCAGGTAAAGTGTTTCAACAATATTCAGCCCAAATTCTTCTTTTTGTGTGTTTTTGGAAAAAGCATTAAAGAATAGACCCAAAGCTTCTTCATATTCACCTAAATCTCGTAAAATTAATCCAATATTATTACTGATTTCAGGCATTTCTGGATTGATAATAACAGCTTGTCTATATTCTTCCAAAGCCTGATGTAATCTCTTATCAAGATAGAGAAGGGTGGCATAATTAAGACGTGCATTAAGATTTTTAGGATTAATTTCAATTGCTCTTTTATAAAGCTTTTCCGCCTTATCATAATTTTTTTCATTCGTTTCTAAATTTGCTAAATTAATTATAGCTTCCAGATGATAAGAATTATATTGAATAGCTTTTTCAAAAGAGCTTTTAGCTTCATTACTTTTTCCTAAAAGAAGTTCTAAATAGCCTTTCTGAAAGCAGATTAAGTCTGAATTTTGAAGTAATTGGTCAGCTGTTTCAATATTATTCAAGGCCTTTACAGTATTGTTTTTTTGATAAAGTTTTGAAAGAAAATAATAAATTGAAACTTCTTCGGCATGAAGATTTTTTAGGCTTTCGAGACTTTCAATATCTTCATTTAAAAATAAAATATTTGCCTGAGCCTCAATCAGTGAAGGATTAAGTTCAAGTGTTTTATTAAAATTTTGAATAGCTTTTTCTTTTTCATTGAGTCCCAAATATATGTTGGCAATTTGCAAATAAGCTTCAGGAATGTTTGGGCTATGTTTTAAGGCATTTTGATAAGCTTCAATTGCTTCTAAAGGTTTTTCCCAAGCTTCTAGTGAAATGGCCAGATTATAATAAAAAGGAGCATGAGTAGGAGCTTGTTTAATTGCTTTATAAAAAAGCTGAATAGCTTCAGTATGAATTCCTTTAGCTTGAGCAACAAGTCCTAGTAAATTCAATACATCTGGATTTTCAGGAGCCGTTTCAAGAATTTGACGATATATTTTTTCTGCGCTTTCTAAATTGCCATTTTCGTGCAATTGAACAGCTTGTCTGAAAAGTAAATCGTAACCCATTTTTATATTTCCTCCATGTTTTACGTCATTATTAGTCATAACGTTTGAAAAATCTACTTTTTTTTAAAGATTTTACTTGAATTTATATTTTATTTATAATAAATTGCACTCACTTCCGAGAATGAGGGTTGAAAAACACCCCGTTTGAAACGTGTTTCAAAACTATCGGGACAATAATGAAAATGTAAGAAAATAAAAGGATATACAAATGAAAAGTATTGTTTCTGCAAAGAAAAAAGTATGCCGCACTTATGGTGTGAACCTTTGGGGTGATGCGAATAGCTCTTTCGTGAAAAGAGAATCTGCTCCTGGTCAACATGGTGCAAGAAGAAAAAAACCGACTGATTACGGTGAACAATTATATGCTAAACAAAGATTGAAAACATACTATGGTAACGTTTCTGAAAAACAATTCCATAAATATTATGTTGAAGCAAACAGAAGAAAAGGTGATACTGCTGAAAACCTTATCAGCATTTTGGAATCTCGTTTGGATAATATCGTTTACAAAGCAAAATTTGTTCCAACTATTTTTTCAGCTCGTCAATTTGTTAACCATGGTCACGTTCTTGTTAATGGCAAAAAAGTTAACATCCCTTCATACATGGTAAAAGTTGGTGATGTAGTTGAAATTGCTGAAGGCTCAAGACAAATCCCTATGGTTATTGCTGCTCTTGAATCTTCTTCTAGAGAAGTTCCTGGTTATGTTGAACTTGATGTGAAGAAATGCTCAGCAAAATATACATTTACTCCAAAATTTGAAGACGTTCCTTATGCTTCTTTGATGGAACCAAACCTTGTTATCGAATTTTACTCAAGATAATAAGTGTTCAGTTTATGAAAGTCCGGTTTTTATACCGGACTTTTTTTTAGTTAAAATGTTTAATTGAAAATAAATTGTTGAAAATCATCTCAAATTGTGACTTCTAGGTCTTTTTTACTTTATTTATATATAATAATGAATATACTAACTTTTGTTGATTAGCACTTTATTTGAAAAATGGTAACATAAGCATGTTTGAATACAATAAATCAAGAGCTCCAATGCGTGGAGATGGATATAAGCGATTTTCAAAATATAAAGACACACGGGTCAAAAGAAATATGTTTGACTTTCTTTTTGACTGGCTTGTTAAAGGTCTTTTTGTTGCTGTTTTGATTAGCATTAATTTTCTTGTTTTTGCTAGTTCTTCAAACTATTCACTCTTCGCTGAAGGTTACAATGTTGTACCTCAAATTTTGTGTCCAATAATTGTCATTTTTGCTGTCTCAATCTGTTTTATGTTTCTTATTTCTTTTTCCGAACTTCTTGAAGATATTTTCCTCTCTCTGGTCGCAGCTTCATTTTCATATGCAATTATCAATCAATATATTATGATTTCGCCAGATTCTTTTCTCTATTCAATGTTCTATAACACTTTTTCGCCTGAATTTGCACAAAACTTTGTGACAGGCTCAGATTTCATTGTTGCTATTATTGTTTTTATCTTCACTTTTGTTGTTTTGATGTTTACTAATAAAATCGCAATTTTCTTTGCAACTTTCTTGCTATTCATTCTGTTTGGCGGAATTTTTGCTGATGAATATATCAATCAACGAAATAAAAATGAATTTGTTACAGTTTATGAAAATGAGAAAAAAGATGAGCTAAAGACAGGAAACAGGTTCATATATATTATGCTTCCAAATGCGACATCTTATGGTTACCTATCCGAAATGTCTGGTAAAAATGTTGCTCAAAAAGAATTTGAAAAAACAAAAGATATTATGCTTGGCTTTTATGCAAAAAATAATTTCACAATGTATGCAAATGCTTATGTTGAAGAGATTGATCCTTTTATGAATATTGTTGACCAGTTTAATATTTTGAATAACAAGCCAAAAAAAGAGGCTGTTTTAGACAATGTGATGATTGATGGTTATTTGAAATTTAAAAATCGCAATGAAAAATATGTATATTTAGAAGATAATGAACTTTTTAACAACTTCAAACATGCAAACTATAAAATCAATGTTTATCAATCACACGGGATTGAGCTTTGCCATACCAATAATGAACTTGTTGCTGATAAATGTGTTGAAAAATTCAGTCGTCCATTCAGTTTTAATGATATGACAATTTCAGAATCTCAAAAAGCAAATCTTCTAATCTTACAATGGATTGAAAGCACGGCTCTTTTTACAAATCTTTCTTGGGCTTATGATTTAGCATCTAGCTTCACAGATCCAAACAAACTAGGTCTCATTGGTGTTCCATATAGCAATCTTTATGTTATCAATTCTATAAAAACCTTAGATGTTGTCTATGATGATTTGATGAAAGACAATGGAAATGTGACATATTTTGTTTTGATTGATGCTCCAGGTGAGATGTATGTTTATGATGAATATTGCAAAATCAAAAAGAATTCTGACTGGTTGAGTAAAATAGATTTACCTTGGGTGAAACCTAGTAATCCATATTATAAGAAAAAGGCTTACTTGGAACAAATGAACTGTGTCTATGGAAAACTACAAGAATTTTTAGATAAGCTTGAATTATCTGGTTTAGATAAGGATACTGTTGTTGTTGTGCAAGGAATTAGTGGTGTTAATGATAAAACAGATGAAAATGACTTTATTTCAAAAATGAAAAGCCAAAAATTTGTAACTATGGCAATTAAGGACCCTAAGAATGAAACACCTAAAATCAAATATGATTTTTGCCCAATTTCATCTTTCCTAAGTAGTTATCTATATAATAAAAAAGTTTGTAACCAATCTTTCCTTGAACATGTTGGTGATGCAATGAAATTTGAGATTAAAAATTCACTTGCAAAAAACATCATTAATGGAAAAGAAATTGAAGATTCTAAAAAAGCTTTTGAAAATTGGCATATTAGTTGGTTGAGACAAGATGATAAATATATTGAGCATATCCAAAAAATGGCAAAACATGAGGATATGAAGAAAATTAAGAAGGAAATTGAAGCTAAAAAAGCAAAATTCAAAAAGACAATGTCTGGTGATGAAGATGCTATTTCTAAAGCAGATGAAGAAAAAGAAAAAGCTAAAATTGCTGAGGAAATCAAATATGAAACTCAAGTGAATATGGGAGAATCTCCAGATATTTTATTTGATAAACCAAAACAAAATCAAGTTCCTGTCAAAAAGCATTAAGCTGAAAGAGGATTGTTCTTTGCAAAAAGATAAAACTGAATTGAAACAAAAAAAAACATCTCTAGCTTTGAGAAAGCTTTATATTTTTAAGAGCAATAAACGTGCTTATTATTCGCTGATGCTTTTTTTATTATGTTTCATCTTGAGTCTTTTTTCGGAAGTTATTGCAAATGATAAGCCTTTTGTGTTGAAATATAAGGGAGAGCTATTTTTTCCAATTTTCAAAACCTATAATGAGACATCTTTTGGTGGAGATTTTCCTACCCCAACTGATTATAAAGATCCGTATATTGTTGAAAATATTAAAAAAGATGGTTGGATGTTAATGCCAGCAATTCCTTTTTCTTTCAATACTGTTGACTATGAAATTGGTAAACCAACACCTTCTGCTCCAGATTTTAAACATCTTTTAGGAACGGATATGGAGGGAAGGGACTTATTAGCAAGAATTCTATATGGAATTCGAATTTCTGTCATCTTTGCCTTCATCTTGACTTTCGTCTCCTCAATTATTGGAATTTTTGTGGGTGCCGTTCAAGGATATTTTGGTGGTAAAATAGATATCTTCTTGCAAAGATTTCTAGAAATTTGGGATTCTTTACCCCAACTGTTTGTTCTCATAATTATCTCGAGTATCTTTTTGCCAACTTTTATCAGTTTATTATTTATTTTACTTCTATTTTCTTGGTCAAATTTAACAGGAATGGTTCGTGCAGAATTCTTGAGAGCAAGAAACTTTGAATTTGTCAAAGCAGCACAAGCTTTGGGAGTTGGAAATTTTAGAATTATGTACCGACATATTCTTCCAAATGCAATTGTGACAACAATTACCTTTGTTCCTTTCATTATGTCCGAAGCAATTGTTTCTTTAACAGCATTAGACTTTTTGGGGCTTGGGCTTTCTCATGAATATCCATCTCTAGGAGATTTGGTCAGACAGGGAAAAGATAATTTACAAGCACCATGGATTGGGATTAGCATTTTTATCGTACTTTCAACACTTCTTACAGTTCTTATTTTTATTGGAGAAGGGGTGAGAGATGTTTTTGATACAAGGAAAAGCAAATGAGTTTACTTGATGTTAAAAACCTTTCAGTCTCGTTCAAAGCTCAAAATAATGAAGAAAAACTGGCTGTAAATGATATTTCCTTTTCACTCAAAGAAAATGAAATTTTGGGCATTGTGGGTGAATCTGGCTCTGGTAAATCGGTCACTTCGCTTTCTATTCTAGGACTCCTTCCATATCCAAAAGCTTTTCACTCAAAAAAATCTTCCATTTTGTTCAATGGTCAAGAATTGTGCCATATGGACGAGAAGAAACTTGAAAAAATCAGAGGAAAAGATATTTCTTTCATTTTTCAAGAGCCTATGTCTTCGCTTAATCCTCTCCATACGATTGGAAAACAAATTTCAGAGATTATCACTACGCACAACAAAATAAGCTCTAAGAAAGCGGAACAAGAGGTTCTGAGGCTCCTAGAATTAACAGGGATTCCTAATGCAACAGAAAGGATGAAGAGCTATCCCTTTGAACTTTCTGGTGGACAAAGACAAAGGGTCATGATTGCAATGGCTATTGCTAATAACCCTAAGATTTTAATTGCTGATGAACCGACAACGGCTCTTGATGTGACTGTTCAAAAACAAATCCTAGATTTATTGCTTGAAATTAAGAAAAAGACTCAGATGTCTATCATTTTTATTAGTCATGATTTATCTGTGATAAAAAAAATATCAGACCGCGTTTGTGTCATGAAAGATGGAAAAATAATTGAGACAGGCACAACAAAAGAAATTTTTGAAAGCCCTAAAAAAATATATACTAAAACATTAATAAATTCTTTTAATGTATTGAATATAGATACAAAAACTAATAATAAAAATATACTCGAAGCTCAAAATATTTCAGTTTCATACCCTTTGAAAAAGAATTTTTTTGGGAAAATTATTAGTAAAGTGAATGCTGTGGATGGTGTTTCTTTTTCACTTCAAGAGAACCAAACACTAGGAATTGTAGGAGAATCTGGTTCAGGTAAGACAACTCTGGGGCTTTCAATCGCTCATTTGATAAAATTTCAAGGTGAGGTTAAGTTAAGTGAAAAAATCTATAATCTTAATCATAAAAAAGAACTCAAGGAGTTTAGAAAACTAATTCAAATCGTTTTTCAAGATCCATATAACTCTCTCAATCCAAGAATGAATATTGAACAGATTATTAGTGAAGGCTTAAGTGTTCAGTCTTCCAAAATGGATAAAAAAACGAAAGAAACAATAATTTACAAAGCAATCTCTGATGTGGGACTCGAAAAAGATGACCTTGAAAAATATCCTCACGAATTTTCTGGTGGACAAAGACAAAGAATTGCGATTGCTCGTGCCTTAGTTTTAAATCCTAAACTCTTAATTCTTGATGAACCAACTTCTGCTCTTGATGTAACAATTCAACAACAAATCATTGATCTCTTGATAAATCTTCAAAAAGAGAAGGGATTGAGTTATTTATTTATCTCTCATGATATGAGAGTTATTAATGCTGTAGCTCATCAAACGATGGTGATGAAAGATGGTAAAGTTGTGGAATTTGGTAAAACAGAAGAAATTTTTAACTCTCCAAAGCAAGAATATACCAAAAAATTAATATCTTCTCTATTGTAAAAACTATAAAAATACTTACTAAAGTATAGTGTGTAATTTAATTTAATTTGTTTCATTTGTTGTTTCATCTGTTAAGAATGGTTTGAAAACAATAAAAAAAACAACACAAATGGAGATAATAATATGAATTTTTTAAATAAAATGATTGAAGCTTACAAAAAAGCTATTCTTTCTAACTATGCAAATTTCAAAGGACGTAGCAGCGTAGGGGATTACTGGTGGTTTTTCCTTGCAAATACTATCATCTCAACACTTTTTAACATTGTTGATAGTGTTATGTATTCAGCTCTTGGTCTTGCATTTTTAGGATCAATTTATTCATTAGCAGTTTTGGTTCCTGGTATCGCTGCTGGTGTTCGCAGACTTCACGATATGGGAAAATGCGGCTGGTGGCTTCTTGCTCCTTTGTACAATATCTATCTTTTGATCCAACCTTCAGAAGGTAAAAATGCTTGGGGTGAAGCAGCAAAATAATTAAATGTTTTTATAAAACAGATAATGAATGAAAATAGCTCTGAAATTCCAGAGCTATTTTTTTATCTTTGAATAACAATGAGATAATACGTATTTGCTTGACTATTCATAATATATATTATGCGACAAATATATATTATTAAAGAAGTATTTTATAGTCCTCTATTTTTAGTATTTATCTATAAATTTCAATACATAACAACATTAACTTAATGTTATATTGTTTACGTTTTTTATCATAATTGAATTAAAACTTCTAAATCTTCTTTTTTTTTAATTTTTAATACACAAAACTTACTCATCATTAACTATTGTCTAAATATCAAATATTAGAAAAATATCGTATAATATCTTCCAATAAACAAATTTTTATATTTTACTATTTTATTTTTATAATTATGAAAAAAATAATGTTGCTATCTTTTTTGGTTTTTATTTGTTCTGCGGCTTCTTTTGCACAACTCTCCTCCTCTTTTGTGGATAGTCGTATAAAAAAGCACAATTCTGATGTTTCCGCAATTAATGGCGAGCTATGGATTGTCGAAAATAACATCTCATTTTTGTCAGAATATGTCAAAAGTGAAGATATTTCAGAAACAGAAAAAATAGAAGCCCAAGAAGGACTCAAAGCTTACAAAGAAAAAAAGAAAGCTTTGATTAAAAGAAAAAAAGAATCTGAAGAATTATCAAACGGATATCGTAGAATTCGTTCTAATCGATAGGCCAAGATATTTTTTCCTATTCTAACAACAAAAGAAAACCTCTTCCTGCCCCAAACGGAAGAGGTTTTTTGTTTTTTATAAAGAATTATCTAGCCTTTATAAGCTTTTTTATAAACATCTAAAACTAAATCTAGATTGCAAGCCCTCGGGTTTCCACCTGTACAAACATCCGCCATTGCAGCTTTTGCCAATATTTCTAAATCTTCCTCTCTAACCCCTATTTCTTTGAGGGTTGCAGGAATGCCAACATCTTTTGAAAGTTGTTTAACAGCATTAATTGCAGCTTTACGATATTCTTCTTGGCCCATTTTTTCTGTACCTTCTACACCAAGTGCTTTTGCAACATCTCTGAATTTTTCAGCTGTATCTGGTGCATTAAATTCCATAACATATGGAAGAAGAACTGCATTAGCAATACCATGTGGTGTATCATAAAAAGCGCCAAGCGGATGTGCCATTCCATGAACAACCCCTAACCCTACATTGGAAAAAGCCATACCTGTAACATATTGTGCAAGTGCCATATCTGCTCTAGCTTCTGGGTTATTTTGAACTGCTCCACGAAGCGAACGTCCAATCATTTCAATTGCTTTCAAATTCAAGGTATCTGCGAGTTCCCAGGCACCAAGTGTTGTATAAGCTTCAATTGCGTGTGTGAGTGCATCCATTCCTGTTGCTGCTGTTAATCCTTTAGGCATAGATGACATCATATCAGGGTCAACAATTGCCACAACTGGAATATCATTAGGATCGACACAAACAAATTTACGTTTCTTTGCTTCATCAGTAATCACATAATTGATGGTCGTTTCTGCTGCAGTTCCAGCTGTTGTTGGGATAGCAATAATTGGAACAGAACGGTTTTTTGTTGGTGCAACACCTTCAAGAGAAACAACATCTGCAAATTCTGGATTGTTGATAATAATACCAATCCCTTTTGCAGTATCAATCGGAGAACCACCACCAATGGCCACAATACAATCAGCACCAGACTTTTTATAGGCTTCAACTCCTGCTTTTACAGTAGAAACTGCAGGATTTGCTTTCACATCATCAAAAACCACATAAGGAAATTTATGTTCATCTAAAATATCCGTAACTTTTTTTACCACATTGAATTTGACTAAATCTTTATCTGTGACAATGAAAGCTTTCTTGAAGTTTCTATGTTTTATTTCAGAGATAATTTCTTTGATTGCACCATGTCCGTGATAACTAGTCTCGTTTAGAATAAAGCGATGTACCGTCATAATCTTTCTCCTTACATAATATGTTTAATTATTTATAATATAGGTCTTTTTACCTAAATATTCATCTATTGTTCTGATTTTTAGCAATTCATTTTCAATCCAAACAGAACCACCACTATAAACAATAAAAAATTCATTTTCCTTTATATCATAAAACTTGCCATTTTTATAGATTCTTATACGGTTTTTATAATCACAATAAGTTTCATTACAGGTTAAATCTATCCAATCAAGATTTTCTTTTTCACCATTATATATTTGTTTTAGTTCTTTTTTTTGTTTTTCTGTTAAAGCTTTACTTGCATTTTTTTCAAGCCAAATCTTTTTCAAAACATAATTACCTCGAGATGGAAGAATAATCATTTTTCCTGAGTTATCCTTAATTGCAATCGCTTTAGCATCTTCATTGACAATTAAATCAGGTGCGAAAACAGTGAAAAGACTTAGAAGTCCTAAGAGGATTGCAATCCACCCCCAATTTCTCCAACTTTTCTGCCAAATACAAAGCCATAGACCACCAAAAGTCATTAATAACATTCCCCACAGTGGAAATGATGGAACAAGAATAGATGAATCTGGAAGGCCAGCAACATAAGAAACAATTTCATTCACTTTTTTTGTCCCCCAACCGCAGATTTTCAGGGGAATTTCGTCAAGTCCAAAAGGCATTGAAAACAAAGAAAATAGCATAAACGGCATAACGATAAAGCCAATGATTGGTCCAGAAAGTCCATTAGCTATTGTTGTATAAATTGCCATACGATTGAAATGATAAATGGCATATACTGAAGTTGTCAAACTCGCAACTAAATCTGTAAGAATAATACCAGAAACATAAAGAAGTATTACTTTAATACTTTTTATTAATAGATTGTCTTTTCTATAATTATATCCGTTTATAAATCTATGGATTGATCCTGCAAATCTTTCATAGAAAGCAATTAAAACAACCACAGCAGCAAAAGACATCTGAAAACTTGGACCAATTAATGCATGGGGAGATGTGATGAGAACCATTAAGGTCGCAACAGCCAAAACCCTCATTGAAATCGCATTCCTATCAAGTAAAACACCTACTAACACAATTGATGTCATGATAAAAGCTCTTTGTGCAGGAATTTCCATACCTGAAATGAGAAGATAAATAAAACTGATTAAAATAGCAATACGTGCTGAAACTTTCTTTCCATTTAATCGAACAGCCAAAAAAGGAATTAGTGCAATCAAAAATCTGACCAAAAAGAACACTAACCCAGCAATCATACTCATATGCACTCCAGAAATTGATAAGAAGTGTGCTAGTCCAGAATCTCGGTAATTATCTTTGAGTTGATTAGAAATTCCACTTCTGCTTCCAGTGGTGATAGAAACGATGACTCCAGCCTCATCTTTTGGCAAAATGGAATTGATATGATTTTCAATCTTAATTCTTTGATTATTAATGTAATCCATAAAGTGATTGCTTTTTCGACATTCCACAGGAAAAACACTTGCAGTGACATAGCCAACACCACTAATTCCTTCAAAAAAAGTCTGGATATTTGGCAGATAACCATCAACAAGAAAAGGTTTGGTAGGTGGAACAATACTTGCGACAGTTTCAATGCAGTCTCCCACTCTGATATCTTCATTATGTGAAATGAGAGTCAGGCGATATTTTCCATTGATTTTATTTTCATCAAAATCTTTCAATTCATTGACTATAATTCTTTGCTTTCCTCGATAGTTTGAATCAATATTTTCAATCTTCGCTGTGAAATAAATCTTTTTTTCTTCTACTTTATAAATACTTTTTGATATATACAAAACTTGTATAAAAACAGATACATAACCAAGTAATATTAAGAAAAAGATTGAAGTTAAAAAGATTTTATTTATCTCTTTTCTAAAGAGATAAAAGAGCAATAGGAAAAGTTCAAAAATAACAAGCAATACCCATTTGGAGATTTCAAAAGGAAGTGCAAAATAAAGCCCAATTCCAATAGAAAATAAGACAGGTGTCCATAAAAACCAACGAGATTGTTCAGCAAAAAACATCTCTTTTGTTTTGTGTATGAAAAGTCTAAAAAAAGAAAACAAAAATATATCCTCCCATAATGCTAGAGAGGATATATCTTCTTTAAGAATTTTTAAAACTAAATAATGAGTTATAAAATACTATTTATCAAAATCATACAAATTCAATCCAATTTCATCGGAAAAGCTTCTTTCTACAGAACTGCCAATAAACTTTTCAGCATAAAATTCTCCTGCTCCACTAAGTTTTGCAGAGAGTAAATGTCCAGAAATAGTTTGATAGTTTTCATCTCCCAAGGTGATATGGAGGTGGAGATATTCTTTTCCGTCTTTGGTCGAGATATTTCCTGTCAAATTACTAATTTCCATTTGCCCTTTGAAGGTTTTATCGACATATTTTTTCGTTTTTGGATCAAAAAAACGAAGTGTTGCTTCATTCACAGCTCCAAGTCCGCCAATTAACCCTACTCTGATTTTTGCTGAAACAACAAAAGACTTAAGCGTTTCAGAAATTTCTGAACTATTTTCAAGGCTAATAACATATTTTGTGCCAAATGTCTTTGCTGACCAGTTTTTTCCTTTTAATATTTTGGTATATCTTAAAAAACCTAATTTGAAAGCTAATAGAATAACTAAACTAACTAAACTAATTAAGATTAAATTGCAAAAAATTAAAAAACAAATTGTCATTTCTGTTTCCTTTCCAGATTATAATATTTCGTTGAGTTTTCTGAACTTCATATCTTTTGGAAGCGCTTTTTTAATATATTTTTCACCCTGCCAGTAAACAAGATAGATATTTGCTGTTGTTTTTGTGGTAAGAACACGAAATTCATCATCCACAATTTCAAGTGCAGCACATCTATCTACCCCAAGTGCTTTGAAGTTCTTTCCTTTAGTCATCTCTTTGAGAGAAGGTTCTCGGTCTTTTTCTTCGTCATAGTGTGGGCAGAACATAAGATCAAACCACCCTAGCCCATCAACTTGAATGAGCGGAACAGTTTCATCGTTCTCTGCAATCTGGTTTGAGTCGCTATTACCATATTTGAACCAACAGATACCCCCAGCACTGAGCCCCGACATCACAATCCCTTTTTCATAAGCTTCTTTCAAAAGATCATCAATTTTGTGCTTTTTCCAGATTTCAATCATCATTTTGGTATTACCACCACCAACATAAACAATGTCAGCAGATAAAATCATTTCTTGGATTGTTTGATGGTCTGGTGCATTTTCATAGAGTTTTAGGACATTAACTGTGCAACCAAACTTTCCACCATAGTATTTTTGAAAAACATCAATTCCAACTTGGCTATCTTTGCTTGCAGTCGGAATGAAACAGATTGTACCTTTTCTTTTGCCAGAAAGTTTGAGAATTTGGCGAGAAATTGGAAAAATATCTCTTTTCCCTTCCCACATGCTTCCACCACCAATGGCTATAAGCTTCTTTTTCATAATATTTTATCCCTTACATTGTGGGTTGATGAGTTCAAATCTCTCATCTGCATATTCCGCACCCCAATCACACATCTTTTCTAAGATTTCAATGAGAGATTTTCCTTTCTTCGTCAAAGAATATTCAACTTTTGGCGGAACTTCAGGATAAACTTTTCTCAAAACCAAATCATCTTCTTCAAGTTCTCGAAGTTGATTTGTTAAAGTTTTTTGTGAAATATGCTTGATATTTGCCTTAATTTCTCCAAAACGCATTATTTTTTCATTGGCAAGAAAATAAAGAATCATTGCTTTATATTTTCCACCAATCATACGAATTGTCACTTCAATCTCACAATTTACCAAGATTTTTTTATGCATATTTCTTCCTAATAGTTACCTTTTTCTCACTAAGCGCAAAAAAGGTGCTTACTTGTAATAACCTAAAGAGAACTATATATTATCTGAAACAGATTTTCTATAATTATATTAAAACAAGGAATAACACATGAAAAAACTAGTTATAATCACGGGTGCAAGTTCTGGAATTGGATCAGAAATTGCTAAAACAATGAGCAAAGCAGGACATCCTGTTTTATTGCTTTCACGCAAGCTTTCTCCAATGGAAGAACTCAAACTCCCAAATTCAATGTGTCGTTCTGTTGATGTCACAGATTTTGAGGCAATGAAAAAAGCGATTGTAGAAGCAGAAGCAAAGTTTGGTAAAACAGATTTGCTTGTTAACTGTGCCGGTTTAATGCTTCTTGGAGATGCCAAAGAGCAAAACTATGAAGAATGGAGCAAAATGATTGATACAAACGTGAAAGGCATTCTAACAGGCACAAATATTGTGTTGAAGGATATGGTTTCAAGGAATGAAGGAACAATCATCAATATTAGTTCTATTGCTGGACGTAAGACATTTGACAATCATGCTATTTATTGCGGAACAAAATTTGCAGTTCATGCAATTACAGAGAATATTCGTCAAGAAGTCTCTGCAAATAATGTCAGACTCATTACAATTGCCCCTGGTGTTGTTGAAACCCCTCTTCTTTCGCACACTACAGATGAGAATATCAAATCTAACTATGTGATGTGGAAAAAAACAATTGAAGGTGGTCTAGAGCCTTCTAAGATTGCTGAATGCATCTCTTTTGCATATAATCAGCCACAAGATGTTTGTATTAGAGAAATTGTTATCGCAAAAACAAAACAAAAAGACTAGAAAATAATATACCTCAAAATAAACCGCCAAATGGCGGTTTATTTTTTAATCTTTCAATAAATCTTTAGAATAAATCAAGTTAATCACACGTTCCGTTGCTTTGATTGCCGCTTTAACTTGGTCAGAAGACACCGCATGTGTTGTCATTCCATTGTCCCATAATATATTTGCTTCAACGATAGAGTTAGAATTTCCACCAGGAGGAATTGTGATTTCAAAATCCATCAGTTTTGGAATTTCAATCCCCATTTTTGGTGCAAGTTTACGAAGAGCAACCATAAAGGCATCAAAACCACCACTTCCAACAGCCGTTTCTTCATAAATTTCCCCATTATATTCGACTTGAACATTAGCATTTGGCTTCATTCTCATCGTTGTTGTGACAACACATCCAACCACACGGAAAGCCTTGTATCTTTGCGCTCCAAACATATCTGCTACCAAGAAAGGAAGATCATAAACAGTTACATTCTTTTTCAAATCACCAAGTTCAACAACTTTTTCCAAAATTTTTGCTTTTTGGTCGTCATTTAGAGAAATGCCAAGTTTTCTCAAATTCATTTCAATATTAGCCTTACCAGAAAGCTTACCAAGAGCATAATCTCTGTTTCGGTCAAATCTGTCTGGAGTTAAACTTGAAGCATATAGATTGCCTTTCTTATCGCCATCAGCATGAATACCAGCTGTTTGGGTGAAGACATCATTACCCACGATCGGCATATTCCAAGCAATTCTCTTGCCGCTAAAGGTTTCAACCAACTGGCTAGCTTCTTTGAGCTTTTTCTCATCAACTGTTGTCGTAAAGTCTGTATGGTCATTGATGGTCGTCACGATTTGAGCCAAATCTACATTTCCTGTTCGCTCTCCCAAGGAATTGACAGTCACATGAACCCCGCTAGCACCTGCTAAAATTGCAGCAAGTGAATTACCTGTTGCCATACCATAGTCATTATGTGCATGAAATTCATATGCTAAGTTTGGGAATCTTTTCACAGTTTCTGCCACATATGCTTGCGTAGAGAAAGGATTGAGGATACCAAGTGTATCTGGTAGTAAAATACGTTTAAAACCAAGCTTTGAATAAGCCTCTAACATATTCCAAACATAATCTGGACTATCTTTGATGCCATTCGACCAGTCTTCAAGATAAACATTAACATCAAAACCTTTGTCTTGTGCATATTTGACTGTTTTTTCAACATCTACTAAGTGTTCTTGCAATGTTTTTTTGAGTTGAAGTTCACAGTGTCTTTGAGAACCTTTCGTCAACAGATTGATTTTACGACAACCTGTTGGTTCTAGCCAAGAAATTGATTTGTCAAAATCTGTAAAGCTTAAAGCTTCAATTCTATCTTGCATTTTTGCAGATTTTGCCCAATCCATAATTCGAGTTAAGCCAACTTGCTCATCAGGGCTTACTTTCGCACTACAAACTTCGCAGCGAGAAACTTTCACTTCTTCCAAAAGACGACGAACAATAATGAGTTTTTCTTCTTTCTTATAAGAAACACCCTTTGTTTGTTCTCCATCTCGAACAGTTGTATCAACAATATCAATCAATTTCTTCATCTGATTATGGTTCCTAAAAATTGCGCATCAGAAAAATCTATCATTAATTTAAAAAAATTCAAACAAAATATATGCTTCATTCATAAAATCTATAATAAAAAAAACAACCTTGAATTTTATTTCAAGGTTGTTTTAAATATAAGAAGAAACTTAATGTCGCTGTTTACCTTAGTACTTATCTTCTGTTCTGTATTTTTTAGTTATAAGATAAAAAAACATAGCTACAAGAACATAAACAACGGAACAAATTCCTAAATATAGGAAGCATTTTCCTTTGTCTTCTTGTATAAATTCTATATTTATTATAACTCCCATACAAAGATAAACATAGCCAATAATTTTATCTATAAATTTAATTAGTTTCATAATATATATTTTTTTAAGATTAATAATAAACAATGATATAATTTAACTATTTAATTATATAGCAAAATTAGAGGAATATAAAGTTAGAATATATTAGAATTTAGTTAGCTTCTTTTTCACCAACAATCTTCAAAATCACATCACTTGCATTTTCGCTTGGTGTTTGTTCACCCATACCTAAAACCTCACGAACTTCCTTGAAGCCCTGTATTTGTATTTCATATAACTCATCTTTATGCAAAAGTTTATCAATATAATGTTTAATATTCTGAGGAACACAACGTTCTTGCAAAAGTTCAGGAACAATTTCTCTTCCAAGCATAATATTTGAAAGGTTAACAAATTGAATTTTGAGTAATCTACGAGCTAAAAATGCAGATGTTGGTGAAACTTTATAAGCCACAATGTGTGGAATATTCGCAATTGCAAGTTCCAATGCCACTGTTCCAGAAGCTGCAATTGCTACCTCAGAAGCGATAAATGCATCATGGCGATCACTTTCTTTTTCAATAACTAAAACTTCTAAACCACTTTTGCTTGCCATTTCTTTAACTCTTTTAGAAACAGTCTTCACAGTAGGTACAACAAAAACAAAATTTTCATCTTCTTGTTTCAAAAGTTTTGCTGTTGCAATAAAATCTGGAAAAAGTCTGGCAACTTCATTGTGTCTAGAACCTGGAAGCAAAGAGATAATACGTTTTTCATTAGAAATATCGAATTTTTTACGAAAATCTTCAGCACTTCCTGTGAAAATTCCACTTTCAATCACAGGGTGGCCAACAAAAGTTGTTTCCAAATGATATGGTGTGAAATATTTAGGTTCTTGAGGAAGAAGCGTGAGCAAATGATCTACATATTTATACATTGTTTTGGCACGTTTTTTCTTCCAAGCCCAAACTTGTGGTGCAACATAATGTATCTGAGGAATACCTGTCTTTAATTTTCTGAGTTTTTTTTGAACTCTTGAAGCAAAACTCCAGCTATCAATCGTGATAACAATATCAGGCTGCTGTTGGATGATATCTGCCACAGTCTGTTTAATTCTTCTCAAAACTTTAGGAATGCTAGGAATAACTTCTGCTAACCCCATAATTGCTAAATCGGAAATATCAAACAAAGGAGTCAAACCTTCTGATTCCATAGAATCTCCACCAAGGCCAACAAATTCAATATGATTATTCGTTTTTTTTCTCAAAGCTCTCATCAATCTTGAACCAAGCGCATCTCCAGAAGGTTCTCCAGCAATGAGATATACTTTTAATTTTTTGTTTTCATTTATCATTTTTATTCCACATAATCAGCAGGATTAATCCCTACAATAAAGATATTATGTTTATTAGCGAGTTCAATAGCTTCTTTTTCATCAACCATCAATGCATTTCCAGCATGAACAGCAATACCTCTCAATCCGCTTTCAATCGCTCTTTCAATCGTTTGGCGTCCAATTGTAGGTAAATCTATTCTCATATCTTGATTTGGCTTACGTAGTTTGACTAAAATAGCTTTATCACCTTTTCTTTGATAATCTTTAGTGCGTTCGATAAGCTTATCCGTACCTTCAATTCCTTCAAGAGAAAGAATTAGCCCTTGTTGAACAATTACTGCTTGTCCAACATCCATACGTCCTAATTCTAAACAAACATGAACACCTCTTTTGATGTCTTGAAGTGCTTGTTTATCAGGTTTAGTTTTGGTCATAATACCTTCTTTAGCAAGAATTTCAGGCATAACTTCATGAATCCCCTTCACAAGCATCCCCTCTTCTTCAATATCTTTAACAAGAGTTCGTAAAATGCCGTCATCACCCAAGGACTTCGCGGCAATTTTTGTGAAGAACATTGTTGTTCTAAGGTCAGGAACAAGATCAGAAAGCGTTGGACGTTTGATTGTACCAATCATCACCACATCTTGAACTTTTTCATCTTTAAGGGTTTTAAAACCAGTTCCAGCTTGCCCAATTCTAATCCATTTATGAGGAATGTTAGCATTATCTTTGAAATAGCTTTCATCAGCATTTCCTTCAATGCAAAGCACAAAGAATTCTCTTCCTTGTGCCTGACATTCTTCTATCAATCTTTTTGGAATTGTTGTTCCACCGGCAATAATGCCTAATTTTCTGCTTTTATCCGACAATTATACATTCCTTGAAGCAGTCATCACACGGCGACGACCATTTTCTGAATCTTTGATAAAGTCTAAAATTTCATCAATAATTGGATTTTGACCATAGGACTTGCGTGCATATTCAACACGTTCTGCAAAAGAACCAAGCTCTTCATTTTTGAACAAAACATTGAAAGTATGCATAATTTCTGCAACTTGCTCTTTTGTGAAACCACGACGTTTCAAACCAATGATATTGATACTGCCAATTCCTTCACGAACCCCAAACACCATACCGAATGGGATAACATCTCTATCTGCACCAGCCATTCCGCCAACCATAGCACAACGGCCTATACGAACAAATTGGTGAACAGCAGAGTTTCCACCAAGAATAACATTGTCACCTAAATGAACGTGTCCGCCAATAACTGCATTGTTTGTCATAATCACGCTATTTCCAACCACACAATCGTGAGCAATATGAGAGTTAACCATAAACATACCATCATCACCAACAATAGTTGTCATTTTTTCTTTAGGTGTTCCACATTGCATTGTCACATTTTCACGGATAATATTGTTTTTACCAATAATAAGTTTCATTCCGTCTTTGAATTCATTACCATGATCTTGAGGACCAGACCCCAAAACAGCACCAGGAAATACTTTTGTACCTTCACCAATTGTTGTGTCATTCATAATGGTCACATTTGAAATGAGTTCAACATTTTCACCAATTTTTGCTTTAGAACCTATAAAACAGAAAGGACCAATTTTTGCAGAAGCTGCAATTTGAGCTCCTTCTTCAATGACAGCACTAGGGTGAATATTTGACATATAGGGTATCTCCTTAAATAAATTATTTTTCTTACTATAATTTATTAAGTTTTCTTTGCAATGTAAATACACAAACTTCTACAATTTATTACAAAAAAAAGCCAGACCATAAGGTCTGACTTTTTAGATTTTACTTTTTTACAAAGGAGATGCTTTTACAAGTCCTTTCCCGTTCCTTTCGGCGAGAGCAAATTCGCAAATAATCTGGATTACCATACCATCAGAAATGGTCTGCGAACGACGGAGTTGTTTTTGAGCATATTCTTTATAGCCCCTAGGGTGTGTTGCAAGATGTTCAATGAGTTTCCAAGCTTCAGCTTGCATATCTTCAACATCTTCAATTCCCCACTCTTTCGCATTTTCGGCAATAGCTTCAATGTTTGCTCCAACAATTTTTCCGTCTTTAACCTGAGCAAACGGAAGAACATCTTCAAACACTTTTTCTCCAAGAGAAAGTTGTGAATATGATCCAACAGAAACACCATCATCAATCAAGCATCCGCAAGAAATTTCTGCATGTTTACCAATTCGACAATCCATTCCAACAACAATGTTAGATCCTATAAAAGCATGATTGGAAATAGTTGTACGGTCATAAATGGTGCAGCTGTTACCAATTGTCACATTTTCCCCAATTGATACATCTCTGCCAAGAACATTAAAATGTCCTATCGAAAAATCATCTCCAATATGAGCAGCATTATTAGTATAATTCATAATAAAAAAATAATTTAAGTAAATAATTTGTAATCGCACCAAATCTAACATTTTTGTCAAATTTGTCAAGTTATAAAAAGTAAAGGTTGCATAATCTACTTATATATGTAAATCTGTATTCAAACTCAATTATTATCTCATTATTAAAACTATAACATTATGAAAAAGCAATTAAAAATTGGTATTGTTGGCTGTTCATCTTATATTCTAGAGAATATGTTAGATATTTTTTCAGTCAGAAGTGATGTCGTGGAAGGATTCCGTTTTTTGACAAAAACAGGAATTGAAAAAGAAATGATAACCAAACATTTGGATAATTTCTCTCTTCCTAGTGTGCTTATGAATAATATGTCAGCTTTTTTACAAGAGATTGACATTCTAATAATTGGCTCAAATTTTAAACCTGATGCGGAATTCATGAGAAAAGTCATTCAAAATCAAATTCATATTTTTATTGAAGGTGATTTTGATTTTTGTGAAAGTGCTGAAACATACAATCTTTATGACCTTTCTGTGTTAAAAAAGGTTGTAATAGTAAAAAATAACTCAGCTAAATATCACATTGGCTATAAAAATCTTGAAAATATTATCAAAGCAAATGAAAGAATGATTAAAAATATTCAAATTGACATTCTCCATCCACCTAGCCGTTTTGATAATGATCCGGTCATAATGAAGAAAATCATCCACAATAGATTGATTTTCTTCAAAAAAATTTACAAAGAAGAATACACAATTATCTCAAAAAATTTTGATAAAAAGTTTTTTTTAGCAAAATTTAAAAAAGCGGATGTGGAAATTATAATCAAGTTCAATAATGTCTTTATATCTAGTGTTACAGATCATATAAAATATAAACTCGAAGATAGTAAGTTTTTTGATACAATCAAATCTAAAGAGATATATTCAATGACTTCTCTTTCTCATCTTGTTCATAATTTTATTTATCGTGTAACTTCCGGTATATTAACAGACAAGGATGAACTAGTTTTTCCAAGCCTTTTAGATTAATTGCTAAAAAAGGAGTATAGATTTGTTTCTATGCTCCTTTTTTTCGTGAAATAAAAGAAAATTCCTATTCACAAATTTTGAAATGTTTGCTATGTTGCTTGAGTTACAAATTTATATAAAAAGAGGAAAAAATTATGGCACTTAAAACAACAAGAAAAGAAAATTACCCTGAGTGGTACCAAAGCGTAGTTGCTGAAGCTGAGATGGCAGAATTGTCTGCTTCTCCAGGCTGTATGGTCATCAAACCTTGGGGATATGGAATTTGGGAAAATATTCAAAAATTTTTAGATGAAAAAATCAAAGATACAGGGCATGAAAATTGCTACTTCCCAATGTTTATTCCGCTTTCTTTCTTCCAAAAAGAAGCTGACCATGTGGAAGGTTTTGCCAAAGAAATGGCTGTGGTAACACACTCAAGACTAAGTTCAATAGACGGTAAATTAGTGCCAGATGCACCGCTTGAAGAACCCTTGATTGTTCGCCCGACTTCAGAAGCAATTATCGTAGACTCTTTTTCTAAATGGATTCACTCGTATCGTGATTTGCCAATTCTCATCAACCAATGGGCAAACGTTGTTCGTTGGGAAATGCGTCCTCGTATGTTCCTCAGAACGCGTGAATTTTTGTGGCAAGAAGGTCACACTGCTCATGCAACAACTGAAGAAGCAGAAGAAGAAACTTTGAAAATGCTCGAAGTATATCGCCAAACAGCTGAAGATGCTTTGGCTATGCCTGTTCTCACAGGTCGCAAACCAGAATTTGATAAGTTCCCTGGTGCAGTTGACACCTATTGCATTGAATCCATGATGCAAGACGGAAAGTCTTTGCAAGCAGGAACTTCGCACTATCTTGGTCAAACATTTGCAAAATCAGCAAACATCACATTTGTGAACAAGAATAATGAAAATGAATATGCCTACACAACATCTTGGGGTGTTTCAACTCGTTTGATTGGTGGCGTGATTATGTCTCATGCAGATGATGAAGGAATGGTTGTTCCTCCTCGTATTGCACCATATCAAATTATCATTCTTCCTGTGATTAGAAAACCTGAAGAAGCAGAAGAAGTGATGAATTATATCACTCAATTCCAGAATGAAATTAAGTCACAAACAGCTTTTGGTGAAAAGATCCGTATCAAAATTGATAATCGCGATAAAAAGTCTGCTGACAAATTCTGGGAATGGACAAGAAAAGGTGCACCAATCGTTTGCGAAATTGGTCCTCGTGATGTTCAAAGCAATAAAGTGATGGTCAAAGAACGTCTCAAATTTGGAACTGAAGAAGGTAAACAAATTTTAGATAAGGACGAATTTGCTCATTCTATTGGTCAAAGAATTGAAAAAATTCAAGCAGAAATGCTTGCAAGAGCAAAGGCTCGCCTTGCAAACAATACAAATACATCTATCAAGACAAATGCAGAGTTTGTGAAATATTTCGAAGCTCCAAGTACTTGGATTGAAGAAGATGGAAAATCTGTTGGGTTTGTTCGTGGAAAATGGAGTGGAGATGAAAAATCTGATGAACTCTTGAAAGAGATGAAGATTAATATCCGTTGCATTCCGTTTGATCAAAGTGGAACAGAAGGCGAATGCTTGCTCACTGGTAAAAAAGGTGCAACAATCGACGTTATCTACGGTAGAAGCTACTAAGTTCTGAAAAAAACTAAAGAAAGAGCCTCTCAAATTGGGAGGCTTTTTTATTCTTGCAAAATGTTTGGAATACGTTTAATCTCACTTTTGGAAAGAGGTGTTCTCTTTCTGAGGTTTAGTACCCTCTCATAACGCGTCTGCAAAGACGAAACTTTTGCATGCTTTCTAGTCTTATGACTGGAAGGTGGCAAAATAAGCTGTTTACAGTCAATATGTCACACTATCGTTGTGTAGGTACTAACTTCCAGTCGCCTTTTTTTCAAGGCGACTTTTGTTTTATGATATGGGAGTTAAACAAATGCTGAGCAAAGAACAACATAAAAACAATCTCAAAGATTTTAGAAAATCATTTATTGAAAATATTCATCAGTTGAGGCAAGAAAGAGGTCTATCTTTAGAAGAACTTGCCGAACAGAGCAAAGTTCCGCAAGCTGAACTTGATAAAATCCTCTCAGGAAACTTACAAAACTGGGGAGCAATCTTCCAACTTATCCGCTTTTTGGACCGCAGAATTAATATTTTGCTAAATTAAGATGTGTTCCCAACTTGATTAGAAGTCTATAAATTTTTCCTGTCATTCCCGAGAAATCGGGAATCTCACCTTGAAAAAATATAACGGATATAAATAAACCCCTCTAAAGTGTGAACTCTAGAGGGGTTATTTTTTATAAATCAGACAGCAATTCCTAGTTTATAGGCAAGAGCTTCGGCAGCAGCAACTTGATTATCAATTGCGGCAAGTTGTTGTTTTTTGAGTTCATCCGCGTGATAGCCTTTCATATAATAACCATCATTCGGAAACTGAGCAGCTAAACCGTTAAGTTTGTCTGTAAATCCCATTTCTCTGCGTTCTTTTGCTGTTAAACCTTTTGATCCTGCTGTTAATGATCTTGTACACATAATTGTAAGTTTTTAAAATGAATAAATAATTTGTTATCACTTTCAAATATAGCACAAACAATAAGGGCTAGACAAGGTTAAATTTCATTTAAAACAATAAAAATGCCGATTTCTCGGCATTTTGTACTTAAGCTCCTAGTTGACCTTTGAGTTTATACTTATTTTTTTCGTATAAATCAACAGCCTCTAGAATAACTTTCTTAGCTTCTTTTGCATCTAAAAAAGTTTCAATTTTAACTTCTTTGTTTTCCAAAACTTTATAGTCTTCAAAGAATCTTTGTAACATTTTCAAGTAATGTGGAGGAAGTTCATTAATGTCATTATAGTGCGCATATTCTGGATCATCCATATGAACAGCAATAATTTTATCATCCGCCTCACCTTGGTCAACCATCTTCATGACACCAATTGGTTTTGCACGCATCATACAAAGTGGATTAACCGTTTCTTGACAAAGAACCAAAATATCAAGCGGGTCATTATCATCACAATAGCTTTGCGGAATGAAACCATAATTTGCTGGATAGTGAACAGAACTGAATAAAATTCTATCAACTTTGAGCAAACCTGTTGGTTTATCTAATTCATATTTAATTTTTGAACCTTTCGGAACTTCAATAATCGCTGTAACAACGTCTGGAGCTTCAGCTCCAAAGCTGACACCATGCCATGGGTGTAACATATCTTTTATCCTCTAATACCTTTTTTCAAAAACTCCGGAAGTTCTTTCAAACCCGAAGCACCTGCTGCTTTTTTATGACCTCCGCCACCAAAAAGAGCCATCAATTTAGAAACATCAACATCATCTTTTTGAGTATATGCTGTGAGTTTCCACAAATTCTTCTTATCCATATAAAAATTGACCATAAAATCATATTTTTTCAAATTTTCAACAGAATCAAAAAATTCAGAATATCCTTGCGGCATATTTGCACAAATACAACTCATGTCATTAAATTCGCTTTCAAAAGCCATCCCATAAGCTAGACGATAGTTTCTGATTTGAATCCAAGAAAGGATTGCACGTCCCTTCTCCACTGTTTCTTCAACATCAATTTTACCACTAATCAAATCTGACCAAATTTTTTCATCTGGTCGATTGACGCCCATAGATTGAATTGCATATTCAAATGGACGAACACGACTATCTCTCAAGTCAAAAATATCATTCAATGCTAAAAGCTTAATACCTTCAGGAATTTGCTTAGTTGGGTGAAAATATTCCCAAGTTAGTTCAATGGCAGCTGTTCCAACTCTTCTCAACCCTTTAATTTCTTTATATTGACCTGTTGCTATATATTCTGCATATTCATCAATCACAGAAATATGGTGATCAATCCAAGTCAAATCCTTGGTTTGATTGATTTCAAACATCAAATCCATTGGAAGGCAAATGTCACATACAACAATTTCCTTATGTTTTTCAATCAATTCATAAGGAGGACGCATATCGTGATTATAGCCATAAGTTTCCGCATTTGGATAGATGTTTTTAACAATACCTGCAGAACCTTTTCCATCGTGGTCTGCAACGTGATAAATACATAACATTCTAAATTCCTATTCTTTCTAAAATTCAATAATCAAATTATCAAATGCGGGAGAAGTGTTTTCAGGAGTTGCTGAATCTACAAAATCAAAGTCGCATTCTGTTGCCATATGGTTTATTATTACCCTTTCTGCCCCTATCTTGTCAATATACTTTAAGATTGTTTCTAAACCAGCATGACGAGGTTGATCATAAGGTGTTGTCAGAGGAATAACCAAAAGTTTAGGTTTTACTTTAATCAAAGAAAAAAGTTTATCATCAATCTCTTTAAAATCAGAAATATAAACAATTTCACCATCATCAAAAACATAACCTAAGCTTTCTTCGCTATGTCCATAAATTTCAAAAGGAACAATCTTAACATCATTCAACATAAATACTTGATATGGCTTTGCAATATGAGGAACAAGGCTTTCTCCATATCGACGGTTTGTAACAAAATCTGCGCCAACCAAATGAGGAAAAACAGTCTGAAGATATGAAAGTGTTTTTTCTCCACCATAAATGTTGATTTCTTTTCCAGTCAACCGATTGATTTCCCTAAGATAATCTGTTCCTAAAATATGGTCAGCATGAGGATGCGTATAAATAACCCCATCAAGAAAATTAATTTGATGACTGAGAAGTTGTTCTCTTAAATCTGGAGAAGTGTCAATTAATATCTTATTCCCCTTATATTCCAGATAAACAGAAGTTCTCAAACGTCTATTTTTAGGGTTATTAGGGTTGCAATCGCCCCACCCTTGAGAAAGAGACGGAACTCCAGGAGAAGCCCCAGAACCTAAGATAATAAGTTTATTAGACATTAAAACTCATATCTCCCTTTATCACTTGCTTTTCTGAACAAGCTAAAGAAATTGTTTGTTGTAATTTCTGTCAGCTCTTCAAAAGAAACATTTTTAATTTGAGCCAATTTTTCAGCAGTATAAATTACATTTGCTGGCTGATTTCTCTGTCCTCTTTTTGGTACAGGTGCTAAATATGGAGCATCTGTTTCAACAAGAAGCCTATCAAGTGGAACTTTTTCAAAAATATCTCTCAACTCACCAGATTTGTTGAAGGTAATCATTCCAGAAGCAGAAAGATAAAAACCAATTGAAAGTGCATAATCTGCCAATTTTTGAGAAGAAGAAAAACAGTGAATTTCACCCATAAAAGGTTTTATTTTATAATTTTCATCAAGAATTTGCATCAAATCATCATCACTTTCACGATTATGAATGATGAGCGGAAGCCCAGTTTCTTGGGCTGCTTTGATATGTTCCAAAAAGATTTTAATTTGAACATCTTTTGGAGAATAATCATAATAGTAGTCCAAACCACATTCACCAATTCCAACTACTTTTTTATGCTCTGTTCGAGAGATAATGTCTTGAGCCACAAGACCTTCATATTCGCTTGCATTATGCGGATGAACGCCTGCTGCGGTATAGATAAATGGGTATTTCTCAGAAATTTTAAGCTGGTTTTCTAGTTCATTGATATTATTTCCAGCATTCAAAATTGCAGAAATTCCATTTTCTTTTGCATTCTCTATAATTTCTTCCAAATCACCTTCGAAATCGTCGAAATCGAGATGACAATGACTGTCAACTAACATATTCCTCCTAAATTGCTTTTATAATCTGATAGATTATATTAACAAATGTTTGTTTTTTATCAAGATTTAGTCTTTCACATTCGTCAAAAACTTTTAAAGCATAGTCCCAACTCTCTGCGAGTTCTTTAACATTTTCTGAATTTTTAATATGTTCAGAGATAAATTTGAGTATCATTTCTTTGCCTAAAGCAAAAACATCTTCATCCTTGGTATAAGTTGAAGCAAATTTCAAAAGTTCTGAAGTCGAAAAATTGTTTTTAGCATAAACAAGCTCTGATAAGTTTTTATAGATGTTTAGAGCATCATTATCAGAATAAACAATAGCTTTTCCAACACTTCCACCAGAAAACTTAATTAATTCTTTGATTTCTGATTCAGAAAGATTTGGACGATATCTTCTTAAGAGTGTTGCTAAATGATTATCTTCCAAGGGCTTAAAATTGAGTTTAGCACAGCGAGAACGAATGGTAGGTAGAAGTTTATTCGGATTGTGAGAAACTAAAATAAGAATAGATTTATGTGGTGGTTCTTCTAAAACCTTCAAAATAGCATTTGCACCAGCATTGTTGAGTTCGTCAACACTATCTACAATCACTACTCTCCAACCATCATTTGAAGCGCTTTTACTCATAAATTCATTTATCGTTCGAACATCATCAACTCTAATAAATGCTGACTTTTTAAGGTCTTGCAATTCATCATCAGAGAGTTGATCACCACTTTTTAGTGCTTTAAGAATTTTTCTTTTTTCTGTGTCTGTATAATCTCTCTCAATAATTTTCAAATCAGGGTGAGAATTATTGACAACTAAGTGGAAAATCTTACTATCAGGACTAACTTCAAGACCTGTTGCTGTTTCTCTATTGATTTCAGTTTCATTGAGTAAAAAACGGGCAAAACGATAAGCTAATGTCGCTTTGCCAATGCCTTCAACACCACAAAAAAGCCAAGAATTATGTAAAGAGTGGGATTTCCAAGCCGAAAAAAGAAGTGCTTCTTCCTTTTCATGTCCAAGAAGATAAGAATTTGCTCTGGGATCTATATCTACAATTTCCGAGTTCTCTGCCATATCTTCCTAAAAAAACCTCTCTTCAATTAAACTGACAATTTCTTGATGAAGAGCTTCAACAGATTTATCAGCACAAAGCACCACACATCGTTTTGGGTTTTCTTTAGCAATTTCCAGAAAACCATTTCGCATATTATTGTGAAATTCCAAACCAATACTCTCAAATCTGGTTTCTTTCACATTCATACCATCTGCTTTTTTGAAAGAACGCTCCAAACCAACTTTGGGATCAATATCTAAAATAATCGTCAAATCTGGTTCAAAATCACCCACAGCAAGTTTATAAATTGCTTTCAAATCTTCCATTTCAATCTTTTTGCCATGACCATAATATTGATAAGCAGTGGTTGAATCAGCAAATCTATCGCCTAAAACCCAAGTGTTTTCTTTGAGAGCTGGCCAAATTTTATTCGTGAGGTGAATACGTCGGTCAGCGTAATAAAGCAAAGTTTCCGCCACGCCGTCAAACTTAGATTTATCACCAGTCACTAAAATTCTTCTAAGTTCAAGTCCAATATCTGTTCCACCAGGTTCTCTCGTATGAAATGAATTTATTCCCTTTGAGAGAAGATATTCGTTTAAGAGTTTAATTTGTGTCGATTTACCACAACCTTCACCGCCTTCAAAGGTGATAAATTTTCCCGCCATTACTTATTCCCCAAAAGATAATAGTTCAAGTTCGAAAGGACTCTACTGAAAAAGCCTTTTTTAGCTACATTATCAACTGCCACTAAAGGCACATTGATTGTTTCTTTTTCTGGGATTTCAATCTTGATTTGTCCCAAAACATCACCTTTAACAACAGGTGCTTTCACAGGTGTGTCATAAACCAAAGTCATCTTCACTTTGTTTGCATCTAAACGGCTCAAAGTGAGTGTTACATCATGTTCTGGATAAACATCAACTGTTGGCTTTGTACCCATCCAAACAGAAATTTCTTTCATTTTTTTGTCTTTTGAAACAACTTGATAGTTATCAAAGTTTCTAAAACCCCAACTCATCAATTTTTCAGATTCTTCTGAACGTTCTCTCATACTAGACATTCCGCTCAAAACACCAATCAAACGACGACCTTCTCTCTTGACAGAAGATGTTAAACCATAGCCAGCTTCTTCTGTGTGACCTGTTTTTAAGCCATCTGCACCATACATAGAATTAAGAAGTGGATTTCTATTATATTGTTTAATACCATTATAAACGAACATTTTTTCAGAGAAAATATTATATTCTTCTGGGAAATTTTGAATGATAAGTCTTGCAAGCTTTGCTAAATCTTCTGCAGACATTCTTTGATCTGGATGTGGAAGACCAGTAGAGTTTGCAAAGCTACTATTTTCCATACCTAATTCTTTTGCTTTCTTATTCATTTCAACAGCAAAAGCCTCTTCTGAACCTGCCAAATTCTCAGCAACAACGATACAAGCATCATTTCCAGATTGAATCACAATTCCTTGCAAAAGTTCAGAAACTTTTACAGTTGCACCAATTGGCAAAAACATTGTTGAACCACCTGTGGCAGCACCGCCTTTTCTCCAAGCTGTTTCACTCACAGTGAATTCATCGTCAGGAGAGATTTCTCCGCTTTTCATTTTTTCAAGCAAGATATAAACTGTCATCAACTTGCTCATAGAAGCAGGAGGAACTGGAAGCTGTGCTTCCTTCTCAAAAAGATAATCTCCAGTGTCATAGTCCATTAAAATGGCATATTTTGCTTTCGTTTCAATAGCATTTGCGTTTGCAGAGAAACAAACAGCAATTAACAAACCTAAAGCGATTTTTTTCAACATATTTTAGCCTTCCTATTCAGTAACAATTTTTGCATTATAAATGCCATAATCTAAAATTTTATCCAGAGCATAATTGGCTTCTGCTTCGGACTTATAAGGGCCAACTCTGACTCTATAAAACTTTGTTCCGTCAACAGTTGTCGGATATATTCCTGCTTTACCATATCTACTCAATCTGTTTTTCAAATCTTGTGCTGTGTCATAGTTTGAAAAAGAGCCAGCCTGAACAAATTTGACACCACTGTTATACGAAGTTTTTGAACTATTAACAACACTATTAAATTGTTGTCCACTTGTTCTTGAGGACGAAGATGCTGATGAAATTCCCTGTTTTTGAAGCATTGCTTCTTTCAATTTCATACTTTCTTTTGCCATAATTTGAACACGAACACGAGTTGTGCCTTGGTTTTGGAAACCTAAGATTTCTGCGCCCTTTTTGGAGATGTCAATAATTCTGTTTTTAGCATAAGGACCACGGTCATTAACACGTAAGATAACAGAGCGACCATTTTCTAAATTTGTAACTTTAACAATGGATGGTAGAGGCAATGTTCTATGTGCTGCTGTAAGAGAGTTCATATTATATTCTTCTCCATTAGCCGTAGATTTTGCATGAAAATCTTTACCATACCATGAGGCAATCCCTGTTTCTGAATAATTATAATCTTCTTTTGGATAATACCATGTACCAAAAATCTTATAAGGGTTACCAACCTTATAAGCGCCACCTTTGCTGCTAATTGTGTAGATATGAGAGTTTTTTGTACGATTGCCACTGAAACTGAAAACATCGTCATCTTCGCTTGATGTTGTACAAGCTGATACAAATAAAATTAAAAAGGTGGCAATAATATTCCTAATTATCAAATTCATCACTTTCTCATAAAGATTTACAGGGACACCATAATTTAACCCCTTTTTTTTATCTAGTAAAGAGTGAATAATCATTTATTAGATTTTTT
The DNA here is from genome assembly GCA_047975765.1 of Alphaproteobacteria bacterium. GTDB lineage: Bacteria > Pseudomonadota > Alphaproteobacteria > RF32 > CAG-239 > JAQWBS01. The sequence goes on from JBKEEF010000018.1 coordinate 32,494, forward strand.
AGGCTGCAAAGGTACAGCAAAGCCTATCTCAGGATTATATTTATTGATTTTATTGAGTAATTGATAGTTAGGATACCCATCTTGAGGCATCATCGCTTTTTTCTGAAGTTGTTGGATAGCTTGTCTTGTTTTGCTTCCGAACATTCCATCCTCATCTAAAGAAACAAAACCAAGACGATTGATAAATTTTTGAATTTGTAAAACATCATCTGTTTTCAATACAACTGCCTGATTTTTTTCTTCTTCTTTCCATTCTTTTTTAGAAACGATATAATCCGCCATTTTGGATACTGCTAAGGCATAATTTTCTGAACGATTCCAAATCATAATCTTTCTAAAATTATTCAAAACTAAATAAGCTTTTCCTTTACGCCCTTCAGGAAATATAACAGAACCATAGACTTGTTCATTGAGTTTGATTTGCTTACCATCGACATCTCTCACTCCAAGTTTAGTCCATTCTCCGATTGGTTTAACATTATTGATACCACTGTTGGCATAGTCAAATCTATATGTTGTAGAAATTTCCATTCCCCAAGGCTCGTTCTTTTTCCAACCAATTTGAGTCAAATAGTTTGCTGCAGAAGCAATTGCATCTTCAAATTTATGCCAAATATCAATATATCCGTCCCCATCATAGTCCACAGCATAATTATTAAAGGTTGAAGGCATAAACTGGAAATGTCCCATTGCACCAGCCCAAGAACCTTTCATATCTTCAGGAGCAATGTCATAAGTATCCATAATTTTGAGAGCTTGATAAAGTTCTTCCCTAAAAAAAGCACTACGACGAGGATTATGACTGAGCTGCGTGAGTGATTCAATAATTTCATGATTACCAAAATTTGAACCAAAATTACTCTCCATTGCCCAGAAAGCAATCAAATAATTGACTGGAACATTATATTTTTTTTCCATGTCTTTAAACAAAGGATATAGATCTTTATATTTCTGGCGAGCTGTTTCAACTTTATTTTTACTAATCACTCGATTGAGATAATCTGTTGATGTCATTACAAATTCTGGTTGTTTCTGATCTTTGCTAACTGCTTCAGAAGCAGGATTGTAATAGTCTCGTTTAAATGCTTTTTTGATTGTTTTCTTTGAAATTCCACGAGAAATCATCTCTTTTTTCAAATCTTTGAGCCAAACTTTATATTCTTGAGGCACCACAACTTCTTCCTTTGCTGCAAAAGATTCAAAAGAACAGAACAGAACACCCAAAAACAAGAAAACCTTAAAGAATTTCATTCAAACTACCCTATAAAATATATATTTAAAAATATTACCAGAGGAGGTTTTATAAAGCGTTAATTCTTAAAATTATTTTTCCAACAGCTTTAACCATTCTTCTTCATCAAAACCCACTGAAACACCTTTTTCTGTAATAATAAGAGGTCTTTTAACAAGCATTCCATTGCTAGAGAGAAGTTCAAGGAGTTCTTTTTCCGTAACCAATCCAAACTTATCTTTGATATTCATAGACTTATAAACAAGCCCACTTGTGTTGAAAAATTTCTTAATTGGAAAACGAGAAAGATTAATCCAATGGGTCAATTCTTCAAAAGTTGGGTTTTTATCAACAATATGTCTTTTTTCTACTACAAAACCTTTTTCAGAAAGCCATTTTTCTGCTTTTTTGCAAGTGGAACATTTAGGATAATAAATAAACAAATTTTTTGGCATAAACTCATTCCTTTTTTTCAAAAATACTCATAAAAAATCCGTCACAGTCTGTTTGATAAGGAGAAAGGCGAAGCATAAACTCATCTTTTGCAAGATATGGATGTTTAATTTTATTTTCAAATATATTTTTAATATTCAATAAACTAACCATATTATTTTCATTTAAAAAGTTAAGTATTATAGATTCATTTTCATCTTTCAAAACTGAACATGTTATATATATTATCTTGCCACCAACTTTTGTATGAGCATAGGCTGTTTTAAGCAAATTAAGTTGAATTTTATTCAGTTCTTCTAATTTATCTTTGGTTAAGCGAAACTTTGCATCTGGACTTCTTCTCCATGTTCCTGTACCAGAGCAAGGCGCATCAATGATGAAGATATCATAATCTTCATCAGTAATTTCTCGGCAAATTTCAATGTTTTGAACACCTAATCTTTCAATTCTTGGTTTAATTTGCTCAAGTCTGTGCCAATCAATATCATGAACCTGAATTTTTCCTTTATTTTTCAAAAGAAAAGAAAGTGTTAGAGCTTTTCCACCAGCACCAGAACAATAATCAACAATCTTATCACTCTCTTTAACATCACATAGTAAGGAAACGATTTGAGAAGCTTCATCTTGAACATCAATTTTACCTTCTTTATAGGCAATACAATTTGGCAAGCTGATGCGGTTTTCAGAACGAATTCCAATAGGAGAGTATGGTGTTTTAATAAAATCATAGCCCTCACCTTTAAGCTCAGCAATCACAATATCACGATTTGAAGCATTAATTCTAAAATCTGCTGAGGCAGTGGAATTCAAAGCTCTCAATAATTTATCATCTTTAATTTTGTCATAGAGCCAGAGTGGCGTTTCAAGTTCAACATAAGCAGGATAAGGATTTTCATTTATCTCTTTGAGCTTTTTTTCTTCTTGAACAGTTAAAGAATCTAAACCATATTGGCTATCGTCAAAAATTTCAGATAAATTTTCGTCTTTGACGAAACAAAGTAAAATATCTCGTGGATGTTTAGAATTAATATCAAAACTAAGTTTTAAACGATTACGAATGATTTTCCATACTGTTTCCGTAATAAAACGTCTATCTTTAGAACCAATATATTTTCTTGCACGAAGATAATCATTTAAAATATTGTCAGCTGGTTTTTTGTCTTTGAAAATTTCTTCTAAAAGCTCTAAAACAGCTTTATATCTAGCACTCACCTGCATATTTTATTTCTTTTTGAATAGATTTTTAATAAAATGAAGTAAAACCAACAAGGCAACAATAACCCCTCCTGCAATAATCACTTCAGTTGGATAAATTCCATAAAGAACATACATAATGCCAATAACGGCACACAAAATAAGCAATTTGACTATGATTGAAATAGATTTCAAAATCAAAAAGACCAAAACAATGCCTAAAACAATCAGTCCAACAATATGTAAAGGATTTTCTAGCATGATACTCTTTCCTCTTTCTATAAAACTTATCTCACTATAAAGTAACAATTTGAATAGTTCCATAAAAAAAGAACTCTATTCAGAGTTCTTTTTTTAACTATATCCTTACCAATTATATCTGAGACCGATGTTAGTAGAGATAGCCTTAACGACAGAGCCTTTTTCATACATAACATCACTATAGAAGTTCCAATTGTCGTCAATCTTCGCATTTAAACCCCCGCCAACTTCTACACTAAATCCACTAATATCACTTTTATTTCTATAAATGGTTCAACAACAGAGCCATTATCTAAATGTTTTTCATAACCAAAGGATGAACCAACTCGAAGTGTCTTACTTTCTGTTCTACCATAATGAACATTCATATCATTGCTTGTTGTAAACCCTTTTGCCTTTGCACTTGCATATTGGAACTCTGCCTTTGGTTCAAGGATATATTTCTCGCTTCCACTCAGCTTATACTCATATCTCTTACCACCTTCAATGCTCGCTGTAATAAAGTCTCTATTAGGTTTATAGCTAATAACTTGACCACCTGCTGTTTCATTTGCTGCCTTCATATCGGACCAGAAGTATCTCATTGTCGCATCCGCAAACCAACCCTTATCATTTAACCATGTTCCGTAGATACCAACACTTGGGGTCTTCGCGTGACCATTTCCATGACGTCCATTCTTTTGAGTGATTTTGATATTATCTGTATAAAGATAACCAGCCATTCCCCCAATATATGCCTTGTTTTCACAAGTAGAATATATTTGATAGTCATATCCTGCTTCTAAACCATATAAGTTCATCTTCGCATCTATCTTTTCATTAACGTCTAAATGCTTAGCATATGTTCTTACCCATGCCCCACTTGAAACATATGGCGAATTCTCGCGCAAATCTCCCAGACGCTTACGTAGCTCATTCATACCTGTTTTGATGATATTTAAATGAAGTGCAGGAAATTGAGAAATTGTTTTTGCTGTATCTGTCATTACGCCATTAGACTGCAATACAATGTTATTGTTCCCGTCCATACCTAACTGATCATATTCATAAAAGCCACTGTCAACGATGTTCGCTAATGTAAAATCTGTGTCGCTTAATATTGTAGTCGCGTTTTCTTGATTAATCACAATCGCATCCGCCGAACCTCCGTCTCCGCCCGCTGATGTTAGGTGAAGCGTATTCGTCCCAGAACTTGTTGCACTATCTTCAATCGTCAACAAGTCTCCTTGACTAGAACTGTTGCCAAAGTATATCGACATATATAAATCATTAATCCCACTCAACACTAAATTACTAATATTGCTTCGTCCAATAGAACGCCAGATTGTGTTGTCTAAACTGACGTTGGAAGAAGCTCCTGTGGTTGTAGATGTGATAATTTGATTCATAATTGACGAGTTTGTTACATTTAATGTCGCAGCGTTTCTGTTTGCATTTAATAATAAACTATCATCAGAGATATTTATTTTTGTGTTATCCAATGAAACAACTCCATTGTCCACGATTTGGAATATATTATTATTTGATGCATAAACATCCATGTTAGAAATATTTAAATTACCAATCACAGCCATTCCATTTCCTTCTAAATTATTATTCAAAAATAAAGAATTTTTAGAAGTATTACCTGTGATATTTATACTAGAACCAGCATTCGCAAAAACACCATATGTTTTGTTATTGTTTAATGTAATATTTGCATTAGTAATATTAATTATATTATTTCCTAAACCTGCTGCTATTCCAGTAGATTTATTGTTATTTATATTTAGATTAATATCCTTAGCTTGACCACTAATATTGACTTCTGAACCATATTGAGTAAGGATTCCATATGCTCCATTTCCATTTATTTGCATATCCATATCGGTGAAACTAATTTTAGAACCCGCCCCTGATGTCCTGATTCCACTACCTTCAAAATTTTCATTTGCATCATTGTTATTTGCAGTTACATAATTATTTCCACCAGATGTTCCTTTGACATCAATTGCTCCACCGTTTTCTGCAAATATGCCATGTAATCCATTTCCATTTGCCTGAATATTCATATTTTCAATGTTAATTTCTGAACCCGTATCTGTTGAGTAAATGCCGACACCATCTGTTCCTGCTACATTTTTATTATCATTTGCCTGAAGGATATTTGTGCCATTTGAAATACCTTTGATATTAGTTATAGCTCCATTTGTAGCCGCAACGCCATAAAGACCATTACTATTAGTCTGAATACTCATATCTTCAATAGTAATTTTACTTCCAGCATCCTTTGCATATATACCTGAATCCGAATTATTGTTTGCTTGAACAACATTTGTACCAGAAGTAATACCATTCATATTTAAAGTTCCAGCCTCGTTCACATAGATACCATAAATACCATTACCGTTAGCTTGAATATTCATATTCTTAATATTCATCTCAGAACTAGCACCATCTCTGACCCTTATACCAACTCCTCCGAGCCCCATACTGTTTTTATTTTTATTTGCAATTAGAACATTAGAACCATTGCTATTTCCTTCAATATTAACAACTGAATTTGTTGATGCTGCTATACCAATAGATCCATTTTCTGAAACATCAATATTCATTCCTTCAATATCAAATAATGTACCTAATCCAGTTACAAAAATACCATGCCCATCAGCAGCAGTATCTGAGTTATTTTTTGCAAATAAATAATTTGTACCATTTCCTATAATTGATACGATTGATTGGTCTGTAATTCGCATACCATCAAGAAGATTATCATTTGTTTCTATATTCATATCTTCTATTGTCATTTTAGTACCAGAATCTTTTGTATAAACACCTGCAATCGTATTATTATTTGCTTGAAACAAATTAGTGCCATTTCCTTTGATTTCTGATGTCGCCTGAGTATTAACTAAAAAGCCACTTCCATTACCATTTGTTTGGATATCCATATTTTTGATATTCAATTCTGAATTATGAGAATTAGAAATTCCTCTTGCACCAGATAATACATTATTATTTGAGATAACTTTTTGAGTTCCGCTACCCTCAATATTGATAATAGAATCATTATCTGCATAAATTCCTATTGAGCTTGTATTATTTGTTTGAACATTCATATTTTTTATTGTTAATACACTAGCTGTCACCGTATTTGACGCAGATTGAATTCCTCTTCCGCCACTATAATTATCTGTTGTACCATTATCATCTGCGAGTATCCACAAATCATCATTTGTCGTATTCTCAATTAAAATATTTCCACCATTTAAAGCCTGAACACCATATGCTCCATTATTTCTAACATCAACATTCATATCGGTAATGGTCAAAGATGCACCTGATCCTGCTTGTAGTCCTGTTCCCAGATTTAGACTGGTACCATTATTTGTAGAAATAAGGCTTGTTGTTCCATTTCCCTTAATCTCAATTGTGGCAGTATCAATTACATTGATACCATGTTGAATATTTCCTTTTGTTTCAACATCCATATTTTCTATAGTAATTTTTGTATCTGCATCTTTGGCGTATATTCCTGAAACAGCGTTTTGATTGGCAACTAATTTATTTGTCTTGTTTGTTGAGCTTATGATATGGGTTGTTCCAGACGCATCAGCAAAAACACCATGTCTGATATTGTTATTTGCCTCAACATCCATATTTTGAATAGTCAAAAATCCATCACTATTTGTGCTATTTAAACCAACAGTTCCATTTCCATTTGCCTGGAACCAATTCGAACCATCTGACTTTCCTGTTATATTTGCATTTCCATGGCTCACAGAGATACCTGTATATGTAGTTGTATCGTTAGCCTTAATATTAAAATCATTAATATTGAGAGTTGAATTTTGATCAACAAAAAAGCCAGTATTCGTATTTCCAGAAAGATCTAATAGGTTAGAACCATTTCCATTTAAGGTTAGTTCAACACCATTTTTTGTGGAGATTCCTCCTTCAGTATTTCCTGATGAGGTAATATCATAATCTGAGTCGATAATAGCATCTGTTGTTCCCGAATATATACCACTTCCTGCATTATTCTTATATTCTGTATCACTAGCAAGAGTAACATCACCAGATACAACTAACTGATCAGCATTTACTGTTCCAATCATTGCAATGGAAAAAACGGATGATAAAAGAAGAGTTCTGAATTTCATAATATATTCCTATATGTAATCAACATTTATAATTACATATAATCTACATTATATATACTTAAAGGGTAAACCCTTACAATAGTTAAGGATTAACAAACCGTTAAAGCCTTATGTTTATTATGATTTAGATATAAAATTATGAAGATAACTTGCTTTCAAGTTTTGAAAATTCTTGTTGAGAAATTTTAAATGTTAAGTGCATATATTCATCTTTGTTTTCTACATCTAAAACATCTGCATTTTGATATATCCATGAAATGAGTTTTCCATCAGATACACTAATTTTAAGTTTTTTGACAAGATGTTTAGATGAAAGAGTCTTTTCAACAAGTTCTAAAAGCCTTTCAAGACCTTCTCCTGTGTGAGCAGAAGTTGCAACAAAGCTATCAGAATTTTGGCAAAAATTTTGCTGATATTTTTTTTCTTCTTCTGAAAGCATATCAATCTTATTCAAAACTTCTAAATATTTCTCATCACTTTCAATATCTTTCAGACCTAAGTTTGCTAAAACAGAAAGCACATCCTTCTTTTGAGCAGCCGTGTCAATATTTGCAATATCTCTAACATGAACAACGACATCAGCTTCTAAAACTTCTTCTAAAGTCGCACGAAAAGACATAACAAGTTCGTGTGGTAAATCTGAAATAAAGCCCACTGTATCAGAAAGGATAATTTCACGACCACTAGGAAGGCTAATTTTTCTCATGGTTGGATCAAGTGTTGCAAAAAGCAAATCTTGTGCAAAAACATTAGCATTAGACAATGCATTGAATATGGAAGATTTTCCAGCATTTGTATATCCCACAAGAGCTACAATTGGATATGGAACCTTGCGTCTGGCCCCACGATGAAGTTCTCTTGTCTTTTTTACTTTTTCCAATTCTTTTTTGATTTTGACAATCTTATCGTCAATCAATCTTCTATCAAGTTCAATTTGTGTTTCACCAGGTCCGCCCAAGAACCCTGCTCCACCTCTTTGTCGTTCCAAATGCGTCCAACTTCTGACCAGACGGCTTCGTTGATAAGTCAAGTGTGCAAGTTCAACTTGCAAAACACCTTCTCTAGTGTTTGCTCTTTCACCAAAAATTTCCAAAATCAAAGCCGTTCTATCAATAACTTTAATCTTGAGAGATTTTTCTAAATTTCTTTGTTGAATAGGTGTGATTGTGGCATCGACAATAAGAAGTTCTGCCTCATTTTCCTCAATAATTTGTAAGAATTTTTCAATAAATCCGCTTGAAAAATATGTTGCAGGTTTAATTTGTTTCAAATTGACAATTTCACTGTAAACGACATCAAGATTGATTGCCAAAGCAAGCCCATGTGCTTCTTCAAGCCTAGCTTCTGGAGAAAGTTTAATTTCTGAATGATAAACATTAGGAAAGACGACAATCGCCTTGCTTTTTTTGTTTGAATTTAATTCAATCAGCCCCAAATTTTTACTCTTGAATCTCTACCATTATACTTGGCATAATTGTTGAAACTGCATGTTTATAAATAAGCTGTGTATGACCATCACGGCGAAGCAAAATTGTTTCGTCATCAAAGAAGGTAATCAAACCTTGCAACTTGATGCCATTTACCAAAAAAACTGTTACAGAAACATCATTTTTCTTAATTTCTTCTAAAAATTCATGTTGAACTTTTCCAGACATAGTCATTTCCTTTTTTTATTATTGTTTATTTACGACGATTTTAATCTTATTTCTAAATTATGCAAGATTTTTAAAATAAAATATCTTCATCTTCACCACCAGCAACAAATTCAGCAATATTGTCAAAATAATCATTAATTTCTGCAACAGCATCAGCATAATTATCAATGCGATTATAACGTTCTCTAAAACGTTTTGCATCATAAAGATTTTTGCAATACCAACAAACATATTTTCTGGTAATTGGCAGACCAATCTGATTGTCATAATATTCTAAAAGTTCATCTAAGTGTCTCAACAAAACTTTTTTGATTTCTTGAACAGTCGGTTTAGAAAGCTCCTCACCTGTTTCTAAAAACTGATGAATATTTGGAACCATCCAAGGGTTTCCTAAAGCGGCTCTCCCAACCATCACTGCATCGACTTTCGTATAATCTAGCATCTCTTGAGCTTTTTGTGGAGAATTGACATCTCCATTGCCAATAACAGGAATTTTAACACTTTCTTTGACTTCTTTGATAATGTCCCAATCTGCTTTGCCTGAATAAAATTCACTTCTGGTTCTGCCATGAACCGTGATATAGGCTGCACCGCTGTTTTCACACATCTTAGCAAATTCAACTGCATTTACAGAATTTAAATCCCAACCTTTACGAAATTTTACACTCACGTTAAGCTTAGATGCTTTAGATATTGCTTCAATAATCTGAGAAGCAAGCATCATATCTTTCATTAAAGCTGAGCCTGTATTATTTGCAGTGATTTTCTTAACTGGACATCCCATATTAATATCAATAGAATGCGCTCCTAAATCCTCAATTAGAGGAACAACTTTTGCAAAAAGTTCGGGTTCATTTCCGAGCAACTGAACAACAACAGGATAATTTTCACTTCTCACATCTGCAAGACGATAACTTTTTGGATTTTTATAGTGGATAGAATTAATTGCCACCATTTCGGAAACCAACTGTCCACCCCCAATAGAGGAAACTAATCTTCTCATTGGAAGATCAGTAATTCCTGCCATTGGTGCTAAAAAGACCTTACTTTTGAAACCTAATGCTTGCATCAATCAATCTTATCCAAAGATTTTGCCAAGATATAGTAGATTTTACCGATATCAGAACCAGAAAGAACAGAAAGCAACAAGCTTGCATTTTCACTCTTCTTAGCTTTGTCAAGTAAATGCTCAAATTCAGAAATATAACGTGTTACAAAAGTTCTGAACTCTACATTCTTTTCAAACAAAGTTTTAATATTGATAATTTGTTTTTTCGTCATTGTTTTTTCAAGATGTCTAACGAAAGCAGAGCTATCCCCATTATAATATTTCTTCCATAATTCTTCTTCAGATTCTGGATTGTAAATGCGGTTAATATCAACTGAAGCCGCTTCAAGTTGCTCAACAATATGAGCTGCAGATTTCAAGAAGTTTGAAAGCTCAACTTCATCATATCCTTTATTGAGTTCTTTGATTTTTTCTTCAGCTTTTTTAGAAGTTGTCCCAAGCAAATTGATTTGCTTATCAAACATTTCATTGAAAGTTGCAGACTTTTGAACAATATTATCAGACTTGCTGACAAATTCAGATGTGGATTTATTCAAAACATTCATCACATTTTCAACTTTTTTCAAAGTTTCATCTGTTGCACCAACCAAAACTTCTGATTGTTTTAAGAAAACTTCACCTGAGTTTCTAATTTCATTTGAAATTCTTTCTGCATTTGCAGTGATTTCTGCAATAGAGGAACGCAATTTATCTCCTGAGTTTTCCAAATGTTTAGAGCTGTGTTTTGTAGTTTCTTCAAGCTGCATACTCAAGTTTTTAAAGCTTTCGCCTAAACCTTTCACTTTGTCATAAGCATAGTTAGCGCGGTTTGAAAGTTGGAGTGATGTGTCATTCAAAACAACATTGAAGCAATCAACCAATTGTTTTGTATCTTCACTAATCTTAATCATTTTGTCATTTTGTTCTGTGATTAAATCACTGATTTCAACAACACTCGTACTAGCTTCTGCTGTAACGGTTGAAAATCTTGAAATATGACCTTCATAATTTTTGATAACTTCACTAACTGCTTTATTAGATTCTTTAGCAGTTCTACTCAAATCTTCGGAACACTGAGAAAGAGACATATTCACTTGTTCAACATCTTTGATGGTTGACTTAGAAGACTTAGAAACATCTTCGCTCACCTTCAAAAGTCTATCACCCAAAACGTCAATTTCATAAGCAACTTTACCTGTTGTATCAAAGACCTTGTCTGTTCCCTCTTTGAACTTTTCATTAATTTCGTTCATTTTTTTAGCAACATCCGTAGAAACATCAGAAAGAAGTTTATATTGTTGTGTGAGAGAAGTTTCACCTAGTCTAGATTGTGTTGCAACTACATTTACAATATCCGTCAAACTTTCTTTTTGTTGTTCGAAAGAGTCTCTAATACTATCAGACTGAGCTTTTGCTTTAATCATTGCACCATCAATATTTTTAATGTTGTTGTCAATGACAATTGAAATATTCTTTGTTTCTTGAACAAGTTCAGAGTTAACCTCTTTAACTTTATTAAAGTTCATCAATAAATTATTTGTTGTTTCATTAGACTCATCTTTAACTTCTCTGACGATATTTCCAAAAGTTCCAATATTTGTTTTGAAAGTTTCGGCAATTTCTTTGAGCTTATCTGTTGATGATTTGATGAATTCATTCACTTCTTGATTTCTCAAGCCAATGATATTGTCCACTTCTGCCAACTTATCAATTGTTCTACCAGAATTTACAATAACAGCTTCAGAACGTTTAGTGACATCTTCTTCCAAGAGTGCCATACGAGAGAAGACTCTATCTGCACTTTGTTCAATTGTTGACAAGTTTTGTTTTAATGAAGCACCAATATTTCCAGTGTTTTCAGAAATCTTATCACAAATATCCTTAAATTCATTTTCTTGGTGTTTGAAGAGCAAATTAATTGCTTCTGCTTTTTCATCCAAAGCTTGTACCACATCAGAAACATATGAAACTGTATTTTCAGCCACAGAGTTGATCAGGACAGATTGGCTTTCGAATGAATTCAAGATATTAGAATAAGTTTTTTCTGAACTTGCTGTTGATGCATCAATAGCTTCAACTTGTCTTTCAATAATTTTCTTAACTTCATTGGCTTTTTCCAAAACATTGTCAGAAACACCAGAAAATTTCTTATTTTGTTCTTCAAGAATTTCTTCAGCTTTGATTGTCTTAGTAAGAACTCTATCGGTTGTCTCATCAAATTCACTGGCTTGTTTTTGCATATCTTCAAGAACTTTTTGGCTTCTTCTTGCAACTTCATCAGAACTAGAGATGACTTCTTCAAGATGCTTTTTAACATTTGACAAAGAAGTTTCAGCTTCTTGATTAACAATGGTTGCAGCACGAGTGAGTTCATCAATCTGGCGTTTAAGTTCACCCTTAGTTGCATCAAGTCTGCTAACTGAATCAGCAATATGACGTTGTTGTTGAGCCAGAGATGTTTCTCCAATTTTGCTTTGAGTAACAATAATAGAAGTTGATTCAACAAAAGCATCAGCATTTTTCTTAACATTTTGGCTAACATCCGCAAATTTTGAAATGGAATCCTCAGACTGAATGCGAATATTATTTGTGCTAAGTTCAAGTTCTTGGCTCAAAGTTTTAAGATTTTCAACAATTTCTTGAGAAATAGTATGAAGTTTTTCATTTTTACTATTCACCTCTCCAGAAAGCTTATCTGCTCTTTCCATTGTTTTATCTGTCAAATCTGAAATACGAATATTTTCATCTTCAAATTTATCAACGAGAGAAGAAATTGTAGCAATTGCATATTTAGATTTATCTTCCAAAGCATCAACTTGAGAATTGATTGAATCTTCAACCTCTTGCATAGAACCTTCAATTCTCTTAGAAACATTATCCAAATCTCTAACTTGAATTGCAATTGACTCTTCAAGAGAGTTTGTACGAGACATAATTTTTTCAATTTCAATATTGATTTTATCACCATGCTCACTAAATTTGCTAGAAAGAACATCAGATTTTTTATCAAGCATATCAACATGTTCCAAAACAAATTTGCTTTGGGAAGCGAGCAAATCACCAACTTTAGAAAGACTTCTATCAAGTGTTTTTTCAATAGTCGTATATTCTTCTTTAACTTTGCCAGAAGCATCCTCAATTCTTGTAAATTGATTATTAAGCAAATCAGCAACATATTCCATATTTGTACTTGATTTAGCAGCAAAATCTGAAAGCAAACTATTCGCTTTAGACATCCTATTTTCATTATCTATATTGATATTTTGAAGTCTTGCAGAATATTTTTCCATGTTTTCGAGTTGAGGTCCTACAACATTAATCAAACTCTTCACATTATCTTGAACTAAGTTAGCTGAAACATTAAATTCAGCAATACAATCTTTAAAATTGTCTGTTGTCCCAATAGCCTTGTCAGTCACATATTCAAAACTCTTTGTCAAAGTTTCAATCGTTTCACCAAGTTCTCTCATAGATTTTCCTGAATAATTATCAAGAAGATAAACCAAACGAGCAAAATCGTCAACTCTAGTTGAAAGTTCGTTTTTGATGATATCTGTTTGTTTTGTCGCCATTTTTGTGACTTCTTGCAAATCCACAACTTGTGAACGAATAGCATCAGCCATAGCTTTGGCAGTTTTTGCACTACCATCTTCAGGATAAACCAGTTGATTCATATATGCTCTTAAAAATTTTGCTTCATTTTTGAAACTTGAACCACGATCAATATAAGCCATTACCACCCAGATAATTGCCAAAGGAAGTGTTACACCAGCCAAAAAACCACCAAATTCGTCAGGCATCATCAAGAAAAGATTAGACCATCCAAAAAATTGTGTAATATAAATCAAAACGAATGCAAACCACAGAACACTAATCCCAATCATCAAACGATTAAGGTTATTGCTTAACCAGCTTTCGTGAACTTCAACATTCACACTATTTGATTTTCTGGCAACATTAGTGTTTACAACTTCTTCATCAGAAGCTTCTTCAAAGGCATAGTTTTCTTCATAATTTTGAGTTTCATTTGGGTGGTTTGACATCAAAAATTTCCTTATTTTCAAGACATAAGCTACAAAACATAAAAATTCACTTTGCCATTATAAGGCAATTTGCTTAATTTTATATTAGCATAGAGCTAAAAGCTGTCGTGATTATATCAATATTTTCAGAAATTTAAAGAACTATAACCGAGTTATTTCTCTCTTTTTTGTAAAAGATACACGAGTCGATTCAAAGCATGTTGTTTCATCTGATTTTCAGTCAATCCATGTGGGACAATTACAATCGCTTCTGTTGCTGTTTCAACATCTATCGCTGAAACCTTAACAAGCTCCCCTTTCCTAACAAATTCAAATAAAACTTCTCTCATTTTATTGTCAACACCCCTCTTTTTTTGAAATATAAACACAAAAAAAGGAAAGATTCAACTTTCCTTTTTTTTATTCTGATTAATCCTCTCTATTCAAAGAAATAATATCTTCTCTCTTATAGAGTTTTATTTTTACAACTCTAACAACAATAAAAACTTCGCCATTTTCTTCACAAAAGCTCAAATCATTGCTTCGGAAATGAGCCCAATCCTCATCATCTGGCAAATCAGAAGTTATCTTATCTGCAAAAGCTTTAGTCACAGGATAGCTTAAAACTGCATCAAAGAGCAAAGACAACACTGCGACAGAATCATAATCTACATTGTAAGTTTTAGGAACTTCACACTTTATTGTTCCATTTTCTGAAGGATCAATAGAAATCATTTTCATTGCAAAGTCGGAAAAGCCCAAATGAATCTTATTCATAAACGAGGATGAATAAACCACACAAGGTAAAAAAACACTTTCATCTTCGTGAATTCTAAACCTATCAGACAGAAAGTAATAGTCTTCAGGAAATTCAAGATACTGAGCTAAAGACTTGTCAAGCAAAGAAAGTTTTCCATTCTTGATGATAAAAGGCAAAATTATGATTTTGTCTTTTATCCAAAGATCATATTTCAACCAAAATCTCAGGTAATGAAAATTACGCAAGAGGCGGAAGAAAAGCACAAGACCAAGTACGCTAATAAGAACAATTAAATATTCCATAACATAAAAATTATTAATGACACAATAGTAAATATTCTGTCCAGATTAATATCACTATTTTTGTTATAGGTCAAACAAGAAAAGGGATATCTAACGAAAGATATCCCTTTATTAAATTTATTTATAAACATCCCTTAAATTTATTGCTTCTTGGGAAGCCGTAAGGAACTTGTTTACCAACTTGAGCACGATGCCCAAGCCATGTAATCAAATCTGTTTCCACCTTAGGACCATTTGTTTTTTCGAAAACAAAGCCTTCTTCTTTTTTGAAGATTTGAATGTCAGAAATATTCGCATCTTTATATTTTTGCAAGGCAACACCTCGACCTCTGGCAAGAGATGGAACTTCTTCTAAATCAAAAATCAAAAGTCTGCGGTTATTTCCTACAACCGCCACCATATCTCCAGTCACTTCAATACAATATTCAGCAGCTTCATTGTCATCTAAGTTCATAATCTTTCGGCCGTTTCTAGTCTGAGCCATAAGATGTGTATTATCAACCACAAACCCCCTACCAGAATTAGATGCGATGAGATATTTTTTGCCTTCTTCATAAACAAACATAGAGCATACATTATCTGTGTTTGCCATATCAATCATCAAACGAAGTGGTTGTCCAAAACCACGTCCACTTGGAATTTCGTGACCTAAAATATTAAAGAATTTACCATTTGTATCAAAAATAACAATTTTATCTGTTGTTTGTGCATGAATTGCCATTAACAAACTATCATCATCTTTGAATTTGAATTCTTCTTCAAGATTACTATGTCCTTTAAGACATCTAATCCAACCTTTTTCAGAGAGAATAACAGTGATAGGCTCTTTTTCCACCAAAACCTCTAAAGGCATTTCAAATTCTTCAGTAGCTTCAACAAACTCTGTGCGACGACGCCCTAAAGCTGTTTTTTTACTAAATTTTTCTTTTGTTAATTTAATTTCTTCTGCAATTTTAGCCCAACGTTTACCTTCATCAGAAAGCAAATCTTCAATTTCGCTTTTTTCACCAGAAAGTTCGTCAAATTCTCTTTTAATTTCAACTTCTTCAAGCTTTCTCAGAGAGCGAAGACGCATATTCAAAATAGCTTCTGCTTGATTTTCAGTTAAATCAAATTTCTTTATCAAAACTTGTTTTGGTTCGTCTTCTTGACGAATGATATGGATGACCTCGTCAATATTAAGGAAGGCAATCAAATATCCTGCCAAAAGCTCTAAACGATTGTTGATTTTTTCAAGTCTAAAATTGGCCTTTCTTTGCAAGACCACATGACGGTGATTAAGATATTCGACCAAAACCTCTTTCAAGCTCATCACACGAGGAACACCGTCTGAATCTAGGACATTCATATTCATATTGAAACGAACTTCAAGTTCAGTTTGTTTGAACAAATGTTCCATCAATAAATTAGCATCAACTGTACGATTCTTAGGAACTAAAACAACGCGAACATCAATTGTTGACTCATCTTTAATATCATCCAAGAGCGGAACTTTTTTCTCAATAATGAGAGAAGCGATTTTTTCAATGAGTTTTGCTTTTTGAACTTGATATGGAATTTCCGTAATTACAATTTGATATTGACCATGTGTAAGTTCTTCTTTTTCCCATTTTGCACGGATTTTGAAAGCACCACGACCTTGTTTATAGGTATCCAAAATACTTGCAAAACTATCTGTAATAATGCCACCTGTTGGAAAATCAGGACCCTTAACTTTTCTAACTAAAGCTTCAATTTCACAGTCTGGCTTTTCAATCACATGAAGGAGTGCATCACAAACTTCACTCAAATTGTGAGGAGGAATGTTTGTTGCCATACCAACTGCAATACCACTTGAACCATTACAAAGTAAGTTTGGAACAGCTGAAGGCATCACAATCGGTTCGCTATCGTCCCCATCATAAGTTTCTCTAAAATCAACAGCGTCTTCATTCAATCCATCCATAACTGCCATAGCAAATTCTGTAAGTTTTGCTTCTGTATAACGCATTGCGGCAGGACCGTCTCCGTCAATATTTCCAAAATTTCCTTGACCATCTACTAAAGGATAGCGAACAGAAAAATCTTGTGCTAAACGAACCATTGCGCCATAAACAGCAGAGTCACCATGTGGGTGATATTTACCGATAACATCACCAACAACTCTCGCACATTTCTTGAAACCTGATTTTGGGTCTAAGTGAAGCTGACGCATTGCATAAAGCAACCGTCTATGAACAGGTTTCAACCCATCCCTAACATCCGGTAAAGAACGAGAAACGATGGTGGACATCGCATAAGATAAATATCTTTTGCTAAGCTCTTCAGCAAGTTGAACCTCTTTGATATTTTGTAGTTCTTTTGTCATTTTCTATACTGCTTCTTTATATTCTACTGTAATTTCACGCAAATTAGCACGCTTTATTGGGAATTTCAAGCCATGTGCTTTAAAAAAGTTTTTATTGAGGAAAAACTCTGTCATCTCAAGTAAATCCAAGACTTCTAAATCACTTGGCATATAATTATTTTCCACCACAAAACGAGGAAATTTATATAATCTATCCTTATAAGGCTCTCCTGCAGTTGCACAAACTGCTTTTCCACTTTTGGGAGAGACATATTCTAAATTTTCAGTTACACCAGTCGCTGAACATTCACTTAAATCCAAACCAACCCCCAAGAAGTTGAGTAAGTGATATTCAAAAAAAGCATAATGTGTCAACCAATTTTCTTCATTGATAAAAGAGAAAAAGCTATCGACATAATAGAAAAATCTTTCCAAAGGTTCTTTTTCAACAAAACAATCGTGACAAAGTGCACAGAAAGAAGATAATACTTCAAGCTTTTGTGGCGAAGACATAAAAGAAACCGCAATAGGAGAAATGAGTTCAACCTTAAAGCTAAGCATATTTTCATCAAGTCTTGCATAGCCTTGAATATGAACCAAATTACCAAGTTGAAAAGTTGAAAAAGTTTTTTTGTTCAGCGCTCCCTTAACATAACCGATTAGCTTTCCGTTATGTTTGGTCAACACGGTTAAAATCAAAGATTTATCACCGTGTTTGCGCAAATCAATTATATATCCTTCATCAACGATGTTCATGGATTAATATTCATTCACCAAAGTTTTTGTTAAATTATCATATTGCTTCAAAGTTGAGAGCAAGTTTTTCATATCCTTCAAATAAACACTATTCGGACCGTCACTCAAAGCAACTTCAGGGTTTTCATGTGTTTCAATAAACACAGCAGCAATTCCCACAGCTACTGCAGCTCTTGCAAGAGGTGGAACAAAATCTCTATTTCCACCAGTTGAACCACCAAGTCCACCAGGTTTTTGAACAGAGTGTGTTGCATCAAAAATCATTGGGCAACCAGTATCTTTTGCCATAACAGGAAAAGCTGTCATATCATTGACCAATGTATTATAACCGAAGCTTGTTCCTCTTTCTGTCAAGCAAATATTGACATTTCCGCTATCTTCACATTTTTTGACAATATTACGAACATCCCAAGGTGCAAGGAATTGACCTTTCTTCACATTAACAACTTTACCAGTTTCTGCAGCAGCCACAACTAAATCTGTTTGACGACACAAGAAAGCTGGAATTTGCAACATATCAACATGCTGAGCCACGATTGCACATTGTTCTTTTTCGTGAATATCAGTCACAATTGGGCAACCATAAAGTTTTTTAATTTCATCAAATGTACGAAGACCTTCGTCAATACCCACACCACGAGCACCATTGATTGAGGTTCTATTTGCTTTGTCAAAAGAAGCTTTGAAAACATAATTAATACCAACTTCTTTAGTGATTTCAACCAGCTTTCCAGCTAAATCAATTGCGTGTTGACGAGATTCAATTTGACAAGGTCCTGCCAAAACAGCGAGAGGCAACTTGTTTCCAATTTTAAAACTTCCGACTTGAACTTCTCTTTGTAGCATTTCTAAACTCCAATAAATATTTCTAATGTCCATAAAATTATCAGAGTTTATAATTTTTCGCAACGATATAAATAGTTATGAGCATAAAAAAAGAGGCCGTCAAGACCTCTCAATTTATTAAAATTCAATATTTGTGAAGAAAAACGCTACGTTTCCATCATTACTAATTCCTGGAACATAGGCCATGTTCACGTTGAAATTTCTGTGTCCCAAACTAAACATTGGTAAAGGCAAAGGAACTGGAATATATGAATATTCATGTCTTTGTGTCAAACCAAGTGTGAAACCAGCACCTGCAAACCATTTATGATCATCATCAAAATAGTGACGACTTTGGTAAGCATATCCAAACATTGTTTCTAAGTAGGAATTTGAGTCTTTGAATGCCATAGCATAAAGCGAATGCCAATCATCATCTGCATCATAACGAGACATTGCAAAACCCAAGCCCCAAGCTTCTTCATTATATTTTTCAATATGCTCTTTATCATAAGCCAAACGGTTATGCCAAGCATAGAAAGGAACCATAACATTATAATTTGTCGGGTTATTCCATGTTTCAGAAGTATTATGCTTAAACTTATTCCAATATTTTGAAATTGTACCTTCATCACTTTCTGAAGAAGATGATGATGCTGCCTCTAAAGGAACTGCTGAAACTTCTTCAGTTGTTATTGTTTCGGTAGTAACTGTTTCTTCTTCCTCTTCTTCGTAAAGTTTTGTATTAACTGCATTTTGTTTTTTTTCATCTGATGATAATTTATCATTAATCTCTTTATAGATTTTCAACTTTTCTTCCATTGTTTTTTCGCCATAAGCTTGTGATAAATCAACAGCTTGAGCATTAATAGAAAAACCAAACAAAAATAAAACTAAAATAACTTTCTTCATAAGACCCTCAAATTTCAAAATAAACCTTTTGCTATATAACATAAAAATGCATAAAAACAACAATCAAATGTCATTTTTATGCACTTATTTTTTACTAATATTATCTTACCACAGGTATCTAGCACCAAGTGTTAGAGATTTTTCATCAAAATTGTGCTTTCCAAAAGCATATCCAAAATCACCCCAAACTTGGAACTTTTGTGAGATTGCACTTTGCAAACCAGCTTTAACTTCATACTTATTCTTTGGTGTAGCAATCTTGAACTTGTTTCCATCAAACTTTTGTTCAACTTGATTAGTGTTATGAATCCAGTTTGCTTCAACATATGGCTCTAGTGTATAACCTCTCAACTCTTTATCTTTCGTATAAATTCTGGTACCTAATCGACTGATAAAACCATCGTTCTTACCACTGACATGTAACCCATCAACCTTACTTGTATAACTATCCATATCTGTCATAACATATGCTAGTTGTGCTTGTGGCTCAACAATGTAGTGATAGTAATTATCTTGTGTAAATGGATGTCCATAACCAGTTTCAACACTCAAAGTGATGTTAGAGCTATCATATTTATCTTTGCTATTGCCTCTAACTCCAACTTTGTTGTCTGCCCAAGAATATTGGGTCCAACCATCAATATATAATGGTCCATTATAGTAAGTTGCATAAGTTCCTAAACCATAAACATTTGATGTGCCTTGCTTCCTGTGGTCTTAGACTTGCTTTCTGTTTTGATACGACCATAACTTCCCATCAAACCAACGTGGACACTACCCTTTTCTAAGTCTGTTCGGTAAATGTCTGAACCGATTTGTGTTGAGTAAATATCTGTATCAAACTTAGCTGAGGCATCAACAGAACCAGAAGCATTACGACCTTCAATTCTTGCCCACATGCCATACTTATTATAAACTTCTGAGCAGTTATCAATAAAACTTGGACGTCCTAATCTGTCATACAATCCGTGCATAAAGATATCATTCATCGCTGATTGTGTCGCTAAAACCCCACCAATCTTTGGAGATACATTTGCTGAGTTTGCTCTCAGATACCAACTCAAAGCATCAACACCTGCTAAGTCACCTTGATGAAGGGTGTATTCATAAATACCTGCTGTTAGACTTGAGCCTAACTTAAATGAACCTGCATCAGATGAAGTGCCTTTAACTTCAACAACCTTAATTCCGTCGCCAATTGTCTCAGCACCCTTGCCTCCAGCATTTTTAACTAAGATATTAGTCGCACCAGATCCAAGAACCGTATTATCAACCACCAAAACGTCTGAAGCAGAGTTCGCTCCACCTTCATTCAAAACAGTGTCTATCTTTAATGAACCGCCATTAGAAATATAATTAGAAGTACCACCTGATGTTCCACCAGCTGCATTAGAAGTTAATACTAATACATCTCCAGCATGAGAGTTATAAGTCATGTCAATCACGCCACTATTGGCAAATGTGCTTAGTCCTTGGAAAGCAGCTTGCATTGCACCATTGTTCATATTGTGAACAGAATTACCATCAACAAGATATTGCCCTGTTGTAACGATTGATGTCGGTGACATGCCATAAAAATCAGGATTAATTAGATTTAAAGTGCCATAGTTTTTGACATTAGCAACCCCTGTTGCATATGAAGTAATAACTCCATTATATGTTCCATTATTATAAAAATCTAAAGTTCCAGTCGAACTATTATTCAAAACAATTGAAAGAGAACTTAATGAATCAATGGTTCCTGAGTTAATAACTGTTCCTGTTCCTGTTAGCTCACTGATAAACAAAGCTTGATATCCTGCAAGAATTTTAGAACCAACATCCATATTGAGAAAAAGATTTTCGGTGGTAATGCTCATTCCTCTATCTCCACCATAGTAAGTATCAATCAATGAGTTCTTACCAAGGTAGATATTTGATGTTTCACCAACCTCTCCGATTGAAATTCCTTTCAGATCTCTTTTTGTTGAAGCTTGTAATACAATTTTAGCACCATCGGCTAGCCTAACTGTGTTTGTACCATATGCTCTAGCTACAATTCCATGAGTGGTGGTCGTTGCATTATCAACCAATATATTGCCATTTAATGTAATCTCAGAATCACCAGTATAGTTTGAGGCGTAAAGTCCATATAATCCCGCACTTCCACTTCTATATATGTTTCCATTTTGAACAATAGAAACTTTTGAAGTGACATGAGAAGCAGAACCAGGGTTATATGAAATACCACCGGTATATTCACTTGTTATATCACCATTATTTACAAAATTCACTTCACCAGTTGCATCTGAAAGTATAATCGCATATCTAGGGGTTTGAGAAGATGTAACTAACACATCGGAGTTGAACTCCTCATTAATATCCCCATTTCCATCAACAGAACATGTATATGAGCCGTTAGAATTCACAATACAAGCAGCATTTGCAGTTGTAATCATTGTTGATGATAATAAAAATGACCATAAAAAATGCTTCATCTTTCTCTCTCTTAAATATTATAGTTAGCAGATAAATAATCACACATATTAACAAAAAAAAGAGCATAAAAGCAATATTAACTATAGTATTAAACAAATATAGGCGCGTAATGAAAAATGATTACGCACCTATAAACATAAATAAGAGTAAAACTACAACAATCTACTTTTGTCGATTGCAGCTTTTACAAAAGACACAAAAAGTGGATGCGGGTCAAATGGTTTAGACTTAAGTTCTGGATGGAATTGAACACCCACAAACCAAGGATGATTTTTAATTTCTGCAATTTCAGGAAGTTTTCCATCAGGAGAAGTTGCAGCAATAAACATCCCTGCAGAATTCAAATCTTTTTCATATTTCATATTTACTTCATAGCGGTGACGATGACGCTCAGAAATTGTTTCTTTTCCATAGACCTGACGAACAAGTGAATCAGGTTTCAAAACGCTTTCATAGGCTCCTAGACGCATTGTTCCACCCAAATCTCCATCTTTGTGGCGAATTTGTTTTGCCCCTTCTCTATCCCATTCTGTCATCAAACCAACAATTGGTTCACAACCTTCATGAATTTCTGTTGTTCCAGCATTTTTGATACCAACAACATTTCTCATTGTTTCAATCACTGCTAACTGCATCCCAAAACAAATACCTAAGAATGGAATTTTATTTTCACGAGCGTAACGAATAGCAAGCATTTTACCATCTGTTCCACGAGAACCAAACCCTCCAGGAACAAGAATAGCACTAACATCTGAAAGAAGTTCTTGTGGATTTCCTTTTTCCAAGTCTTCAGAATCTATCCACTTGATTTTCACCTTATGCTTGTTCGCAATTCCACCATGAACCAATGCTTCGTTCAAAGATTTGTATGCTTCAAGAAGTTGAACATATTTTCCAACAACAGCAATTTGGACTTCACCCTCTGGATTCTTAATTACATCAACAATTTTTTGCCACTTCGTCAAATCAGCAGGAACATCACATTTCACACCAAAATATTTGCAAACTTGTTTATCAATTCCTTCCATAGAATATGAAATTGGCACTTGGTAAATACTTTTAACATCTTCAGCCGTAATCACATTTTCTTCTTTGATATTACAGAAAAGTGCAATTTTTCTTTTTTCATTTTGAGGAATAGGCATTTGAGAACGGCAAAGCAACATATCTGGTTGAATTCCATACTCTTGCAAATGCTTCACAGAGTGTTGCGTTGGCTTTGTTTTAAGTTCACCAGCGGTTGGAATATAAGGAAGCAAAGTCACATGCAAGAACATAACTCTTTCTTTTCCTAAATCATAAGCAATCTGACGAATGGTTTCTAAATATGGCTGACCTTCAATATCCCCCACTGTTCCACCAATTTCGCACAAAACAAAATCCTCATCTGTCAAATCAGAAAAAATGAAATCTCTAATTTCATTCGTTACATGAGGAATAACTTGAATAGTCGCCCCCAGATAATCTCCACGTCTTTCTTTATCAATCACACGTTGATAAATTTTTCCAGTTGTCACACTATCTGTTTTCTTTGCAGCAACACCAGAAAAACGCTCATAGTGTCCCAAATCCAAATCTGCCTCTGTTCCGTCATCCGTCACATAAACTTCACCATGTTGATAAGGTGACATTGTACCAGGATCAACATTGAGATATGGATCAAGCTTACGAAGTCTGACTTTAAAACCTTTACTCTGAAGCAACGAGGCCAGAGAGGCAGAAGCCAAACCTTTGCCCAAAGACGACACAACTCCTCCCGTAATAAAAATGAATTTATTTTTAGGATTTAGGTTTTCTGCAAATATATTTTCTGACATAATTTTTCCTCTTTTTTAAAGTGTCAGAGGCACCTATTGAAAAGGTGCCTCTGTATTTCTAATTCCAAATCTCATTTATTCACCGGAAGTCGGTACTTTAGGTGTTGAATCCTCAACAGAATCGACAACAGCTTGAGAAACATCCAAAATAGATTTTGCTCTATGTTCTGGATTTTTATAATAAATCGAAAGCAAAATACTTGTTGTCATGAATGCTGCAGCAAGAATTGCTGTGATTTTAGTCAACAAATTGCCCTTACCACGAGCGCTCAAGAAACTGCTCGCACTGTTTCCGCCACCAAGACCGTCCAAAGCACCTGCTGATGACTGTTGCAACAAAATGATAACAACCAAGAAGATTGCGACAATCAAGTGTAAAACCAACAAAACCGTTTCCATAATATTATTTTCCTTTTTCTATAAATAATGGAGTTCTTTTAAATCAAATTAAAATAAATTACAAGACTTTTGTCGCAATTCCGAGAAAATCTTCAACTTTCAAGCTTGCACCACCAATGAGCGCACCATCAACATCTGGTAAAGATAAGAATTCTTTAGCGTTTGTAGGTTTAACAGAGCCACCATAAAGAATTTTGATTTTGTTTGCTGTGCCACGACCAAGTTTTTTTGCCAAAACCTTACGAATTTCAGCATGAACTTCTTGAACATCAGCCGCTGTTGGTGTTTTACCTGTGCCAATTGCCCAAACTGGTTCATAAGCAATCACTGTATTTTTATCTGTCGCATCATCAGGAACAGAACCCAAAATTTGTTCTTTACAAACAGCAAGTGTTTTTCCAGCATCTCTTTGTGCTTCTGTTTCACCAATACAAATAACAGCTTTCAAACCTTGTGCTTGAGCAGCAACTGCTTTTTTGTTCACAATTTCGTTGCTTTCATCATGATCTGCTCTTCTTTCAGAGTGACCCAAGATAACATAAGAACAACCAATATCTGTCAACATAGCTGGGCTGATATCACCTGTATGAGCACCTTTAAGATTGAAGTGGCAATCTTGAGCACCCAAAGCAACTCTAGCACCTTTCAATGCTTTTTTAACAGAAGAAAGCAAAGTGAATGGAGGACAAACCAAAAATTCTACATTTGAAACACGACCAAGTTTCTTAACTTCTGTCGCAACACCTTTTGCTAATTCAACGCCATCTGCCAAAAGACCATTCATTTTCCAGTTTCCAGCAATAAGTTTTTTTCTAGCCATTATATTTAACACCTTTCTACAATATAAATTTTTCTTTTTTTGTTTTTAGCATAGCAAAAAAGATTTTTCCACTTTAAAAAACTTTTCAACATCAATATTAATGAGATTGCATAAATTTATCTTTTTTCTTATACTCCCTTAAAAAGTTTAATTAAATATATTGTTTAGGATAAGTTCATTATGATGAAGTTTTTTAGAAAAAGTCAAAATTCTTGGTTTACAAAACTAATACTTGGTTTGACTGCCCTTAGTTTTATGTCCTTGTTTGGTGTTTCTGGATATATGGGAACCGTTGGGCAAAACAAACCTGTCATTAAGGTTGATAACCTTGAAGTTCTACAAAACGACTTTTTGATGCAAGTTGAAAAAGAAAGCGCTCAAGCAAAAGGTTTCTTGGGTGACAAGTTCAATGACGAAATCAAAG